>JBGOSS010000001.1:0-210334 GCA_041476105.1 Gemmatimonadota bacterium
GAGAGAAAGTGGTACATCGCCTGGTCGGCGCTCAGCTTCGCGATGGGCGGCAGCACGCCGAAGGCGTCGGCGGTGAGGAACACGACGTTGGTGGGGTGGCCCGCCGAGCCCGTCGGCACGTGATTCGGAATGAAGTCGATCGGGTAGCAGGCCCGCGTGTTCTCGGTGATGTCCTGGTTGTCCAGGTCGAGCGAGCGGGTAACCGGATTTATCACCACGTTCTCGAGCACCGTGCCGAAGCGTCGCGTGGTGGCGAAGATTTCCGGCTCGCCGCGGGGCGAGAGGCGGATCACCTTCGCGTAGCAGCCGCCCTCGAAGTTGAACACTCCCCGGTCGCTCCAGCCGTGCTCGTCGTCGCCGATCAGGCCCCGCTCGGGGTCGGCCGATAGCGTGGTCTTGCCGGTGCCCGAGAGGCCGAAGAAGACCGCGGTATCACCCTCCGGCCCGACGTTGGCCGAGCAGTGCATGGGCAGCACGCCGCGGTCGGGGAGGAGGTAGTTCATGATGGTGAAGATCGACTTCTTCATCTCGCCCGCGTACCGCGTGCCGCCGATGAGGATCAGCTTCTTCGAGAAGTAGATGATGATGAAGGTGCCGGTCCTGGTGCCGTGTTTGGCGGGGTCAGCCTGGAATTCCGGCGCGTGCAGCACGGTGAATCCCGGCTCGAAGCCCGCCAGCTCCGCGGTGTGCGGCCGCACGAACATGTTGTTGACGAACAGCGCGGCCCAGGCTCGCGGGGTGATGAAGCGCACCGGCAGCCGGTAGGCCGGGTCGGTGCCGGCGAAGAGATCGCGGACGAAGAGGTCCTGAGCCTCCAGGTGGCGCAGCACGTCGGCGTGGAGCAGGTCGAAGCGGGCCGGTTCGAAGGGCTGGTTGACGCTGCCCCACCAGACCTTCGCCTCCGCCGCCGGCTCCCGCACCACGAACTTGTCGCCCGGGGAGCGGCCGGTGTGGGGCTTGGTGACGACCACCAGCGGACCGCCGGCGGCGACAACGGCCTCGCTGCGGCGCACCGCCTCCTCGTAGAGCGCGGCCGGAACGAGGTTCCAGAACGCCTGGCCAGTGTGCTTCAAGCCGTGACTGCTGAGGGTCGAGGTCGGCGCCGTTGTCGTCACAGGTGTCGGAGTCAAGGGGGCAGAAGGTCAGGGAACCAGGGCCGGTCGAGCCGGGAAAACTAGCTACGCCGGCCCTCCCCGGTCACCCCTGGCCTCCGAGTCGCCGCTACACGCGGGCGGCCCGAAGCCGCAAGGCGTTCCCGATCACCGAGACCGAGCTGAAGCTCATCGCCGCGGCCGCGATAACGGGGCTGAGCAGGAGCCCGAAGGCGGGATAGAGGACGCCGGCGGCAATCGGCACGCCGATGGCATTGTAGATGAAGGCGAAGAACAGGTTCTGCGTGATGTTCGCCATCGTTGCGCGCGAGAGGGCACGCGCGCGGGCAATGCCGCGCAGGTCGCCTCTCACGAGTGTTACGCCGGCGCTCTCCATCGCCACATCGGTACCGGTTCCCATGGCGATCCCCACCTGCGCCTGCGCCAGGGCCGGCGCGTCATTGATGCCGTCGCCGGCCATCGCCACGATGTGGCCCTCTGCCTGGAGCCGTTTGACCGTCTCCGCCTTCTGGTCGGGCAGCGCCTCGGCGATGACCTCGTCGATCCCGAGGTTCGCCGCGACGGCCTGGGCGGTCGCCCGGTTGTCGCCGGTGAGCATGACCAGGCGGACGCCGTCGCGATGCAGCGCGGCGATGGCGTCGGGTGTGCTCTCCTTGATCGGGTCGGCAACGCCCAGGAGGCCGGCGGGCCGTCCATCGACCACGACCAGCACCACCGTCTGGCCTTCCACCCGCAGCGTGCCGGCCCGCGCCTCGAGCTCCCCCGCGTCCACGCCGAGGTCGCGCAGGAGCGAGGCATTGCCGAGGGCAATGTCGCGGCCGGCGACGCGCCCCCTTACACCCTTGCCCGACACCGCTTCGAACGACTCCGGCTCGGCGATCGTGAGGCCGCGATCGCGGGCCCCGGCGACAATGGCAGCCGACAGCGGGTGCTCGCTGCGCTTCTCGAGCGGCGCCGCGAGGCCGAGCAGCTCGTTCTCCTTCCATGGTGCCAGGACCACGATGCTCACCAGCTTCGGCTTACCCTCCGTGAGGGTGCCGGTCTTGTCCACGACCAGCGTGTCCACCTTCCGGAGCACCTCGATGGCCTCGGCGTTCCGGAACAGGATGCCGATGGTCGCGCCCTTCCCGGTCGCCACCATGATGGAGATCGGCGTCGCGAGGCCGAGCGCGCATGGGCACGCGATGATCAGCACGGCCACCGCGTTGACCAGCGCGTGCGCCAGCCGCGGCTGCGGCCCTGCCAGCGCCCACACCACGAACGTAGCGGCGGCGACCAGGACCACGGCCGGCACGAACCACCCGGATACCACGTCGGCGAGCTTCTGGATCGGTGCGCGGCTTCGCTGGGCCTCGCCGACCATGGCGACGATGCGCGCCAGGAGCGTCTCGGCGCCGACCTTCTCGGCGCGAATCACCAGGCCGCCGGTCCCGTTGATCGTGCCGCCGACGACCGGGTCGCCCGGAGCCTTGGCGGCGGGCATCGGCTCGCCGGTCACCATCGTCCACGCTGCTCCGCCCCTCGAGCACCACACCGTCCACCGGGACTTTCTCGCCCGGGCGGACGCGCAGGCGGTCACCGACCACGACCTGATCGAGCGCGACGTCCTCGTCCTGGCCGTCGGCGCGTACTCGGCGCGCGGTCTTCGGCGCCAGGCCGAGCAGAGCGCGAATGGCGCCGCTAGTGCGGCTGCGGGCCCGCAGCTCCAGCACCTGGCCGAGAAGGACCAGCACGGTAATGACGGCCGCCGCTTCGAAGTACGTGTCCACGCTGCCGCCCGCGCCGCGGAAGGACGACGGAAAGGCGCCTGGGGCGACCGTCGCGACGAGGCTGAACAGGTACGCGGCACCGGTGCCGATGCCGATCAGCGTGAACATGTTCAGGCTGCGGTGAACGAACGACGCCCCCATCCGCTCGAAGAACGGCGCGCCGGCCCAGAGCACCACTGGAGTCGCGAGTACCAGCTCCATCCAGCGGCGCGCGGGGCCCATCGGCACGTGCAGGGGAGGGCCGGGCAGCAGGTCGGCGATCATCATGAGGAGCAGCGGCGCGGTCAGTGCGGCACCGATCCAGAAACGCAGCGTCATGTCGCGCAGCTCGATGTTGGGCTCATCCTCCAGCGTGACAGTGCGCGGCTCGAGGGCCATCCCGC
This sequence comes from Gemmatimonadota bacterium, assembly GCA_041476105.1. Taxonomy (GTDB): domain Bacteria; phylum Gemmatimonadota; class Gemmatimonadetes; order Gemmatimonadales; family JACORV01; genus DASXPG01. The sequence continues at coordinate 3,265 of JBGOSS010000001.1, forward strand.
AGATCGGGCACGCCCCCGGTCCGGGCCGCACGATCTGGGGATGCATGGGGCAGGTCCATTGGGTCGCGGGCGTCATGACTGGGCCGCTCCTTCCTTCCTCAGTTCGGCGCGCCGCCACAGCAGGTAGATCGCCGGGATCACCAGCAGCGTCAGAACCGTCGAGCTCACCATGCCCCCGATCATCGGCGCGGCGATGCGCCGCATCACCGTGCCGCCGGCGCCGCTGCCCCACATGATCGGGAGCAGGCCCGCCATGATCGCCATCACCGTCATCATCTTGGGGCGCAGCCGCTCGGCCGCCCCCTCGACGATGGCATCGTGCAGTGTATCCGGCGTCATGGTGCCGCCGGCACGCTTGTGCTCGCAGGCGAGATCGAGATAGATGAGCATCACCACGCCGGTCTCGGCCGCCACACCGAACAGGGCGATGAAGCCGACCGCCACGGCCACGCTCAGGTTGTAGTCCAGCCCCCACAAGAACCAGATCCCGCCGACCAGCGAAAACGGCAGCGCCAGGAGTACGATGGAGAGGTCGCGCAGGTTCCTGAAGTTCATGTACAGCAGCACCACGATGATCAGCAGGGTGATCGGGACGACGAGCTTCAACTTGGCGGTCGCGCGCTCCATGAACTCGAACTGGCCACTCCAGCGCAGCGTGTAGCCCGCGGGGAGCCGGACCGAACGCGCAACCGCCGCCTGGGCGTCGCGCACATAGCTGCCGAGGTCTCGGCCCTCCATGTCCACCTGGACCCAGGACGTGAGGAATCCGTCTTCCGTCTTGACCAGCATCGGCGCGTTGACCAGCCGCAGCGTCGCGAGCTGGCCAAGCGGGATCTGCGCGATGCGACCCCCGGCGGCCTCCATGCCCCCCGGGCCAGCGCCGCCCATCGCGCCCGCGACGAGTGAGGAGGAGGCGGAGCCCGCGGATCCCAGCGCCACCGGAATGAGGACACGCCGCAGGGCGTCGGGGGAATCACGCAGGTCGCGCGGGTACCGCACGTTGACGCTGAAGCGTTGCCGGCCTTCGACGGTGGTCGTCACCTGCATCCCGCCGATCGCCGAGACGATGGTGGCCTGCACATCGGCGACGTTGAGCCCGTAGCGCGCCGCCTGCTCGCGATCCACCGCGATGTCCAGGTAGGAGCCCGACACCGCCCGCTCGGCGAACACGCTGCGGGTGCCGGGGATCATCAGCACCGCCGCCTCGATATCCCTGCCGATGCGCTCCAGCTGGCCCAGGTCGGGACCGAAGATCTTGATGCCGACCGGCGTGCGGATACCGGTCGCGAGCATGTCGATACGGCCGCGGATCGGCTGAGTCCAGGCGTTGGTGAAGCCCGTGGTGCGCACCGCCGAATCCAGCTCGGCCACCAGCCGCTCGCGTGTCATGCCGCGCCGCCACTCTCGCTGCGGTTTCAGGCCGACCACCGTTTCGATCATGTCCAGTTGCGCGGGGTCGGTGGCGGTGCCGGCACGGCCCACCTTGCCGAACACGCTGGCCACTTCCGGGAACGACGCCAGGATCGAGTCCTGGTACTGGATCGCCCGTACACCGGCGGTGATGGACGCACCGGGGATCGTGGTGGGCATGTAGAGCAGCGTGCCCTCGTCCAGTGGCGGCATGAACTCCGAACCCAGCCGCGACGCCGGCCACAGCGTTGCCACCAGCAGCACGGCGCACCCCAGCACGACCCGCCACGGATGCCGGAGCGTCACCAGCAGGACCGGCCGGTAGAGCCACAGCAGAATGCGATTCACGGGGTTGGACTGCTCGGGGCGGATCCGGCCGCGGATGAGGTATCCCATGGCCACCGGCACCACCGTGATCGCCAGCAGCGCCGACGCCGCCATCGCGAAGGTCTTGGTGTAAACGAGCGGCTTGAAGAGCCGGCCTTCCTGCGCCTCGAGCGTGAATACCGGCAGAAAGGACACCGTGATCACCAGGAGGGAAAAGAACAGGGCCGGGCCGACTTCGCCCGCGGCCTGCCGCACAACCTCCCAGCGATCGAGCTCCCCTGTCTCCCCTGTCTCCCCTGTCTCCCGTGTCTTCCCTGTCTTCCCTCGTCTTTCGAGATGCTTGTGCATGTTCTCGATCATCACGACCGCGGCATCGACCATCGCGCCGATCGCGATCGCGATCCCGCCGAGGCTCATGATGTCCGCCGACAGTCCCATCCACCGCATGACCAGCATGCTCATCATGACGCCAAGCGGCAGCGTGAGGATCGCGACGAATGCCGACCGCAGGTGCAGGAGGAATACCACGCACACGGCGGCGACCACGATGGACTCTTCGGTGAGCTTGCCCTTCAGGGTTTCGATGGCCCGGTCGATGAGATCGGACCGATCGTACACCGGCTCGATGCGCACGCCGTCGGGCAGGCCTCGCTGGACTTCCGCGAGCCGCTCCTTCACGCGCGCGATCGTGGTCTTCGCGTTCTCACCGAAGCGCATGATCACGATGCCGCCCACCGCTTCGCCCCGCCCATTCCAGTCCGCGGCGCCGCGCCGGATCTCCGGACCGAGGTGCACGTGTGCCACGTCGCGCACCCGGATCGGCGTGCCGCCCGCCGTGGTGCTCACCACGGCGTTCTCGAGATCGGTGATGCCCTTCGCGTAACCGACGGCCCGGATCATGTACTCACGGCCCGACACCTCGAGCACGCGGGCCCCCGTCTCGGCATTGCCTCCCGACACCGCGGCCATCACGCGCGTGATGGGGATGTTGAACGCCTGGAGGCGCACCGGGTCCACCTCGACCTGGTATTGCTTCTCGAAGCCGCCGACCGAGGCGACCTCGGAGACGCCGGGCACCGAGGTCAGCACGTAGCGCAGGTACCAGTCCTGGATGGCGCGCAGCTCGTACAGGTCGTGGCGGTCGCTGACCAGCACGTACTGGTAGACCCAGCCCAGGCCCGTGGCATCAGGCCCGACGACCGGGTCGGCGGCGGCCGGCAACCGCCCGCGCAGACCGTTCAGGTACTCGAGCACCCGCGACCGCGCCCAGTACAGATCGGTGCCGTCGTCGAAGATCACGTAGACCAGGCTCATGCCGAAGAACGAGAAGCCCCGCACCGTGCGGGCGCCCGGCACCTTCAGCATCTGCGTGGTGATCGGGTAGGTGACCTGGTCTTCGACAATCTGCGGCGCCTGCTCGGCGTAGTCGGTCTGGACGATGACCTGCACGTCCGTCAAATCCGGCAGCGCCTCGAGCGGAATGGTGCGCAGGGCCCACACACCGGCGCCGCCGATGAACAACACCGCGAGGCCGACCAGGAAGCGGTTGCGCGTGGACCAGTTGATGATGGCGCGAAGCATGGGTCAGTCTCCTAGTGCTTCTGGTGTGCGGGAGCCGTGGGAGTGGGCGCCGCCGCGCCGCGGCCTCCCGCCGCCGGGCCCATGTCCATGCCGGCCATGCCCGCCATCGCCGCGCCCAGGTTCGACTCGGCGTCGAGCAGGAAGGCCGAGGTTGCGACGACGCGCTCGCCCGCCCTGAGACCGGACAGGACCTGGACCAGGCTGTCGCTTTCGGCGCCGAGGGTCACCCGACGCGGGACGAAGCGGCCCAGCGAGTCCTCGACGAATACCAGTTGCCGGTCGCCGGTGACCAGGGCCGCCTGCCGCGGCACCACGACGCCGCGCCCGCCGAGCGGCGCCCGGAAGCGCGCCGTGCCGAAGAGGCCGGGCCGGATACGGCCGCCGGCATTCGGCAACTCGATCCGGACGCGGCCGGTGCGCGATGCCGGGTCCACCGTGGGGTAGACATAGGTGACCGCGCCCGAGAACGGCTGACCCGGGTAGGCGTCGAAGGTGACCTCGGCGCGCTGGTCCACGCGCATCAAGCCGATGTCGTTTTCGAACACGTCGGCCTCCAGCCAGACGGTCGAGAGGTCGGCGATCTGGAAGAGTGCCGCGCCGGCCATCACCGACTGCCCCTGGATGACGTTCTTCTGGAGCACGACGCCGTCCACCGGCGCGCGGAGGGTCAGCGTGCGCCGCACGGTGCCGGATCGCTCCAGTTCGGCGATCTGGTCGTCGCTGATCTCCCAGTACTGAAGGCGGCGCCGTGACGCCGCCACCAGCGAGTCCGCATTGCGCGCGGCAACGCTTGCCAGGTTCTCGCCCAGCGCGGCCCGAAGCCGGACCGCGAGCAGCAGCTCCTGTTGGGCCGAGACCAGCATCGGACTGTAGATGTCGAGCAGTGGCTCGCCGCGCCGTACCGCGCGGCCGGTGAAGTCCACGTACAGCCGTTCGACAAAGCCGTCGATCCGCGAGGTGACGGTGCGCTGAGCGGTTTCCGCGGGCGTGACGCGCCCCACCAGGCGCAGGTCGCGCGCCAGCTCCCGCAATTCCGCGGTGACGACGACGATGCCAAGGCGGCGCCGTTCGGTCGCGCCGACCGCGATGCGTGCGGCGGGTGCCGTATCGGCCGCTGCGCGGGCCGACGCCGGCATGGCCATGCCGGCCATCCCCGTGTCGCCGGCCGAGCGCGCGGCGGCAGTGCCGGACTGGCGGCACGCCGCGGTCGCGGCCGCCAGGAGGCCCGTGAGGGCCACGATCCACAGGTGTCGCATCAGTTCTCCCGGCCGGCGGTGCCGGCATCAAAACGGCGGCCCGTCAGCCGGTCCAGCTCGGCGACGGCCGTGCCATACATCGCTTCGTAGCTGTGCAGATCGTGCTCGTACTCGAGAAGGGCCGTCTGCGCGTCGAGTAGCGTGGCGAAATCCACGCGGCCGACCCGGTAGGCGGCCAGGGCCGCTTGGTACGCGGCTTCCGCCTGCGGCACCAACGTCCCGGCATACAGCGTCACCAGCCGACGAGCCGTCATCGCCTGTTGGCGCGCGGTGGCCAACGCCGCGTGGACCTGAACCCGGGCGGCGGCCTGTTCCCCGGTCGCCGCGTCGAGCATCGCACCCGCTTCGTCGCGCTGCCGTAACTGCCGCGAGGCGGCAAAGACCGGCAGGTTCACGCTCACCATGAGCGAGAGCATGTCTCCCAGGCCGGCCCGCTGGCCGTACGCCACGCCGATCCCGAGATCCGGGATCAGGGATCGACGCACCGCGGCAGCATTGGTGCGGCCGCCGGTCACTAGCGCCTCGGCGCCCAGGATGTCCGGGTTGTGCGCGTCCGCGGCCGCCATCAGCGAGTCGAGGGCCAGCGGCTCCGGCATGTCGAGGGTGTGCATCATGACGCCAGGTTCGTGCGCGTCTGCTGCGGGAAGCGCGATCCCCGCTTGGCCCGGCCGGCCGAGCAGTGCGTTGAGCACCGATGCTGCGGCGTAGCGCTGCAACTGCATTTCGGCGACCTCCTGGTCGAGCCGCGTGATGGCGACCTGCGCGCGCAGGGCATCGGACTGCGCGACCGCGCCCGTGGAGTACATGGTCGTCGCGACGGTCGCGATCTCCTGAAGGACCGTGCGCCGCCGGGCCATGATCTCGAGCGCCCGATCATCGTGGTACAGCGACCAGTACTGGGCGCGCACCGCCGCCTCGACCTCGAGCGCGGCCGCCTCCGCCACGTAGGCGAACCGTGCGCTGTCCGCGCGCGCCACACGACGACGGAGGCCGAGCGTGCCATTGATCGGCACCGTCTGCATCAGCGTGACCTGGTTCATGGTCATGGGATCGCCGCGCGGTGAAAGACCCGGCAGCATGTAGTTCATGGCGCCGAGCGTCAGCGTCGGATCGGGCAGGGCGCCGGCGGGCCGAACCCGGGCCGCCGCCGCACGCACCTCGGCGGCGCGTGCCGCCAGCATCGGATTGGCGGCGCGCGCCAGCGCGATGGCGCCGGGCAGGTCGAGCGTGTCCCCGCGTGGCGACGCGGGCAGTGGAGTCTGCGCCCGGACCGCGGGTGCGAACCCGCAGCCCACCGCGCAAACGGCGAGCAGCAAACGCAACATCTGGCCCCCTCAGGGCAGAGTGATGGACGTACGTCTTCTACGAGGGGGTCAGGCTTGGGGCGGAGGTGGTATCGGTGCCGAGGTAAAGGAAGCGAGTGACGCCGGCGCGGGCGACGCGCCGTCGCGCACCAGCGCCAGGGCGAAATCAACGGACATCGGTGTGGCCGCGACCGCGGGGATCGGAGCCGAGCAGGGCCCGACCAGGTCGCAGAGACCGGACGCCATGTCCTGCGTCGGGGCGCTGAGCGCCGTGCCAGCTTGCTGTTGCATGCCGTCGTCGCAATGCCGGGCATGGTGCTTCCGCTGCAAACCGCAGAACGCACCGCCCGACACCTGGACCATCTGGCCCAGGATCAGGACGACCGCGAAGAGGCGGACAAGGACGCGCGACATACCCGTGAACTGTACACCGGCACACCCTTGACTCCAAGAATCCAGCATGAAGACGTCTTCACCTGGCTGATTCCGGTCTTGGGAAGGTCAGCGGGCGCCCGGCGGTCGCCGGGACCGAGATGACCAGTGGATAGCCCGGATCTTCCAGCCGTCCGTGTCTCTGGTCAGCACCACCAGTTGCGCGCCAGTAGAGTCGATCGCGCGGCCGCGGAACTCACCCTGCGTGGTGCTCGTGGACACCGCCCAGGCGGCATCGCCGCGCACCACGACTCGCATCGGGCCGTTCACGCTCCGAACTGCCCGTGCGAACTCGATGTCGGCCGGAAGGTGATGGGCGCGGTATTCGTCGCGCGTTTCGAGGCTGCCGCTCTCCAGGATCACAACGTCCGAGGCGAGCAGGGACAGGGCAGCCCCGCTGTCACCTTCGGCGAGCGCATGCTGGAAGCGATCAACGGCGGCTGCCACGGCCGTCGAATCGGCGCCTGCGGCGTGCTTGTGTTGCTGGGCGCCGAGCCGCGCAACCGAGGCGGCAGTGATGATCGGGAGTAGAATCAGAAATCGACCCGAAAGCATGACGGACCCCCTAGTCGTGTGAAGGTTTGGTGCTGTCGGCGTGGGGCATCTCGTGCGCCGCAGGCTCAGCGCCATGCTCGTGCTCTTCCGACTCCCGCTGAGCCTCTACCGTGTGAAGCCGCGCGGATGGAATGCCCAGCGCGTGCTCGAACATGAGCGAGCCGCCGAGCTGAGCCGTTCGCACCAGCACCACGAGCCCAATGAGCCCCACCACTAATGCGGCTGTTTGCTCGGCCGGACGCTGAGCGCGCCGGAATAGCCGCCACAGCGCCAGGGCGCCGAAGATCCCCAGCAGGATGAGCCCCATCGTCTGATGCTGTTCCATGATCGCATGTGCTTCATCGCTATGCTCGACGGAGCCCTCCGCCTTGAGTCCCGCGACAACCGCCGCGCCGGTACCGACCACCCCGACCATCAACGTCCAGAATCCCACCGTGCGGAAATCCTCGCGCTTCCGAATTACCCCGAGCAGGTCGAACAGGACCGAAACCAGGAGCAACGCGGCCGGCAGGTCGTTGACCGCGGCATGGAGCCGCGGCCAATCATATCCCAGCATGGAACCTCCAAGAGGTGAAGGGGCACATTACTCGTGCCCCGGCATCGACATGCCCGGCATGCCCGGCAATGACATGACATGATGGAGAGGACGAAGTCGCACGAAGACCACCCCGCCAACCGGAGTGCGGGAGCCGTAATAGGGTGTCAGCCCGTCCGGAAGCAGGTCTGCCGTTCCCCGGATGCCCAGTCCGATCGTCGCGCCCGAGGTGCGGACAATCTCGCGAATGAACCCGAGCGACAGGCTCGAAATGTCGAACGTGCTTCGGGGCGTGACCCCGCCTGGGCCTGTAGGCAGGACCAGCTCTTCGGCGCTCTTCTCGACCCTCTCGATGCGGCCAAACAACGTGTTGTGACGATCCATGACCGCTTCGCCTTCGGCCAGGATGCCACTGGTTCGCTGGCCCGAACGCAGGTTGGCACCCCACACCACCGCGGTTGCCAGTTGTCCGTCGGCGCCCAGCTTCCTTCCATATAACAGCGAAGCCGTCGTGCGATGGACGGATTCGGTCGCACGCAGCGCCTCCGGGCTCTTCAGGTAGCCATAGCCCACAGCGACGCTGAAGTGATCGCTCGGATTGACCGTCAGCCGTCCGGAGTAGGAATCGAGTCGGAGCCTGTCAAAGTTCCAGCGTTTGTCATCGGGCTCGCGACCGTTGAACGCGGAGCCTTCGAGCTTCCATCGGCGCCCGAAGAGTCCGACGGTCAGCACTCCGAAACTGATGTGGGTCGCATCCTGCCAGTGATGTGAGAGCGGGGCGACCGGATCGTCCATCGCGGAGGGCCGGTGCATGAATGCCACCGGTCCGAGCGCGGGCTCGCCCGACGGTGCCGCGTACAGAGACACCCCGAGAAAAGACGTCAGTGGACGTTCGTACAGGACGCCCAGCTCCATCCAGAAGTCGTGCGGATGCTGGCGGTCGTGCAGTGGCTGGCCTTGGTAGCCTTCTCCCGTCTGGAGCAGCAGCGGATAGCCCCGCGCGGTGACCGTCGCGGCGTCCAGACTCAGCATGGTCCGAGCCTGGAACCGTCCGCCCGCCACGTCCCGACTCACCATCAGCATCGTCCAGTTCAGCGAGCCGAGTTGATCGTTGCCGCGCGGGCCGCCCTGCTTGTCATACTGCGCGAAGACAATGCCGTGGAGCATCACATTCCAGCGGCCCATCACCATGTGACGCGCGGGCAGCGATACGGCGTCGGGAATCCATGTGGTTCCGGACCCCATCCGGTCCATCGAGATGCCGAGTGGGCCGGAGGGTTCGTGCTGCCGCGCTGTATCCGCCGCGGGGGCACGCCTCGGCGTGACGTGACGCCTGGGGTCGGGATGCACGTCATGCGGCATCGGCTGCTGCGCGACCGCGGGAATACCGGCGAGAAAGACTCCAATAAACGCGCTGGTGATGGTGCGCACCACTATCTGCGAGTGCATGATCGCTTCCCAAAGTGCAAGGCCCCGCTCAGAGGCATCGCCTCCGAGTCGCGTCTGAGTGTCACTGGCCGAGCAGGCTGCTCCGCCAACAACGTGACCAGCTGTCTTCGGCCTTACGCCTTGGGAGGAGGTGTGTCCGGAGCGAAGAACAGTGCGGGAGGCAGATGGTGTGCGCGTCCGCTGATGCTGAGCCGGGTGGGCTTCGATGCGAAAGCTATGGTCCTTCCGTCGCTCGAGGCACAGGTCGAGCATGACGCAAAGGCCTGGCAACAAACGGGGACGGTCGAGCCGGATTGGGGAGGGCGACCACCGTCCTGGTGATTGTCCGGCATCGAGGCGTGACCGCCGTGCTGATGCGCTGCGGGTGCCGGAGTGCCTGTATGCCGGTCATGTAGCGATCGGCACAACCCATCGCGCGGCGCCGAGCCAAGCTGCAGGAAAAGCAGCGCAGTCACGAGTCCGGAGAACCGACTGGCCTTCACACCGGGTATGGTAACCGGGACCTCGACGAATGGCGAGGACCGGTCGTGGGGATTGCATCACGGCGGCAAGAGCAAGCGCGCCGGGGCGAAGAAGGCGGCGAGGGTGTCGAACACCCGCTGCTGCCCCTGGAGCAGGTCCAGGATGGCCCGCGCCTGGTCCGCCGGGAGCACCTGGCCGTCCACGTCCCGCACCGAAGGGCCCCCGCTGCCGTTGATCACTCTGCCGAAGGCCGTGCCGTTGACGAAGACGTCCACATCGTAGGTGGAGATGAGGCAGAAGGTAAAGACGTGCCCGGCGAGACGAATGGTCTCGCCGCGGTGGGTGAAACTGAAGTCCAGCGCATAGTTGCCGTCGAAAAGGTCGAACCGGTAAACTGACCCGCTCAGCTCAAGTCGCAGATCATGGAAGGGATCGGCAATGGAGGCGGTGATGGTGGTCGACCCGCTCAGTTGAACGACGGCGACCTCCGTCTTGTCGCGAAAGGTGAAGCCGTGCATCCCGGCGGTGACCACGCCGCTCAACAGCGCGGTGTCGGCCGCCTGGGTGCCTGCGCCCGGCAGAACGGTATAGCCTGCAGTTCCCTCCGCTCCATCCAGCAACTCCACGCGGAACCGGGGCGCCCCGCCCACGCCTTCGTCGATCAGGTCGAAGCGGCCGACGGGCGACACCGGTGCCGCGAGTCGGCCCAGGGTGTCGAGGCCGTAGAGCACGAAGCGCACGCCGTTGGCGGGACCGCTGGTGTCGGGGCCCGCGTGGTACGAATCGAACGGGCTCTCGAGCACGAAGACGTGACGCCGCAGCGAATCGGGAATCGTGCCGTTCGAGATGCGCGCCGGCGCCGCAACGGACGCCGGCATCGTGGGTGACGCGTTGCCGCAGGCCGTGGTCAGCGCCGGCGCTGCGGATGGTGCCGCCCCGATCCGCATCATCGGAGCGAGGAGGATCAGGCTCCGGATCGCCGATGTTCCGAAGGCGGAGTCAATGGACCGCGCTGCCGCGGAGACGGCGGCGGGATCGGCCAGTGGCGCCCCGATGGTGTCGGGAGGCGGTGATGGCGGCGCCACGGCCGAACGCGTTTCGCAGGCGCCCAGGCTGAGTGACCAGAGCGCCGCGGTCAGGACGCTGGGCGGCCGGACAGCGCCGCCCATTGGGGTCCCTGTCACCTCAGAAGTCGACCGCCACGCGGCCGATCAGCGTTCTCCCCATCCCCGGGTTGAGCGCGTTGGTCTTGATTCGGCTCAGGAAGTCCGCGTACGCGGTGTCGAAGAGGTTGCGCGCCGTGACCGACAGGTGCACCAGATTGCGGCCGACCACGACGTCGAACCCGCCCCCCGCGTTGAACAAGCTGTACGACTTCGATTGGTAGCCCGCGCCGCCGAAGGCGTCGGCGTAGAACTGGGCTTCGGCCGGATCGAGCCGCGTCTGGCGGGCGTTGGTTTCGCCGCCGAACTGGAGGTACGGGTTGCTGAGGGTCATCCCGCCGCGCGGCTCGTAACGGATGGTCCAGGTGGCACGCAGCGGGGGCATGTTAGGCAGCGCGTTGCCGCTCGAGGGGTTCTGTCCGTGCACGTAATCGGCCGTGACGCTCAGGTGGATGGCGCGGGCGGGATGGTACTGTATGCCGAGCTCCGCGCCGATCAGCCGCGCGTTGCCCTGCGTCACGTCGAAGATCTCGAAGCCCGACGCCGTATCGGTCGTGCCGGTGGGAACGCTGTAGATGTAGTTCTGGATGGCGTTGACGAAGGCGCCGATCTCGAAGGCGACGCTGCTGGTGCGGATGCGCAGCGCAAGGTCGGTGTTGAGCGACGTTTCGTCCTTCAGCGCCGGGTTGCCGTGCTCGAACGCCGTCGTGCCCTCGTGCACGCCGTTGGAGAAGAGGTCGAAGCTGGAGGGCGCGCGGAATCCCCGGCCGAGGTTGAGGACGATCGCCACCGGCTCGGCGACCCGGTAGAGCAGCCCCAGGTTCCCGGTTACCGAGCTGTAGGTGCGCTGCTGCGCGGTGACGCCGATGACGGTGTCGTCGTCCACGTCCAGCTTCCGGTAATCGTAGCGGAGCCCGGCGGAGACGCCCCACGGTCCCGCCTGCATCTGCTCGAAGGCATACACACCGACGTTGTTCGCCCGACTGCCGGGAATCAGCGTCTCCGCACCGAACTTGGCGAAGGAGCTGTGGACGCCCAAGAAGCCGAGGATGCCGTTGAACCGGCCCACCGGCGCGTGGTGGAAGTGGACGTCGGCGGTGTAGGTCTGCTGGAGCAGGCCGAGACCGACCGTGGTGGAGGTGTCTTCCTCGAACTCGCGGCGCCGGCTCCGCTCGTATCCGCCCAGGACTTCGATCCGCGACAGGCCGACCGGCAGCGCGAGCTCGATGCGGCCCACGTCGGTGCCGATGCGCTGGTTCGGCGTCGCCGCCGGGTCTTCGTCGGTCATCTGGATGTGCTCGGTGCGGTGCGACCAGGTCCCCGAAACCGAGCCCCAGGCGCCGCGGTAGCCCAGCGTGCCGCTGCCGCCGGCCGCCTGGTTGCCGCTGTTCCACAGGGTGTACGCGGGGGTCTTCACGTCGTTGCTGCGCCGGCCCGAGAGGGCGGCGCGGAAGCCGAACCCACCGCTGGCGCCGCTGAACGACAGCGAGGCGTCGGGCTGCTGGTTGTTGCTGCCGTAGCCGCCGGCGATCGTGCCGTGCACGAAGCCGGGGTGTCCGATGGCGTCGGGCAGGTCGGGCCGGATGATGTTCACCACGCCGCCCAGCGCATCGGACCCGTACAGCACGCTGGCGGGTCCGCGGATGACCTCGATGCGCTCGGCGTCGGCGGTCTCGACGTTGGCGCTGTGCTCGTCGCCCCACTGCTGCGTCTCGAGCCGTTGGCCGTCGTCGAGGACCAAAACGCGGTTGGAGGTGAGTCCCCGGATCACCGGCTTGCCGATGCCGATGCCGGTGCTCCAGCTGTGCACGCCCGGCATCCCCTGGAGCGTTTCTCCCAGGCTGGGCGACTGGCTCGCCGCCAGCTCTTCGCCGGAGCGCGAGGCGACCGGCTGCGGCGAGGCGAGCGCGTCGGTGGCGGTCGGGGTCGCCGAGACCTGCACTGCCTCGAGCTCGACGAGCGTCTCCTGCATGACGACGTCGAGCGAGACGTCGCCGGTCGTCAGCGACACGCGGCGCGTTTCGGGCCGGCGGCCGATGGTCGCGAACGACAGCGTGAAGGTGCCGGCGGGCAGCTCGCTGATCCGGTATCGGCCGGTGCTGTCGGTGAGCGTGGTCCGGTGGGCCTCGAGCGCGCTGACGCGCACGTCGGACAGCGGCGTGCCGGAGGGATCGGTGACACGGCCGGCGATGGCGTGCGCCGCCGGGCTCGGCGGTGCGGGATGACGGACCGGCGCGCCTGCCGGCAAGGCCAGCGCGGCCGCGATGATGAGCGGATGCATGACTACTCCCCATGTTGAGGCGCGCCGCGCCGCGGTGGGCGGCGACGCGCACGATCACGTTGTCTGGTGGCTGCGAACGGTCAGACGGACGTGAGGGGAGGGGCCCTGGACTGGTGGTAGTTGGACGGCTGAAGAACCGGAGACATGGCCTCCGGCTGGGCGATGCGCTGAGAGACAAGGAGCGGCTCGACCCGGTGGGCGACGCTCGGTGGCGTGAAGCGCAGCCCCGAGGTCTGGCCGCGGAGGACGCAGTGCTCGGCGTGCGCGCCGCAGCCACCCGGCTTGTCGAGGTGGATGGGCGACGTCTCTGCTTCCGCGCCGCGATGGTGGGCGAAGGCATCGATCGCCGGCGCCGCGCCCCGCAGAGCCGCCGCCGCCACCAGGAGCAGCGCCGCGAGGCGGCCCGGGAGGCGGCTCATCGGTCGAGGGCGTTGATCTTGTCGACGCGGGGCTGGTGGCGTCCGCCGCCGAACGCCGTGGTGAGGAAGGTCTTGACGATGTCGGTGGCGAGGCGCTGGCCGATCAGCGTGCCGCCCAGGGTCAGGACGTTGGCGTCGTTGTGCTCGCGGGCATTGGCCGCGGTGGTGAGATCGTAGCACAGCGCGGCGCGCACGCCGGGAATCTTGTTGGCCGCCATCGCGCTGCCGATCCCGGCGCCGTCCACCATGATCCCGAGGGAGGCCCGGCCCTCCGCGACGGCGCGCGCCACGGCGACCGCGAAGTCGGGATAGTCCACCGCCTCGGTGGAGTGCGTGCCCAGGTCGAGCACCTCGCAGCCCAATTCACTCAGCAGCTTCCTGAGGGCTTCCTTCATCGGGAAGCCACCGTGGTCGGACCCGAGGGCAACGACGGTGCGTGGTGCGTGGTGCGTAGTGCGTGGTACCTCGTGCGCCGGTGCCCCGGTCCCCCGGTGCCTCGGTGCCTCGGTCACCAGCGCCACCCCCAGCTGCTTCGCCAGGTCGCGCGCCGCCGGCGTCACCACGGCACCCCTGGGCAGCGCCACGCTCCGGCCGCTTCCGGCGGCGGCGCGGACATCGGCCTCCGTCACGGCGCGGTGCGTCATCTCGGCTGCGGCACGATGACGATGTGCCCGAAGTGATACAGCTGCTGGATGGTGTAGCGGTCGTCGGTGCTCAGCACCCGTCGCCTCGGCCTCACGAACATGAGATCGACGGGGTTGGGGCTATGGGAAAAGAGCCCGAGCGTGTGGCCGATTTCGTGGGCCGTGACGAAGTGGTAGCACCCGCTGACCGCGACCGTGTCGGGGTTCTGCGGCGCGACGTAGGCCCGCACCGGCCGCTCGAGCCGATTCAGGCTGTCGAGCGCGATGTCGGTGCGCCCGATGCACGCCCCGACCGAGTCGGCGAATACCACGGTACTCCCCGTGGTGAGCGGCGGCAGCAGCGCCGGGTTGCGAATGATGACGTCGGCGGTCGTCGAGTCGGTCACCCGTTGCACCGACAGCTCCCCGCAGTGGAAGGCGTTCAGCCACAGCACCAGCCCGCTGTCCACGTTGGCCTGGAGCGCGCCGACCGGCTCGGCGTAGTAGCGCACCGGATAGTACGAGCCCGGCCAGCGGAAGATGACGGTGGAGTCTCCCGGAGCGGCCACTGGGTAGACAGCGCCACTGTCCTCGAAGCAGGCCGAGCTGCCCGCGTCGTGGCACGCGACGGCCGCGAGCACCGCCGCGCCGTAGAGGCCGATCGCCGTCAGCGCGCGACGCATGAGCCAACGTAGCTCGGCCGGCAACGGTGTGTCAGGCCGCGGCCCGTTCCGGGATCAGCCGCCGGACGGCGCCCGCGGCCATCAGCACGACACCGTAGCTGCATACGATGGTCGGGCCGGTCGGCAGGTCGGAGCGGTACGAGACCACCAGTCCCAGCGCGGAGGCGAGCGCGCCGGTGCCGAACGCGATGAGCGTCAGCTTGCCCGGGCTGCGCGTGAAGAGGAACGCCGTCACGGCGGGCACGACCAGGAAGCTGAACACCAGCAGGACGCCGCCCAGCGGAACCGAGAAGGTGATGACGACGCCGAAGATGGTATAAAAGCAGAAGTCCCACAGCCGCAGGCGCCAGCCCAGTGCCGCCGCGGCCGCGGCGTTGAAGGAAATGGTTTGGAAGCGGTAGCGGAGGGCGAAGAGCGCGGCCCCCAGGACGGCGTAGGCGGCGGCCAGCTTGCCGATGGTCGGCCAGGTGACCCAGAGGATGGTGCCGACCAGCACGTCCTTGATCGCGTCGGCCCCGCGCGGCGCCTTGTCGGCGACCAGCAGCGCGGCGGCCGAAGCCACGACGTAGACGATGCCGATGATCGCTTCCTGCGGGACGCGGCCCTTCTCGTGGGTGCGGGTCGCGGCGAACAACGCGGCGCCGAGCACCACGAAGCCCAGGGCGAAGAGCTGCGCGGTGCCGGAGCCCGGCGCCACGCCCACCAGCAGGCCGGTGGTCGTCCCCAGCGCGGCCATCTGCGCCAGCGACAGGTCGACGAAGATCACCTCGCGCGCGATGACGTGCAGGCCCAGGTAGGAGTGGATCGCCACCAGGATCATGCACGCCACGAAGGGCGGCAGCATCAGCTCCAGGCCGCTCATCGGCTGCTCGCTCCACCGAAGCCCTGCACCAGGCCGCTGATCCAGGTGTTCATGAGGTCGAAGTAGGTCTCGACGCCGGGCGCGCCGTGGGTGTTCTCGGGCACGATCACGGGGTTGGCGTTGGTCCGCGCGGCCACGTCGCGGATCTGGTTGTGATCGAAATAGTTCGAGGCGAAGAGCACCGGGATGTGCCGATCCCGCATCAGCGCGATCACCTCCTGCACGTGCCGGGGCGTCGGCGGAATGCCGGGCTTGGCCTCGATGTACTCCACGCAGCTGACGCCGTAGCGGTTACTGAAGTAGGCCCACTCCTTGTGGTAGCAGACCATCTCTTTGCCGCGGAACGGCAGCGCCTGCTGCATCCAGCCGCCGAGCCGCGTCAGGAGGGGGCGTCCCTGGTACGCGGTCTGGAGGAAGGTCATGATCCGGCCGCTCTTGGCCAGCTCGAAGATCTGCGCCGGGGTGATGATCCGGACCAGCTCCTCGCCGAACGTCGCGTTCAGGACGCGCTGCTCGAAGTCCTGCTCCCGGCCGGCGAAGAAGTCGCCGTTGGCCGGCGAGACCCGGCGCAGCCCGGCCAGGATGTTCCGCGCGATGATGATCGCGTTGATCGGGTCGGTGTGGATGTGCGGATTGCCGTCGACGTGGATGTCGCCCTCCGCGCGCGAGAGCGACGTGGGAATCTCGAGGATGTTGATGCCCCGGAACGCGGCGACGTAGCCCGGCCCGTTCTCGCGGATGCGCGCGTTGCCGGCGCGGTCGAGGAGCGTGGGCACCCACAGCTCCAGGTCCATCCCGGTGGTGACGAAGAGGTCCGCGTCACGCAGCAGCGGCACGAAACTCGGCCGCGGCTGCACGAAGTGCGGGTCCTCGTCGCCCTCGGCGATCGAGGTGACCGTGGCGCGGTCGCCGGTGATCTCCCGGGCGATCGCCGCGTAGGTCGTGAGCGAGGTGACGACCTTGACCGGGTCGGTCGGGCCGGCGAGCGCGCCGGCGAGGATCAGGGGTAGCAGCATCGGCGTCATTTAGAAGAGCTCGTGTTTGTGGGGGCCCATCGCGTAGACGACTTGGAGCGAGAGGCGGTCGGCGCTGGTGCCGAAGCGGTTCGCGTGCTCGTAGAGCCCGCGCAGGTAGACGAATTCACTCTGCCAGAAGGTGAGCGACGGTGTGATGGCCCACTCGTGGACCAGCGGCCCGGGGTCCGGTGATTGCACGTAGTCGCCGCGGATGCTCGCGATCCACCGCCGGTCCAGCTTCCACGTCGCATCGGCGTAGCCGCCCAGTCGCAGCGCGTTGAAGGCGGCCGGGGCCGCCAGGGCGAACTTCCGCCGGAGCGCCCACAGTTCGCCGCGCAGCGTCAGCTCGCGGCCCTGGCCCCGCTGGGGCGGCCGCCAGGTGTAGCGTGCCGCCAGGGCGCCGAGGGTGGTGGTGAGACTGCTGTCGGCGTTGGTGCCGTACAGGCCGCTGAGGCTGACCTGCGCGTAGGTGGCGCGCGTGAGCTGCCAGAAGCCCGCCAGCTGGGCGTTGAGGGCGGGGCGGCGGCCGCCGGCGAAGAGGACGTCGTTCTCGCCGGCCGTCGCCTGGATGGTCAGCTCGTACGCCCCGGCGCGGCCCGAGAAGGGCAGCGGCCAGTAGAGCGAGGCCCCGGGGCCGGCGATCCCGTCGCCGCCGCCGAAGCGGCGAACCACCAGCGGGTATTCGTCCTCGGGGAGCGCATGGAGGTGCCAGCGGTTGAGCTCGCCGACCTGTTGCCGGAACTGCCCGAGGTCCAGCCGCAGGTGGCCGGGGAGCGCGGTGAAGTACAGGTAGCCCTCCTCGATCCCGACCTGCCCATCCTCGATGGAGAGGATGATCTTCGCGGTGGAGAAGGGGTCGAGTGCCGATTGGAAGCCGATTTCGAACTCCCGCGCGACGAACGGTTCCGTCTGCGGGCCGGGATGATGCCAGTTGGCCCGGAAATCGCCGGTCACCGAGATCTCCGGATTCAGCGCGTTCTGGCCGAGTCGTGCCTGCTGCGGGCGGGAGGCGGAGGCCGAGTCGGCGCCGGCGGCCGCCGCGGCGGCTCGG
The DNA here is from genome assembly GCA_041476105.1 of Gemmatimonadota bacterium. Taxonomy (GTDB): domain Bacteria; phylum Gemmatimonadota; class Gemmatimonadetes; order Gemmatimonadales; family JACORV01; genus DASXPG01. The sequence continues at coordinate 20,674 of JBGOSS010000001.1, forward strand.
AGCAGGGCGAGCTCGTCGCCGCCCGACGTGTCGCCGCCGGAGCGCGCGTGCACCAGGCTGTCGATGCGCACCTGGAGCGCCCGCAGGACGGCGGTCAGAGAATCGAGGGTGCGCTGCTGGCGCCGTGCGGTGGAGTCCGCGGACGCCTGCGCGGAGAGCGTCGCTCCCCAAAGGAGCAGGGCCGCGACGGTGGTCGCGGCGGTTCGTCGATGCAGAATCATGGGACTGAAAACCCTCGTCCAACGGGTTCTCCGGTGCGCACGGTGCGACCGGAGCCTGTCAGCCGAGGGTGAGGGGTGGTGCGCGGGAGAGGAACCGGAGGGGCGGCGCCCGGGGCGCGGCCGCCGACGCGACCAGATCCACCGACGCCGCCCGTTCGCTGCCGAAGGAAGGCAGCGATGTTCCGGCCGGGCACTGGGCGTTCATCGACAGCATCTGGCATGCCAGGCAGGTCGCCGGCTGGTGAATCGGCGCGCAGGCCTTGGAGTGGGCGGCCTCGATCGCCACCGGCCCCGGTGACCGCTCGCCCACCGCTTCCAGCGCCGGCGCGGCCGCGTACGCCAGCAGTTGGGCTGCGGCGAGCGACAGCGCGAGGCGCCGGAAAGCGATGCGGGAGCGGAGGGCTGGCATGTCCTTAATGTAGCCTATTAGGCCGCAGGGCGACGTCTGTTCCCGGCCGCCGACCAGGCCCGCAGCCGTCGCAACATGCGGCGATCGTTGGTGACCAGGTCCTCCCCCTTGGGCGTCTCGATGACCTTGATCACCCCCGCGAACCGGGGGTCGGTCATGATGCGGCGGAACGGCTCCCGGCCGATGTGCCCCTCGCCCAGGAGCTGATGGCGGTCCAGGTGGCTGCCCCGGACGGCTTTCGCGTCGTTGAGGTGGAGCACCGCGAGCCGATCCATGCCTAGGACCCCCTCGAAGTGACGCCAGACGCCATCGAAGTTGTCGACCAGGTCGTATCCCGCCACGTGGATGTGGCAGGTGTCGACGCACACCGCGACACGCCGCCGCGCGGCTCCGGGGAGCAAGTCGATCAGGCCGCGTAGCTCCTCGAAAGTCGAGCCGAGCGCGGTTCCGGCACCTGCCGTGGTTTCAACGGCTACGCGCACCCTGCCCGGCACGCTGGCCAGGCAGCGCGCGTATGACTCGGCGTTGCGCGCGAGGCCGGCGGCCCGCTCGTCCATGTAGTTGCCCGGATGCGAGACGATCCACGGGATGCCAAGGGCGGTGCAGCGCTTGAGCTCGGCGGTGAAAGAGGCCTCGGAGCGTCGCCGCATGGCCGGATCGGGCGAGGCCAGGTTGATGAGGTACGAGTCGTGGCTGGTGATCGCGCGGATGCCGTGCGTCGCGACTTCGGCTTTGAAGCGGGCGGCGACGTCGGGCGTGATGACGGGCTCACGCCACTGATTGGGTGTCTTGGTGAACAGCTGGATGGCGCGGGCGCGGATCGCGGCGCCGCGCGCGGGGGCGGTGAATACGCCACCCTGTGTGGATACATGAGCGCCGACGAGGTCCGAAGGTGGAGATGCGCGGACGCGCGGGCGCGGGGTGCGCGCCGGACGCCGGGTGCGCCGCTTCAAACCTGCGCGGCGGCGCTGAAGACGTCGGCCAGCGACCGTTCGGCGGCCCGAAGCTCGGCGCGGAGGCGGGCCATGAAGGTGTCGTAGTACTGGAGCTGGGAGAGGTCGCCTCCGTGCGCTTCGATCGCGCTTCGCAGCTCGGCGATGCGCGCCAGGTGGCGCTCCACGCCTGACGACAGCTGCTCGAGGGCGTGGGACAACTCGGCTGCGGACTCGCGGCGGCGCTCGCGGCGCCGGTGCAGGGAGGCCACGATCTCGCGCATGCCGATGGCGGGAATCCGTCCGCGCGGCAACGCCGCCGCGCGCGTCTCGACGACGGCCGCCGCCGCCGGCTCGTCCGTGGTCATCGGGGTGAGGGTCTTGCGGGTCGGGCTCACTGCTCGGGGTCGGAGCCCAGCAATCGCTTGAGCACCGACGGGCGCCGGCCCCGCCGGTCTTCCAGGGCCGCCTCGGCGTCCGCGGCGCGGTGCTCGAGCTGGAGCTTCGATTCGCGCAGTCGCTCGACCAGGGCCCGCTCGTTCTCGAGCTCGCTGCGCAACCGGTCGATATCCGCCCCGCCCGCGCTGTAGCGGGGCAGCGGATCGATCTCCAGGGCCGACGCATCGGCGCCTTCGTCGTGCGCCACCGCGTCGCTTCGCTCCGCGAAGGGCGGCGCGGCAACCGGCGGCGTGGAGAAGAACGACGAGGCAATGGAGTCGGTGTATTGGGGCGGCTGGGCCACCGGGCGATCCCCAGAGTCGGCGACCGGTGCCTGGGCGAGCGCGCGATCGGGCGGCTCGGGTTTCGCCGTGGAGGCGAAGGGGGTGCTGGGCGGCGCCGCGGCGATGGGGGTGCTGGGCGCCACCGGCGCTGGCGACTGCAATTGGGCCGGCGCGCGCTTTCCGGGCAGCTGCCCGCCGGACACCGCGACCCCGGCCTGCTCGGCGATTCCCTCCAGCACTTTGTCCTGGCTCTCCAGGACCTCGGTCAGCCGCACGATCTCCTTGGCCATCTGCCAGAGCGCATCGCGCTGCTCTCGCTCGCCATCGAGGATCGCCGCCAGGAGATCCAGGTTGGTCACTTCCTCGATCGACACGGTACGCTGGGAGGTGTCGGCGCTGACGGTGACGGCCGGCGCGGAGGCGCCCTGCCGGGTGTGAATGGTCGCGATGATCTCGGCGCGCGGGCGGCCCGTGGCGTAGGCCTTCGCGATCGAGCGCAATACCGCAACCGCCTGGGGCGGGTAGCGCCGGCGGCGACCGGTCCCGACCGACGGGATGTGGTCCAGATAGGCGTCGCGGTAGTACCGGACTGTGCTTTCGGGGAGCTTGAGCTCTTCAGCCAGCTGGCGGAGAGTGAGCAGCGATTCGTCGGACATGCCGGGAATCTTCCCACCGAAACGCGGAAGCGCAACCCCGGTGACCCGGGGTTGCGTTTACCCGCCGAGCGCGGCGCTGCGCCAGTCCCGGCCGCAGTTCGGGCAGTGCAGGCCGCCCTCCTCACCCTCGTCCAGGGCGTACTCCAGGTCGCGGCCGCAGGTGCAGGCGGCGGCCAGCGTGTCGTAGCCGCAGATGATGCAGTACTGGTCCGCGGCGTGGTACCGGCGGAAGCGGCCGCAGGTTTCGCAGACCTTCACGACCGGTTTGGTCACCGGCGCCTGCGCAGCCACTGGACCGGGTCGAGGGACTGCCCTCCGTCGCCGCGGATCTCGAAATGGAGGTGGGGGCCCTCGTCGGAGTTGGCGCCGCCGGTGCGTCCGACGATGGTGCCCCGCTCGATCTGCTGGTGCTCGCGGACGTCGGCGGACTGGAGCTGGCAGTAGAGGCTGTAGAAGCCGGCGTTGTGATCGACGATCACGCACAGGCCGTAGGTGCCGGCCTGCGTGATCAGCTGGACCGTCCCCGCGGCGACCGCCTTCACCGGCGAGCCGACCGGCGCGGTAATGCCGATGCCGTTCCAGCGGATCGTGGTGCTTCCCGGCCCGGCCGCGCGGCCGAAACTGTAGACGATGTCGCCGTCCACCGGCCAGTCGAGCTGGCCCAGGTCGGCGGTCCGCAGGCGCGCCGCCGCGGCCGTCCCCGCCCGGCCGGGCGCCGCCCGCGCGGCGGCCGCTTCGGCCGCGCGCCGGCGACGCTCCAGTCCCGCGATGAGGTCGTTGAGCCGCGCCTCGTCGCGCGCCAGCTGCTGGAGGCGCTGCTCGACCCGCTGCTGCTCCCGCTGCGAGTCGCGCAGGCTCTGCTGGCGCTGGGTCTCGAGATCCTGGAGCCGCTGCGTTTCCTCGGCGCGCTCGTCGCGGCGGTTGGCCAGCGTGCTGCGCAGGTTGAGGAGGCCGTCGCGCCGGGACGCCACGGTGTCGCGCAGCGCCTCGACGTCGGCCAGGAGCTGCCGGTCCTGGCGGCTCAGCAAGTAGAGGTACTTGTAGCGCGACAGCAGGTCCCCGAACGACTCGGCGGCCAGCAGGACCTGGAAGGTGTAGAGGGGGCCGCGCTTGGTGATCTCGGTCAGCCGGTGGTGGAGCTTGGCGCGCTGCTCCGCCAGGCCGTCTTCGGCGACGATGAGGTCGGTCGTGGTGGTGTCGATCCGCGAGCCCATCCGCGTCACCTGGAGGTCCAGCTCGCTCACGGCGCGCCCCGAGAGCTGCACCTGCCGCTCGATGTTGTTCAGCTCGCTCGAGAGGGAGTGCACCCGGCCGCGCAGCCGGTCCATGTCGTCCTGGAGCCGCTGCCGCTCGCGGCGGATCTCGGCGAGGCGTTCCTGGCTGCGGGAGAGGGCGGTGTCGGGCGTCTGCGCAAGCAGTGGGGCGGCGGGACCGGGGGACAGGGGGACGGACACGGCCAGGGCGCAGAAAGCTCGAAGGACGGTGGCCCTCACCGTCCCCCGGTCCCCCCGTCCCCCCGTCCCCCGCTCACACATTCCGCAGGTGCCGTCCCACGCTGACCATGCTGCCGAGGAACCCGATCACGCCGCCGGCGGCGATGCCGAAGAGCGCCTGGCCGGAGGTGAAGAAGGTCGCGCGGAACTCGAGGTTCGTTTCGACCAGCGCATAGGCGCCCCAGGCGAGCGCCAGCGCCGCGATGCCGCCGATCACGCCCTTGAGCAACCCCTCGAGCAGGAACGGCAGGCGGATGAAGCCGTCGGTCGCGCCGACCAGCCGCATGATGGCGATCTCGTTGCTGCGCTGAAGGACGGCCATCCGGATAGTGGTGCCGATGATGATCACGGCGACCAGGGCGAACGCGGCACCGATGACGAAGCCCACCGCCCCCGCGATGTTGCGCAGGCGATCCAGCTTTTCGACCCAGTCGCGGCCGAACCGGACGTCGTCCACGAAGGGAAAGCCCTTGTGCAGCATCTCGGCGACCGTCGCCGCGCTCTCGGCGTTGCGGTACGCCGGCTTGAGCCGGATCTCCAGCGAGGCGGGAAGCGGATTGGCCTCGAGATCCTGGAAGATGTCCTGGAACTCGCGCAGCTCGCGGCGGGCGCGGGCCAGCGCCTGGGCCTCGGTGACGTGCTCGACCGTGGCGACCTGGGGAATCGCCTCGATGTCGGCCATCGCCATCGTCAGCGTCTCCAGGCTGGTGCCGCGCTTCAGGTAGGCGACGATCTCCACCCGCTCGGCGACGTCGCCCATGGTGCGCTGGAGGTTGATGGCCACCAGGCCGAAGAGCCCGAAGACGAACAGCGAGAACGCGATAGTCGTGATCGACAGCGCCGAAAGGAGCGGCGCGCGCCGGAAGGCGTTGAGCGTCTCGCGCAGAACCAGGCTCATGACGCGGCGTGCTCCGCGCCGTCCGCCTCGTCGGCCGAATCGAAGACCACGCGGCCGTGCTGGAGCTCGATGAGGTGCGCGCCGGCGAGACTCTTCACCAGGTCCAGGTCGTGCGTCGCCATCAGGACCGCCGTGCCCGAGGCGTTGATGTCGCGCAGCAGCTGGAAGACGCCGCGGGTGGCCCGCTCGTCGAGGTTGCCGGTGGGCTCGTCCGCCAGCAGCACCAGCGGATCGTTGACCAGGGCCCGGGCGATCGCGACTCGCTGCTGCTCGCCGCCCGAGAGCTCGCGCGGGTACTGCGCGGCCTTCCCCGCGAGCCCCACCTGCGTGAGCACCCGGCTCACCCGGGGGCCGATCGTCGAGCGGCGCGTGCCGGTCACCTCGAGGGCGAAGGCGACGTTCTCCTCGGCGGTGCGGTCCTCCAGCAACCGGAAATCCTGGAAGATGATGCCCAGGCGGCGGCGCAGGAGCGGCACCTCGCGGCCGGTGACCCGCGAGGCGGAGAAGCCCGATACGCGGACCTCCCCGGTGGTGGGCCGGTCGGCGAGATAGGTCATCCTGAGGGCGGTGGACTTGCCGGCGCCGCTGTGGCCGGTGAGGAAGGCGAACTCGCCTTTCCGGACGTGGAACGAGACGCTCTGGAGTGCCGCGCCGGTCTTGGGGTAGTCCTTCGTGACGTCGGTGAACTTGATCACGAGGGTGAATCTAGGACGCCGCCAAGCCCCGCGCCAAATCGGCGATGAGGTCCTCGGGATCCTCGAGCCCGAGCGACAGGCGGAGGAATCCGTCGGGGATCCCGGCCGCGGCGCGCTGCTCGGCGGTCATCGCGGCGTGCGAGGTGTACCGCGGCTCCGAGACCAGACTCTCGACGCCGCCCAGGCTGGGCGCGTGGCTGATCAGGCGCAGGGCCTTGAGGCAACGCTCCGCGGCGCGCGGGCCGCCGGCCAGCTCCATGCCGACCATGCCCCCGAAGCCGTCGAGCGTGCGCGCGGCGAGCGCGTGGTCGGGGTGCGAATCCAGCCCGGGGTACTGCACCCGCTTGACCTTGGGCTGGGTCTCGAGCCAGCGCGCCACCGTGTCCCCGGTCCGGTTGTGGCGCTCGATGCGCACCGCCAGCGTCTTCATGCCCCGCTCGATCAGCCAGGCGCAGTGGGGGTCGAGCGCCTGGCCCCAGATCCGCATCCGGTTGCGGACCTCGTCGACGAAGACGCCGGTCCCCGCGACCGCCCCCGCGATCACGTCGCTGTGGCCGTTCAGATACTTGGTGACCGAGTGGATCACCACGTCGGCGCCGTGCTCGAGGGGCCGGTAGTTGATCGGCGACGCGAAGGTGCTGTCTACCAGGAGCGGGATCCCGCGCTCCTTGGTGAGCACGCTGAGCCAGTCGAGGTCGAGAACCCGCATCACCGGGTTGGTGGGCGACTCGACGAAGATCGCGCGGGTGTTCTTGCGCAGCTTGGAGCGCCAGTCGCGCCGCCGGTCGGGGTTGATGAACGACACCTCGATGCCGAGCTGGTTGAAGTCCTCGGTGAACAGCTTCCGGGTGCCGCCGTAGATCCATTCGCTGGCCAGCAGGTGGTCGCCGGGGCGCAGCACGGCGAGGTGCGCCAGCGCCGTGGCCCCCATGCCGCTCGCGACGAAGATCGCCGCTTCGGCCCCCTCGAGCCGCGACAGGCGCTCGGCGAGGCGCAGCTGGTTGGGGTTGTTGCCGTAGCGGGTGTAGAGCACGTCCTCGTCGCCGGGACCCGGGGCGCGGACGAAGGTGCTGCTCTGGTGGATCGGCGGGGCGATGCCGTCGCCGGGGTTGTGCGAAGGGCCGTCGCCGTGGATCGCGGCGGTCGAAGGTCCGAAGTGCTTCCTGCGCATGGAGGAGTTTCGCTAGGCCGCGGTGTGGGGCGCCAGGTAGAGGCCGTCGTCGTGCATCACCAGGCGCCGTCCGGCGAGGTCGTCAAGCACGGTGCGCGCCACCTCCACCGTCCAGGCCAGGGCGTCGGCCAGCTCGCGGGCGTCGGTGCGTCCCCGCGCCGCCAGCAAGCCGAACGCGGCGCGCGCATCGTCGGCCACCTCGCCCACCAGCCTCAGCCGCCCCGCCGTCTCGGCCACCAGCGCGAGGCGCTGGGGGCGCAGCACATGGTCGATGTCGTTGATCTGGTCGTCGTCGAGGCCGCGGATCAGGAAGAACGCGTCGAGCTGGAGCTCGGAGCCGAAGGAGGCCTGCACCAGCTTGGCGACGATCTCGTCGGCGCAGGAGCAGTCGATGATGCGGACGTCGGAGAAATCGAGGACCACCACGGTGCGGCCGGAGAGGCGGCCCAGCTCCAGCTCGATCGAAGTGCGGACGGCGCGCCCCGTGGGTCGGGTGACGAGGTCCGGGCGGCCGTGGCCGAGCTGGACGAGCACTTCCCGGACGTCGATTTGCGTGATCACTTCGCTTGCTCTGCCTCCGCTGGTATCACGAGCTGGACCTGGGCGCCGGGAAAGGGCGCCAGGTTTTCGACCAAGGGCGTGTCGTCGTCCCACGGCGGCACGATCGCGATGCGGGCGGTGCCGCTGCGGATGCTCAGCTTGCCCTGCCAGCGCCCCAGGTAGCGGCGGATCCCCGCCAGGCCCTGGCCGCGCCCCGGATCGCGGAACCGGCTCACGCTCTGGAGCAGCGCCGCCTCGAGCGCGGCCCCGTCACCCCATCGCTCGCCGAAGCGTTTGGCCTGGGTCGGCTCGAGCGTATGGCGGAACCCGACGCCGGCGTCCGCCACCGCGATCACCACGACACGCTTTCCGAGTTTGCGCCAGTTGTAGGAATGCACAGCCACCCAGCCGCCGGTTCCGGCGTGCTCCACAATATTCTGACACGCTTCGGAAAGCGCCATACCGAAACCCATTGTCGCCTTCGGGTCGAGGCCCAGTTCGCTGGTCAGGATCTCCGCGGACTTGTCCTGAATGTGATGCACGACACTATGGACGTCCTCGGCCTGCCGGACTGGCGTGACTTCGAGCAGCACCTTCGACTCGCCCGCCTTCACGCGTGGCACCGAGCCGTGCAGCTCGAAGATCTCGGCCGCGTGCGTGAAGAACCCCATGCGGGCCCAGAAGTGCGCCACGTTGCGGTCGCCCGGGACGGTGAAGAGGGCCGGGTGCCCGTCGCGTTCCCGGAGGGCCTGGCCGGCGGCGAGGAGGGTGGTGAGGCCGTAGGGCGAGATCCACTCGGTGGCGTGCGCGTCCACGATCACCTTCGCCGCGCCGGCGCTCGCCGCGTAGCCGGCGGCGACCAGGTCGAAGCTGCTCTCGTCCAGCCGCTGGGGGACTTCGATGATGGCGCTCACGCGCAACCTGTCGACTGGCGGCCGTCGACTGTCAACTGTCGACTGTCGACTGTCAACTGTCGACTGTCAACTGTCGACGGTCGACAGTCGACAGCTGCCCGCGCAGGTGCCGCTGGAGCCCGCTGGCACCGCGATAACTCACATTCCGGCGCGCCATGTGGTTGGCCGCGGCGATGGCCGGCTCGAGCGCGATGCCGCCCAGGAGCGACGCGACCAGCGTGGCGCCGAAGACGTCGCCGCATCCGGTCGGGTCGCCCTCCACGCTCCCTCCTTCGGGCGCGATCAGGGCCGTTCTCACGATGGCCGCGCCGGCGCCGCGCTCCGGCCTCGGGCCCCCGGCCCACGACAGGTCGCTGAAGTCACCCGCCGATACGTAGACCGCGCCGCGCGGCCCCAGCGTGACGCAGACCACGCTGGTGCCGTTGATAAGCGCGCGGGCGGCGAGGCCGAGCGGTTCCGGGCCGAGCTGGTTCATCTCGTCCTCGTTGACCTGGGCCACGTCGAAGGCGGTGAGCCAGCCGAGCGCTTCGTCGACGGGCCGGTAGTAGCGGGTGCCGTCGGCGTGGCGGCCCAGCGCCAGGGAGTGGATGTCGCCGTAAACCGGTCCGGGGAAGGCGTGCCGGAGCGCGCGCATCGTCGCCAGGTCGGTCTCGAATCCGGTGATGAAGTTGGCGTACACCGCGTCGAGTCCGAGGACCATCGGGCCCAGTTCTTCCCAGGTCCAGGGCGGCACGCCGCCGCTCAGGCCCTCGCAGCGGCGCCCGTCCTCGCCGTAGAAGAGGCGCACGCGGGGATTGGGTTCCGGCACCTCGATGAAGCGGCCGCCCGGCACGATGCACGACAGGTCCCGGAGAAACTCCGCGGCCCGGGGCGCGAAATCCCGCCCCACCTTGACGAGCGGCACCACGCGCCAGTCCGGGCTCAGCGCGGCGTCGAGCGCCGCCAGGGAGTAGCCCACGCCGCCCCACTCCTCGTCGGTCCGCTGGAGCGCGTCACGGTTTTCGATCGTGTCCCAGATCATGGTGCCCAGGACGCCCAGCTGTTTCAGGCCGGCCCCCAGGTCTGCGCGCGGAAGGTGGCCGCGGCCCCCACCACGCCCGCGGTCCCGGGAAGCTCGCCGGGCAGGATGCGGCACCGCTCCACCGCCGGCTTGAAGGCCCGGCGGCTGACTTCGGCGCGTAGCGGCGTGAACAGCCGGTCGCCGGCCAGCGTGACGCCGCCGAGGATGACGACGGTGTCGGGGTTGAAGATGTTGATCAGGTTCGCGACCCCCGCGCCCAGGAACTTCGCGGTCTCGCGCACCACCTCGTTGGCGTAGTCGTCGCCGTCGTGCGCGGCTTCGTAGACCGTTTGCGCGGTGATCCGCGTGAGGTCGCCGCCGGTGTAGGTGGGCAGCTTCGACTCGGCGCCCGCCTCGATGCCCTCGACGGCGCGGGCGGCGATCGCCGGTCCCGACGCGTACGCCTCGATGCAGCCGTAGTTGCCGCACTTGCAGCGGCGCCCGGTGGAGTCGATGGTGGTGTGGCCGATCTCGCCGGCGGCGTCGCTCGCGCCATGGTAGATGCGCCCGTCGATCACGATCCCGCCGCCGATTCCCGTGCCGATGGTGAGGCCGACCAGGTAGCGCGACCCGCGGCCGGCGCCCATCCACCACTCGCCGAAGACGGCGCAGTTGGCGTCGTTGTCGAGCGTCGCCGGCAGGCCGAGGGCGTCGCTCACGCGCTGGCGCAGCGGGAAGTTGCGCCAGCCGAGGTTGGGCGTGATGAGGACCAGGCCCTTCTCCCGGTCGAGGGGACCCGGCGACCCGATGCCGACGCCGGCGATGGCGCCCTGCGCCACGGCGCCGGAAGCCTCCGCTTCGGCCATCGACTCGCGGCACAGCTGGGCGATGCGCGCGACCACGGCGTCGGCGCCCTCTTCGGGGCGGGTGGCGTCGCTGCGCACGCCGAGGACCTGCGAGGCATTCTCGGCGACCGTCCCCACCACGATGTTGGTGCCGCCCAGGTCCACGCCCAGGATGTATCGCATCAGCCCCGCCGCGCGCGCACGCGCACAATCTGGAGAATGGTCCGTACCTCGGCCAGCACACTCGCGATGGGCGTGTCCCGCATGCACTTGTGATGGATCAGCGGGCACACCACCGGCCCGTGATGCGAGCAGGGTCGGCACGCCAGCGGCTCGGGCTCCACGATGCGCGAGAGCTCGGGACGCGCGGCGAAGCCGAACTGCGGCACCGTCGGGCCGTAGATCTCCACCACCGGTGTGCCGACCGCGCTGGCCAGGTGCACCGGCGCGGAATCGTTGGACACCAGCAACTTGGCGCGGCGGATCAGCTCGCCGCTCTGGAGCAGCGTCAGGCGGGCGGTGCCGTCGGCGATGACCGCGTGGCCCAGCGTGGTGCGGATGGCGCGCGCGTCGGCCCGGTCGCCCGGGCCCCCGACGATCGCCAGGGGCGTATCGGCGGCGAGGGCGCGCGCCAGCTCGGGGTAGTACGGCCAGCGCTTCGTCGCCCAGGCGGAACCGGGCGCCAGCGCGATGAAGTCGCCGGTGATGCCGGACTCGCGCAGCAGCGCGTCCACCGCGTCGCGATCGCCCGCCGAAGGAAAAATCTCCGGCTCCCGCCGCTCCGGCGCGCCGTCGGCCAGCTTGAGGAGCCGCTCGATCTGGTGCGGCTCGCCGGCGTCCATGACGGCGTGGGTGTAGAGCCGGTGGCCAGCCGCGCCGCGGAACCCGATGCGGCGCGGACTCCCGGCGAGCCAGGCGAGCAGGGCGGAGCGCAGGCTGCCCTGGGCGAGGTAGACGGTGCCGTAGCGGCGGGCGCGCAGCTTCTTCGCCATCCTCCAGAAGCGGCCGATGCCCGCGTCGGCGCCCTGCTTGTCGAAAACGATGACCTCGCGGATGTGCGGGTTGTTGCGCAGGACGTTGGCTGCCGCGGGAATCACGACGACGTCCACCGGCGCGCCGAGACGCTCGGCGGCCCGGCGGATCAGGGGCGTGCTGAGGATCACGTCGCCGGGAAACGCGGTCTGGATGACGAGCCCGCGGTGCTGCGTCCGCGCCTGGCTGGCGCGCACGGCGCGGGTGGCCGCCTCGATCTCGTCCTCGGGCGCGCTCACCGTGGCCACCGCGATGCTGCGCCGCGGCGGCGGCGCCGCCACGCCGCTGGGCCGCTTCGGGCTGCCGGGATCGCTCACTCGACCTTCAACAGCGTCCATCGCGCGGGGAATATAGCCGGTCCCGCGCTACCGGCCCCTCACGATTCCGGTTCCGGCGGACTGACGGGTGCGTCGAGCGCGGCGCGCACCGCCCGGGTGAGCGATTCGATGGTGAAGGGTTTCTGGAGCAGGGATGCCCCCAGCCCTAGCGCGGAGCGCCCTTCGAGCGATTCGCCGGTATAGCCGGACACGCACAGCACACGAATCGAGGGCCACTGCTTGCGCAGGCGCCGGGCCAGGTCGACGCCGCTCATCCCCGGCATGATCATGTCGGTCAGCAAGAGGTGGATCGGCCCGTCGCGAGTCTCCGCGATCCGCAGCGCTTCATCCCCGGACGCAGCGGCGACGACCGTGTACCCCCGGTCCGCGAGAATCCGGCTGACCGCGCGGCGGACGGTGGCCTCATCCTCGGCGAGCAGCACGGTCTCGGTGCCGCCAAGGCCACCAACCGGTTGCGGTGCCGCCCGCTCCACCGGGCTCTGCGCCGCGACGCGCGGCAGGTACACCTTGACCGTGGTGCCGCGGCCGAGCTCGCTGTACACCCAGATGTGGCCGCCGTTCTGCTTCGCGATACTGTAGACAGTCGCCAGTCCGAGGCCCGTGCCCTTGCCCGGTTGCTTGGTGGTGAAGAAGGGTTCGAAGAGGTGCGCCTGCGTCTCGGCGTCCATGCCGGTCCCGCTGTCGCTGATCGCCAGCATGATGTGAGGCCCCGGCTCGACTGGCACCCCTCGCCCGACGTAGAGCGCATCCAGGTCCACTTCGGACGTCTCGATCGTCAGCTGCCCCCCCTCCGGCATCGCGTCACTGGCGTTGATGACGAGGTTCGTAATGACCTGTTCCAGCTGGCCGAGATCCGCGCGGACGATGCACGGACCCTCCGCCAGCACGGTGCGCAGGGCGACGTCTTCGCGAATCACGCGCCGGAGCAGCCGGTCCATGCCGCCTACGACGATGTTCATGTCCAGCACCTTCGGCTGGGTCACCTGCTTTCGGCCGAGCGTCAGGAGCTGCCGCGTCAGACTGGCGGCATCCAGGGCGGCGCGCCGGATCATGTCGGCGTCAGGTTGCACCGGGTGGCCCTCGCCCAGCTGCTCTGCGATGGCCTCAGCGGACGCGAGTATGACGGTGAGCAGGTTGTTGAAGTCGTGCGCGAGGCCTCCGGCAAGCTGGCCGACGACTTCCATTTTCTGCGCGCGCAGGAGCTGGCCTTCCAGGCTCTTGCGCTCGGTAATGTCGATCCATGCGCCCACGACTTCGCGTGGCGCGCCCCGTTCGTCGAGGAGGAGCCGTTGCTCGTTGAGAACCCAGCGATAGCCGCCGTCCTTCCGGCGGAGCCGGTACTCGCTCGTCAGCGAGCCCCGCGCCAGCAGCCGTTTCGTGTCGGCGATGGCCGCTTCCCGGTCGTCGGCGTGCACGCACTCGGACCACCAGGTGGGTGCGAGGGCTTCTTCCACCTGGTAGCCCAGAAGACGCGTGATGTTGTCGTTGACCCACGCGGGCCTGAGGTCCTGGCCGTCCACTTTCAGGACATAGATCACGGCCGGCGTCGCGGCGACCACCTGCTGGAGTCGCGACTCGGCGGCCCGTAACGCTTCCTCGACGCGCTTGCGGTCGGTGATGTCCCGTGCGATGCCGTCGATTCGTGGCGCGCCGTTCCCGGCGGGAATGAGATTCTGGAGGATCCACCGTTCCTCGCGCGCCCGTGGCAGAAACCGGTACTCGATCTCCTGGGGGTTGCGGGACTGGACCGCGCGCTGGAGAGAGTCCCATGCCGCGGGGCGGTCCTCGGGGTGGACGTGGTCCCGCCAATAGTCCAGGCTGAACGCCTCCGGGGCGCACCCGAAGACGAACTGGGCTGCCTGCGAGACGTACCTGACGTCGCGTCCATCGGCGCTGACGCTGAACAGCACGTCAGGGACCGAACTGAGAATCGTCTCGATGCGCGCCTCGAGCGAGCGGGCGTACCGCGCGATCTGGGTCTGCGCCTCGGTCAGTTCCTCCTCGCGGCGCCGGAGTTGGCGATTCTGGCGGACCGCCTCCTCGAAGGTCGTCACCAGGAGATCGAGAATCTGCTCGCGCTCCGAGGAGATGCTGAACTCCCTGCCCATGAAGACAATCTGGACGCCGGTCTGCACCCGGTGACGCTTCCTGGCCCGCCGCGTCGCCAGCAGCACATCGAGTCGCTCGATGAGGTGCTCCGGGTCGTAGGGCTTGGTCACAAAATTGTCGGCCCCGCACTCGAGTCCGCGGATGATGTCCATCGGATCGGTGAGGCTCGTGAGCAGCATCACCGGAGTGTCCCGGTGCCCGCCGGCCTTGATCTGATGGCACAGCTCGTATCCGTCCACCGCGCCCGGCATCACGACATCGCTGATCACCACGTTGGGATGCTCGCGCTCGAGCCTCGCCAGGCCGTCCTCACCGTTGACGGCATGGGTGACCGCATAGCCGGCGGCCTCGAGTACACTGCGCAGCGCCTCCGCCTGGGTCGGGCTGTCCTCGACGATCAGGACGCGTGTCGTCATGCGGTACCGCCCTTGGCCAGAGTCGTGAGCCTCGGCGCAACATCGTCCAGCGGCAGGATCTCGTCGGCTACGCCGGCCGCGGCCGCCTCACGGGGCATCCCGAACACGATCGAGGTTGCCTCATCCTGCGCCAGGACGTGTCCACCATTCGCGTTCACGGTCTTGAGCCCGTCCACCCCGTCGCGGCCCATGCCGGTGAGGATCAAGGCGACGACGGCCCGACCATGGGCGCGGGCCGCTGATTCGAACAGATAGGTGCCCGAAGGCCGGTGACCACCGAGCGGGGCCGCGTCGTCCAGTTTGGCGTGGCCGTCGAGAGTCACACCGAGGTGTCGGTCATCGGGCGCGAGGTAAACCGTGCGCGGGCTGAGTGCCTCGCCGTGCTCCGCCACTTTCACACGCAGGCCGCTGCCGGCATTCAGCCAGTCCGCCAGCGCCGCCACGAACCCCACGGCGATGTGCTGGACCACCAGGATCGGCACGTCGTAGGTTGCCGGCAGCTGTGCCAGGATGCGATGCAGCGCCGCCGGGCCTCCGGTCGACGCCGCGATGGCGACGACGCGCGGGATCACGCCGGGCGCCGGCCTGCGTGAGGTGCCGGGTGCCGGTGCGGGCCCCTGCCCCCGTTCGGGCCACCTCCGCACCACCTTCACCCCGGCCATCGCCTTCGCCATGCGCAGCAGCTCGTTGCGCCGGCCGTCGAAGCCGGGCGCGGCGGGGTTGTCCGGCTTGGGAAGCACCATGAGCGCACCGGCTCGCATCGCGTCGAAGGTGAGGCTCGTCTCAGCGCGGCTGGCACTGGAGGTGACGAGAACGATCGGCGTGGGTGCCCGCATCATGATCTCTTTCGTTGCCTCCAGGCCGTCCATCTGCGGCATGTGAATGTCCATCGCCACGAGATCCGGTTTCAGACTGCAGGTGAGCTCGACGGCTTCGGCGCCGGTGCGCGCCTGGCCCACGACCTCGGTTTCCGGATCGCTCGTGAACAACGCCACCAGCAACTCCCGGACGGTGGGCGAGTCCTCGGCGACGACGACGCGGAGCACCGGCGCGCCTAGTCGAGGAGCTGCCGGATCGCGTCCAGCAGACCCTGTTGGTCGAAGCTCGACTTGCCGATGTAGGCGTCCGCACCGGCCTCCAGCCCGCGGGCGCGATGCGCCGGCGTCTCGAGTGCCGAGACGAGCACCACGGGAAGCTCCTTGAAGCGCTTGGACCCGCGGATTGCTTCACAGAGGGCGAAGCCGTCCATTCGGGGCATCTCCACATCGGCCACCACCAGGTCGCTGCCCTGCTCCTGGAGGATCTTCCAGGCATCCGCGCCATCCACCGCTGTCCGTACGTCGTAGCCGGCGGCCTCGAGAATGCTCTGCTCCAACGCGCGCGTGGTGATCGAGTCATCCACGACCACGATCCGTCGCCTGGCCGGGCCGTGCGTCTCGGTCTCGGCGGGGGCGATCCGGCCGTCGGCTGCCGATTCGAGCCCGCTGGCGATGAGGGCAGGCGTATTGAGCGCCAGTGCCACGGCGCCGCTGGCGAGCAGCACGCCTCCGCTCAGGTGGGGGAGCCGGCGGCCTCCGGACTCGAGCGGCTGGACCAGGACCTCCTGCTCGGTGATCAGCTCGTCCACGGCCACCGCCAGGCGGCGCTCCCCGGCCGAAAGGACGACGACGGGGAACGGGTCGAGCAGCGACTTCTCAGGCAGCGGAGGGAGCAATCGCGCGAGTGGTATCAGCGGTACGGTGTCGCCAGCTGTCACGATGACGGCCCGGCCCTCGGCATGCTTGACGTCCCCCAGGCGCACGCGGATCAGGCGTTCGACGTGAGCGGTTGGCATTGCCAGGACTTGCGGACCCACTGCGACCAGGAGGGCGTGAACGGTCGCGAGACTCAGCGGGCACTCGACGGTAAACGTCGTGCCGCGGCCGGGTGTCCACGTCACGTCGACAGTTCCACCCATCCGGTCGATCGCGGCGCGCACCAGGTCGAGACCGACTCCGCGGCCCGAGATCGCGGTCGGCTGCGCGCGGGTCGTGAGTCCGCCCTGGAAGAGCAGGCGGGCGACCTCCCGGTCGCTCGCGGGAACGCGGGCCGCACGCCGCTCCAGCAGCGATCGGATTCCCGCGACGTTGATTCCGGCACCGTCGTCGGCGACCACGATGACCAGGCCGTCGCCGCGGAGCGTGGCCGCCACCCGTACCGTGCCCCGGCGCGGCTTGCCGGCTGCTTCCCGCGCCCCGGGGTGCTCGAGGCCGTGGTCCACCGCGTTGCGCACCAGGTGCAAGAGTGCCTCCCTGAGCATGTCGAGCACGCCGCGGTCGGCTTCCACCGCTCCGCCCTCGAGCATGAGCTGCGCCTCCTTGCCGGCGGCCGTGGCGAGGTCGCGCACCGCGCGGGGCAGGGCTTCGCAGGCGTCCGCGAACGGCCGCATCCGCAGCCGTCGTGTGCGATCGATCACTTCGTCGGTCGTCTGGGCCAGGGCGCGGGCATCTTCGGTCGCGACGCCCATCATGCGGCCGGTTTCTCGGGCGACCTGCCAGAGGCTCTGCTCCATCTCCGTCACGGACTGGGCCGCCGCGGGAGAGGCAGCCGCCCGCTCGAGGGCCAGGCGCACGCGCCGGCCGGCGCGGCTGTATTCGACGGCCCGGCGCCGGCTGACCTCGTGCAGGGCCGCAAGCTCGTCCTTGCGGGCCGCGGCGCGCGCGGAAGCGGCGAGCAGGAGGCTCGCGGAAGCAAGCAGCGCGTCCAGCTTCTCGACCTCGACCCGCACCTGGCCGTCGGTGCGCTCCGCCGGTGCGAGGGCGGCGACGCCCGGCCCGGGGGCGGGCGGCGCCGTCTTCGGCGAGTCGGCCCCGCGCAACGAGGACAGCAGCGCCTCGAGCGGAGCGCCGAGGGGATCCTGGCCGGCCCCGAGGCGCTGGCCGGCGTCGGCCAGCGCATCGACCGCCGCGAAGAGCAGCGAGAACGCGTCCTTTCCCAGCGTCCGGTTGCCGTCGCGCGCCTCGGCAAGCACCGTTTCCAGCGCGTGGCACGCCTGCTCGATGGGCGGGACGCCGGCGGCCCGCGCGGCGCCCTTGAGGGTGTGGGCCACACGGAAAACCGACTTGAGCCGATCGGCGTCCCGCGGTGCCGCTTCGAGCGCGAGCAGGTCGGTGTTCATCACCCGCAACTGCTCCTCGAGTTCGCCGAGGAAGGTGGTGAGCAGCCGGGCGGCGAGCCGGTCCCGGTTCATCCGTGCGCCAGCCGCGAGCCCTCGTGCCGGTTCCCGCCGACGAGCTCGAGGAGTCTGCTGCCCAGGTCGTTCAGGTCCCGGGCCGCGCGCTCGGCCTGCTTGGTCGAGGCCAGGTTCTGCTGTGTCGCCTCGTGGATGCTCGCGATCGCCTGGCGGATCTGCGCCATCCCTGCCGCCTGCTGGCCCGCTGAAGCCACGATCTGCGCAGCCGCCTGTGCTGCGCCGCCCACGACTTCGGTCACCTGCTTCGTCGCGGCCGAGACGTGCTTCGTGCCTTGCTCGGTGGTCATCACCGCCGCGGTGGTGGCCCGCTGGATCTCGCCCAGAATCCGCCGCACCTCGATCGTCGCCTTCTTCGACTGCTCGGCGAGGTTCTTCACTTCCCCCGCCACCACCGCGAACCCGCGACCCTGCTCTCCGGCGCGCGCCGCCTCCACGGCGGCATTCAGCGCCAGGAGATTGGTCTGCTCCGCGATGTCGTTCACGGTGGCGATCATCTCCCCGATCGCCTGCGCCTGCTCGGCCAGCGCCAGGATGCTCTCGGCCACCGACTCCACCTGCTCCTTGACCTCGTTCATCGCCGCGACCGACGCCTCGAGCGCCCCACGGCTCGAGCGCTCGATCTCCTTCGCTCGCTGGGCCGCCTGCTCGGCCGTCTGCGCCACCTCGTCCGCCGTCGCCACCGTCTCCGCCACGGCCGCTGAGGTCGCGCTCGCGCCGGACGCCTGCTGAGTGGTGGCGGCGAGGATCTCCGCCGCGCTCGACGCCAGCACGCCCGTGGTTTCCCGAAGCGGGGTGCTCACGGCACGGTTCAGGAGTGTGGCCACGATGCCGCCGAGCGCCAACGCCAGGAAGCCGGCCATGAGGAGCGCACGCTGAGCCCCAATGGCCGTGGCTTGGCTCGCGCGCGTGGCGTCGTCCGTAGCCTCCTGTGCTTCCCTGATGCCGCGCTCGATCGCCAGGCGCAAACTGTCCCGGGCCGGCGCGACCCGAGCGTCGCGGATGCGTATCGCATCGCTTTGCCTGCCAGCCCGTGCCACCGCCATTGATGCCCGCGAGGCATCATCCCAGGCCGAGAGCAGCGCGAGAGTTGCCGCCCAAACACTGCGGCGCTCGACCGTCCGGGTGGAGTCGCGTAGTCCTTCCAGCAGGCCCCGAGTGACGGCCAACACGCTGTCGCGACTGCGCGCGTACTGCTGCTTGTTGGGCTCGAGCAGGACCCACAAGTAGTCGATCATGGCCCGGCGCGCTTCGGCATGCGCCTCGAAGGCCGGCACCAGCGTCCGGCGCTCCTGATCGAGAGCAGTCTGGTATGCCCTTGAGGAGCTCCGAAGGGCGAGCCCCGCGACCGCCACGACCGCAACGACCAGACCCAGGGCGAGCGCGAATCCCGCCGCGATCCGGCGACTCACCGTCCAGAGCATGAGGCACGTCCCTCCCGAGAACGACGGGTATCCTCACCGCCCAGCGGCGCCTGCGCGACCGACGGCCCGGTGTTCACGACCGCGACCGACCCGGCGGCGGTGCCGACTGGTGCCCATCCCCTCCGACGAGCGCGACCAACCCCGCCCCCAGGGCGCTCAGATCCTGAGCCGCACGCTCGGTCTGCTTGGTGGACGCGAGATTCTGCTGGGTGGCGTCGTGAATGGACCGCATCGCCTGACGAACCTGGGCCATGCCGGCGGCTTGCTGCCCGGCCGATGCCACGATCTGCGCCGCGGCCTGGGCGGCCTCCCCGATGGCATCCGTCAGCGCGCGGATCGTCTCGCCCGCTTCCGTCACCTGCTTCGCCGTTGCCGTCGCCTGCTTGGTGCCCTGCTCGGTGGTCATCACCGCGGCGCTGGTCGCCCGCTGGATCTCTCCCAGGATGCGCCGCACCTCGACCGTCGACTTCTTCGACTGCTCGGCGAGGCTCTTGACCTCCCCCGCGACCACCGCGAAGCCGCGCCCCTGCTCGCCGGCGCGCGCCGCCTCGACGGCGGCGTTGAGCGCCAGCAGGTTGGTCTGCTCGGCGATGTCGTTGACCGTCGCGATGATCTCCCCGATCGCCTGCGCCTGCTCCGCCAGGGAGAGGATGCTCTCGGCGATCGCCTCCACCTGCTCCTTCACGTCCGCCATCGCCGCCGTCGATGCCTCGACGGCCGCGCGGCCGGCCTTGCCGATCTCCGCGGCGCGCTGGGCTGACTGCTCCACCGCCTTCGCCCGCTGGGTCGCCTGTTCCGCCGTTTGCGACACCTCGTCCACGGTGGTGACGGTCTGCGCCACGGCCGCCGACGTCTCGCTCGCCCCCGCGGCCTGTTGGGTGCTCGCGGCCAGGATCTCCGCCGCGCTCGAAGCGAGCACCGCGGAGGTCTGCTGGAGCGGCCGGCTCACGGCACGCGTCAGCAGCACCGACGCCGTCACCACCACGGCCAACGAGAGCGCGGTTCCCAGGAGGAGCATGAGTGCCGTGGTGCGCGCGGTCGCATCGGCATCAGCCGCGCGCTGTTGCAGCAGCCCCAGTTCATCGGCCTCCATCTGGCGCACCAGCTCGCGGATGTCGTCCATGATCCGCTTGCCCCGCCCGCTCTGCACCAGTGCGGCGGCCGCCTGAAATCCGCCGCGCCGGCGCGCGTCGACCACGCCCCGCAGCTCGTCCGCCTTGTTCCCGATGAGCGGCCGCATGGCTTCGAGACGCCGCTGCTGTGCCGCGTTGTCCGCCGTCAGCCGGCGCAGCTCCTCGAACTCGGCGTTCACCCGCTGTGCGCCGGTCGTGTAGGGTTCGAGGAAGTCATCCCGGCCGGTGATGGTGTAGCCGCGTTGCCCGGTTTCCATGTCCTTGATGGTGGACAGGACCCGCTCCAGCTGGCGCAATACCTCGTTACTGTGCGTCACCTGCTGGCTGGTGCGCAGCAGCAAGCGGTCGCTGCGGTAGGCGATCGCGCCGAGGGCCAGCACCAGCACCAGAGAGACGCTGAACCCGGCCGTGGTCTTGCCGCCAATGGACCATCTCATCGTCCACCCCCCGGGTGATGGTCGAGACCGTCAGGCTCCGGCCCTGGTGTTGGCCCCGCGATGCGCAGCAGCCGCTGCCCGTCGAGCACCAGGACCGCCTGCCCCGTCACGCCTCGCAGGTACTCCCGCTTCACGGCGACACCGTCCGGCGGCGTGCGAATTGCACTGCCGGGGACCGTCACGAGTTCGTGTACCGCGTCCGCCAGGATGCCGAAGGCCGGCCGGTGGCCTCCCAGCACGACGACGCGGCTCAGATCGTCGAGCGCGGCGATCGAGACCCCGAGCGCCTGCCGCAGGTCCACGATCGTCAGCAGGCCGCCCCGCCACGCGGTGACACCGAACACCGGAGCCTCGGCTCCGGGGAGCGGCGAGAGCCCGGCCAGGCGGAACACCTGGAGGACATAGCGCGCCTCGATGGCGTAGGTCTCGTTGCCCAGCGCAAAGGTGACCAACTCCAGTGTGTCGCGAGGCGCCTGTGCGGACGCCGGCCGGGCGAGTGCGCGCGCCCGTTCCGCGAGCGCGCGGCGGATCGGCTCGGTCTCGTCCGCTCGGCCGAGGGTCGAGGGCGGTGACGTCATCAGGCCGCCTCGTCGGCCAGAAGGCTCAGGCCCGCCCGAGCCATCTGGAGCAGCCGGTCCGCCCGCTCGCCGTCCGAACAGGGCACTAGCGCTTGTGGCGGCAGGGCCTCCAGCAGGTCCGCGGCGTTGCGGAAGGCGCGCCGCGCCCCTCGCCGCTCACCCGAACGCGCCAGCGCGGTGCCGAGAGAGAAGTGCGCGACGACGAGGCCGCGGTCGAGGTACAGCGCCGCCCGCGCCGCAACGATGGCCTCCGCCGTGTGGCCTCCTTCGGCCAGGAGGATCCCGTGCAGATAGGCCAGCTCCGCCGAGATCCGGTGCCGATCCAGCGCCGAAGCGCACGCTAGGCCGGCCTCGTTCAGGCGTCCGGCATTGGCGAGCGCGCGCACCAGCAGCACCCACGCCTCGGTGGTGTCGGACCGCCCAGCCGCCGCCTTAGCGAGCTCCGCGGCGCGGGCGTAGTCCTGCTCGCCGTAGCACCGTACCGCGTCGGCCAGCAGTGTCGCCTCAGTCGGTTCCGCGGTCCGGCTCGGCTCGCCGCCCGCCACGCCGATCACCGAGTCCACCTCTGCCGGCGTGTCCGGCGGCGGAGCCGGCCGCGGCTCGATCGCTGGTACCGGTCGGTGCGGTCGATCGGGGCCGCGACGCTCGAGGAGGGACGGTGCGGCCGCGGCCGCGCGCCGGTACGCGAGCCCCGCGGGCGTGACGACCGCCTCGCAGCCGGCCAGCCCGGAAATCGACGGATCGGACGGGCCGAGCACGAGCCACCCGTCGTCCCCGAGGCTGGCGATCAGGCGGCGCGCCACGTGCGCGACCGTCTCCGCGTCGAGGTAGATCAGCACATTGCGGCACACGATGAGGTCCATCCCCCACACGCCGGCCGCGAGCGACGGATAGGTGTCCTCGGCCAGGTTCAGGTAGCGGAACTCCACGTTGTTTCGAACGGCGGGCACCAGGTCGAAGTGGTCGCCGGTGCACCGGAAGTAGGCCGCTACGACGTCGTCAGGTACACCGCGGAGCGACCAGCGCGTATAGCTGGCACGCCGCGCCTTGGCGAGCGACCCGCGCGACAGGTCGGTCGCGAGGATGTGCGCCAGAGCGGTGAGGCCGCGCTGGTGCAGGAGGATGGCGAGGGTGTACGCCTCTTCTCCCGCGGCGCACCCGGCACTCCACAACCGGAGCGGGCGGTCGCGAGGAGTGCGAGCGCCCAGGACCGCGCTCGCGATCAGGTCGAACTGCTCGGGCGAGCGGAAGAAGTAGCTCTCGCCGACGGTGAGATCACCCGTGAGATCGTCGAGCAGGTCCTGGTCGGAAGCGAGGCGCGCGAGGTAGTCCGCGAGGTCCCGGGTGCGGGCGCGCTCCATCGCCTTCCGCACCGCGGTCTCGAGTGCGCCGCGTCGCGACGCGGGGAACGTCAGCCCGGTCAGCCGGCGCACGGCATCGGCCGCCGCGTCGAGCCCTGCCGGTTCGGTGAGACCGCGGCTCACGGCGTTTCCCCCGCCAGCGCCCCGTCGAGCCCCGCGGACTCGTCGAGCGCCAGGAACCGGTCCAGGTCGTGGATCACCAGCAGACCGTCGGGGAGCTTGGCGATGCCCGAGACGTACTCCGCCGCTGGTGTCGAAAGGGACGCCGACTCGATGGCGTCCGCGTCGATGTGGACCACGTCCGTCGCGCGGTCGACTCGCAATCCCACCATCCGCCGTCCGGCCCGCGCGATGATGAAGTGCTGGTCGAGAGAGAGAGAAGCCGGCGGAACCCCGAAACGCCGGCGCACGTCGAGCATGGGCACGATGGTTCCCGCGACGTTGACAACGCCTTCGACGATTGCTGGGGCCTTGGGTAGGGCCGCAATCGCCACGGCACGTACGATCCGCTGCACGGCATCGGCCCGCAGCGCGAACCGTTCGTGCCCCAGCGTGAAGACCAGCACGGTCACTGGCGTCGCTGCGGCGGTTAACAGGGTCGGCGGTCGTTCATGTGGTCCTCATGAATGGCGGGCCTTGACTGGTCGTGGAGAACACTGTGGATAAACGGCGGGCGCCGCTACTGGGGATAGCCCTAGCTCTGCCCAATCGCTCCGGCAGCCGTCTCGCAAGTCGCGCAGTCGCATGGGTTTGCGGTGCATGGTGCCTGGTGGGACCAAGGCCGCTTTGGTCGTCGCCTGTCGGGAACTGGTCGACGTCACAATGTTCAACGCCAGCCTCCGTTTCATGGTCCGAAGGTGGCTCAGACGCATTGCTCATCACTGCTACTCGATGATATGCTTTACTTGCCTGAAGCGTGTCAAGTCGATCATGAAGGCGACCAAGGCGTGGAAAACTGGGAGGGGAATGGGCGCGCGCGAGCTACTCGACATCAAGCAGGCAGCCCGGTTTCTGAAAGTCAGCGAAACATCATTGCGGCGTTGGACCAATGCCGGTCGGCTGGCGTGTCTTCGCGTCGGCGGTAGGCGAGAGCGCAGGTTCAGGCGCGCCGACTTGCTGGCGATGATGGAAGAGCAGCCGGCGGTGGCTCACGCGGGCCACCTGTGCGGTCTCTACGCGGACCATCGTGGCCGGGTGAGCCAGGCCGCCGGTTTCCTCGCGGACGGCCTCCATCCCGGCAGCGTGTGCTTCCTGGTGGCGGCGCCCGAGGTCCGCGACGCCGTGGTCGAGCAACTGAAGCAGCGACGTCCTTCGCTCTCGTCGGACATCGACGCCGGACGCCTCGTGCTGTCTGAATACGCCGCATCGGCGGACGCCCAGAACGCGTACTGGGAATCCCGCTTCCTCGGGGCCGTGCGCGCCGGCGCGCACTCCCTGCGCGTGGTCGGCGACGTGTCGGGGGGGCGAATCGCGCAACGCGCTGCATTCGACGCAGTGCTCGACTACGAGGTCGGCTACGACCGGCGCTTCCGGCGCTTCCCCCTGGTCACGCTGTGCCAGTACGACGCGCGGACGCTTTCCGGCCTCGACACCGTGCGTCTCCTCAAGTGCCACGAGGATGTCTTCCGATACCCCGCTGATCGCCTGCTGACCTGACGCGTCAGGCTGCCGGCCGGGAAGGGAGCTACTCGACCTTCAGCACCGCGAGGAACGCCTCCTGCGGGATCTCGACGCTGCCGACCTGCTTCATGCGCTTCTTGCCTTCCTTCTGCTTCTCCAGGAGCTTGCGCTTCCGCGTCACGTCGCCGCCGTAGCACTTGGCCAGGACGTCCTTCCGAAGCGCCGAGACGGTTTCGCGGGCGATGATCTTGGTCCCGATGGCGGCCTGGATCGCGACCGCGAACAGCTGACGCGGAATCAGCTCGCGCAGCTTGGACGCGAGCTTGCGGCCCCACTCGTACGCCTTGGCTTCGTGGATGATCACGCTGAAGGCGTCCACCGCATCACCGTTGATCAGCATGTCGAGCTTCACGAGGTCGCTCGCCCGG
The DNA here is from genome assembly GCA_041476105.1 of Gemmatimonadota bacterium. Taxonomy (GTDB): domain Bacteria; phylum Gemmatimonadota; class Gemmatimonadetes; order Gemmatimonadales; family JACORV01; genus DASXPG01. The sequence goes on from JBGOSS010000001.1 coordinate 45,275, forward strand.
TACTCGATCATCTCGTAGTCGAGCGACGCGTAGCCGCGCGAGATGGTCTTCAGCTTGTCGTAGAAGTCGAGGATGATCTCGGCCAGCGGAAACTCCCAGTCCAGCTCGACGCGCGTGGTATCCAGATACTTCATGCCGAGGTAGACGCCGCGCCGCTCCTGGCAGAGCTTCATGAGGCCGCCGATATAGTCGGCGGGGCTGAGGATGCGGGCCTTCACGAACGGCTCTTCGATGCGGTCCACCGCGGAGCCGGTCGGCATCTTCGAGGGGTTCTCGACGATCACCTTGGTGCCGTCGGTGAGGTACACGTCGTACTCGACGTTGGGCACCGTGGTCACGAGGTTGATGTCGAACTCGCGCGTCAGCCGCTCCTGGACGATCTCCATGTGGAGCAGGCCCAGGAAGCCGGTGCGGAAGCCGAAGCCCAGCGCGACCGACGTCTCGGGCTCGTAGTGCAGTGATGCGTCGTTGAGCTTCAGCTTGGCGAGGGCGTCGCGCAGGCCCTCGTACTGCTCGGTCTGGGTCGGGTAGAGGCCCGCGAAGACCATCGACTTGGCGTCGCGGTAGCCGGGCAGGCTCTCGGGCGCCCGGTTGTCGGCGTCGAGGATGGTGTCACCCGAACGGGTGTCGGCGACGTCGCGGAAGTTGGCGATGAGGTAGCCCACCTCGCCCGCGGTCAGCCGCTCGCCCGGCTGATGGCCGAGCTGGAGGGTGCCGACTTCGGCGACCTCGTAGGTCCCCTCGTGCGACCCCATCGCGATCTTCATGCCGGGACGCACTTCGCCGTCCACCACCCTGATGGACGGGATCGCGCCGCGGTAGCGGTCGTAGTAGCTGTCGAAGATCAGCGCGCGCAGCGGCGCGGCGGGGTTCCCGCGGGGCGCCGGGACCCGCGCGATGATGGCTTCCAGCAGCTCCGGGATGCCGCGGCCCTCCTTGGCCGACACCAGCAGGATGTCGTCGGGGTCGGCGCCGACGAGGTCGTGGATCTCGGCTTTGCGCTTCTCGGGCTCGGCGCTGGGCAGGTCGATCTTGTTGAGGACGGGGATGATCTCGAGCCCGGCGTCGAGCGCGAGGAAGAGATTCGAGAGTGTCTGCGCCTGGATCCCCTGCGAGGCGTCCACCACCAGGATCGCGCCCTCGCACGCCGCGAGCGAGCGGCTGACCTCGTAGGTGAAGTCCACGTGGCCCGGCGTATCGATCAGGTTCAGCTCGTATTCCTGCCCGTCGGCGGCCTCGTACTTCATGCGCACGGCGTTGAGCTTGATGGTGATGCCGCGCTCCCGCTCCAGGTCCATGGTGTCGAGGACCTGCTCGCGCATCTCCCGGCGGGTGAGCGTCCCCGTCGCCTCGATGAGGCGGTCGGCGAGGGTGCTCTTCCCGTGGTCGATGTGGGCCACGATGCAGAAGTTGCGGATGCGGGAAGCGTCCATGCGGCGGGAAATATACAGTCGCCGGCGGCCCGGCAGTCACGCGGTCTCCGCGGGCGCACGGCGTGGCGGCGTGGTGCCTAGGTCGCGCCCGCCTCAGGCCCGTCGGGGATTCCCGGGAACATCTTGGGGAAACACTCCGGGCACACCCCGTGGCTGAATCGGACGTCGGTGTGGGCCGTCACGTAGGACTCCACACCTTCCCAGTAGCCCTCGTCGTCGCGGATCTTCTTGCACATCGAGCAAATCGGCAGGAGGCCGGTGAGCGTCTTGACGCTCTCCAGGGCCTCGTGCAAGTCGGCGACGACCACCTCGAGCTCCTGCTGCGCACGCCACAGCTGGGTGATGTCGGTGACGATGGTCCGCGTCATGATGAACCGGCCCTCGCGGTCGCGCACCGCCGACGCCGACATCAGCGCCGGCAACGGCGTGCCGTCCTTGCGCCGGTATTCCACGCGCACGTCCCGCGTCTCGTCGGTCGTCTCGAGCTGCGCCAGCCGTTCCCGGGTCGCTTCGATGCTCGACGGCATGACCAGCTCCATCACGTGCATCCGCCCCACGACGTCGGTCCGCGCGTAGCCCAGCCAGTCCAGCTCGGTGCGGTTCATCCGGACGACGACGCCGTCGGCGTCGACGGAGTGGTAGCCGCAGGGCGCATTCTCGTACAGATCGCTCAGCTCGTCGTAGGCCTCCCGCAGCAGCGCGCTGTTGCCCGCCAGCTCGCGCCTGGCCACCTCCCGGGCGCCGATCTCGCGCACGATGCCGGCCGCCAGGAGCGCACCGGCGAGCAGGGCGAGGGCCACCGTCACCGCCGCGGCCCCCCGCGCGCGTCGCGCCGACCGTTCGAGCTCGACGTTGCGGGCCGACAGCTCCCGGCCTTCGGCTTCCTGTCTGGCGACCAGCCGCGCCATCCGGCCGGGCTCGTGGGTTCGGGTGAGGAGGGCGTTCACCATCGCCAGGTTTCGCTGCGATTGGGCCGCTTCGACCAGATGTGCGATCGTGGCGCTCGACCCGCGCCAAGCCTCGACGCCGACGCCCGCGAGCACCGCCAGCGGCAGCCCGAAGGCCAGGAGTGTGCGCGTGCGCAGGCCGATTTTCATTCACCCAAGATCGGGTCGGACGGGAGCGCCCGGGATCGGGACCGGCCGTGGTGCGGTGTGCGGAAAGCCCTACAGAAGCGGGCTCCAGGCCCGCGCCTCAGTCGGCATCGAGAACGTCCCGGACCTTCTGCGCCAGCGTGGTCGCCGTAAACGGCTTCGGCAGAAAGGGTATCGCGGGATCGAGGTTGCTGTGACGCGCGATCGTGTCGCCGGCGTAGCCCGAGGAGAGGATGACTTTGAGCCCGGGACGGACCGCCCGCAGCTGCTCCAGCAGCTCGCGCCCGTCCATGCCGGGCATGACCACATCGGTCAGCACGAGGTGAATCGTTCCGTTCTGGTGCTTGACCATCTCGAGGGCCTCTGCCCCGCTCTTGGCGACCAGCACGGTGTAGCCGTGGCGCCGGAGGACGGCCGCGGCGGCCATGCGCACCGCCGCTTCGTCCTCAACGAGCAGGATGGTCTCGGCGCCCCCGGCGGGTGCGGCCTCCGCGCTCGCCGCCGCCGGCACCGGCTCGGGGTCGACAGCCGGCAGCATGATCGTGAACGTGCACCCCTGTCCGGGCTCGCTGCTGATGTCGATGTGGCCACCGCTCTGTGTGACGATGCCGTGGACGGTGGCGAGGCCTAGGCCGGTGCCCTTGCCTCCCTTGGTGGTGTAGAACGGCTCGAACGCCCGGGCCTTGGTTTCGGCGCTCATCCCGCTCCCGGTGTCGGTGACCGTCAGGACGACGTAGCGGCCGGCACGCGACAGGCCCGCCGCCCGCGCCGCCGCGTCGTCGAGCCTCCGGCTTCCGGTGGCCATGGTGAGACGGCCCCCCGAGCGCATCGCGTCGCGCGCATTGACGGCGAGGTTCAGGAGCACCTGCTCCAGCTGGCCCGCGTCGGCGCGGACCGATCCCGCGGCGGGATCGAGCTGCGTCACCATCTCGATGTCCTCGCCGATGAGGCGCGTCAGCATCTTCTCGACGCCTACGACGATGGTGTTCGGGTCCAGGACCTTCGGTTGGAGCACCTGCTGGCGGCTGAAAGCGAGGAGTTGCCGGGTCAACGTCGTGGCGCGGGCGACCGCGACCTGGACCTGCTCGAGGTCGTCGCGTCGCCGGTCGTCCTTGGCCATGTCGGCCCCGGCGAGCTCCGTGAACACGCTGATCGCGGCGAGCAGGTTGTTGAAGTCGTGGGCGATGCCGCCGGCCAGTTGTCCGACGGCTTCCATCTTCTGGGCCTGGACCAGCTTCCGCTCGGCCTGCCGCAGCTCGGTGATGTCCTCGGTGACGCCGACGCGGCGCTGCAGCGTGCCCGCCGCGTCGAGGACGGGAAACACCCGGCTGCGCACCCAGCGCACCGCGCCGTCGGGGTGGACGACGCGGAAAACGCTGACCGTCCCCTCCGGATCGATCTGCGGCGAGCGGCTTTCCGCGCGAACCCGTTCCAGGTCCTCGGGATGGATGCCCTCGGCCCACGCGTACGGCGCGGCGCAGGCACTTTCGCAGCTCCGCCCCCAGATCGTTTGGTACGCCGGACTGACATACAACGCCGTGCCGGTCCGGACATCGGTGATGAAGAACAGCTCCTGGATGTTGTCGGCGATCTGGCGGAAGCGCTCTTCACTCTCGCGGAGGGTCACCTCGGCCCCGAGCCGCTCGGTGATGTCCTCGCCGATGCTGAGGGTGCCGGTGAACCGACCCTCACCGTCGCGCAGCACCGTGTTGTGCCACGCGATCATCCGGTGGGCCCCCGCCCTGGTCACGATGGGATTCTGATGGTGGGTGTGGTGCTCGTGCTCGAGCAGCTCGGCGAACACCGCCCGCATCGCCTCGCGCCCCGCCGCGGGAAGAAACTCGAGCCAGGTCTTGCCCAGGACCTCTTCTCGCGCATACCCCGTCAGGTCCAGAAAGAACGGGTTGATGTAGTCGACCACGCCCGCGGCGTTCAGGCCGAGGACGACGAGATTCACGGTCTCGAACAGCGTCCGGTAGCGTTTCTCCGATTGCTCCAGCCTATCGAATGCCCGCCGGAGCGCGACGGCCTGGCCCAGCTGTGAGGCGATCGTGTGGGCGAAGGCGGTCCAGTCCTCGCCACCGAGGATGCGCGTCGCGGAGGTGAGCAGCAGCGCGCCGATGCGCTCCCCCGCGGAGCTGATCGGCGCCACCAGCGCGGAGGAGGCGGCGACGCGCTCCAGGAATGCCCGCCCGACCGGGATGTCGCCGCCGCGGGGCGCCAGCGTCACGGGCATGCCGCCCGACAAAACGCGGTCGAGCGCGCGATGGTCGGCGACGAAGGCCTCCAGTTCCACCAACGTCGCGCGGTCGAAGCCGATCTGGGAGGCACACGTCAGGCCGCCGTCGGCGCGGCGCAGCAGCACGGCCGCGCGCGAAAGCCCCGCCGCGTCCACGCAGCGCCTCAGGACCTCCTTCGTGGCGGTCTCGATATCCACCTGCCGGCTCAGCGCGTCCGCAATCGCGGCGAGAGCGTTCAAGGCCGCGGCCTGGAGAGTGACCCGCTGCGTCAGCCCCAGATTCGCGTCGGCCTCCCGCTCGAGCTGCGACAGGAACCGGCTGGAGTAGTCCTCGTCGAGCGCGTCCGCCGCCTCCGCGCCCGCGCCCTTCGGCACGCCACCCGCCATCGCGGCGTGCAGCGCTTCGGCGATGCCCTCCAGGTCGGCCGTCCGCCGAACCAGCGCCTGGGCCCCGACCCGCTCCGCCATGCGCAGGTCGGCATCCTCGGTCTGCTTGCCCGTGATCAGTACCACGGGGATTCGCCTGAGTTTGCGGTCTTCGCGCACCGCCGCCACCAGCTGGAAGCCGTCCATGCCCGGCATCAGCACGTCGCAGAGGATCACATCGGGCGGCGATTCCCTCGCCAGGGCCAGCCCTTCCGCGCCGTCGCCCGCGGTGGCCACCTCGAACCCCATTCGATCGAGCTGACGGGAATGAAGCCGGCGCAGCGTTTCGTTGTCGTCCACCAACAGGACGAGGGGTCGCGTCTGGATGGTCGGCGCCGTCATCGACGGCCTTCATGAACATGGAAAGGAAAGCGGCGCGCTCCGCGTAGCGCGCCGCTCGAATCGAGGCGGCAGAGGATGGTGTGGACGATCGGACCAGCGCGGCGGCCAGCCATCGCGCCTCCGTGGGTTAGTCCCAACTATACCACTCTTCACCTCGCACCCGACACTGGGACATCTACTAGTGTGCAATTTTCTGCATGACGGCTGGCGAACCCCTAACTGTCGGGCTCGCACCAGGGTTCGAGGACCTCCCGGTAGGTCTCGAAGAGGGTAGGCGGCGCCTTCACTTTCGTCCCGCTCAGCATGGCCCGGATCATCAGCGCGTTGGCCGGTCCCTTGCCCTCGAAGTGGTTGTTGCTGATGACGTAGATCTCCCGCATCCCGACCGCCCCGGCGACCTTCCGGATCCGTTCGACCCACGGCTCCAGCTCGGCCGCGGAATAGAGGTAGTCGTAGCGCCGAGCGGCGTCCTCGTTCTGCTCGAACCAGGTGTCGTAGCGCCGGCCGTGCAGCCGCACATATCCCACGTCGCTGGTGACCCCCGCCGTCGGGCCGAGGGATTCGCCGATCACCGGCTGATCGATGTTGCAGAAGCCCAGACCGAGGCGCTCGAGGAGCAGCGCATGCTCGTGCTTCGCCCACGCGCCGTGACGCAGTTCGACGACGACCGGCCAGCCCTGGAAGTCCTCCGAAAGGCGGGCTAAAAGCTGAAGGCTGAAAGCTGAAGGCCGAAAAGACCATGGGAACTGCGCGAGAATGGCGCCGAGGAGGTTCGCCTCGCGCAGGACCGCATACCCTTCCGCGACGCTCTTCACGTCGTCTGCGCTCCAGGCATCATTCAGCCTTGAGCCTTCAGCTTTCGGCCCGTGGGTGAACTTCTGCCACAGCTTGGCGGTGAACTTGAAGCGCGGGTTGTGCGCCACCCGCCGTACCCACGAGGCGTAGTTCCTCGGCGGCTGCGGCGCGTAGAAGGAGGCGTTGATCTCGATGGTGTCGAAGTAGGAGGCCGTGAAAGCCAGGACGTCGAAGCCCTTCGGCGCGCCGGCCGGGTACACGTGTCCCGGAGAATCGGGATACGTCCACCCGGCGGGCCCGACGCGAATCAGTTCGTGGCGGGCGCCACGATCCGCGCGCGGCTCTCGGGATTCCACTGGGGCCGCTCGGTGGTGTTGGCGACGTCGAGACCGAGGTAGTAGACCATCTGCACGATGCGCGCGGCCTTCTCGGCGTCGATCTTGTCCACCGAGTCGGAGGGCCGGTGATAGTCGGGGTGCGTCCCGTTGAAGAAGAAGAGGATCGGCACGCCCTTCTTCGCGAAGTTGTAGTGGTCGGAGCGGCTGTAGAAGTTCTGGCTCGGCCAGATGTCGTCAACCAGCTGCATGTGCAGCTCGGGATGCTCGGCCGTGATCCGGTTCGCGCTCGCGCCGAGGCTGCTGTGCTCCTTGCCGATCACGCTGATGGTGTCGCGCCAGCCCGGCTGGTTCTGGTTGTAGCGGCCGATCATGTCCATGTTGAGATCGGCGACGGTGTTGGCCAGCGGCACCACCGGGTGCTCGGAGTAGTACTCGGAGCCCCAGAGGCCGCGCTCCTCGCCCGAGACCGTCATGAAGACGAGGGTGCGGCGGGGCCGCGGGTTCATCTGGCTGAAGGCCTGCGCCAGCATCACCACGCCGGTGGTTCCCGACGCGTCGTCGTCGGCGCCATTGCAGATCGAGTCCGCACCGACCGCCGTGCAGCCATTGCCCATTCCGGCGACGCCGATGTGGTCCATGTGACCGGTGAAGAAAACGTACTCGTTCTTGAGGACCGGATCGCTGCCCTCGAGAATGCCGATGACGTTCGGCGCACTGGCCTCGTCCAGCGCGGTCTGGTGCGCGCTGACGGCGCCGGTGAAGCCCTGGAGGACGCGGGCCCCCGACACGTTGGGGGCGCGCAGGTCGGCCAGATTCTCGCCGGCCGCCTGGAGCACCCCGAGTGCCGAGTAGTCACGCACCAGGAAGACGGGAACCGGCGCCAGCGACCGGCCCCTGCCGCCGATGAGCTGGAGCTGCGGTGTCCGGGCAGCCCGCATCCGCTGGGCCCACATCGGCGCGGGCATGTCGGCCACCAGGACCCAGGCGCGCGCGCCGCCGGCCGCCGCTTTCCGGATCAGGGGGAGCAGGGTGCTCACCCGCACCAGCGGGCCCACCTGCATGACGATGGCGCCCTGGAGCGGCGTGTCGCCGAAGGGGTGCGCGGTGTCGGCGGGGGTGCCGTACACCAGGACCAGCGGGCCCGACATGTTCGAGTCGGGGAGGTCGCCGGCCAGCAGGCTGGCGTCGCGGCTCAGCAGCCAGTGGCCGTGCGCGCCGCGCCCCATCGCCATGACGAAGGAGGCCGTGTCGACCAGGGTGCGCCGGATCCGGTAGCGCTGGAGCCAGGTGCCGTTGTCGCCGCCCGGCCGGAGACCGAAACGCTGGAACTCGCCGGCAATGTAGTTGGCGACCTCCTCGAGCTCGGGGCTCGGCGTCCCGCGGCCGCGCATCGAGTCGTCCGCGATGACGGCGATGCGGCGCCGGTAGTCGGCCTCGGTGATGGTCGCGACGGCCGCGGCGGCGTTGCGGCCGGAGTCGCGGCGGCCCTGGGCCAGAAGGGGCGTCGCGGACGCGACGATCAAAACGAGTGTGGTCGGGAATCTCATCATCCTGCCTGTGTTGGAGGTGAACCGAAGCCGGAAATCAAGCGCCTCGTCGGCCAATCGCCAAGTCGCCCAGTCTCGCGTTGAAGCTGGGCGACTGAACGCTGAAGGAATACGTCGGAACCGGAAGAGAAGTTGACGCTCAGGGGTTGCCACGCCTCCGCACCAGCCCGGGACTCCGGGCCGGTGGGTTGGACTTGGGCGGACTCGCTTGGGGCCTGGACTCGGGAGCGCGGGGCTGCGCCTGGGGCCGGCTTTCCGGGCGGCTTTCCGGTGCGCGCTCCGGCCGGCTTTCCGGTGTCCGTTCCGGGGGGCGGCTCTCGGGCCGCCGGTCTGGCTGAGCGGCCGGCTTGGGCGACTCCTCCGGCTTGCGTTGCGGCTCGGGCCGCGCCTGGGGCTGGTCCGCGTTGGGCCGGCGCACGTCGATTGGACCCGGCCGGACCACGCCGTCGGGGCGTGGGGGCCGCGGCTCGTCGCCCTGCCGGTTGGGCTCGGCCGGACGCAGGACCGGGGGCTCGGGCGTCGGCACCGCGGTGAACGGCTCGCCGGGCGTGCGGCGCGTGCCGCCCTCTCCCTCGGGCCTCGCGCGTCGTGGATCCTGCGGCCGCGCGGGCTGCGAACCATCCTGGGGCCTGGCGGGCTGCGCGGCATCGGGCTGCGGACGCTCGGGGCGGGGGACGATCTCGATCCCCGGCCGAGCGTCGCCGCGCCGCCGTCCGCCCGCATCCGAAGGCACCGGAGTCGGCGCCTGGGGCGCCTCGGGGCCCGCATCGACACGGCGGCGGCCTTCGTTCACGCCTCCGCCGAGCGCACCCGGCGCCGCTCCGTCGCCCGAGCGGGGATCACGCGGTTGATCGGCGCCGCCGACGCCACCGCTGCCGGTGACCGGTCCGATGCGACGGTTCGGGGTTCGGGGTGCGGGCACGCTGCCCACGCCACCGATGTCGGTGCCACGCACGTTGCCGTCGTCCACGCGCCGGCCGCCGGTGTTCACGGTTGCGGCCGTGCTGCGCCGATCGCGATAGTCGATGCCCGGCGCCGCGTTGTCGCGGTTCTTGAAGACGTAGCGCGAGCCGCCCGGCGAGGTGTAGACCACCCGGGTCCCGCCATAGTACCGCGTCGGGTACCAGTAGCTCGGGTAGTAGTAGTAGGGGTCGTTCCACACCACCAGCGTGTAGCGACGGCACCAGGCCAGGTACGGATCCCAGTAGGTGTAGGGAACGTACGAGTGGCAGTCGTAGCAGACGAAGCGCGGATAGCTGTAGCGCTGCTCGACGTAGTAGGGCAGCAGGTGGGTGTCGTAGTCGCCGAAGCTCTCCGGGAGCAGCCGGCCCGACAGCTCCTCGAGCGACGTCAGCGGATCGCCGTGGATGCGGCCGTCGCCGATGGCGTGCAGGTCCCAGTGCCCCTGGTCGTAGATCGCGTCATAGTTGAAGGGCGCGGTCGAGGCGATGCCGAAGATGTAGCCCACGCCGGCGTAGTCGTCGACGTAGAATGCGGTGCCGTTGCCCGCCGACGAAACGGTGTAGGTCGCGCCGCCGTATCCGTAGTTCTCTTCGTCGGGGGTGCGCGGGAAGAGCAGCCGCACATGGCCGTCGGTGTCCACGCGGAAGATGGTGACGTAGGCATCGCGCTCGGTGCGGTAAAAGACGCGCACGCGCTCGCCACGGCGCACCAGGTCGCTGCCGCTGGTCCAGACGCGGATTCCCGGCGTGCGAAAATCGCCATGCCCCATGTGGGCGAGAATTGCGCGTGCCGCGGGCCGGGGCGGTTCGGTGCCCCGGGCGGGGGCGCCGGCGACGGCGAGCAGGGACAGAACAGCGATCGGGCGAAGCATATTGCCTCCGGGTCACAGCTTCTCGTCCTACCTGTAAGGCAGGGAGCGTGCCAGTCGCCTCAGCTGTTCCAAATAGCGGAATATCAAGGACTTGGCTTCAGTCCCGTGGTCCGTCTAACTTTCCCTTGTCCTCCTTGGGTGACAACGTTGGCCTCTGCCCGGTCCGGTCGTCTCGATCTGCTCGATCCCCGCGAGGTCGCCAGCCTCGGCGGGATCGAGGTCGTGGCGCGCGGGGTGGTCGAAGGGTTTCTCGCCGGACTGCATCGCTCCCCCTTCCGCGGCTTCTCCGTCGAGTTCGCCGAGCACCGGCCCTATCAGCCCGGCGACGAGCCCCGCTATCTCGACTGGAAGGTGCTCGGCAAGCGGGACCGGCTCTACGTGAAGCAGTACGAGGAAGAGACCAACTTGCGCGCCACCGTCGTGCTCGACGTGTCGGCCTCGATGGGATGGGTGGGCGACGCCGAGCGGACGCTCACCAAGTTCGACTACGCCGCGCGCCTGGCGGCGGCGATCGCGTTGATCCTGGTGCGGCAGCGCGATGCCACCGGGCTCATCGCCTACGACGAGACCATCCGGGCTCTGGTGCCGCCGCGCGCGCGCGCCGGCCAGTGGCCGCTGCTGGTTCGCACCCTCGGCGAACTCACGCCGGCGGGGCGCACCGCGGCCGAGCGCGCGCTCCCCCGCGTCATCGAGCTGCTGAAGCGGCGCGGCATGGTCATCCTCATCTCGGACTTGCTGGTGGACCGCGAGCGCTCGCTCCAGGCGATGCGCTACCTGCGTCACCGCGGGCACCAGGTCTCGGTCTACCACGTGATGGACCCCGCCGAGCAGGAGCTCCAGGGCCCGGCCGAGGCGCGCTACGTGGACCCGGAGACCGGCGACAGCGTCGTCGCCAGCGCAGCCGACCTGCGGCGCGCCTACCGTGCCACCGTGTCGGGCGTGGTTGCGGCCTGGCGCCGCGCCTGCCGGACCAGCGGGATCAGCTACCACCACATCCTGACGGATATGCCGTTCGGCACCGCGCTGCGGCGCTCGGCCGATGCGCGTGCGCGCGCCGGCTGATGGTCTTTCTCTCCCCCCTCGCGCTCTTCGGCCTCGGCGCGGCGGTGGTGCCGCCGCTACTCCACTTCTTCCAGCGTCGCGAGCCGCCGGTCGTCGCATTCCCGGCCGTGCGCTACCTCCAGGAGACCAAGCGCGACGCGCAGCGCACCGTGCAGCTCCAGCATCTCCTGCTGATGCTGTTGCGGATCCTCGCGGTGGTGCTGATCGTCCTCGCGGCGGCCCGGCCGGTGGTCACCGGCGGCGTGGGCGCGCATCACGAGCCGACGGCGCTGGTGATCGTCTTCGACCACTCGCTCAGCAGCGGGGCGGTGCAGGCGGGGACCCGCGTCCTCGACGACCTGGCCGCGCGGGCCCGTGAGACGCTGCGCGAGGCGCAGGACGGCGACGCCGTCTGGCTGATCGGCGCCGACGGCATCGCCCGCCGCGGGACGCCCGCCGACCTGCTGGTCGAGGTGAGCCGCCTGGCCCCCGACGCGCGGCGGCTCGATCTCGACGCGGCGGTGCGGCAGGGCGCACGCCTGATCGCGACGTCGGGGTATGCGCGGGGGGAGATACATGTGTTGTCTGACCTCCAGCGCAGTGCGTTACAGTCGACAGGCAACAGTCAACAGTCGACAACCGGCGAAAGGTGCGCCCCACCCGGTGTCGACTGTCGACTGTCGGCTGTCGACTCGTCTTTGGGGGGCCTCCCCATCCTCGTCTACCACCCTCGCGGCGACCCGCCGCCCAACCGGGGCGCCGTGCTCGCGCGGCCCACGCCGTCGCTGTGGCTGCCCGGCGGCGGGAGCGTGCGCGTCGGCGTGGGCGGCGGGCCCGCGGGTGCGGCCGCGCGCACCACGGTGACGCTGGCGATCGACGCGCGGTCGCTCGCGCGGGCGCTGGTCACCGGCGGCGGCGAAGTGGAGCTGAACGCGCCCGCGCTGGCGCCCGGCTGGCACGCGGGCACCGTGTCGCTCGATGCCGACGAGCTGCGCGCCGACGACCGGCGCGCCTTCGCCGTGCGCGTCGTGGTGCCCGCGGCCGTCAGCTTTGGCAGCGCGGCGGAGATCGGCTCTTTCGCGCAGGAAGCGCTGGGTGTGCTCGCGGCGGCGGGTCGGGTGCGCCTCGGCGCCGGCGACGTGCGCATCGGGACCAGTCCGGCCGGCGGCGGGGCGGTGGTGGTGGTGCCGCCGGCTGATCCCTCGGTCTTCGGCGCCACCAACCGCGCCCTCGAGGCCGCGGGGGTCCCCTGGCGCTTCGGAGCGCGGCGTGAGCGCGAAGACACCCTCGACGCGCCGGCGGTGCCCGAGCTCGCCGGGGTGCGCGTGCGCCTGCGCTGGCAGCTCGAGCCGGTGGGCGGCGCCGAGCGTCCGGGCGACGTCCTGGCCCGCGCCGGGGGCGACGCCTGGCTGGTGCGCTCGGGCCGCGTGGTCCTGCTCGGCAGCCGCCTGGTGCCTGACGAGACGACCCTGCCGCTCACCGGCGCCTTCCTGCCGTTCGTCGGCGCGCTGGTGAACCGGATCGCCCGCGGCGAGAGCGGCGTCATCGAGGCGATGCCCGGCGATCCGGTCGCGCTGGGGGACCGGGTCACGGCGATCGCCTCGGCCGACTCGGTGATGAGCGTGCGGCCCGGGGCGGTGGTGACGGCGCCCGCGGCCCCGGGCGTCTACGCGCTGCGCGCCGGCGGCGACACCATCGGGATGCTCGTGGTCGGCGCCGACCCGCGCGAGTCGGACCTGGCGCGCGCCGCCGATGCCGAGGTCGCCGCGCTCTGGCGCGGCGCCCGCGTGTCGGTGACCGACAACGCCAACGCCTACACCGCGCGCCGCTTCCGCGGCGCCGGCCGCAGCGAGCTGACGGGGCCGCTGCTCCTGGTGGCGCTCGTGGTGCTGATTGCCGAAGCGTTTCTCGCTGCGGGAGGACGGTTGAAGAGAACCTAGGTTTCAGGTTCTCCTCCTATGCCTCTCCCCCAGCTCGTCCGCGCCTTCCGCGCCCTGCCCGAGTTCACCGAGCTCGAGGCCGCGCTGCGCGCGCCCGGCGCCCAGGCGGGCGTGGCGCTGCCGCCGGGCTCGGCCGGTGCCGCGCTGGTCGCGGCGCTCGCCGACGCGCAGCCGACGCAGCGCTTCGTCGTGATCGCGCCCGGACCGGTGGAGGCGGAACGCTGGCTCGCCGACCTCGCGAACCTGCTCCCCGACGAGCGGGTCGCGCTGTATCCCCAGCGCGAGGGGCTGGGCGAGGACGAGCCGCACGTCGAGATCGCGGGCGAGCGTACCGAGACGCTCGAGGCGCTGGCGCGCGGCGCCGTCCAGATCACCGTCACCACCGGCCGCGCCACCATGGAGCGCACGCTCATGCCGGCCGCGCTCACCGCCGCGCGCCTGGAAATCACCAAGGGCGTGCCGTTCCGCGACGTCGTCGCGCGGCTCCAGCAGATGGGCTACGAGCGCGTGCCGCAGGTGACCGACGTCGCGCAGTTCGCGGTGCGCGGCGGCATCGTGGACGTCTACGGCTTCGGCATGGCGCTGCCCGCGCGCGCCGAGTACTGGGGCGACGAGCTGGCTGCGCTGCGCGCCTTCGACCTCGCGACCCAGCGCGGCGCGGGCACCATCGAGCGCGTGACGGTGCTGCCGGTCAATCCGCAGCTGGCGCTCGCGGATGGAGGGATGGCGGGACAGTCCCTCCGTACCACGCTTCTCGACCTCATGCCCGCCGGCGCGCTGCTGATCGAGGAGGACGCGAAGGCGTTCGAGGGCGACGCCGCACGGGCCTGGAAGGAAGCCGACCACCACGCCGATCTTGCCCGCCGCATGGGCGAAGCCGTGCCGGCGCGCGGCGAGCTCTTCCTCTCCCCCGAGGCGTGGCGCGCGCTGCGGGCCCGTTTCGCGCGGCTCTCCATCGACGGCACCGCGGCGACCCACCGCCTGCCGGTTGGCCCGCCGCCCGAGATCGCCCGCGACCTCTCGCGCCTCGCGCCGCCCTCCGGCGGCACCACCCTGGTGCTCTGCGACAACGAGGGCCAGCTGGAGCGTCTCGACGAGCTGCTGCACGAGGGGCGCCGCGCGTCACCGGCCGGCATCGTCCTCGCGATCGGCGCGCTCGACGGCGGCTTCGTGCTGCCCGGCCTCGCCGTGCTCACCGACCACCAGATCTTCCGGCGGGCCCGCCGGCTGCGGCGCCCGCGGCGCTACCGCCAGAGCCCGCCGGCGTCGCTGGGCGGCGCGCTCCAGCCCGGCGACCTGGTCGTGCACCTGGAGCACGGCATCGGCATCTACCGCGGCATCAAGACCATCACCGTGCAGGATGCGACCATCGAGGTCGCCGCGATCGAGTACGAGGGCGGCGATCTCCTCCACGTGCCGCTGTACCGCATCGACCAGCTCGAGCGTTTCCGCAGCGCCGAGATGGAGGACGGCGAGCGCCCCCCGCCGAAGCTGCACAAGCTGGGGGGCGGCAAGTGGACCAAGCTGCGCGCCGCCGCCGAGCAGGAAGTGCGGCGCATGGCCGCCGAGCTGCTCGACCTCTACGCGCGCCGCCAGCTGACCACCGGCTATGCCTTCCCGCCCGACACCCGCTGGCAGCGGGAGCTGGAGTCGTCGTTCCTCTACGAGGACACCCCCGACCAGCGCAAGGCGACCGCCGAGGTGAAGGCCGACATGGAGAAGCCGCGCCCGATGGACCGCCTGGTCGTGGGCGACGTCGGCTACGGCAAGACCGAGATCGCGGTGCGCGCCGCCTTCAAGGCGGTGCAGGCGGGCAAGCAGGTCGTGGTGCTCGCGCCGACCACGATTCTCGTGGAGCAGCACCTGCGCACCTTCAGCGAGCGCTTCGCCGAGTACCCGGTGCGCCTCGCCGCGCTCTCGCGCCTGCACACCCGGAAGGAAACCACCGCGACCCTGGCCCAGGTCGCCGCCGGCACCATCGACGTGCTGATCGGCACCCACCGGCTCCTCTCCCCCGACGTCGTGTTCCACGATCTCGGCCTGGTGGTCGTGGACGAGGAGCACCGCTTCGGCGTGGACCACAAGGAGCGGCTCAAGAAGCTGCGCCTCGCGGTGGACGTCCTGACGATGACCGCGACGCCGATCCCGCGCACCCTCCAGCTCAGCCTCGCCGGGCTGCGGGACCTGACGCTGATCGAGACGCCGCCGCGCGACCGCTCGCCGGTGCTCACCAGCGTCGAGCCGTGGGACGATGCGCTGATCGAGGAGGCGATGGCCCGCGAGCTGGACCGCGGCGGACAGGTCTACGTGGTCCACAACCGCATCGAGACCCTGGAGACCATCGTCGAACGGATCCGCCAGCTCGCCCCGCGCGCCCGGGTGGCGCACGCGCACGGACAGATGCAGGCGCGCAAACTCGACGACGTGATGCGCCGCTTCGTGGACGGCACGGTGGACATCCTCATCACCACCATGATCGTCGAGTCGGGGCTCGACGTCCCCAACGCCAATACCATGATCGTGCACCACGCCGAGTTCTTCGGCCTCGCCCAGCTCTACCAGCTGCGCGGCCGCGTGGGACGCAGCCACCGGCGGGCGCACTGCTACCTCATCGTCCCCGACGTGATCGATCGGCAGGCCGAGGCCCGGCTGATGACCCTGGCGCACCACACCGAGCTGGGCGCCGGCTACCGGATCGCCCTCAAGGACCTCGAGCTGCGAGGCGCGGGTAACATCCTCGGCGTCGAGCAATCCGGCTTCGCGATGACGGTCGGGGTGGACATGTACCTCCGGTTGCTGGAGGAAACGGTCCGGGCCCTGCGCGGGGAGGCCGCCGGCACCGCCTGGCCGCCGCCCGAGGTGTTGCTGGAGCGTTCGGCCTACCTGCCCGACACCTACGTCACCGACGACGCCGCCAAGCTCGACCTGTACCGGCGGCTGGCGCGGAGCCAGTCGCCCGGCGACATTCAAGGGTTGCGCGAGGAACTGGCCGACCGGTTCGGCCGGCTCCCGCCCGAGGCCGAGGCGCTCGTCGCGCTCACCCAGCTCCGGGTGATAGGCGCGCGTCTCGGCCTCGAGACGGTCGTGGCCCGGGGCGACGACGCCCGGCTGGTGTTCCGGGCGGGTGCGGCCCCGCGGCTCGCGCGGCTGACGGTCGCGATGGACGAAGTACAATTCGCCGCCGAGGTGCGCCGGACGCAGCCGTTGGTGCTGCGCCTCGAGCGCCTGGGTGGCATAGACCTGCTCGCGGGACTGGTACGCGCACTGTCGCGTGCCGCGGCAGACCCTTCCTAGAGGACAGGAGTCGGCATGGTTCGGCGGTATGTGGCGGTGGCGGCGCTGGTGCTGGTCTCGGCGTGCTCCCTCAGGGACGCGTTCTCGGGCCACCAGGACGTCGTGGCGACGGCGGCGGGGCAGGAGCTGACGGTCGAGCGCGTGGCGACGATGATCGCCCCGGCGAAATCGGTGCCGCTGCGGCGCGAGATCGTGGACAAGGTGGCCGACCTGTGGGTCGACTACCAGCTCCTCGCGCAGGCCGTGGCGCAGGGCGACAGCCTGACCGACAGCGCCACCGCCCTGGCGGCGAGCTGGCCCGTCGTGATGCAGGCGCTCGCCACCGGCTACCACGACTCCGTCGTCGCGCGGGCGCACCCCTCGCCGGCCCAGGTCGACAGCGCCTACAACGGCAACGACTTCCGCTACGTCTCGCACATCCTGGTGATGGCGCGGCAGGACACCACCGCCGCGGTCAAGGCGGCGAAGCGTCGCTTGGCGCAGGGCTTCCTCGACCAGGTGCATCACGGCGCCGACTTCGCGCAGCTCGCGAGCCGCGTCTCCGAGGACCCCGGGTCCAAGGCCAACGGCGGCAACCTCGGCCTGGTGGGCCGCGGCGTGATGGTGAAGCCGTTCGAGGACGCGGCCTTCGCGCTGCGGCCCGGCGAGATGTCGGCGACGCTGGTCGAGACCGCCTTCGGCTATCACATCCTCTATCGTCCCAACCTGGCGCAGATCCGCGATAGCTTCACCACGCTGCTCACCGATGTCTTCGCCGGCCGCGCCGACTCCCTCTTCCTCGATTCCCTGACCAACAAGACCGGCATCGCGGTGCGCAGCCGCGCGCCCCAGATCGCGCGCGCCGCGGCGCAGAACCTCCGCGCCGCCAAGACCCGCTCGCGCACCCTCGCCACCTGGCGCGGCGGCGAGCTGACCGAGAAACAGTTCGCGACCTGGCTCCAGGCGCATCCGCCCCAGACCGCCGGCCTCGTGGCCCAGGCGCCGGACTCGACGCTCAACGACTTCGTGAAGAGCATCGCGCGCAACGAGATGATCGTGGACGCGGCGCGCCGCCGGCACATCAGCCTCACGCCGACCCAGCGCGACTCGATCCGGGGGCGCTACCGCACCGAGCTCGAGGCGATGCTCACCGGCATGGGGATCGCGCCCGAGTCCCTGGCGGCCGACTCCACCATCCGCGGCGCCGCGAAGACCGCCGTCGCCGCCCGGCACGTCGACGCCTACTTCACGTCGATCACCAACAACCCGGGCCAGCGGCAGTACTTCGCCGTGCCGCCCTTCCTGGCCGACGTCCTCCGCTCGCGCGCCGCGTGGAAGGTCAACGCGGCGGGCGTCGACCGGGCCCTCGAGCGCGCCAAGGTGCTGCGCGGACCCGAGGCGCCCGACCGCGGCGGCCCCGGGATGACGCCCGCGCCCGGGATGCAGCGCGCCCCCGGCGGACCGCCGGTGGGCGGGCGGGCGCCCGCGCCCACGCCGCGGCGCCCGAACTGAGGGTCCGCCCATGACGGCGGTAAGACTGCTCCGGCGGGCCGGCATGGCCACGCTGGTGGCGGGCTTCCTCATCGCGTCGCCCTCCCGCCGCCTTGCCGCCCAGGAGCCCGCGCCGCGGCCCGAGCTCATCGACCGCATCGTCGCCGTGGTCGGGGACCAGGCGATCCTGCTCTCCGAGGTGAACGAGCGGATCCAGCAGTCGCGCAACTCCGGACTCCAGATCCCCGACGACAGCGTCCAGTTCCTCGCGCTTCAGCGGCAGGTCCTCGGCGCCATCATCGACGACGAGCTCCTCTACCAGCGGGCCCGGCGCGATACCTCCATCACCGTCACCGACGCCGAAGTGCAGACCGCGGTGGAGCAGCAGTACCGCAGCGTCCGCGGGCAGTTCCGCTCCGATGCCGAGTTTCTCACCGCCATCCAGGCCGCCGGGTGGGGGTCGATCGAGGAGTACCGCCGCTACCTGAGCGAGCAGTCGCGCCGCTCGGCCTTCGCCGAGCGCTTCGTGGACAAGCAGCGCCGCGACGGCAAGCTCCGCTCCGGCACGGTGAGCGAGGCCGAAATGCGCGACCTCTTCGCCCAGGCCCAGCGCGCCGGCCAGCTCGACAGCCTCCCGCCGACCATCACCTTCCGCCAGATCGTCGTCGCCCCCAAGCCGAGCGATGCGGCCCGCGCCGCGGCGGCGCGGCTCGCCGATTCGGTACACACCGCGCTCGAGCGGGGCGCCGACTTCACCGAAGCGGCGCGACGCTTCAGCGACGACCCCGGCTCGAAGGACAGCGGCGGCGCCCTCGGCTTTTTCCGCCGCGGCACCATGGTCCGGCCCTTCGAGGAAGTGGCGTTCAGCCTGCGCCCCGGCGTCATCTCGCCGGTGGTCCGCACCGAGTACGGCTACCACATCATCATCGTGGACCGGGTGCAGCCCGGCGAGATCAAGGCGCGGCACATCCTCTTCGCGCCCGTGATCACCGCCGTCGAGCAGGCGGCGGCGCGGCGCATCGCCGATTCGGCGGCCACGCTGCTGCGCGCGGGCGCCAACTCCGACTCGCTGGCGCGGGTCTTCGGTGACTCGGCCGAGCCCCACTCCATCGGCCCGACCGACCGCACCCACCTGCCGCAGGGATACGCCGCGGCCCTGGCCGAAGTGGAGCCGGGCCAGCTCGTGGGTCCCGTCGCGCTGAGTCCCGAAGCGCCGGAGCGCACCCGCTGGCTGGTGGCGCAAGTGGCCGAGGTGCGGCCCAAGCGGGTGCCGACGTTCGAGGACGTGCGCGAGCAGGTCCGCGCCCGCCTGGTGGACCAGAAGGGCTACCGGAACCTGATCGAAGACCTGAAGCGGCAGATGTATGTCGATGTGAGATTGTAAGAGCACCCTTCGAGGCATCATTCTCCCACGACTCGCGATAACCCTTGGCGACCCCCGCGGCATCGGCCCCGAGATCGCGCGCGCCGTGCTGCCCGCCGATGGGATCCAGGCCTGCGTCGTCGGGCCCGATGAGATGCTCGCGGGTTTTCCCGCCGGCGTCGAGACGGTCGGAATCGGTGCCTGGGAGGGCGGCGGGAGCGAGCCGCTGGAGCGCGCCGGCCTCCTGACGGGCCGGGCCGTCGAGGCGGCGGTCGGGCTCTGGAAGGAAGGCCGGATCGACGCCATCGTGACCGCCCCGGGCGACAAGCGCGCGCTCAACGCCGCGGGATACCACGTCCCCGGCCACACCGAGCTGCTCAAGAATCTCACCGGCGCCCCGCGCGTCGCGATGATGCTGGCCTCCGACAAGCTCCGCGTCGTCCTCGTCACCACCCACCTGGCGCTGCGTGACGCCCTCGCGATCCTCACCCCCGAACGCATCGCCCTGGCCGCCGAGGTCACGCGCGCCGGCCTGCGCGACTGGTTCGGCATCGCCGAGCCGCGGCTGGCGCTGTGCGCCGTGAACCCGCATGCCGGCGAAGGCGGACTCTTCGGCCACGAGGAAGCGATGGTGCTGACGCCGGCGGCCAGGGCCAACCGGCTCACCGGGCCGCTGCCCGCCGACACCGTCTTCGTGCGCGCGATGCGGGGCGAGTTCGACGCCGTCTTGGCGCCTTATCACGACGTCGGGATGACGGCGATCAAGGTGGCGAGCTTCGGGCACGGCGTGAACGTCACCCTCGGCCTCCCCGTCCCACGCACCGCACCCGACCACGGCACCGCGGTGGACATCGCGGGGCAGGGGAAAGCCGATCCGTCGTCGATGCGGGAGGCGGTGCGGGTTGCGGGAGAGATCGTCACTCGAGTGAGGAGCAAGCGATGAAATCCGCATTCGGAATCAACGCCATGCTCGCCGACATGGAGCCGCTGCTGCGGCGGGTGACCAGCGCCGGCATCGACGTAGCCTACCAGCAATCGGCCGGCCTGTGGCGCGTCGAGCTGCCGATCGGCAAGCTGGAGGAAGTGCTGCTCGCGATCGCCATCGATGCCTGCCACGCGATGGGGGCTCACGGCGCGCTGCGCGTCAGCACCGCGAACGTCAAGGATCCCGAGGGCCTGCCGCCCGGCGGCTACGTGCGGCTCTCGGTGAGCGACACCGCGCGGAACATGAGCGCCGCGCTGGCCTCGGCGGTGCGCGGCCGAGGGACTCGGGAAGGCCTGGGCATCCGGTTAGGCATCGAGATCGCCGAGACGGCGGGAGGGCGCCTCGACCTGGCCCCCAACCCGGGCGGCGGGCTCACCGTCCACATCGTGCTGCCGCGAGCCCCGGGCACCGAGCCCGAGGAGGCGCCCGAGGGCGCGCCCGCGGCCACGACGCCCACCACCGTCCTGGTCGTCGAGGACGACAAGCTGGTCATGAGCGCCGCCGGCCAGCTGCTCACCCGGCTCGGCTACAGCATCCTGCTGGCCCCCAGCGCCGAGGCGGCGCTGCGGCAGCTCGAGCAGCACCAGGGACCGGTGCATCTGCTGCTCACCGACATCTCGCTGCCCGGCATGGACGGCCTGCGCCTCGCCCGCGAGGTGCGCGCGCGCCATCCGGAGACCCGGGTGCTGTACATGAGCGGCTACTCGGAGGAGGCGCTGCGGATGAAAGACACCGCGGACCAGGGCGTCCAGCTGCTCGAGAAACCGTTCACCTTCAAGGGGCTGGCTACCGCCGTGAAGCAGGCGCTGTCTCCTGGCCCTTCTTCGTGAACCGCGCCTCCCCGACCCGCTTGCCCTCCATCGCCGTCACCTCGAAGACGCCGCCCGGCACGTCGACGCGATCGCCGGTCCGGGGCAGCCGTCCCAGTGCGCCGAAGAGGTAGCCGCCCAGCGTGGTGTAGTCGTCGGTGTCGATCCGCAGCCCGCACTTCTCGTTGACCTCGGCCAGCTCGGTGCCGCCGGCGAAGAGCGTCGCCCCGGGGGCGAGCGACGCGCCCGACTGGCGGGGCGGCCGGTCGTACTCATCCTCGATCTGCCCCACGATCTCCTCCAGCAGGTCCTCCATCGTCACCAGCCCCGCGGTGCCGCCGAACTCGTCGAGCACGATCACCATGTGCGCCTTGCGGAGCTTCATGTCGGCGAGGACGTCTTCCACCTCGCGCGAGCCGGGGACGAAGTGCGCGGGCCGGAGCAGGGCCGCGAGGGTGGAGGGCGGCCCGCCGGCCCGCAGCGCCGCCAGGACGTCCTTGGCGTGCACGATGCCGGTGATGTCGTCGAGCGACTCGCGGTAGACGGGATAGCGGGATCGGCCCGCGGCGGCGATGCGGTCCGCGGCGCCTTCGATGGAGTCGGCCTCGTGAAGCGCGATCATCTGGGTGCGCGGCGTCATCACTTCGCGCGCGTTCTTCTCGCTGAACTCGAAGACGCCGGCCAGGAGCCGGGCGTCGCCCTTCTCGATCGTCCCGGCGCTGCGGCTCTGCTCGACCAGCATCCGTAACTCCTCGGCCGAGTGCAGGCGATCCAGCTCGCTGGGGGCGCGGGTGCCGAAGAGACGCAGCACCAGGTTGGCGCTGTGGTTCAACACCCAGATGAAGGGGTTGGTGGCGTAGGCGAAGACGATCAGCGGACCCGCGGCCCAGCCGGCGATCGTCTCGGGGAAGACCAGGCCCAGGGCCTTGGGAGTCAGCTCGCCGAGGACGATATGGAGGAAGGTGATGGCCAGGAACGCGACGGCGGTGGCGGCGCCGTGCGTGGCGACCCGGTCGAGCGGGGCCGGCAATCCCTGGAAGGCCGAGTGGATCACGCTCGCCACCGCCGGCTCGCCGATCCACCCCAGCCCGAGGCTCGCCAGGGTGATCCCCAGCTGGGTGCCGGAGATCATCCGGGAGATGGAGAGGATGGCCCGCCGGGCGAGCTTGGCTTTCGCGTTCCCGCGGCGTATCATCGCCTCGATACGGGTGCGCCGCGACGCCACCAGGCTGAATTCGGCGGCGACGAAAAAAGCGTTGGCGAGCACCAGCAGCAGGACGCTGCCGAGACGGAGCAACAGGGAGCCGGATTCGGACATGGCGGTACAGGCAAGCTATCACGATGGGCACGAGGGCCACAGCCACGGCGGGAGCGTCCGCGCCCTGTCGTGGGCCCTGGGCGTCACCCTGGTGTTCATGGCGGTCGAGGCGGTGGGGGGGCTGGTCTCGGGGTCGCTGGCCCTGCTGGCCGACGCCGCCCACATGCTCATGGACGCCGCGGCCCTCGCTCTCGCGCTCTTCGCGGCGTGGATCGTCCGCCGCCCGCGGGCTGGGGCCCGCACCTACGGGTGGTACCGGGTCGAAATCCTCGCGGCGCTGGTCAACGGCGCGCTGCTCCTCGCGGTCACGGCGGGGATCGTCGTCGAGGCGGCTCATCGGCTGATGGCGCCCGTGACCATCCGGACCGACGTCATGCTGGTGGTGGCATCGCTGGGGACGCTGGCCAACATCGCCGCCGCGGCGATCCTCCACGGCTCGCGGGACGAGAACCTCAACCTGCGCGGCGCCTACCTGCATGTCCTCAGCGACCTCCTCGGCTCCCTCGCCGCGATCGCGGCGGCGCTGGTGATCCGGCTCACCGGCTGGGTGGCCGCCGACCCGCTGCTTTCCATGGCGCTCTCGGTCCTGCTGCTCGTCTCCAGCGTACGGCTGCTGTGGCAGGCGGTGGACGTGCTCCTCGAGGCGGCGCCGCGGCACGTGGACATGGGGGCACTCCAGGAGGCGGTCGCCGGGGTGCCGGGCGTCGAGCGGGTGCACGACGTGCACGTGTGGACGGTGGCGAGCGGGCTGGTCGCCATGAGCGGGCACGCGGTGGTCACCGACCTCGCCCGGCAACAGCCCGCCCTCGAGGAAATCACGCGCCGGGTCAGGGGTTTCGGCATCGGCCATGTAACCGTGCAGCTCGAAAAAGAGGGGGATTGTGTGGGCTGCGACACTCCCACTACCTTCCCGCTCGCGTAAGCCGACCATGAACCGCAGTCAGGGGCCCCTGAAGCAGGTCTGAGCAGTGTCCATCCGCAACGTCGCCATCATCGCGCACGTCGATCACGGGAAAACCACTCTCGTGGATCAGATGCTCCGGCAGGCCGGCGTTTTTCGCGCGGGCCAGCAGGTCCAGGAGCGCGTCATGGATTCCAACCCGCTGGAACGCGAGCGGGGGATCACCATCCTGGCGAAGAACACCTCGGTGCGCTGGCACGACGTGAAGATCAACATCGTCGACACGCCGGGGCACGCCGACTTCGGCGGCGAGGTGGAGCGGATCCTGCGGATGGTGGACGGCGTGCTGATCCTGGTGGATGCCGCCGAAGGGCCGATGCCGCAGACCCGGTTCGTGACCCGCAAGGCGCTGGCCCTCGGGCTGAAGCCGATCGTGGTCATCAACAAGATCGACCGGCAGGACGCCGAGCCGCTGCGGGTGCACGACGAGGTCCTCGAGCTGTTCATGGACCTCGAGGCGACCCACCAGCAGCTCGACGCCCCTTTCCTCTATAGCGTAAGCCGCCACGGGCTGGCCTGGGTGGAGCTGCCCAAGCTCACCCCCGCCGAGGTGATCCACGCCCAGGCCGACCTGACGCCGCTCTTCGAGGCGATCGTGCGCTACGTCCCGCCGCCGAGCACGGCGGAGGGCCCCTTCCAGATGCTGGTCTCGACCCTCGACCATTCGCCCTACACCGGCCGGATCGCGATCGGGCGGATCGAGCGCGGCACCGTCCGGGTCGGCGACACCATCGCCGTGCTGCCCAACGGCGAGCAGGGGATGGTGGACGAGAGCCTCTTCACGAAACAGAAGGTGCTCCAGATCCACTCCTTCGAGGGGCTCACGCGGGTGGACCTCCCCGAGGCGACCGCCGGCGACATCGTCGCGCTGAGCGGGATCGAGGGCGTCGAGATCGGGCAGACGCTGACCGACCCCGCGATGCCCGAGCGGATGACCGGCATCGCGGTGGAGGAGCCCACCATCTCGGTGGACTTCATCGTCAACAACGGGCCCTTCGCGGGGCGCGACGGGAAGTACGTCACCACGCGGCAGGTGCGGGACCGGCTGTACAAGGAGACCGAGAAGAACGTCGCGCTCAGAGTGGAAGACACCGAGAGCCCCGACACCTACAAGGTCTCGGGACGCGGCGAGCTGCACCTCTCGATCCTGATGGAGACGATGCGGCGCGAGGGATTCGAGTTCCTGGTGAGCCGGCCGCGGGTGATCACCCACGAGGGGGCCAACGGCGAGCTGCTGGAGCCCTATGAGGAGTTGACGGTAGACGTCCCGGAGCAGTATGTGGGGGTGGTACACGAGAAGCTCGGCCCCCGGCGGGCCGAGATGCTGGACATGCGCAACCCGGGCATGGGCACGGTACGGATGATGTTCCGGATTCCGGCGCGCGGGCTCTTCGGCTACCGGAGCGACTTCCTGACCGACACCCGTGGCAACGGGATGCTGAACCACCGGTTTCTCGAGTACGGGCCGTGGGCCGGCCCGATCAGCGGGCGCTCGCGGGGCGTGATGATCAGCATGGTGCAGGGTGAAGCGGTGGCCTTCGCGCTGTTCAATCTCCAGGATCGCGGCGTGTTGTTCCTGGGCCCGGGCGAGGCGTTGTACGAAGGGATGATCGTCGGCGAGAACTGCCGCACCGGGGATCTCGACGTCAATCCCAGCAAGGGCAAGAAGCTCACCAACATGCGGGCGTCGGGGTCGGATGACGCCGTCTTGCTCGAACCGCCGCGGGCGATTACCCTGGAACTTGCGCTCGAATACATCGAGGACGACGAGTTGATCGAGGTGACCCCCAAGGCGGTACGGCTGCGCAAGCGCGCCCTCGGGATGCAGGACCGAGAGAAGCTGCGGCGCGCGGGAAAACGCGCGGCCGCGGAGATGATGTAGATGGCGGAGACCGGGCCGTTCACTCGTTCACGTCTATCCTGGTGGAGGAACCAATGAAGGGCTGGGGGTCGTCGGCGCCCGAGTCGCGAGGACGCCGCATCGACGACGACGAGACCGAGAACGTCGGGGGTCTGGACGACTTCGAGGAAGACGAGGAGTTCGAGGACGGCGAGCTGGACGACGAGGAAGGCGAAGAAGAGGCCGTAGACGAAGAAGAGGAAGAGGGGTACGACGACTTCGACGAGGAATTCGACGACGACGGCGAGCCGCGGCGCGGCGGCGGCGGCCGGCCGAAGCGGGATTGGTCGGAATAAGAACGCTGGTAGCTGGTAGCTAATGGCTGATGGCAAACAAAGCCCCGGTTCCCCGGGGCCTTTGTTTTGCTCGCTACCAGCCACCAGCCACCAGCTACCTGCCATCGTCTATATTGGGCCGTGCCCCATCACGAAACCAACCGCCAGATGGCGGGCCTGCTCATCCTGCTGCTCGGCGCGTCGCTGGTCATCGCGTTGGCGCCGCTCGCCACCGGCCTGATCGGCATCCCGGTGCTGTACGTCATCCTGGCGCCGGTGCACCAGCGCCTCGCTCCCCGGATCGGCCCGCGCATCTCGGCGGTGGTGGTGGTGGGGCTCGCACTGCTGCTGCTGGTGGTGCCGGGCGTGGCGTTCTTCGGGATCCTGCTCAGCCAGGCGCAGTCCATCGCGGCCGGCATCGCGGAGAGCCCGGTGCTGGCGCGACTGGGCACGCTGCATGTCGGCCGCATCGCGATCGGGCCCTCCCTCGCGGACCTCGGCTCGAAGGCCGTGACCTGGCTCGGCGGCTCGGCGCTGGGGCTCATCGGCACCGCCACGCGGCAGGTGCTGAACCTGATCGTGGCCCTCTTCGGCCTCTACTACTTGCTGCTGCGTCCCGACGAGACCTGGAAGGCGGTGAGCGCCTACCTGCCGTTCTCGGATGCGACCACCGAGGAGCTGCGGGCGCGGTTCCGCAGCGTGACCGTCTCGATGGTCATCGGTACCGGCGTGGCGGCGCTGATCCAGGGCGCGCTGACGGGCCTGGCGTTCTGGATCGTGGGCCTGCCCAACGCGGTGTTCTGGACCATGGTGACGGTGGTCCTGGGAATTCTCCCGGTGGTGGGGAGCGGGATGGTGTGGGGCCCGGCGGCGATCGCCCTGTTCGTGGACCAGCGAGCCGGGGCCGGGCTGCTCATGCTGCTCTGGGGCCTGCTGGTGGTAGGGAACGTGGACTACGTCATCCAGCCGCTGGTGTTCCGGCGCTGGGCGCACATTCACCCGGTGACGACGCTGGTGGGGGCGTTCGCGGGGGTGCCGTACTTCGGGATCCTCGGGCTGCTGATCGGACCGCTGGCACTGAGCTACTTCTTCGAGCTGGCCGCCTTGTATCGGGAGGAGTACCGGCCGAAACAAGGTTGACCTGTTGCAGACTGCTGTCCCGAAAGAGTCAGACCGGGTGATGCCGGCGCGCTAGGGCAGGGGTCGCCCGATATCGCGCAAGCGGCCCCTCGCCTCCGTGTTGGCCGGGTCGCGTCTCACCGCCTCCCGGAAGGCGTCCGCCGCCGCCGTGGTGTCGCCCCGCATCAGGTTGATGTTGCCCCGAAAGACATACATGCCCGAGGAACCGGCAAACAGCTCTTCGTTGAAGCGGAGCAGCGCGATCGCGTCATCGAAGCGCCCGGCGCGGCCCAGCCGGAAGGCAGCGATGTTCAGCGAACTTTCGCTGAAGTCGTAGGTGTCGCGGCCGTAGTACTGCTCGCGCAACGCCCGGTAGGCGCGGATCGCCGAATCGGATCCCGCCGCCGTCGCCGCGTCGATCATCAGGGTCTGGAGCGGGGTCGGGCGGCTCGCCCCGTGGTGGCAGGTGCGGCAAGTGACCTGGAGCCCCGTCGGGGTGCGGCCCGGAATCGTGTCCAGCCTCCGGTTGATCTCCTGCACCATGCGCAGCATCTGGCGGGCGACGAGCTTGGTGCGTTTCTGGTCGCTCGGGAAATCGAAGCGTTCCAGCGGCATGCCCTCCTCGCCGACGTGACAGAACTGGCAGCGTACGCCCAGGCCGCCGGCGATGTCGCGCATGGCACCCACCACCTGGATGACGGGCGTGGTCCGGGGAATCACCTGCGTGTTGACGAGTGAGTCGGGTGGCCAGTGGCCGGACGCCTGAGCGCGGAGTGCGAGGGGCAGGGCGAGCATGCCTAGGCTGACGACAACAAATCGCACGAAGTCCTCCGGGTTGAAACGCGACGAGGTCATGCTGCGCTTCAACCCTACGGACCGCGCCGCCGGTTGCCAGCCGGCGGCCGCAATCCTCACGGATTCCGGACAAACCGCCGGTTCAGTGCACCGTGAACGGCACGCTGAACTCGACGTCGTCCCAGCTCAGCCGCAGCAGCCCATCCGACGCGCCGCCGGGCAGGATCGCGATCGTGAAGACCTCCACCGGCGCGCCGGCGACGCGCGAGCGGCGCAGCGGCACCCGGAAGACGTCGCGCGAGCGGTCGTACTGGGTGCCCCACTGGCCCGACTGCGCGTTCACCACCAGCTCCGCGGTGGCGCCGTCGATGTGGGTCCAGAGCGAGTAGATGCCGGCCGGCAGCGTGGTGCCGCCCAGCACCAGGTCCCGGTCGGTGCGCAGCTGGGTCGCGGCGTTGGCGCCGGTGCGCCACAGCGTATCGCCCAGGACGCCGTGCTCGAAGACGTTGCGGCCGCGCTTGGAGGGGCGACCGTAGTCCACCCAGAGCTGCGCCCCGCCCAGGGTGGCGCGCACCGTGTCGCGCCGGGAAATGAACGGCCCGGTCACGCCCTGCGACGAATCCCGCGCCGTGAAGCTGGCGAAGGCCTGGTCGAGATCTACGCCGGGCACCCGCTCGGCGGTGTACTTCAGCGTGGTCCAGCTGCCGTCGAGCCCAAGCAGGCGGCCCTGCGCGTCGGTCCGCATCCGCATCTCCCCGCCGATGATCTGGAGAAACGCGCTGTCCCGCGCGATCCGGACCAGCACCCGTCCCTGCGGGCCGCCGAGGGGAGCGACCACCGTCACCGTGCCGGTGTCGGCGCCGGCCCGGCGCAGCCACGAGAACCACAACTCGCACAAACCGAAGGTCTCGGGCAGGAGCGGGAAGCCGTTGACGGCGGCGATGCGGCGGTGGGCCACGGTGTCGCGCTCGATGGCGAGGGTGGCGCTGTCGGGCTCGAAGCTGATCGTCAGGCGGCGAACCCTGAAGGTCGCGGCGGGGTTGCCGCGCACTGGCGTCAGCTCGACGCGCGAGGGGAGCCCGCGGGCGTCGAGGTCCGCGACGTAATGCCACTGGGCCGCCGCGGGGAGCCGCCTCACCACGTCGCCCTCCATCCGTGTTGCGGTGCGGGTGAAGCGCTCGACGCTCAGGGTGTCGGTGCCCAGGCGCACCACGATGGCGCCGGTCTGTGCGTGCAGGGCCACGACCCGGGTCATGACCAGCAGGGTCACGGCCAGCGGCCGAAGGGACACGCCAAGCCTGCGAACCAATGAACGAGCCATGCGCCGTCTCCAGAGGGTGGGGAGGACCCACCCTACCCGATGCGGGACGCCGCGTCGAGACGTGGATTCGGATTGAAATGCGGGGCCTTGTTTGCCTTCAGCCTTCGGCCTTCAGCCTTCAGCCATTTGACAACCCTCCCTCCGCGCCCGTAGCGTGCCAACCATGACGCGATGCAGCGATCACCTCCATCGTGCTGCGCGATGAACGGCAGATGGAGTTCCACATGCTGCTACTGGCGTCACCGTCAGACGAGTTGGCGATACGGCCTTACGGGCGCACCTCTTCTCAGGGCCCTCAGTGAACCACCTTCTTGTGAATCAAACCTAGGGGAAGCCCTAGCCCCCTAATTGAGAGCCCTGTGGCGGTCTTGCGTTAGGCAGGGTGATGGACAATACTGGGGAACGGTCGTAATAGAGAGCCGAACAATTCCTTGTCAACCGCGAGGAGGATGCACATGCGAGCGCCGCGCCGCCTAACTCGCAGTTCACTCGTACTAGTTGCGGCTGGCATTCTTCTGGGAGAAACTGCGAGGGTCGCACTTGCGGAGGAGCCCGACCAGTGTCCGGTTCCCATTTCGCCGTCGGGGGATTTTCTCGGGGAGACCTTCTATAAAGTACCGATGACGCTTGAACACAACCCGGCTGGGGGAAACGTAGGCTACTATGTGAATGACCTTCCCAATCCGATCTCCATCCCGGACAACTCTCGGATGAGGTGGGAGTGGCAGTATGGCGCCGGGACGTTCACTTGCTGGAAGCAGAATCTCGGTGTCATAACGATTCACTGGCAGCAATTGATCCCCCCAGCCGATGGCTCTTTGGTGCCCTGGGGGACTGAAGAAGACTGTGGCGGCGACTCGGAGCAGACACAGCGGGTGGCTCCCGGCGCGGGCAGCGGGTTCCAGGCATTCGGTGGCCCCATTGCATTCGATTGCGTGGGCGGCGGCGGTGGTGGCGGTACCGGCGGCGGTAGTGGCGACGGAGACACCGGATCGTGCTGGGATGACTACGGCGACGTTTGGATCAGCTACGACGGCGGGGACACCTGGGACCTGCTGTACGAGGGGTGGTATACGGAATGCGATGATGGCAGCATCTACCTAGCGTACACTTGACAACTCCGCCACCACGTGCGCGACACGTCCAAGGACTTTCAATCTGGGGAGGTCGTGTGAGATACGCGATCGTCGTGCCGATGCTGGCCGTTGCATCGCTGCTCGCCGCGTGTTCCGGGGACAGCGTTACGCCGCAACCGATCACTCGGGCCGGTTCTGCTCCTTCCTTAAGGGGGATACTCGCGACAAGTACGGGCCGCCTGCGGCCCGAGGTCGACTCGGTTGCTTTGCAGCGCCTGCTTGATTCGGTACCACCCGAGACGCGGTCCTACGTTCGCGCAGCGTTCGAGGGTCATCAGGGGACCAGCATGCAGCTTACCGCGGCGGATCCTCGCATGCAGACCCTAATAGACGCCGTAACGCCGGGCCGCATGTCGATGTCGGCAGCTCAAAGCGAAATCGGTCGAGGGGCTTGGACCGCTCCTGTCACGCTGGCCCTTGTGTCAGGCGAGGGAGACTCGGCGGTCGGATTCCAGCGGGGCGCGGGCGCTAACGGTCGGGACGTAATTGTACTCCATGACGGAGATCTCGAAGCGCGGAAACTTAGCGCGGCGCTGCGCGGTCTCGCGCTGTTGCGGCGGAAAGACGGGGTTGTGGCCAATAGGAACTACACGGCTAGAGTAAGAGTAAGTCAGGGTCGGTCGGAGTCCGCCTCGTGGATCGCGTACCTAGACCAGAAGATCGGCGAACTGCGTGCGGCACCCCAACGCAGCGTTCCTGGCATCGGGCAAGCTCGGGTGCTCGTGATACAGTCGGTTGGCAAGTGAAGATGTGTGGCGCGGCCGCGTGCCGAGCAGCCGATGAGCTTGCAGCCATGCCATTGGGCGCACGCCTACAGGAGCCCTACGAGCCCTGAAAGGCCCGGTCGCGTTGACGCCGTGGAGAGGGAGGCCCTGGCCGTCCTCACGAGGAAGCAAGTGCGTCGTCATTGCTCCGCCCAAGCGACAGGACGACCGATCGCACGTACCCAAAGGGCGGTAGATGGCTGGTGTTGGCTCGGCGCAACCCGTCGAGCGCTGCAAGCAGGTGCGCACGCCATGACGGAGGAATCTTCTCAGCACCTGCCGACAGAATCACTTCATAGAGACCCGCTCTGTAGGGCACCAATCCTGAACTCTGACGTACCGCCAAGACTCGCACAACAGCCTGATGGAGTTGCTCTGGGCTGATTGTCTTGCTGGGCAAGAGTACGGTGTCATACGGATGGCTCGTCGGGTGCCGGAATAGCGTGGCCCGCATCTCCGACACCGGTGCGTCTGTCGCCCGATCTCGAACCGCCAGTAGCATTGGAAGCCTCTCTAGAGATGGGCTCCTGCTGCGCGACTGAAGGTCGGCAGTTACAGAGTCGCTTCTGCCGTACAGACGTGCAATGGCCGCCGCGACGACCATGTCTGAAGAGTCAAGGTGTGCGGCAATTGCCGCATCCATCGTCGGCCCGGGGCCCTGAGCCGGAAGTGGCCCTTCCAAAGCGCGAAGCACGATGTCCTTCGCGCTCGGGGGCAGCAGGGCTAGGATTTCCACTAACGCGGACCGATCAAGGCCATCCGGAATCCGCGCTTCCCGGCCATCGGAGAGACGAAACACATGCTGGGGGTCATAGCCAGATTCGCCGGGCTCAGGGGAGGGCGGCCTCAACGCGCGTGCGAGCGCAGGTCAGCATGCGCCTTCATTTCAGCCTGCGCAGTGGCCGATAGGACCCGTCCTCGGCGGTTCACCGCCTGGCGGTACGAACGGGTGAGGGTCTGTACCGAGTCCAGCAGTCTCATTCTGACATTCACCATAGCGTACTGTCGAAAACCAGACAACCGTGGCAAATGCCTAGCCGTCGCTCGGACCCCACCGCGCACTTCCGGCCCCAGGTGGACGGCGACCTGGTCGAGGACGGCGTCTGCGCCGTGCTCATCGCCGAGAAGCTCGGCCTGAGCCAGCCGACCCTCAGCGAGCACATGCGGGTCTTCACCCAGGCGGGGCTGGTGCGGGGCAAGAAGATCAAGCAGTGGACCTCCACAAGCGCGACGAAAAGCGCATCCGGGAGGTCAAGCGGGCCATCGCCGGGCAGGTCTTGTTTGCCTTCAGCCTTCGGCCTTCAGCCTTCAGCCATTTGACAATCCTCCCCGCCCGCCCGTAGCGTGCCAACCATGACGGGCCCCGTGACCATCTGCTCCTCGTGCCAGACGCCGATTGCCGCCGGTGCGCTGTACTGCCAGGCGTGCGGGGCGTCGTCGCCGACCGAGATCTCGGCGACGGTGCCGGAGGGCGTGGGGAGCCTGCCCCCGCAATCGGGTGCGGCGCAGCGGGCCTCGCTCAGCGCTCCACAGATCGAAGAGCGCAGGAGCCGCGTACAGACCGCCCTCGGCGCGGGCTTCGAGGTCACGGGCCTGATCGGCCGCGGCGGTTTCGGCGAAGTCTGGGCGGCGCTCGACAAGGAGCTGGGCCGCGTGGTGGCGGTCAAGGTGCTGCGGCCCGAGATCAGCTCCAGCCCCGAGTTCCGCACCCGCTTCCGCCGGGAGGCGCGCGCCATCGCCCGGCTCCGCCATCCGGGCATCGTGCCGATCTACCACGTCGGCGAATCGGGCGGCCTGGTCTACTTCATCATGCCAATGGTGGAGGGGACGACCCTCAAGGACGCGCTGATGCAGCCGGGCGGGCTGACCGGCGACGAGGCGGTGCGCATCCTGATCGAGGCGGCCGGCGCGCTGCACGAGGCCCATGCGCGCGGCATCGTGCACCGCGACCTCAAGCCCGAGAACATCATGCTCGAGGGCCCGCAGCGCCGCGCCCTGCTCATGGACTTCGGCGTGGCGAAGGTCGAGGAGCCGGGCGGCGAGGGGCTGACCGAGACCGACTCGGTCCTCGGCTCCCCCGAATACATGAGCCCCGAGCAGGCCACCGCGCGCCAGCTCGACGCCCGCAGCGACATCTACTCGCTTGGCGTCGTCGCCTACCGGATGCTCTCGGGCCGGTTGCCCTTCGACGCCGACACGCCGCGCGAGGTGCTGGCGCACCACATCCTCACCCCGCCCGAGCCGCTGGCCCAGTTCACCACCGTGCCGGAATCGGTGTCCGACGCCGTCATGCGGTGCCTCGCCAAGGGTCCCGAGGATCGTTGGCAGACGGCCGCTGCCTTCGCCAGCGCACTGGCCGCGGCGGTGCCCGCGGCGTCGGGAATGGCGGCCGCGGCGGCGGCGGCCCCGGTCGTTGGCGAGCGCCGGCAGGCCCGGAACGCGCATCTGCGGCAGCGGTACCGCCGGCGCCGCTGGGCGGGCAAGGTCCTCGGGGTTGTGCTGGTCCTCGCATTGGTCGTCGCGCCGTGGCCGATCGCCCGGCTGCGGCGGGAGCACGCCTGGACCGTGGCGGCGGCCGGCATCGCGGTGCTCTACCAGCGCGGCACCGACAGCGTGCGCGCCCTCTCCGACGGGTTCATCAGCGGCGACCTTTCGGCGCCGCAGTTCGCCGACGCGCGTGGGGAGCTGCTGGCCTCCGTCGATGCGCGGATCGACGAGGGCTGGGGCGATGCCGTCGACGACTCGGCGAAGTGGCCCGAGGCGGCGCGAAGCCTGGTGCGGGAGGCGGCGGGCCGGCTCGACACCGCCGGGCTGGGCGTGGCGAGTTACCGGCTCCGGTTGAGCGACGTGCCGGGCTGCCCGCTCACCGATCGCGGCGACACGCTGCGGCTGGCCGACCGGGTGCCGGGCGACAATTGCTGGTGGGCCGCCGAGGGCGCGCGTGCGTTGGGGGCGCCGCTGGAGTATGCGGCGCGGTTCCGCGTGAGGGAGCGGCTGCGAGACGACGCCGGGCTCGGCCTGGCCTGGTGCCGCAGCGACGGGGACTGCCGGATCGCGTTTCTCTGGTCGGCGGGCACGGCGGTCTGGGGCTCGCACCGGCCGCACAGCGGCCTCGCGGTGATCCAGACGGGGCGCCGGGAGGCACTGAACCCGGGAGAGCACCGGCTGCGGGTGCGTTTTCAGGACGGAGTGCTGCGGTGCTGGCTCGACGGCGGCCTGGTGTTGGAGCGGCGCACCAGCGCCGAGTCGGTCTACTTCGAGCAGCCCGGCTCGTTCCACCTGGTGGTGCAGAACGGGGGCGTGGAGCTGGACGGGCCGGATGCATTGGTAGGTGTGGGACAGCGGCGGCCGGCGCCGTGAGCCGGCGCGCCGACACTACCTGACCGCGGGTTGACCGCTCTCCATTCCGGCAATCAAGTCGAGCAACCCCGCCGCTTCCCACGATTGATTGCGCCGCATTGCCGACAGCGGAATCAGCACTCCAGCGTTCTTCAGCTGCTCGATTGCCTCATATACCGCTGCTTTCGCGCGCCCGGTGGCTGCCGTGGCCAGCGGCGCGGTGATCATGGGGTGCGCCGGTAACACGTCGATCAGCGCCCAGGCGGCGGCGCCGGCTCTGGGTGCGGTGGGGGAGGCGGAGAGTTGATTTCGCCATGTTGTCGTCAGTGCCTCGATGGCGTTCAGGTACGCCTTGGCCAGATGCGCCGCTCGAGCCGACGCATCCGCGAAGTACTCGATCCACTTTCCGACTTCAGTTCCCCGGAAACTGGTGAGCCCCTCGATGTAGCGCGTCTTCGCCGCGGCGAGGGCGACGCTGATGGGAGGCACGTAGCGAGGTGCGATTCCTCTGCGACGCAGCACGACGTGGATGAGTGCGCGCCCCGTGCGTCCATTGCCGTCCTCGAACGGATGGATGGTTTCGAATTGCGCGTGCACCAGTGCCGCCTGCACCAGTGGCGGGAGCCGGTCGTCGTTGATTGCCTCGCACAAGTCGGACAGCAGCTCGTCAACATCTTCGGGTGGGGGCGGGACAAAGTCTGCGCCGCACGGGTTGTGATCGTTTCCGCCGATCCAGTCTTGTCGGGTTCGGGTTTGACCTGCGATGCGTTTGTTCTCGGCTCGCTCCAGCAGCCGCCGGTGGATGGCCGTGATCTGGGAAACGTCGAACCTCCCGGCGAGTGCCGCTCTGTCGACCGCGAGGACCATCGCATCGATATTCGCGAGAACGTCCATCGCTGTGGCGCCGGCGTGGTGTCCCGATTCCACTCGCGCCTCAGCGCGTGCGAGTTCGCGAACACCCAGCTGCATGCCCTCGACCTTCGATGAGGCAATCGATTCGGTTCGCAGCAGCAGGCGCGCCAGGGGGGCGAGCGGTGGCCCGGCACTCTCGTTCAAGGCGCGAATGGCGTGCTCCGCCTCCGACACGATTCCTGCGATGGTTGCGTCAAGATTGAGCGACATGTCCATGAGCTTGTCGGGTACGAAGGCGTCGTATCGGCACGCGCGTTTGTACTTTGCCGGCGCATAGATCTCCGGGTTGTACTGCCACGTTCGTTGCTTGAGTCTTCCTGGCATCGGTGGCCTTCTAACGGATTACGTGGCTTCAGTTTACAACCCAAGCTGAACTACTGTGGTTGCATAGTCCAATTTAGTGGCTAAACTGAACTAACGCTATGGCCGAGTATAGGCACTACATTCGACCCTCATGAAACGCGGCGGAACGATCCTCGTGGTGGACGACGACCGGGCGGTGCGGCGGGGCACCGCGGACGCCCTGCGCAAGGCCGGGTACTTGGTGCTCGAGGCCGGCTCGGGGGGCGATGCCCTCGCGGCCCTCAAGGCGCACGAGGGCGAGGTGAACCTCCTCCTCACCGATGTGCAGATGCAGAAGATGGATGGAGGCGAACTGGCCGAGCTGGTCACCGCCGAGCGACCGGACGTCAAGGTGATGTTCATGAGCGGGTACACCAGTGGCGCGGCGTTGCACGACAATGTGCGGGACGAGGGGCCGGTGTTCATCGCCAAGCCCTTCGTCACCGAAGTGTTGCTGCGGAAGGTGCGGGCGATCCTCAAGGCCTGACGCGGCGGGCCGAGGCGCGAGGCGGCCATCGGCCTGCGCTGACCGGGCAACCTGATTATCTTTGCCGTCCCTGTTGGGGCCTGTAGCTCAGGTGGTTAGAGCGCACGCCTGATAAGCGTGAGGTCGGTAGTTCAACTCTACCCAGGCCCATGTTCCGAACTCGACGCC
Organism: Gemmatimonadota bacterium; assembly: GCA_041476105.1. Classification (GTDB taxonomy): domain Bacteria; phylum Gemmatimonadota; class Gemmatimonadetes; order Gemmatimonadales; family JACORV01; genus DASXPG01. The sequence continues at coordinate 81,062 of JBGOSS010000001.1, forward strand.
CTGCTTGAGGTTAGGCCTCAGGTGGGGCGTGTTGCTTTGCGGAAATCGGGCCGCAGTGTCGATTCGCGGTGTCGATTCAGGCCGCGAATGGTGTAACGAGCCCTCTGGGCGAGCGCCTGCCGCATCGTCGCTTCGTCGGGCTTCTGGTAGCACTTCAGGACCGTCTGCGGGTCCTTCCAGCCGCCCAGGTGGCAGAGATCGCGCAACGGCACGTCCTTGAGCTCGGTGGCGAACTTCCGCCGCAGGCTGTGCCAGCCGCGTCCGGCCGATGGCTTCATCTCGGCGCGCTCTTCCATCCGTTCCCACCAATCGCGCAGCAGGTGGCGAGAGCACGGCTCCAGAGGATTCCCTGGAGCAGGGAAGATCCACGCGTCGCCAACAACCATCTGCTTGCGGCGCGCAGCCTCCAGGACGCTCAGCGCTTCGTCCGACAGCGGTGTCTCGTGGTCGAAGCCGATCTTGTCCTGATCGCCGCGCCATCGCATCGTGCCGTGCTTGCTGTCCAGGTCCGACCAGCGCAGCAGCCGAATGGCGCCGATGCGATGACCAGTCTCGTGGGCCAGCACGAGCGCCAGTGAACAGCGCTCATCCACGAGCGGCGCGGCCTTCAACATCTTGGCGTAGTCCTCGGCGCTGAGCACTGGTCGCCGTGGGCTTTCTTCCTTCGGCCACGGCATACCCTTGAGCGGATTGCGATCGAGTAGATAGCGACCGGCGCTGTCTCGCGCGGTCACCGCCCAGTTGAACACCGCATGAAGAAACTTCAGGTCGTACTCGATGATGCGGGCGCCGATGGGCTTGCCCTTGGTCTTCTTGCCCTTCCGCGTGTCGCCGGTGCGGCGCCGCCAGGCGATGAATCCGTCCCAGTCGCGCCGGTTCAGCGTCGAGGCTCGGCGGGTCTCGCCGAGGAACGACTCGAAGCGCTTCACAGCTGACTTGTCATGCTTCTGCGTGCTCGCGCTCTTCTGCGGCGTTACCTCACGCACGTAGTTGTCAAAGAGCGCCTGGAGCGTCGGGTCGACGTCGAGCGGTGAGCTGTTGCTGCGGAGCGCAGCGGCCAGCTCATCGGCCTTGGCCTTGGCGGCGTCCGGCAACCGGTGGCCGAGGGCCATGCGGCGCTTTCTGCCGTTGTCCGAGAACTCCAGGTAGTAGAGGCCGGTATCCGGGTGCGCGTATGCTCGCACCCTGTTGCGGCCCCGTTCTCCGGCGGAGTAGCTCCACCGGTGATGTCGCGCATGGGTCATCGTGGTTCTCCTGAGGAGGTCACGACAGCCCGCGCGATCTGCCCGGTTGTTGCACCGACAAGTTGCGGGGAGAACCTCGACTCGCGCAACGCCGAGGGCTTGAGGGGCAGGTAGCGGCGCAGGATACGGGGCGAGTTCTTGCGCCCAGCGTTGGGGATGGTGCCGTTGCGGAGGAGCCTGCCTAGGTGCTCAGCGGTGTAGCCGGATTCCCTCGCGGCCTCGTCCAGGGTGAGGGCCTCGACGGCGTCGGCGTCCGAGGCGGAGCGCAGGTCGGCGAGGATGGCCTCGATGAGGTTGGCGCCGTCTACGTGCGCGCCGAGGCGGCGGAGCGTTTCTGCTTCGCCGCTCCACTTGGCGATGGTCGCCTGGAGCGTCAGCCGTTCAACCGTCTGCCGGGCCATTGTGCCGTTTCGCGCGTCGCGCGCGCGCGTTTGGATTCCCCTTGGAGAAAACCCCTGCTTCGGGTGGCAAACCCAGGATCAGAATCCCAGGTTTACCTAGATTCTTGAGCGCTCTTTTGTGCTTCAACCCTCAGATTCTTCGTCCCATTCTTCGAGAATCTCGTCAACCAGGTCGTCTACTTCGCGTTCTGACCAATCGGCTTCGACCTCGCTGTCCAGTTCTTCCTGTACATCGGCGCATGCTTCGCGCGCATCGTCGTAGCCCCAGCCGATGGTCTTGAGCCTGGCCCTCGACTTGCCATGCTCGATGAGCGACCGAAGCCGCTGTTCCTGTCGCTCGACCTCTGCCTTCTTCGTCGCCTCACGGGCTGCCGCTCGTTGGAAGGGCTCCAAGACAGCTTCCACCTTTGCCTTGATCGCCTGGTTGGCCTCCCAGGACGGTGCAGAGGCAGGGAATCGGGAGGCGGTCACGTAGGAGGCCACCATTTCCAGAACGGCCGAGCGGGCGCTTGCCGAGGCGTTCCAGGGGATCAGAGAGTGGGCGTAGTACCTGAGGGTGTCGAGGCGGTTGCGTTCCGCATTATCCCGAGTCGTCTGCCTGAACTCCGTCATCCAGTTGTCGTGCGCCGAGGGGGCCGCGGGCGCGGCGGGCTGGGTGCGCGGGGTAACGGGCTGCACGTCGTCCTGATCCTCGTCAGCAGGAGGCCAGTCGAGGGGCTCCTCGTGAGCGTGGATGGGCTGCCGCTGCCTAGTAGGCGCGGAAGCGCGTGCGGGATGATTCGGCCTTGCGCGAACAGACTGGCGGCCGAGGTACGCGTCGAGCTTGCCCGGGCTGAAGCGCCGGTGACCGCCCGGTGTACGCTCTGCCTTCAGCACACCGCTCCGCTCCATCTCGCGGACGGTGTCAACCGACAGGCCCAAGCGCTCCGCGGCTTGGCCGATGGACAAGAGCGTTTTCATTGACCGAGCGCCTCGCGGTTCAAGCGTCCGTATTCAAGAAGCACCTTGCGGACCCTCTTGATCTCGCTGAGCGGAATCACCGAGGGCTGGCCGCGTGCCTTTATGTGCTTCAGGCTTCCGGCGTTGACCCAATTGTTGATGGTCATGAGGCTGACGTTGAGGATGTCAGCCGCCATGGCCTGCGGAACAACGCCGTTGTACGGGATGCGCCAAGCGTACCACTTCCCATCGTTCAGCTGGCGCTTGATCGTCACGCCTTGGAAGAGTCCTGGGTTGTCCCACTCAACGACGGGTTTCGGCGCTCTGTAGTATGCCATTTGTAGGTATCCGTAAATGTTTAGTAATATCTACACCAATAGACACCATTTGCGCAAGCTGGGCAACTCGAAGAATTCCATTGCTTCCTATTGGTGGTATGCTCTTTCAGGGAGAATCGGCGACGGATTGCTCTCTATGCTTGAGTTACGCGCCAACGAACGGGTGTGAGGACCCATTTACCGCTCTTCAGTTGTGCGTCAAGATCAACGATAGTAGTTGGGTAGCCAGCCGAGCGGAGAATTGCGTACTCGACGGGGGCGGGGCGATTCAAGTCGATGTCACCCCAGAATTGAATCTCGAACGAAGCCCCAATCTCGCGGGCCTTCTCGATTTGGTTCTCCGAGACGAAGAAGGCCGGCACGGAATCATGCCTGCCCTTAACCTCGATGCATCTGGTTGGCGTACTGGATCGATCCTCCACGTCCCATCCGAGCGTGTCGGAGTCTCGCGCCACCCACTGGATACTCGACACGTCAGTTGACTGACTTCGCTCGTACTGGACGGTGTACATCTCAGCTCTATCACCAATGGCCTTACGTCGAGTAAGTGAAGCCGGAAGCACGACCTGTGGCGGTAGCATTGCCCAAACGGAGTTCAGCTCCGCGAGAAGCGGAGCAGGTATCCGAACTGTCGGGCGTATGCTCACTTCCTTCCACAGCGAGAGTACCCCCAAGAGTTGTGGGGCGCCTCCCGAGATGGCTCCATGTCGGCATACTAATTGCCCTTGGTGATCAACCCTTCCACTCGCGACAAGCTGTCGTGCCTGATCGTGAAATAGCCCTGCTCTGATCAAGAGGAGCCCTAACTCAGTCACGTCACCTTGTGCAGCGGCTTTTGCGACCTTGTTCCCGAGGCGAGTCCGGATGATCGACTCATTCGGGGGCGTCACGAGTGTGAGTGCCCTCAAGACGCCGACGATCTCAGAGATTTCGTCAGAGGGTCCACCGCAAGCGCTCCACAGTGTCCTGGTAGCTCGCTCGGGGGAAAGTCCGGGAGCTTGACCGGGAACGGCGCGGAGGGCCTGAACTAGCCGAAGCAGTCTTGCGGCGGTAAACCAACTTGATGAGACCTGCAAGTCACCCTTCTTCGCCAAGGAGGAAATGCAGTAGGTCGCTTAGGTCCTGGTCAGTCCCTTCGGCATCTCGCAAGGGTTCCTCGGACAAAGCAAGAGGTTTCAGTTCAGCTCCCTCCAGGAGCTGCTTCATGTTTGCATGCTTTCGGTCGAGGGAGGCATCGACGAGGTGATCGATCGTCTGCCGACTCGCGTTGGTCGCAAGGAGAACATGGATCATCACACTCGCTTGGTCGGGTAACCCAAGCCGATGCACACGATCGATTGATTGAAGGAACAGGGCGCAGTCGTAGGTTCTATCTAGGTAAATGACGTTGTGACAGGTTCGGTGCAGAGAAATAGACTCCGAGCACGAAGCTGGATTCGTGACCAGCACAGCGCCGCCAGAAACACTGAGGAATTGCTCAATGATTCGCTCTCTCGTTTCTATCTCCGGCGGTGAATCTGAGTCGGCTTGGTCCTCAGCCTCATCTGCCGTGGCGACTCTGCCGTCTATCTGAAAACAAGGGGCACCAGTCTCTGCTCGCACAAGCTCGGCGAACTGATCCAGGTTGGGCACGAAGTTGCTCCAGCAGACAACCTTTTCATTGCGACTCAAGATCTCGCGAACAAGCGAGAGCGCGAAACGCGACTTTGCGGGTAGTTCGGAGCCTCGGTAACTAGCCAACCGCTGCATCAGCGTAGGTGTTGCGGACTCCAGCCTCGGGAGCCGATAATAGCCATCGACTCTGTTGAGCAAGTCCGGGTTCGCGGCCGCCTGCAAGAGACGGATAGGCTTGGCTCTGCGTAGCGCTGCGATCTTCTGCTGCCAACTATCTGCGTCCTCAATTCTCTTCCGAAACTGGCTTTCGATCAGTTCGTAGACCTCGGCTTGAGTGCCGGATATTGGAACCTCGTGGCGGACTAGCTGGTAGGGCTTCAGTCCAAGCTCCTCCTTCGGCGTTCTTGAAATGAAGGGCTGAATCTCCGTGAGGAGTCCGGCAAAATCCTTGTCCGCTCGCGCTGCAAACGTATCGCGAGGGCCTGTAAGCTCTCCCCCGGGCCAAAGCACACTTAGCTGGCTATACAGGTCCTTCCCACTCTGAGGCATGGGAGTTCCTGACAGGATTAGGCGCACCCGTGTGTGCTTCGCCAGCTCAATTAGCGCTGGGGCCCAGAGTCCTCCCCGGAACCTTTTCACCCGATGCGACTCATCAACGACCAGCATCACTCGAAAGCGGGCGCAAAGGTCTTCCAGTTGCCGGCGATCTGCGGCAGCGGTGGCGAAACTCAGCAGTAGTAGCTCGCCTTGATTGGTGGCACCGTACAAACTCAGTCGCCGTGCGGCGGTCCCACGGATTCGCCTTGTGGGGAGGAGGCCATGAACTGCAGCGCGGACCTCTCGTTCCCATGGAGCAAACGACGCCAGCGGACCAACGACGAGGACCAGGTCCACCGTCTTGTTCGCGAGATGTGTTACGGCGATACCGAGAGCGATCGCAGTCTTTCCCGAACCGGGAACCGAGAAATTGGCAGCATTGACTGCGGTTAGGCCGTGCAGGAGTCCCTGTTGTTGGTGGGGGCGAAGGCGGCGGCCCTCGTCGTCCCATCCAAACCCTTTTAGGCTGGCCGTGACAGCTGCCAAGTCAAGAGTTGGCTGACCCGTCCGCAGCGCGGTGGCATGCTCCTTGGCTCGTACAAAGCTGCGCTGTCGTTCTTCGGCCTTTTTTACCGTCTCGTCTACGATTCCGACGCGACTGACGGTCCAGCCCTTGGCCTCAAGAAAGGTATTGATGCGAAGAATGGTGAAAGCGAGGGACGTTCGGCGGCGCGGGCACCTCCAGCCTTCGTCGGTGGGCATCGCACCCATGATTGTTCTGAAAAACATTCTCGCGAGACGATCGGTCCTTGCCAACGGCGCTCGGACCATTACGTCATCGCCATCGACTGTCAGTACGACCTCGCTTTCCATCTACTTGCCCGCTGCCATCAAGAGTCCTCTATGCTCTTTGACCACTTCGCAATTCTATCTAGCAAATTTCGCACTACCCCCTCGGTATCATTCTGAATTGCTTCAGTGATTTTTGGCGCCGACAGTGTCTCCAATCGGCTCCATGCTTGGTATAACGCCGACTGAACGCTAAGGGAACTCGCTGCCACAAAGCCATCTATCGAATTTCTTATCCGCTCACTAACCCGACCTCCTGGATAGCTCCGCACGACGGGGCCTGGAGTATCAGCGAGTTCGGTGTCTTCGTCAGTCTCACCTACGTCGGAAAGATCTGGGTTCTCTAACTGTGTGTCGGTTGATTTCTCCCACTCCGCCTCTTCCTTCTGGACGGCCGATCGCAACTCCTCAAAGCGAGCCCGATCTTCCACAAACATCTTCTTCAGGGCACGAATGTCGCCGTGCGGGTTGCCCGCGCGGATGGCAGCGAACGCCAGGCGAAGCATGTCGGCGGCTTCGTTAGGATGGTCCGCCTCCATCCGGAACATGTTCTTTCCGACGTCCCTGAATCGCTCGACCTGACGCACCAACTTCTGATACTCGCCTGGCTGGTTCGAATCGTCGAGATAGGCATCCATGTACTTGATCGCATACAGCTGGATTAGCGCATACGTCTTATCTCCGCCGGCCGAACTCTGCAGCTCACCTGCGACTCTTACTAACGATTCTGGGTCGGCCCAATCAATGTCTCGTCCAATGGCGGCGTCTCGCAGCGCTAGCAGAAGGTTGATGTCGGTGTAGCGGACCTTGAGATTCTCCGTTAGCTGTTCGCGTTGCTCCATCTCGAACAGGTCGTCCTCATTGATCTCGGTCGGCTCGAGGACAATCGCTTCAACCCACTCGTATCCCTCTTTGCCGAATTCCGAGCGAAGGCGGTGGATCATTGCTAGGCGGCGATTGCCATTCCGGACCGTACCGTCTGGCCTGATCCAGAAGGGCGTTTCCTGTTTGCGGCTTAGCCAATCGGCCTTCAGTGAATCGTAGTCCTTCGATGGCTTGCCCTTGACTCGGTTTCCATCCACCTGCTGATTCTTGTCGAGGAGAATCGCAATGATCGACTGTTCGTCATCCGGGTTGTTTTCCGGGTCCAAGCTGTGTCCAAGCGCCTCTTCGTGAAGCTTTCTCTCCGCCACGAAACGCCGATTGTCCACGTTTAGAAGGAGGCCTTCCACCGGCACTCGGTAGACCTCAAACTGCCGCCAGGTATCCTTGCACCACTGGCGAACTGTGCGACCGGTGGACTCCTTCCGATCGTTCAGCAGCTTTCGACGTTCTTCCGCGTTCATCTTGATTGTCCCTTCCGGGGCTGCCCGAAGCGTTCCGATGCCATGCTAAGAGCCAATCTCATGCCATTTGCGTCGCCGCCGTGAATAGGCATTGGGGATACCGCCCGTCGCCATTTCTCAAAGGAGTAGGGCAATCGCCGATGCGAGCACTCTTGTCGGCGACGGCAGACGACGACAATGTCCCACTCGCAGTTCGCGTCACGAGCGTGGTGACCCATGTGAACGTCGTTTCGCACAGGCCACAGGGCGGTTATCAGCACGTCAGCCCGGTCGAGTGCGATCCCGATGGCGTCCCAGGCCCGCTGGTCCGCCGAATGAAACGTGAAGGCTAGCGGCCTGTCCTTCTTCAGCCTCTTCAGCGCGGAAACAATACAGCGCGCGAGCATCTCGCCGTATGACGTAACCGGGTCGCGTCCTTCCGGTAGGAGCGGGCGCCCCCCAAGGCGTGTCCGATTGAGCCAGTGTCGGTAGAACTCTGACAATTCGCTATAGGCGATGTAGTCAAAATACGGCGGATCGAACAAACAGATGTCAATGTCGTTGGTTGAGGCAGCGTGTGTCTCTGCCGACACGCAGCGTACGTCGGCTCCGACTCCGTTTCTTCGGAAGTTGAAGGTCACGGCTTCTGGACGCTGCCGTTTGGTCTCCCACACATGTCGTCGGACCTGCGGTGTCGTCGAGCGTGATACGCGCTGAATCGCCCGGTAGAGAGTGCCCCGGCCACCAGACGGATGAAACGGGTTGAGCTCAACAGCAAGAGCTGGCAGCGAGTAGCTTCGAACGCTGAATAGCGGAGCGAGCCTACCGTAGTCCGTAGCGTAACTACACAGCTTGTTGTTCGTGGTGAGGGCCCCAGACACGGCCAAGGATAGCGCCGCCTTGATATCAGCGGGTTGGTCGCAATCCCTGACCCACCTAAAGGCAAGGCCGAACAAGGCGAGTTGCCTGTCGGTGAACAATTCCAGCGGCGTCGTAATTCCGAGGCTCAGTGGCCGCGAGTCCCGACGATCCTTCCTGAATGCGCTCCCAGGAAGCCACATGTCAGTACGATGAGCACGCAGATACTGCTCGGCCTGACGCAACGCCTCAAGATCTGATGGTAGCGGTTGCCGAAACCGTCGCGACTCCTCTTGCCGAGTCTCCTCCACCGCCAACAGCCGCCGCGGCGCTATTCCGGTCTTGAGCTGGGCGTGTGTTGAGCGATGACCGCAATGCTCACAGCGAAATCTCTGACCTTCGAAGTTGCCTTTGTCGAGGTTGTGGGTGCCACAGCATCGCAGCCTCTTGCGATCAACTGAGGGCAATTCGTGGAGAGCGAAGCACTCAGGACAAAACGCTGTTAATGCGCTATCGCGGACGACTCCACCATTCTTCGAGGCGTCGCGAGCAATTACCAGATTCCTGAACAGAGTTGAGGCACGAGTGCAATGTGGACACTCTACCTGATGGAGATAAAAGAAATGAAGAGGAATCCACTTGGCTGCGCTGGGCCTAAAGAGGTGCCCAACGCTTCTTTCAAGAAACTCAAGGAGTTCCTTCCCGGCCGCAGACACGATCCTCGAATCCGGTCTCGCAAGCTCATGCCTCACGATCGCAACCGCGAGGGGATCGACGTCGGTGCCCGACGGTGTTGCCCCGAGCCGTGACGCTTCCACCACTGTCGTTCCGCCCCCGACAAAGAGGTCGTGAACGGTAAGCTTGTGCAGAGGATGCCCGGCGCTTCGAAACAACCTCCAGAAATCAGAGCGCGTGGTGTCACCAGGCAGCGCCGCCGCGAGTAGCAAGGCGCGAATGACCCCTGGTGGCCGTCTGGCCCACCAACGGTGAACGCCGTACACAGGGTCGCGAGCTCGTCGATCAGCGCCCGCGATTAGCGAAAGCTGTTTGTAGGGAAGGTCAACTTCGAGCAGCGTCGGAATCGTGGAAGGTGTGCGAAGACTCGTCATTGCGACCGACCCACTTAGGGATGGGGATTGCTCCGCACGTGACGCGATCACTGACGACCTTGCGGCCCAGCTACTCGAAGAGGTGCGACTTGCCGATGCAGGTAGGGAACCTGCTGCCGAAACGATGTAATGTCAACAGGTTACGTGGCTGAGCCCAGGCGGGCAAACAGAACGACCGACGGCGAAGGCGTTGCTTGATCGGGAGCGCTATCACGCGGGTTAGCTGGGAAGGCACGTTACATCATTGATCTTCGAGCGCTCGCGGCGAACTCGGTCAATGTTCTGCGCGCGAGTCACACACAAACAGGAGGGCCGACGGTTTTCAGGGAATGGCAATGCGCTTGTCGGGCCTATCAGCGCGTCGGACTGAAGGCGCGGGGCAAGGACGGACGGCCAACCGCAGACGTGCTTCACGAGCTCACCGACCATCGCTGCCGCGGCCATTGTTGCGACGAACGGAACCGACGGCGCGAATCGCGGTGGCAGCGCCTGATCCGTCAAGTTCTTGGCGCGCACATCGTTGATGACCGAGCATAGTTGCTTGCCGACATTGTCACGCCATACCACCCGCGTTGCATCGCTCGCGCAAGCCACGTCTGACTCGTCGACCACACGCGTCAGATCGCTGAGCCGTTCCTCGGGCAGGCCAACCTCGCGACTCAGCGCAAGCTCCGCGCGCTCGACGGGTTCGCTGTAGGTGCACCGCATGCAACCCACATCATCGCCCCAGGTGTGGCGGCTGACCTCCCACGGAAAGTCCCCGGTCGCGCCGTTGATGATGACGTCAGGCCACAGGTCCTGAATCGCGTGACGCGCTCGCGCCGAGTCAACAGCGCTCAGCACGATCTTGGGATAGGGTTGCTCCAGGCCCAAGCGATGCGTGTACTCCTGGAGAGTCTGCGCGTAGGCGGTCGTACGCAGTGCGTGCGTGGCCTGGCGCGCTAGTACGAACGCCTTGGACTTTCCGATGTCGGTCGGGCCCAAGAGCAAACATGTGCCGAGGTTTTCCTCCCCATACGTCTGGCCATCGACGAGAACTAAAGAGCCACTCAAGGGCAGGCGCCCGAGGGCGTAGGCGACACCGTTGCCGATGGCGCCAGCTCCGACAAGCAGGGTGGTCGGCATGGCCATAGCGGGCAGGGGCGGGCCCGGATCATCGCTTGCGCCATACGTGTAGAGGCTGAACGCCAGCCTCCGGATCTGCGCGCCGCGAGCCTCACGAACGGCGAGCAGGCGCTTGAAGACTTCCGAAACGCCCAAGCTCGCCGCGAACAATGCACCGATCACGTTGCCCTGTCCGCCAGGCGCGCCGATGGAGTTCGCACTCGACGCCACCCGCGCTGACCAGCCATTGGAGTCGATAAACGTGAAGACATCGTCTCCCGGCGTCGCGCCGACGCTAAGCGCCGCGTCAAACTTCTCTGCCTTCGCTTCATCGGCGAACATGATCGGCGCACCGAACGCGACGTGCTCAGCGAGGGCCCGCAGATGGTCGCGAAGGTCAACGCACTCTGGCGGAACAACAACGGTTACTCGTGGGCAGATCCTGTGCAACAGCAGCAAGCTTGCTTCTATGCACCACGCTCCATTCGGCTTGCTCAGCGACTCTGCGTCTCCGGTGAGCAGGACGTTCTTCTCCACGAAGCGGTGGACGTCATCTGCCACGCGGGACAGGCTCCGCGCGGCTGCTTTCGGCCTGCTGTACGCTAGGTCAGTGCTCACGCCTCAACCGTTCGCCTCTGCCACCAGCGTGTGCGCCGGTTCTGTGATCAGTTGAATTCGTTCCTGTATCTCTTGTTGTTGGAGCCTTCGATACCCTGCGTTCTTGACGTACTCGTGCACGCCGCAATCAGCAATGGTGGTGTTGCGTGTCATCGCGTAGTCCGGCGCAACGACGGACAGATAGCCGCCCACATGGAGGCCCTCACTACGGTCGATGAGGGACAGGTCAACCGGCCAGCCAGGCCCGTGCGAGTGGATTTGACCGACGAGCGTGAGCTTGTTGGCCAACGCCACGTCTGTTACCTCGTTGAACATGGCCGGCGAGATGCCCAAGAGTGCGGGCCGCTTGACTACCCCATCGCCGCGGAGCAGTACCACGTGGCTAACAAGAACGAGATCGCCGTCGCGCGCTCCTAGCCATAGCGCAACGCCTTCGCATCCGCGCGCACCGTCGATTGCCATCTCTGCAAGCGAGGCAGAGAAGGCGGAGGTCGGAAGTAGCCAGCGTGTCCGCCCCGGCGGGGTGATGATCACGGATGCCTGCCCTCGAAATGGCCGTCTAGTTCATCCTGAAGGGTGTTAAGGACAAAGAGGAGACGGTTGCCGGTTGGATTCCAGCGCTTGTTCGGGTCGTTCCGCCATTCCGGATGCAGCGCGAAGCCCTCCGCACAGAAGTTGACGCATGCATCGAGGCTTGCCGGCCTGAACCCCCGCACTTTGGGCCATGATGAGGGGAGGTCCAGGCGCCCGGTGACGGGGTCGCTGAACTTCAGCGACGGCGGATCACCGGGGTATCGGGTCCAGAGAAGGCGCGCATGAAACCGCTCGCCGAGTGCGGCGGATGGCGACATCGCTGCCAGAACCTCAAGCGGCGCCGGCCGAACGAGTTCCCAGTTCCGTGCCACGGCGATCTGCTGAGCCTCGTCGTAGTCGTCCGCGAGGTTGGCGGCTGATAGGTCGTCGCTCACTTACCCTGGACGATCTGCTGGCTGAGCTTCAGCTGAAGCTCCCGCTTGTCTCCCGCCAGATCACCCAGGGACTGGCTGAGGTCCGTCAAGGGCTGCTTGTCCTTGTAGAGGGTGTAGGTCGTCGTGCTGCCGTCAGGCAGCGTGCCCTCGGTCAGGTCGAAGAACGTCAGGGCGGCCTGCTTCAGCTCCCCAACGGTCTCAGTCAGCGGCGCATCCTTGTCCTGGAATGGCTTTCCCGCGGCCACATAGTGAACGATGACATGGAGCGTGGTCATGACGGTCATTGGCCTATCCTCCAAATGGTTACCTGTTCGCCAGTGCGAGCTGACGGGCTTTGCGAGATCGCCCGGTCTGCAAGAACTCCGGACCCACTGTTTGGGATTGGACGGGTGGTAACGCGACTCCCTACGGTAGTCTGTCCCCGTTGGCGTTACCTCACTGCCAATAACAGGTGTGCCCCCGGGGGCGGCGCGTGGAGGGCGCCTAGGTGGGCGCTTGGTAGACCGCTGAGTGGCGGACTAGACTTCGGAGAAATCATGGCGGGCGGTCGAGTGTCAACGGGTTTCGTGGATGGGTGCGACGATGGAAGACCCAAGTAGGGAGCTCATCGATGCGGTTGTGGCGCTCGACGAGTCAGCATGCGCGGAGCTGATTCGCCGAGCGGAGCCGCTGATCAGAGGGGCAATTGTCGGCTTCTGGTTCGAGCCTGACAGCGATCGTGACGACGTCTTGCAGGATATCCGCGTCGAGTTGCTGAAAAGCGTAGGCCAGTGGATGCCCTCGCGCGGTCGCTTCTCTACCTGGCTCTATGGAGTCGCTGGGAACGTATGCAGGTCGTATTTTCGCCGTCGTCGCCGACGTTTGCCGGAGGTACCGCTCAACGATTCGGTCGCAGACGGAGACGCTGTCCAGGATCGGACCGGCACGGGCCGCGACCCGCCTGCAACACCGCTTCTCATGGCTTTCCGTCGAGTCTACGAACGGATGTGTGCGGAAGACCAGATGGTGATCGACCATATGAAGCTGCACGCCGACGGAATTGGTGGGCATGCCGACTTGGCAGCGAAGCTCAAGGGCACTGAGGGTGCGGCCAAACAGCGTGTTTACAGAATGAAGTCCCGTCTGAAGGAGGCAGTCGAAGCAGAGGTGCGCTCTGAGCGTGACCTGGCCGCTAACAAACAAGATGATCACAAGAACTAACTAACGAACCTAAGCATTCAGGTCTCTTATGACCCGAGAGGAAACGACGCGCGGTGGAGAGAGCCTTAGCGAAGAGGAGCTCGCAGGTTTCCTGCGCCTACTCCTGTCTGGCGACAACCTGCCTCCGCCGAACGAGGAGGTGTTGGCCTATCTCGAAGGCCTCGCGGATCGCCACGAGATGGACCCGAGGACTGCCATAGAGGTCGCCCGGGTGGCACGAGCGGCGATCATCAAAGAGAGGCTGCGCTTCGCGCATCCGACACCCGTGAGGGCGTTGGGGAGTCACCTTCTTGCGAAACGAACCGAAGCTTCCTGCCGGATGGAGGATGTCGCGGCGGTTCTAGGCGAACGGGTTGAGACTCTCCGCGCTCTGGAGTCGCACGATATCGACCCATTGAGTCTTGGTTCACCCAGGCTCGCCATGATCGCGGAGACATTCGGATTGATGGTCTCCGAGCTTAGGGAGTCACTCAGGTTGGCGTTGTCGGGCGTGGCCCCGCGAGTCACAGGCACGTCCTTCGCGCGAAGCCATGAAGAGGCGTTTAAGTCGGACATGGTGCGCCTCGCAAAGGACGATCTTCTCAGGGCGTCCCGTCCCCGGCCGGACCCCGGCAAACCTGAAACCCAAGCACGGATTGACGCCATCCTCGTGGAGGTGCGTTCGATCCTCGAACAGCGAGGCTTGAAGGCGCTACTCGACTAGGGAGATATGCTCACTTGAGCAACCTGTGTCGGAGAATCCTCACCCAAAGGGCTTCTTCGCTCATGTCAAAGACGGCAGCGAGTGCACCGGGGTTTTCGTTCTGGTTCATCGCGGCCTTCAAGAATGCCAGCGGTGCAAGGAGCTCGCCGGCAAACTCGTCGGCCTCGCCCTCCTCAGGAGGCTTCCCGTCCGCGTCCATTGCTGGAGGGTTATCGATCGTAACGTCCTGATCGTGCCACGGAAAGTCATGGCGCATGAACCAGTGGCCCAGCTCATGTGCGAGCGAAAAACGTCGTCGGCTATGGCTGTGATGTGCATTGAGGCCGATCAGCTTCTCGTCACGAAGGAGGAGTCCGGAAACCTTCGACGGCCAGGAACTCATGAGTTGGATCGATAGGCCTTCTTTGGCGGCGATGTCATGCACATTGACGGGCGGGCCGCTGATTAGGTACTTCGCAATCACATTTCGCGCGGCCTGCCGCGCCAAGCCGACTCGAACCTCTGACATCCGTCTTCCTTTCAACCGGGGAGGTCAACCGCGAAGGCGCCAAGCCTTCATTAGACTGTCATCATCACCGTACAACTCGTGATAGGCCGCGAGAAAACGCTCTTCGCTTACAAACCCGCGGCGCCAAGTTGCCATCATCTGGCCATATGCCTTGTCCCACTCCGCGGGCGTCAGTTCATCCAAGAGGGGCGCGGGAGCCCCGTCACCGGGTTCAAGTATTGGGCGACTATACCCACAGCGCATGCAATCGAGCGTCGCTGGAAAGAATGGCTGTCCTCGAATCGAAATGCTCTGCCATTCGAGTACGTGTGATCGAAGCTCGTTGCCGCAACTGGGACAGGGCTCCGGCCTGATTTCCACTTGAATGCGCTCGGCGTGGAGTGAGATGCGGAATCCGGCGTCGCTCTTCTCAACACGACCCTCTTCCCACCCTTGGTCAACGTGCAAACCAGCGTCCTGCGCGATCCTCGCCCACTCCATCGCCCTGGTACTCAACTCCACTGCCGTGCGTGCCTCAATGCGCACGAGCCCCGTGTCAATCAGTCGCTCTCGGTCTCGCTGCAGACCACGCATGATCCCACGGTAGGCTGAGTCGGCGTCGTCGCCATCAACCGTAACAGACAGCGCGTCGGTCAGCGCTGTCACCGGAAGGTCGCCCGGAAACCACGTCTCGACGAACGGGATTGCCATCGCCCCTGCCGGCGCGACGGTCCACGGTACGAGCTTCCCGTATTCGGACGTGTCCAGGAACAGGAACACCGGATCAGCCTTTGTCGGCTGAAGGAAGTGGAACTTGGAAAGGGACTCCCGTAGCCGTTCTTCAGGAACGTCCCGAAGATCGAATAAGCACACGTAGCCGAGCTGCCGCCCGTAGTTGTTTTGCGATTGGGGGAACGTGTAGGCCAACTGTCCGTCTTGATTCGAGCGGATGAAGCCGGAGGTCTTGATCCCCTCTAAGGCCAGTGCTGTTGTGACGTGAAAGACGGTCCCGAGAAGCCGCGGTAGTACCACGGCCTCAAGATCGCTCATCTTGACGACCAGGCGTTCTTCGCGCGGATTTGCAGGACTATCCGCGATCATGGGTGTCAATCCTCGGGCAGTGGTCGAAGGAGCAACCGATCATCACGACAAAGCTAGGGCGCGTTCGGTCCCGCTGGCGAGCCGATTCGCCATGGTGTCGATTGCGGTGTCGATTCAGGTCACTTTCCTGCCGTATCCGGCCCTCGACCGGCGGGGCAGATCGCGCGGAATGTCTAAGTATTCCAGCAACTTGCCGGTTTCGAGGGTATTGGTTAGGCAGCCTGATAAGCGTGAGGTCGGTAGTTCAACTCTACCCAGGCCCATTCCCTTACCAGTCGGCAGATGCTACAGACGCCAAGTAACGACCAGTCAGAGGCTTCGCGAGAGCGAGGCCTTTGTCGTTCTGTCAGCCGCCGCCCGCCCGCCGAGCCCTGGGGCGTCGCTCGCGGTGAAGGCGCTCGGCGAGAAACACCTTGAGCAGTGACTGATAGGGAACGTCCCGCTGATTCGCGAGCGTCTTGAGATCGTCGAGCATCCCCTGCGGCAATCGAAGCGAGATCGTCGCGGTGGAAAGCTGGAGATTGGGGAAGCGCGCAACCCGCGCCTGACTCCAGTCGATATACTCGGTGGAGTCGTGCGTTGCCCAGAAGGCGCGCTCCTCTGTCTCGCCCCTAAAGCGAGGGATCTTCTTCAAAGCCTTGGCGGACTTGCTCATAGATCCTCCGTTCCGTGCGGTTCATGGGCCGTGCCGAGATCACCCGGGCCAAGGTATCCCGCGTCGTAAAGGCGACAAACAGCGGGCGGTCGGCGTTGGTGCGCCCCAGGAGCGCGAACCGAGGTTCGCCCCGGGAATGGCTCAGGTCGGGCGTCACGACGACCGGCAGATTGAGAAACGCCTCCTCGGCCTCCGCGCAGTTGACGGCGTGCGAGTGCCAGTTCTTCTCGGAGTTGCCGGCATCCCACTGGAAACCGGTGAGATACGCCAGGGGCTCCGGCAGGTTGACCACCTCTGGAGTATATCGCTACAATATACAACGTCAAGAGGCTGCGGTCCGGGCCGGTCCCATGGGCCGCCCTTCATGGTGTCGGAGTCGCGGTAGCCATCGAGAAGGGTCGTCTCAAGCAAACGGGTTGAAAGCCGGCGGAACCCCGGCAGAGACAACTCAATTGCAGCAACAGGGCATGGTGTCGATTGGGGTGTCGATCCTGGCCGGCATCTTGTCGTTTCCTGCCCAATTCCCCCCGGTCAGAGTGCGCGGACTGTCTTAGTAAGGTTCAGCAAGGTGCGGGACTTGGGCCATCTATGCTGACAGCCTGATAAGCGTGAGGTCGGTAGTTCAACTCCACCCAGGCCCACTCAAACAAAGTCGACAGTTTACGGTCGACAGTCGACAGCAAACCCTTATGTGGCAAGGCCCTGCGAATGCGGGGCCTTTCCTGCATGCTGTCGACTCATGACTGTCGACTGTCGACTTGCTTGTCGTGGTGTCGATTCGCGTGTCGAGTGAATGGCTGTTTGTATGATGAGGCGCCCGGGCGCTAAGTTATCGGCACCATGGTGATTCGCGACGGCCTTCCAGAGCTTCGAGACGCGATCCTTGCTGCGGCAGCCGCGAGCGGGGTGACGGACATACGTGTGTTCGGTTCAGCGGCGCGCGGGGAGGACGCCCAGGAGAGCGATATCGACTTCCTCGTATCATTGCCTCGGGGCGGTACACTCCTGGACTTGGCGCGGCTCGAGATACGTCTTGAGGCGGTGCTCGGCCGACGCGTCGATGTAGTGACGGAGCGTGGCTTGCGGGAGCCGATTCGATCCACGGCGTTGGGAGAGGCGCTGCGTGTCTAGAGGCCGCGCGGCGGCCATTGAACGACTGAAGCACATTGTTGAGGCGGCAGACGCCATCTGTGCCTACGCGGGCAGGGGGCGCGAGGCCGCTGGGCAACAAGAGCCCCGCCGTCTTCGAGCAGCTGATGGCCGTACGTTAACTCACTGTCCACTAAACCCGGTGCAGGCCATTCGCTCAAGTGGCGTAGGCCATAAGGTTGGGGGGCGTGATCGAACTGTGGGAACCCGCGAATAGGAACTTAGGCGCGTGAATCGACTCTTGGAAGCGTTCGCGAGCACGTTTCATGCGCAACGTTACCGCCACAGGATTTCCAATACCGGGGATAGAATCGCGGCTTTCCTCTACGACGATCTGTTTCTCCTCGGCAATTCTCCTAAGTTCTTGTCTCGAGTCAACATGCACGAGGACGTAGTCAATACGCTCAACCGGGTGACCGGGCGAGAGGGGAGGCGAGGAGATGGAACAATGGGACAGCTTGTGCCGGGAACGAAAACCCGCGCCGAAACGGGCTACCTAGTCCAGCGAGGCCCTGTCGCAACGCTCCGAATTGGCACGGAGATGAAGATCATCGGAACCAAACAGATCGCTCAGATTGACCGTGTCATGAATGACCTGCGCTCACAGGCCGACACTTTCAGGACGGTGAGTCGCAAGGCGTTGGTGGTTGCTATCGTCGGAGTCAACTTCGCAGACAGGTACACGAGTTATGAAGGTGCGAGGGCTTTCCCGGCAAAGTACGCGCCGGGCCGCGATGCCCCGGAGGTCGTTGAGAGGCTCGATAGGCTCGTTCGCCCCACCTATGACGAGCTTGTCATTCTGAAGTTTCGCGCGACGAACCGATCGCCCTATCCCTTCGAGTGGGTCAGCCAGGAGGATACTCGCCTGCTCTATAGCAGCGCGCTGCTTCGGTTGGGCGACGAGTACGAGGACCGATTCTAGCTCCAATCTGCCTTCATGTTGGCAAACGCAGTCGCGTGACCAGCAAGCGAGGCCGCGAATCGCGCGAAACTGATCTCCTCGTTCGGCGCTTCGCAGTGACCCTTCGGCCCATCACGGTCCGTCAGCAGTAGGCACGCTGAGTCATACAAGCGCTCACGAACCAATCTCAGGCAGAGCAGCTCATAGCGTTTGGCGTATGAGGCCTGCTTGAACTCCGGGAAGACAGGGAAATGGGGCTCCTTCACGCCTACCGGGGTAGTGGACTTCTCCGTCTTTTCGAGCAGCATGATCCAGCCAAGCCACGGCCTGGGCGAACCCTTGAATGCCCCTTCGCGGAAGGCGGTCCAAAGATCTGTCGCGGTCCCGATCGCCTCCTCAGTCCGATTGTTGAAGTTGTTTCCGAACGACCCCACCTGAGACTTGAACTCACAGCACGCAAGTAACTGCCCATCTACCACCACTAACAGATCCCATTCCTTCGTCGGGCGAAAGAACCCCGGGAGCTCGAGGCGCTGATCTCGGTAGATGCAGGGGTTCGTAATGCCGGCTTCGTGGACTATCTCGGCGACGAGGGCGACAAAGCCGTCCATCTGGGCACCGCCGGTGACCTCTGAACGGCTGCCGTAGTCTTTCAGTCCAGTTCCGCTGCCTTGTTTGGCTCCCTGTTTCGATCGTGTGCCCCAGAACCCCGCGACGGCCTTGCACAGCCGATCGTCAAGATTCTTCTTCACGGCTTGGTCTTTCGAGGAATGCGCTCACCTTTACCATGTTTGCGGATCGTCGTCTCTCCGAACAAGTCAGACACGGCATCGCTAATCCGTTCTTCCGCAAGAGTGAAGTAATGCGGGTCAATTTCGCATCCGATGCTGTTCCGTCCCCATCGAGCAGCAGCCAAAGTAGTAGTCCCGGTCCCTAGAAACGGATCGAGCACGGTATCCCCGACGAAACTGAACATGCGTATGAGTCGCTCGGCCAACTCCAATGGATACGGCGCCGGATGGACCTTGGTCGAAGCGCCTGTGACGCCGTGCCATATCTGCTGGAACCACTCTTTGTGGTTCTCCGCGGAGATCACGCTGAGAATCCGAGTCGGTACTGAAGGACTCCTATAGCCGCCAGGCTTTCGCTGCATGAGGATGAACTCAATGTCGTTCTTGATGACAGCGTTTGGTTCATAGGGCTTGCCCAGGAAGCCGCCAGAACCGTTTTCAACTTCGTAGGCGGCATTGGCGATCTTGTGCCAGATGATCGGGGCTAGGTTGTCGAAGCCAATGACTCGACAGTGCTCCTGGATAGACGCGTGCAGCGGCACGACGGTGTGACGACCATTGTTGTTGCGGCGCGAAAGACATACATCGCCGACAACGACAATCAATCGACCGCCAGGTACCAGTGCGTTCCAACAGGTCTGCCATACTCGGTCGAGCTCAGCGAGGAATTGCTCGTAAGCGCGAATATGACCCATCTGACCTGGAGAGTCTCGGTACTCCTTCAGTGTCCAGTAGGGCGGTGATGTGACAACGAGTTGAACGCTCTCGGGGGCAAGGAAGGACATCTCCCGTGCGTCCCCCAAGTGAAGGTCGTGAGCTGTGGGTATGCGCCGCACCTCGTGCTCAATCTCTGCCATGGCGCGCACGTCCCGCGCGATTCGCGGTAGAGCCGTTTGGTGGTCGTCGATCCTGCCCAGACTGGTTGGGACGAACTCAGAGAGATCCGACTCGCTCGGCGCAGGCGTCTTGACAGTCACGACAACTCCCTCTGAGGAACTTTGGCAGGTCCGGAATAGTCCAACCAAAGGTGGTCACTTGGCCGCCCGTTGGAAAGCTCTGCAATGTTTTGTACCGCCGCTCTCAATATCCTCTCGGTTATGGCCAGTTCACTTGACAATATGTCCAATCGGACATATCTACTCTGATGCCGCGAGCCGACTTGCCATTGGTGTGGCTGCACGGCGAGGTAAAGACGCCGCCCTTCTCGACGGCGGCACGCCTCAAGGCAGGCATGTTTCTGCGTCAGCTGCAGCGCGGAGTGAACTTGGCGTGCCTCATTGTCGCCGGCGTCTGAAGACGTATGATGTGGCTGCGGCTGGGAAGGGAGGGGCATGAAGCAGGCAAAGCGTGAGCGGCTAAGCGCCAGCGGCTGGCGAGTTGGATCGGCGGCCGACTTCCTGAGTCTGAGCCCGGAGGAGGCTGCCTTTGTCGAGTTGAAACTATCCCTCAGCGAGTCGCTCCGGGCGTACCGGAATGCGCTTGGGATGACCCAGATTGAACTGGCCAAGCGGTTGCGATCCAGCCAGTCGCGTGTCGCAAAGATGGAGGCTGGCGACCCCTCGGTATCCGCGGACCTGCTGTTGCGGTCGCTGTTGGCGGTGGGTGCGCGCCGGCCAGAGATAGCCCGCGCCATTACCCGGAAGCGGCTTAGGCGGGGCGTCAGCCTTTCCTCGTAGCGGGCCGGAGCGCGGCCTCCACCTCGCGCCGCGACTCGATCGCGAGATCGATCTCCGCCTGGAGATCGCGGGCCGCGTCGAGGTCCGCGGTCAACTGGTCCACCGTGCCGACCCCGGCCTTGAGCCGCAGCAGGTCGAGCCGGATGTTCTCCAGCGCCGCCACGGAGACCGCGAGCCGCTGAACCGCCCGCTCCCGCTGGGCGGTGAGGTCGGCGCGCAGCTGCGTCCGCTGGTCCAGGGCCACGGCGGCCTGCGCTCGGTGGCCCGATGAAAGGCCGTGCTTCGCAGGTGACCCTGAACATACTTTCGTGTCATGGTGAGACGACGGTGTCCAGACGGTCGCGAGGCACCTAACGAGCGCACTTGACAAGCGTGTGCGCGTCGATACGTTGGGCGCTTGGGCCGCCGCGCCGGGACGGCCATCGCGACAGCGAGCTCGCTTCCCGCAACCTGGAGGAGATTCATCAACTACTGCTCCTGCACGGTAGTCAATCGAACCTGAAGGAGGTGACCATCGTGGCTCGACCTCTTGCGCTTTCCAGATACCTGCTCGCCACCATCATCACCGGATTCGTCGTTGGCTCGGCATCGGCAGTCGCCGTGCGCGATGCAAAGGCACAGGGTGGGGGGGAGGACCCGATGACCTGGGCCTGCAACACGAGCGCCAATGGCTGCGTCGGCGGTACTTACAAGTCTTGCTTGGTCTCTTGTGGCGGCTCCGGTTGTCAATGCACTGTGGAACAGACGTGAGCAGAGTCTGAATTGACACCGCGCATCCGGGTGCCCTGGCAGCGCCCCTGGTCGTCAGCGTGGGTCCTCGCAGCAGGACTGCTAATGTTCGCCGGCCGAACAGCGCGTGGCCAGGGCACTGTTCGACTGGCTCCGGTTGCGCGCTCCAGCGCGGCCGAGCTCGGCGTGCTCGGTGCCGTGGTGGACGCCACGCAGGATGCCAGGGGGCGCATCTTCATTCTGGATGCGCAGTCTCGCATCACCGTCGTCGATCAACGACTGAAGCTGCTCGGAATGGCGCAACAGCGTGCCACGGGCGCGATGTTCTTCCGGGAGCCCGCCGCCATTCGCGCCTTGGCGGGAGACCGGGTTGCCGTGCTGGACCGGGCACGGCGAAGGATCTACGTGATGCACTGGGTCCAGGGTACCGGGGCACTGGACCTCGTCGATTCTCTTTCCCTCGGGATGCCCGCGGCGGAAGCCATGTGCGTCCTGCCGGGCGGGAAGTACCTCGTGTACGGCGCCTATCGCGGCAGGCGCCTGCACATCTTCAACGAGCACGGCACGCTGGAGCGCTCGTTCGCCCCGATTGATTCCACGATTCCGCGAATTGCTCATGAACAGCTGACCAAGGGGCGGATCGGCTGCGCTTCGCAGGGCGACGAAGTCATCGTCACGAGCGCATTTCTGCCGACTGTCGAGGCACTCAGTATTCGGACCGGCGCACCCGCGTGGCTCGACACGCTTCGCCCCTACCGCCCGACCGCCATTACGATCCGCGCATCATCCATGACCTTTCGCACCAGCCGGGCCGGTCACAGCCTCGTCCGCACTGCCTTGCCGGTCGATGGCTGCCGCCTCTTCCAGGCTGCCTATGTGGGACGTCAGGACGAGGGGGCCGACACCGTCCTCACCTACCTCTTCAACAGCGCGCGCAGATGGGAGCCAGCGCAGCTCGGTATTCCGCTCGTGATCCCGCTGGAGCGGGACGGCGTGATGTCGTTGGCGCAATCCGGCTCGCGCATCGAGCTCCAGCACCTGCGTATCGAAGGCTGTACAGGTCCGTCTCGTGGGGTCACCCAGCGAGCGTCGCCGCCACGCGCGCAATCACACCGACGCTGACGGAGGGAGATCATGAACACAGTCGTGGCCCGTGCCCTCTTGGTGGCCGCCGTTCTCGGCACGTCCGTGATCGTCTCGTTTGGTGCGGTCACCATTGGACAGCGCGCCGTCGCATCGGGACAACAGACTGGCGCTCCGTCAGGTGGGGCTGGCCTGCGCAGTGGGGACTACCTTGTTGCCTACGTGATGGTCTCGAGTGGCTGTGGTGCTTGCCGGGAGCCAGGGACCAGAAAGGCCGTCCTGGCGCTGCGTGATTCCCTGCGGTCGTCGAACGCGGAAAGCTTTGCACGAATCGCGGTGGTGGGCGTCGCCATTGAGGGCAGCGTCGGCCCGGGCATTCGATACCTGCAGAGCTTTGGCGCGGTATTCGATGAAGTGAGCGTCGGGGGCGCCTGGCTCAACCAGATCGAAACCGCCGTGGTGTGGCGCAACGCCTTCGCCAAAGCCCAGGTGCCACAGGTGGTGTTGGTGGTCAGGAAGGTCGATGCGCGGGGCTTTCCGCGAGACGTCTCGATAGGCGCGGATTCACTGCTCTTCACGGTTTCCGGCCGGGACAGTCTGGTGCAGTGGGTCAATGGTGGCGCCCGGATTCCGGGCTCGCGCGCACACTAACGACCGATATCAGTCCGCTTTGAGGGCGACGGCGGGGTCCACGAGCATGGCGCGGCGTGCCGGCCCGTAGCACGCAGCGCACGATACCGCCAGCAGGATCCCTGCCGCCTCGGCCAGTAACAGCACATCACCAGCCGACACACCGTACACGGTGGCGGCCAGGTACCGACCCAGGAGTCGCACCGCCAGGGCCCCCAGGGCCAGTCCGACAAGCACGATCGATGCGCCCTGGCCAACCACCAGCGCGACGATCCGTGTTCGACTGGCCCCGAGCGCCATGCGCACGCCAATCTCCCTCGTGCCGCTCACCACGAGGTACGAAAGCAGCCCGAAGAGTCCGACTGATGCCAGGATGAGGGCGAGAGCCCCGAATAGACCGAGTACCGTGGAGCTGAGACGCCAGGGCCGAAGCTGCCATTCGTAGAGGTCCGACATCGCTGCGACCGACGCATAGGGCATGTCGGGCGATACACCCTGAATCGCCGAGCGCAGCGCGCCGATGGCCGATTCGGCCTTACCGCCCGTGCGAACCAGCAGCGCCGTAATCGGCAAGGCAAACGTGGTATCAGTCTGCGCAAGCGGGACGTAGTACTGCATGGTCGGTTCCTCGGTCAACTGAATGCGCTTCACGTCCGCCACGACGCCGACTATCTCGGTACAGGGCAGGCTCCTGCGTGTCCCGATCTTCAGACACTTGCCCACGGCATCATCGAAGGGCCAGAAACGTCGTGCCATCGTCTCATTGACGATCGCGACGAGGTGCGATCCCGCGTTGTCCTCGGGCACAAACGTCCGGCCACGCCGCAGCGCCGTCCCGAGTGTCGCGAAGTACTCGCTGGAGACGGCTTGGACGTAAGGTCCTCCGGCCGGGCTCCGGTAGATCGAGTCGTCCGCGCCAGGCACGGAGAACGAAATCGCGAGGCTTGTGGCGAACGGGCTCCCGACCGCCAACGCCGTGTGTACGACTCCCGGTACCCGCTCGACGCTCTCCTGCAAGCGGGCATACACGGCATTGATCTCCGATCGGCTGTATCCATTCCGGTCGAGATCGACGCTGATCGATACCACCTTGTCGGTGTCGAATCCCAGGGGAACCGCCAGCATGTTTCTGAGGCTGTTCAGGAACAGGCCGGCCGCAAACAGCAGGACCAGCGTGACCGCGACCTGGAGCGAAATCAGGCCACGCCTCGCGCGCGCGCTTCGCCCGGTTCCGATGCTGTTCGACCCCGCGAGCGTGGCCAACGCGTTTCCACCGCCGACGAGGATGGCAGGCATGACGTTCGAAACGAGGACGGCCGGAACGATGAGCAACAGTGTGAGTCCGATCAGCTGGAGATCCAGGCCGTTGGCGCCGTAGATGCCACGCAACATCAGGCCGGACAGGAGAGAACTGCTCCACGTCGCCACGAAGACCGCCCCGAGCCCTCCCAAGAGGAGGATCACGATTTCCTCGCTGAAGACCTGCTTGGCGATGCGCAGCGCACTCGCGCCGAGCGCAGAGCGGATCGCCATCTCGCGCCGCCGGTGCACCGCGCGCGCCAGCGTCAGGTTTGCGATGTTGGCACACATCATCAGGTAGACCAGTACCGCCATGACGATAAGCCGAAGACTCTGCGTCGATTCGACCGAGGGCTGCGGGCCCCGTGCGGCCTGCAGCGGTCCGAGCACGGCGACGGACGCCGATTCACCAGGTTGAGCGAACGCACTGCGCCGAAGAACGCCGGTTGCCTCCATCTCGGCAGCCGCCCTTGCGACTCCCGGGCGCAAACGACCGATGATTGCGAGCCAGCGGCAGTCCTGACAATTCAGCGAGTAGCCTAGCGCCGGTGCGGCGGTCTGCAGTGGCACCCACAGGTCGACCTGACGCCAGTCTGGTCCGACGAAGCGGGGAGGGGCAACGCCCACGATGATGTAGAGGGTCTGCCCGATCCGCAGACTACGGCCGGGAACGGCGGAATCAGCGGCGAACAAATGGCGCCAGAGCTCGTAGCCGATGACCGCAACCGGCGCACGCTCCCGATCGTCTTCGGCCGTGAAGAACCGACCGAGGGCCGGCGCGACTCCCAGCAGTGGAAAGAACGACGGTGAAACAAGCTGCGCCGTCAATTGCCTGGCTTCCACGCCGCGGCCGACGGTGACGGGCGTGGTGGCAAGCGCGGCGAGGTACTCCAGGCCGTGCACGCCGCGACTCAATTCCCCGAACCGGGGGTAATCGCCTACGCTTCCCGTCGTGGGCCCCAAGGGGGGAGTGTACGTCGTCTCATACAGACGGACGAGGTCCTTTGGATCGGGGATGCCTGGCGGGACTCCGAGGAACAGCCGTTCGGCCTCATGGAACATGGCCGCGTTGGCCCCCACGCCCAGAGAGAGCGAGGCAACGACCATGATCGCCCAGCGGGGGCTGCGCGTCAGCGCGCGCGCGGCATAGCGAACATCCGTGCCGGCGGTCACCCTTCCAAGGTAAGGGTCAGCAGAAGGGCAGGCCAGATGCTCGTGGATGCTCTCTTGCTCCGTCCTCTAATCGCTACTGCCTGGCCAGATCGCGAACCGCATTCGCCAGGAGCCTTACCTTATCCCCGCATCCCCCGCGCGCCTGCTTCCCGCCTCGTTGTCGAGATCGCCCGCCAACCGGTTGAGCGCCGTCGCGCGCGCGTCCCGACGCGCTCTCGGCGGCCTGGAGCCGCCACCGGAACGGTGGCGGCAACGGTCAGGCGGCAACTCGGGCCTTCGCTCGCGGTGCCATCGCAAGGCAAGCGGCCGAAATTCAACAACTCTCAAGTAATCAAGTGATTGCTTGAATATATCGGATATCGCACCATCGCCAAGCGGGGAGGGTTCCCAGCCTTCAGCTTTGAGCCGCCGTTCGTGGTGTCGACAAACCGCGGGCCCCGGTCCGACGTGCGCGAATGGCTGGCAGTGCCACCGCCTTTGAGCTAGTGTTCGCGCCCAGAGTGTCGAATTGGCGCCCGCGTGAAGCTCCCGCTGGGAGGTGCCGCATGAAGACCCGCTCGCTCGCCCTCATCCTGCTGCTCGGCGCGGGCGTCGCCGCGCCCGCCGAGGCGCAGCTCGACCGACTGCGCCGCGCGGTGACCGGCGCGGCCGAGCACGTGGATCCTGCGCGCCTCTTCCGGGCCCCGCCTCCGATCACGACCAACCTGGCCGACGCCGTCTGGGGGCTGGATTCGCTCGACGGCCACAACCCCGACGAGAGCGAATTCAAGCCGCTGCTGTCGCTGGCCCGCGGCCCGAACGGCGGGTTCATGCTTCAGCCGGGCCACTGGGCCCTGCGGGACCAGAGCTACTGCCTGCATGCCGGGACCCACGGCCCCGGCGGTGGCGACGGCTACCTCTACGCGCCGCCGCGCGGCACCGCCGAGGACGCCGTGGCGAGCATCGTGCGCAACTCGGCGCGCTTTCCCGACATCCCCCAGCACGACATCCAGGTCCTGCTGTGGGCGATTATCGCGCACGCCAAGTTCGAGGACCTGCCGGTCGGCATGAAGTCCACCGCGTCGCGCCTGCTGACGCCCGAACAGCTTGCGCGGCTCAACCGGAGCGCGCTGGATCTGATTCCCGACGCGGTGCTGGAACGCGCGCTGGCGTCGGTGCCGGAGCCGGCGAAGTCCGTCCTGCGCGCCGAGTCACAGCTGCGCAGCATGGTGACGAGCGCGAACGGCACCTACGAGGGCATGGAGCGGGTGGCGGTCCTCGCCGGAGCGGCCCCCCGAGGCGAAGGGAGCCGCGAGGTGCCCCGCGGCCGCTGGTCGCGGCATCCGGACGGCTACTATGTGCGCTACCTGCCGTCCGGATACACGACCACGCGCGTCGAGATCTGGGTGCCCGAGGGCAGCCCGGGGGTGGGGAAGGAGTACGACCCGGCGATGCATATCGCCGTCCCCGGCAATACCGCTCGGCAGCGTCTCATCCAGTCCGCACGGCCGCAAGGATAGTTTCAGCTTTGAGCCGCCTTCCTCTCAGTGCCCGGTCCAGGTGTTGTTGGTCGAATCCGCGTCGACGAAGATCCCGCCCTGGAGCCGAAGCGACTGGAGCGTCTTGCGCGTCGTCACGCTCACCCGCGCGCTGCGCAGGTCGCTCGCCCATAGCGCAGAGGTCTGGTGGACCGTGTCGGCACTGCCGTCGGCATAGCGCAGCTCGAGATCCACCGGCGACGGCATCCCGCCCACATTCTCCAGGTCCACCGCGTAGCCCCGCCGCGCGCGATTCACCCCGCGCACCGCCAGGTCGATGTAGCCGTTGCTGAAGTACCACGCATTCCAGAACCAGTTCAGGTCCTGCCCCGACACGTCGTTGAAGGTGTTGAAGAAATCCCAGGGAATGGGATGCTTGCCGTGCCAGCGCTCCATGAACCCGTGCAGGCCAAGCCCGAACGCGTCGTCGCCCAGCATGTCCTTCAGGGCGAGATAACCGAGCGCCGGCTTGCCGTAGGCGTTGTTGCCGTAGGCCTGGTTCTTGAGCACGTCCTCGGGCGTGATAATCGGGAGGTCCGCCAGCGGCGAGGGATCGCGAGCCCAGCCGTTGACGCGGAACTGCTGGAAGAACCGCACCGCCTGCGCCGGGCCCACGTCGTGCCGGCCGAGCAGGTACTCGAAGGTCGTCGCCCAGCCCTCGTCCATGAAGCCGTACCGCGTCTCGTTGATGCCCATGTAGAAGGGGAACCAGGTGTGCGCGATCTCGTGCGCGGCGACGAAGCGCGCAAAGGTGGTGTCGGCGTAGGCGTCGTCGTTGACCATCATCGGGTACTCCATGCCGGCGCCGCCCTGGAACACCGTGGTCTTCTCGTAGGGATAGGGCACCCCGGGCCAGTTGCGTGACAGCCACTGGAGGGAGCCGCCCGCCATCCGCACCATCTGGTGAAAGTCGGCCGCGCTGTCGTTGTACGCCGCCTGGATGCTCACCCGCCGCCCCGCGTCGTCCACCACCACGCTGCCGCCGTCCCAGTCGTAGTGGTCGCTGACGCCGAACGCGACGTCCGGGATCCACGTCGAGGTGAAGTGCCACTCGTTGACGGGATTCTGCGCCGTGACGGCGTGCGCGCGCAGCTGCTCCTGGGCGGCGATACGGACCGTCGTATCCGAGGTCAGCGAGGCCTGGAAGCGCGCCAGCGGCTCGGCCTGAAGCACCTCGGCGGGGTTGGTGAGGGTGCCCGTGCCCCAGACGACGTAGTTGGCCGGCGCCCGCACCGTCACGTCGTAGTCGTTGAAGTCGCTGTAGAACTCCTGCTGGTCGGTGAAGTCCATCTGGTCCCAGCCGTTGTAGTCGTCGTACACGGCGACCCGGGGATAGAAGTAGGCCAGGTAGAAGGTGGTGGAATCGATCATCCCTTCGCGGCCGGCCTGGCGCGCCAGCTCGTAATGCCAATCGAAGGCCAGGCGCACCGAGTCATGGGGCGCGAGCCGCGCCGGCAGCGCGAGGGATTGCCCGGTAAAGGTCGTCGGGCGCCCGGGCCAGCGCGCCGCCTGCCCGTTGATGGCGAGGCGGTCGATCTGCACGCCGTCGGTGAGGTAGCCAGCGCCGGCGCCGCCGGCGCGGGGTGCGCCGGGCTTGTGGATGTTGAGCAGTAGCTTGACCACCAGCCGCCCGAGCGTGTCCGGGCTCTCGTTCACATAGGTGATCTCTTCCGATCCGCGCACCGTGCGGTCAGGGGGCGCCACCACGATCCGGATGGCGTAGCGTGCGTGGTTCTGCCAGTACCGGGGCCCCGGCCGCCCGTCCATGGACCGGGTGCCGTGGGCATACGTCGCCTTGATGGCGCGCGGCATGTAGAGCGGCGTGGGGCTCGTGGTGAGCAACGCCAAGCTCGCGGCCGCGAGCATGGAGGAGCGGGCGGAGACGATCGGGAAGGTGGGCATCGGGACCGGGTCGAAGGGGGAACGGTTGGCTCGCGGCCAAGCATGCGCCCGTCGGCCCCGTGAAGTCAATCGCATGGTGCAGATCGCGGCGCGGACCTGGCTGAGCTCTCAGCCTTCAGCCTTGAGCCGCTCGCTGGAGGCTCGGGCGCGCGGCGGCCGAAAATGCAACGGGTCGCGCAGGCTTTGCAGCTCCCGGTAGTAGTAGAGCGCGGTCGGCCGCCCGGTCGTGAACCGGAGTCCATCGAGAAACTCGATCTCCTGGTCCGTCGCCGAGCCGCTGAGCGACCGGTCCTTCAGGAACTCCGCGAAGCCGGGCTCCTTGGTGTACTCTCGGGCCGGCCGCTCGATGAACTGGAATCGCCTGGCCGATCCCGGGCTCACCTTGGGGTTCAGCTCGATCTCGAGCTCGAACGTCGTCAGGTCGATATCCCACGACTGGACCAGCGGATCCAGGAACGCCACGCAGTTCTCGGGCGAGAGGTGCAGGATATCGGTGTCCAGGAAATCGAGCGCGACCACCCGGATATCCTGGTAGCTCCGGCCGGAGAGCTTCGCGACGGTGCGCAGCCAATGCTCGTTTTCCAGCTCCGGCTTCGCGACCCGTTTCACCAGGTCGAGGATGGTCCTGGTGACCAGCCGCTCGAGCTCGCCGAAGGGCTGCATTTCGAAGATCGCGCGGACCGCGCGCTCGCGGCCGGCATGGCACTTCCGGAGAATCAGCGCGCGGACTTCACCGAACAGCGGCGGGGGCTCGTCCCCCAGCTCGCGCTTGAGCTGCTCCTTGCGCTGGTGCGCGGCCAGCTTGGCCAGCTCGCCGCGCGGCAACTTCAGCAGCCGGTCCATCTTGTCGTAGATGTCGGTCCGGTTGGGTGCCGGCGGCGCGCGCCGGCGGGTCAGCAGCTGCGAGATGTAGGACTCGGTGACCTGCGCCGCGCGCGCCAGGTCACGCTGCTCCAGCCCCAGCGCGTCCAGCCGCTGCTTGATCGCCAGCGAGACATCCACGTCGTGGCTCCTCCGAACCGGGGACCCCAGTTAATTAACGATGTGCCATTAACTGTACAATAATTCTGTGTACTTGACAAGTACAGTACAACCCACTAACTACCCCCTGCAATTGAACTACGCAAGTTAACCGGGGTACACCGCCGGTCCCTTCTCAGAAAGTGACCATATGAAGCGTCTCACGATCCTGCTCGCATCGCTCGCCATGCTCGCCGCGGCGTGCAAGGACGACACCGCCACGCCGCTCACACCCGACATCACCGCCCCGACGGTCAATGCCTCCGGCCCCGCCAATGCGGCGACCGGCGTGCAGCGGAACCCGTCCGTCACGGCGACCTTCAGCGAGGCGATGACCCCCTCGACCATCAACCAGGCGACGTTCGTGCTGATGGACGGCGCCACCGCCGTCACCGGCGTGGTGACCTACGCCGGCATGACCGCGACGTTCATTCCGACCAGCCCCCTCGCGCCGAACACTCTATTCACCGCCACGATCTCGACCGGGGCCAGGGACGCGGCGGGCAATGCGCTGGCCACCGCGAAGAGCTGGACCTTCACCACCGTCGCGACCCCGCTGACCGGTCCGGCGGCCGTGAATCTCGGCACCGCGGGCAACTACGTCATCGTGGCGAAGTCCGGGGTCTCGACCACCGGCACGACCTCGATCGTGGGCGACATCGGCCTCAGCCCGGCCGCCGCGTCGTTCGTGACCGGCTTTGCCCTGACCGCCGATGTGACCAACACCTTCGCGACCTCCGCCATGGTGACCGGCAAGATCTGGGCGGCCAATTACACAGCGCCGACTCCGGCGGCCCTGACCACCGCGGTGCTCGACATGCAGGCCGCGTACACCGACGCCGCGGGCCGCACCCTGCCTGACTTCACCGAGCTGGGCGCCGGCAACATCAACGGCATGACCCTGACCGCCGGCCTCTACAAGTGGGGAACCGGCGTATCCGTCCCGATCGCGGTCACCCTCACCGGCGGCGCGAACGATGTCTGGATCTTCCAGATCGCGCAGAACCTCACGGTGGGCAACGCCGCCATCGTGACCCTGAGCGGTGGCGCGCAGGCCAGGAACATCTTCTGGCAGGTCGCCGGCCAGGCCACCCTCGGCACCACGTCGAACTTCAAGGGCATCATTCTGTCGCAGACGCTGATCGCGTTGAATACGGGCGCCACATTGAACGGCCGCGCCCTCGCACAGACCGCCGTGACACTCAACGCCACAGCCATCACGCAGCCATAGCCGCACCGGAGAATGGCCTGCCGCTGCACGCGGCAGGCCCATCCCGTCGAATGCCGGAAACCTGTTCCAGGAGATGATGTGTTGCGTCACACCTTGCGAACCGCCCTAGCCGTGACATCGCTCGCCGCCATCACCGCCTGCGCCAACGCCGAGCGGACGCGGATCCTCGCGACGGGCACCAGGATGCATCTCGCCACGGTGACCGATGTGACGTCAGAGAAGGACGAAGCCGGCAAGCCGTTCACGGCGCGGACCACTGCCGCCGCACTCAATGCGGCCGGCGACACGGTCATCCCGGCCGGCGCCCAGCTGATCGGCACGGTGACGGTGCTCCGCTCCGCCCCGACACCGGGCGGCAACGGTGCGCTCGAGGTCGCGTTCCGCACGCTCCGGTTCGGCGGCCGGGATTATCCGATCCAGACCCGCGTGGTCTCGCTGGCGACGCGCTCGGTGGCGCGCGGCGTGACGGTCGACGACGCCGCGAAAGTCGGCGTCGGCGCGGTCGCCGGTGCGGTCGCGGGCCGGCTCATCGGCCACAACCGGACCGGGACGGTGGTGGGTGCCGTGGCCGGCGGTGCCGCGGGCGTCGTGTACGCGAACCGGACCAAGGACCACGACATCGCGCTTTCCCCGGGCAGCGCCGTCGAAGTCGCGCTGACCAGCCCATTCTCACGTACGGTGGCGAATCGCTAGGATCCAGGCAGCCAGATCCTTCGAGTCCCCAGACTCACCATCCATAGGAGGAGTGCAAATGTCGATCCGCTCGATCATCGTCCTGGCCGGCGTCCTGTGCCTCGCGCCGCTGGCCGTTCTCACCGCCCAGCAGTCCTCCGACACCACCGGTACGGCCGCGCCGGCGACCCAGGCCACCGCCGCGTCGCCCTCGGCGGGGCCCCGCGTGTCGCCCCAGTTCCAGCGCGCGGAGCCGACGCTGGCGCCGAGCAGCGCCGCGCAGCGGTCGGCCTTCGTGTACCACAAGGCCCAGCATACCATTGTGATTTCGACGGTGGTGCTGGTGCTCGCCGTCATCATCCTCGTGCTGCTGATCGCGCGATAGAACCGTGCGATACGGCGCAGGCGGTGGCGAGCTTCCGGCGCGCCCTCGCGCGGGCGCCCAGGTACGCCTCCCCACGGCTGGCCCTGGCCGCACTGGGATTGAATTAGTCGATACGCATCTTCAGCGGCGGCACGGCAGACCCGCGCGCCGCAGCGCCAGGCGATACAGGTCTCCGGGAGGACGAATCGAGTCGGGCTGCGCGCCCACGATGCCGGGACGCTCGGAGGTGAAGTAGAGCGTCGTTTCGGAGGCGTCGACGAAGGGCGCGAAGTCCGCGTACCGGGAGTTGACCGGTGCCGGCAGCGCCATAGGAGGCTGCCATGCCGCGCCGTCCCGGCACGACACAAAGATGTCCGTGCCACGACCGGGCACCGGCTTCGCGAACAGAATGAAACGCCCGCTCGGGGCGATCGCCGGGTTGCTGATGGCCTCGCTGTCAAGCGGAAGCGCGCGCGGCGCCGTCCACCGGCCGTCCGCCATCGCGGCTGTGTAGATGCGTGGCCGGCCGTCGCGCGTCGAGCCGAAGACCAGCGTTCCGTGCCGGTCCGCCGAGACGAACACGTCGTTGGAATCGGAATTCAGCGGTGATCCCGCCTCCACGGGGTTTCCCCATCCGTCCGGCCCGCGATCCACGTACCAGGTGTGAAGACCCCCTTCCGGCGCCCCTGCCCTCGGCCGATTCGAGCTGAAGTACAGACGCCTGCCATCCGGCGTTACGAACGGATCGACGTCGCGATAGGTACCGGAAAAGGGTGCGACAACCGGAGTCGACCAGCGTCCGGACTCCAACGCCGAATACATGATCGTGAGGGTGCGCCGATCGGGCGAGGCGCGATCGAAGTAGAGGCCTCGACCGTCCGGGGTCGTGCCGACGGCAAACTCCGGAGCCTCGGTCGAAACGACACCAGGCGCGACGATGACGGGATTGATGTCGTCGACCGCGGTAGTCCGCGAACCCGAGCAGGACCCCAGAAGGACGACGCACACCGGGGCTGCAACCACGACGGAGAGAGAGCCGGCTCGCATGGGTTCCTCACGGCTGAACGTGAGCAGTTTGGCGCTTCCTCACGGAGAGTCTGGTACCCGCGCAACGTTGTTCCGTTGCGGAGCGTTGGTCCGGTATCAGCCAGTGTGAAGCGTCCGGCTGCCGAATGCGGTCCGTCCTGAAACGCTGTTGGAGGCGCAGACGCGGGCGTAGTATTGACTATGCGCACGCTCCTCCGCTGGACCCCGCTCCTGCTTCTCGCCGCCTGCGCCGGATCGGCCTCGATGCCGGTTGCCCCGGTCCGCTTCGCGCTCCCCGATTCCACCTTCGCCCTGGATGGCGCCACCGGTGCGCCGCTCGGCACGCCGGAGCTGCTCCGCCGCGTAGCCGCCGCCGACCTGGTCCTGCTGGGTGAGGTCCACGACAATGCCGTCGACCACGCCCTGCGAGGGGCGCTGATCAGCGCCTTCGCGGACCGACACCCGGCGGTGGTCTTCGAGCAGCTCGCCCGCTCCGACGGGCCGATCCCCGCGCCGGCGGCGGGCGAGAGCCTCGAAAGCTGGCTCGATGCCCACGGCTTCGACCGCCGCGGCTGGAAATGGCCGCTGCACCAGCCGGTGGTCGAGGCCGCCGTCGCCCACGCGCGGAGTCTCTGGGGCAGCGGGCTCTCGCGCGAGTCGCTCCGGTCCGTGGTCCGTGAAGGCGAAGCAGCCGCGCCGGATACGCTGCGCCGGCTCATGGAGCTGGCGCCGCTCGACAGTACCGCGCGCGCCGTGATCGACCGGGAGTTGGTGGAAGGACACTGCGGACAGCTCCCGGCGACCAGCATCCCGGGGATGCGGGCGGCCCAGGAGGTCCGCGATGCCTCCATGGCGCGGGCGCTGATCCAGGCCGGCGCCGGCGGCCCGGCGTGGCTCCTCGCCGGCAACGGCCACCTGCGCCGGGATGTCGCCGTGCCGCGCCTGCTGCGCGCCGCGGCCCCTGGATCACGCGTGCTGGTGGTGGGACTGCTCGAGCGTGAGGCGAACGGCGCTTTGCCCGACGCCGGCGAGCGCAGGATGTACGACATCGTCATCGTGACGCCGCGCGCGGTTCGCGATGACCCGTGCCGGGGGCTCTAAGAGGATCACCATGCCGTCTCGACGCGAATTTCTCGTCGCTACCGGTCAGGCCGGATGGGCGCTCTCGGCGCTCCGACTCCCGCACCAGGCGTGGGTCCTTCCCTCCGGCCCCGCCCCGTCCCTTTCACCGCCGTCGGGCGAGGTGCCGATCGGGCTCGACTGGCGCATGCTCGGCCCGTTCCGCGGCGGGCGGGTGGCTGCCGTCTCCGGCGCGCCCGGCCGACCGAACGAGTTCTACTTCGGCCACGTGAATGGCGGCGTGTGGAAGACGATCGACGCCGGCCGCACCTGGGTTCCGGTGTTCGACGGGCAGGCGGTCGCGTCCATCGGCGCCCTCGCGCTCGCCCCGTCGGCGCCCGACGTGGTGTACGCCGGCACCGGCGAGTCGACGCTGCGCGACTCGACGGGCTTCGGCAACGGCGTCTACAAGTCCACCGACGCGGGCCGCAGCTGGACGCACCTCGGCCTC
Organism: Gemmatimonadota bacterium; assembly: GCA_041476105.1. GTDB lineage: Bacteria > Gemmatimonadota > Gemmatimonadetes > Gemmatimonadales > JACORV01 > DASXPG01. The sequence continues at coordinate 115,845 of JBGOSS010000001.1, forward strand.
GACGACACCCACCACATCGGGAAGATCGCCGTGGATCCCCGCGACCCGGAGGTCGTGTTCGTGGCGGCGATCGGGCAGCTCTACGCCCCCAACCCGGATCGCGGCGTGTACCGCTCCCGCGATGGCGGCCGCTCCTGGGAGAAGGTGCTCTACACCAGCGAGAACGTCGGGGCGGTCGAGGTGGTCATCGACCCGACCGATGCGCGCGTCGTCTACGCCGGTCTGTGGAATACCCGCCGGCCGCCGTGGTTTACCTACGCCCCCACCAACGGCCCGGGCGGCGGGATCTTCAAGTCCACCGACGGCGGGTCGACCTGGCGCCCGCTGACGGTCGGCCTGCCGGCGACGCTCATCGGGCGCACCGGCATCGCGGTCGCGCCGAGCAACCCGCGACGGGTGTACGCCGTGGTGGACTGCCTGGTGCCCGAGCCGGGCGCCCCCCCGCCTCCACCCCCCGCGCCGGGGCGCCCCGCGACGCCTCCGCCGGGGCAGGGCGGCGTCTTCCGCTCCGACGACGGCGGCGAAACCTGGCGGCGCGTGGCGAACGATCCGGCCCTGTGGGGCCGCGGCTGGTACTTCGAGAAGATCGCCGTGGATCCCAGGGATCCCGACACCCTCTACGTGCCGAACGTGGCGGTGAACCGCAGCCGCGACGGGGGCACCACCTGGGACGTGATCCGCGGCTCGCCCGGCGGCGACGACTACCACCAGGTGTGGATCGCCCCCGACGACCCCGATACCCTGATCGTCGCGAGCGACCAGGGCGCCATCATCACGCGCAACGCGCGGACCGCCGATCCGCGCGCCATGACGTGGAGCTCGTGGCTCAACCAGCCGACGGCCCAGATCTATCACGTCTCGGTGGACTACCGCTTCCCCTACTGGGTGGTCGGCGCGCAGCAGGACAGCGGCGCCGTGGCGGTGCGTTCGCGCGGCAAGTTCGCGCAGATCTCGCAGCGCGACTGGGAGCCCATCGGCGCGGGGGACGAAAGCGGTTACGCGACCGGCGATCCGCTGCATCCGGGCATCGTCTACGGCGGCGAGGGCAGCCGCTGGGAGTTGGAGACCAACCTCCAGCTGCCCGGGACCACGGCGCCGCGCGGCACCGAGACCAACCGCGCCGACTGGACCCAACCGCTGGTCCTCTCGCCCGCCGACCCGCACACGCTGTACTACGCCAGCCAGTTCCTCTTCAAGACCACCGACGGCGCGCGAACCTGGACCCAGATCAGCGGCGACCAGACGCGGCCCGATCCCGGCGTGCCGCCCACTCTCGACGAGGCGGCCGCGGCGGCGACCGATCGCAACGGAAAGCGCGGCGTCATCTACGCCGTGTCGCCCTCACCGCTCCAGGCGACGATCGTCTGGATCGGCACCGACGACGGGCTCATCCAGCTGACCACCGACGGCGCGGCAACCTGGCGCGACGTGACGCCGCCCGCGCTCACGTCATGGAGCCGCGTGAGCGGCATCGAGGCGTCGCACTTCGACGCCGACACCGCCTACGCGAGCGTGGACCGGCACCAGCTCCAGGATTTCGCGCCGTACATCTGTCGCACCCGCGACCAGGGCCGCACCTGGCAACCGATCGTGGCGGGCCTGCCGGCGGGCGTCTACGTGCACGCGATCAAGGAAGACCTGGTGCGCCGAGGGCTGTTGTTCGCCGGGACCGAGCGCGGCGCCTTCGTGTCGTTCGACGACGGCGACCACTGGCAGCCGCTCCAGCGCAACCTGCCGGTCACCAGCGTGCGCGACTTCGTGGTGTACGGCAACGATCTGATCGTCGGGACGCACGGTCGCGGGTTCTGGGTCATGGACGACATCAGCCCGCTGCGGCAGGTCACCGACACGGTGCTGGCGGCCGAGGCGTATCTCTTCCGGCCGGCCGATGCGGTCAACCTCATGCAGGGCGACGACGACGGCACGCCGCTTCAGCGTGACGAGCCGCAGGCGGCGAATCCTCCTGACGGCGCGTTCATCGACTTCTACCTGCACTCGGCGGCCGCGGGGCGTGTCACGCTCGAGATCCTCGATGAAAGTGGGCGGGTGCTGCGCGCATTTCCGGGCGAGGCGGGCGGGGGCGGCAGGGGCGGGGGCGGGGGCGGGGGCGGCGGGGGCGGGGGCATACCGCGGGTGTCGCCGCTGTGGCAGAACGCCGCGGAGGAGTTCTCCGCCGCGGCCGGCATGCACCGGGTGGTGTGGCGGCCGGTGGCGCCGGCCCCGCCCGCCGGAGCGGGCGGCGGCGGTGGCGGTCCCAGCCGCGGCGCCCCGACGCTCCTCACCGGCACCTTCACGGCGCGGCTGACGGTCAACGGCCGGGTCTCGACGCAGACCTTCGCGGTGCGGCCCGACCCGCGGAACGGAGCTCGCTAGGCGCGACCTGCTGCCCCGCGCCGTTCGCCGGCTACCGGTGGCCCGCCGGGACGCCGTGTAACGCCTCCGCATGTGAAGCGAAGCGGTCCGGTTGCAGGTGTAACTCCGCAGGGGCGTTGCGGAGTTGGTGCTCCCACCACGCCGGCGTCGGCGGCACGTCCCCTCTCCAAACCGCGTCCTGGTCGAACAGCATCCACACATCCCAGGCGGGCGCTTCCAGATGCAGCAGCGGCTGGTAGGCCGAGCCTAGCAGGAGACCGCCGTCCCAGTAGTGCCGCGCCCTGGGTCCGGTACCAGGGCCGTCGCGCTCGCCACGTGCTTTTCCTGCGCCCCGAGTTCGGACGACCACACCACGTAGGCCGCCACGTTCGAGGAAGTGTCCTTTGCGAGGGCCCCATCGCGAGTGGTATCCTAAACCCTATACCATACTTCAGAGTCAAGGGCTGGCGCAGGACCGGACGCTCGGCGGGTTGACGGCAGTGCGCTTGCCGCTATATTCAAGTAATCACTTGATTACTGGAGCAATGCGGATGGTCCGGTCCGGCCGTGTGTTCAAGGATGCCGTCTACGAGCAGCTCGCCAGGATCGGCAAGGCGATGGCCAGCCCGCGGCGGCTCGAGCTTCTCGACCTCCTCGCCCAGGGGCCGCGCACCGTCGAGGCGCTGGCTCGCGAGACCGGCATGGGCGTGGCGAATACCTCGCAGCACCTCCAGGAGCTGCGGGCGGCGCGCCTCCTCACAGCCGACAAGCGCGGAGTCTACGTCACCTATCGATTGGCGGGCGACGACGTCGCCGCTTTCTATCGCACCCTGCGGTCGCTGGCCGAATCGCGGCTCGCGGAAATCGAACAGGTCACCCGCGAGTTCCTGGGTGAGCGCGGCGTGCTGGAGGCGGTTGACCGGGACGATCTCGTCCAACGCGTGAGACGCGGAAGTGTCACGGTGCTCGACGTACGGCCTGCCGAGGAGTACGCCGCCGGTCACATCCCCGGTGCGCGCTCGATGCCGCTGCGCCAGCTGGAACGACGCCTGGGCGAGTTGCCCAGGGGACGCGCGATCGTCGCCTACTGCCGCGGCCCTTATTGCGTGCTGGCGGTCGAGGCGGTTCGCCTCCTGCGCCGGCGCGGGTTCCGCGCCGATCGTCTGGAGGACGGCGTCCCGGACTGGCGTGCCCGCGGCTATGGCGTGGCCGTCGGTGCAGCCTGACCCTCTACTGTCCCGGGAGACTCCCGTGAAGCAGCTCTTTGTCCTGAACGACCCGCCCTACGGCACCGAGCGCAGCTACAACGGTCTGCGCCTCGCGGGAACGCTCGCCAAGCGCGAGGGCGAAGCGGTGCGCGTCTTTCTCATGGGCGACGGCGCCGCCTGCGCCAAGTCCGGGCAGAAGACGCCGAACGGCTACTACAACCTGGAGCGGATGCTTCAGGTCCTCGCGCAGCATGGCGCGGCGGTGGGCGTGTGCGGGAGCTGCATGGAGGCTCGCGCGCTGTCACCGGAGGACCTCGTGCCGGGCGCTCACCAGAGCACCATGGACGAGCTGGCCGACTGGACGCAGTGGGCCGACAAGGTGCTGGTCTTCTAGCATGAGCGCGCGCACCGTCCTGATCCTTGGCGGCGGCGTGGGCGGTGTCGTGGCCGCGAACCGCCTGCGGCGCCTCCTCCCGCGCGCGGACCGCGTGGTGCTCGTCGATCGGGAGCCGCTGCATCTCTTTCAACCGTCCCTGCTGTGGCTCGCCGTTGGCATGCGCCGGCCGGAGCGCATCCAGCGCCCGCTGGCGCGGCTGGCGCGGCGTGGCATCGAGGTCGTGCAGGCGGACGTCGAGCGCATTGAGCCCGGGACCCGCACGGTTCGCGCCGGCGGGCGTGACTATTCCGGCGACGCGCTCATCATCGCGCTCGGCGCGGAGCTGGCGCCGGAGCAGATTCCGGGCCTCGCGGCGTCCGGACACAACCTCTACACCGTTGCCGGCGCCTCCAGTCTCCGCGATGCGCTCGCATCCTTCCGCGGCGGCCGCATCGTGTTGCTCACCGCGACGCCCGCGTACAAGTGCCCGGCGGCGCCCTATGAGGCGGCGATGCTCATCGAATCGGGGTTGCGGGGCCGCGGCGTGCGGGCGCAGACACAACTCGACCTGTACGCCGCCGAGCCGGGGCCGATGGGCGTCGCTGGCCCGCACGTCACGGCCGCGGTGCGCGCCATGGTCGAGGGCAAGGGCATCGGCTATCACCCCGAACACCAGGTCTCGGCGGTCGATCCGCAGGCACGGCGCCTCACCTTCGCGAACGGGACCGTGGCGGACTTCGATGTGCTCGCCTATGTACCGCCGCACCGCGCCCCTGCCGTGGTGCGCGCCGCCGGGCTGACGGCCGAGAGCGGCTGGATCATGGCCGACCGCCGGACGTTCGAGACCCGCTGGCCCGGCGTCTACGCCATCGGCGACGTGACCAGCATCCCGCTCACCATGGGCAAACCACTCCCCAAGGCCGGGGTTTTCGCCCACGCGCAGGCGGAGGTCGTGGCGGCGAATATCGCCGTCGAATGGACGGGAGCCGGTACCCGACACGCCTTCGACGGACACGGTCAGTGCTTCCTGGAGACCGGCGACGGACGCGCGGGTCTGGGCGCGGGCAACTTCTACGGGGAGCCCGCGCCGCAGGTGCGTCTTCGCGGGCCCAGCCGCATGACACACTGGGCGAAGGTCTGGTTCGAGCAGGTGTGGTTGCGGCGCTGGCTCTAGGCTCGAATCGACTCCGCCGCCGCTCCTGTTGACATTCTACCCGAGCGGGGCCATCTTCGGGTAGAATGTCGACCCCGGCTCGCACACCCCTGCTCCAGGGCACCCTCGACCTGCTGATCCTGCGCACCCTCGCCGGCGGCCGCGCCCACGGCCAGGGCGTCGCGCGCGCCATCCAGGCGACCTCCAAGGACTACATCCTCGTCGATCACGGCTCGCTCTACCCCGCGCTGCAACGCCTCGAGGAACGGGGATGGATTCGCGCCGAATGGGGCAGCTCCGAGAACAACCGCCGCGCGCGCTTCTACGAGCTAACGGCGTCCGGCCGGCGGCAGCTGGTCCGCGAGACGCGCGAGTGGCACGCGCTCGCCGAAGCGATCGCCCTCGTCCTCGCCCCCCAGCCCTCGGGGGGATGACCTTATGTGGGAACTTCTCCAGATCCTGAGGCGCCGGCGCCGGCCGGACGCGGACTTCTCGGACGAAATCCTTGCGCACCTGGCGCTCGAGGCGGACCGGCTGGCCGCCGAGGGCTTTTCGCCACGGGACGCCGCGCTCGAGGCGCGCCGGCGGTTCGGCAACGTCGGTCTCACGCAGGAGGCCTTCCACCACCGCCGCACCATCCCGTGGGTCGAATCTGCGCCCCAGCATCTGCGCCGTGCCGTTCGCCGCCTGCTTCGCGCGCCCATCTTCTCGCTGACCGTCGCCCTGACCCTGATGCTCGGCATCGGCGCGACGACAGCGGTCTTCAGCCTCGTCAACGGCGTGCTGCTCCGGCCGCTGCCCTTCATTCGTCCAACGCAGCTCGTGGACCTCTCGCACACCCTGGTCCTCCAGGGCCTGACCCGCGTGGACCAATCGGACGCCACCTATCTCCACTACCGGGCGGCGAACCATGCCTTCGCGGGCGTCGGCGCCTACCAGGACGTGGCGGTGAACCTGAGCTCCGCCAGCCGGGCCGGCGCCGGTGAGCCGGCCAGCGCGCAGCGCGTCGTCGCCGCGCGTGTCAGCGCCAGCCTCTTCGGTGTGCTCGGCGCTACGCCGCTGCGCGGCCGCGTCTTCAGCGAGAGCGAGGACCGGCCCGGCCGCTTGCCCGTCGTCATCCTCGCCGAGCGACTGTGGAAGCAGCAGTACGCCTCCGACCCCGGGATCGTCGGCCGCACCATCGAGATCGACGGGGTCTCGCACCAAGTGATCGGCGTCATGCCCGGGCGCTTTCAATTCCCCGGCGAGCGGACGGTGCTCTGGTTGCCGGTCAACATCGATCCGGCGAGGACCGAGTCCGCGACGTTCGACTTGCGAGCCGTCGCGCGGCTTCGGGACGGGGTCTCCCCCGAGGCCGCGGAGGCCGACCTCCAGCAGCTCCTGCCGCGGGTCCCCGAAGCGTTCCCCGGCCGCCTGACCGTCGCCGCCATCGCGCTGACCCACATGCACGTTGTCGTGCGGCCGCTTCTCGAAACGATGGTGGGCGAGGTCCGGCGCGCGCTCTGGGTCGTGCTCGGCGCCGTCGGGTTCCTGCTGCTCATCGCCTGCGCCAGCGTGGCGAATCTCCTCCTGGTGAGGGCCGAGGAGCGGCAGCACGACCTCGCGGTCCGCCGGGCGCTCGGCGCCGGGCGCGGCGCGATCGTCGCGGAGTTTCTCTCCGAAGGGCTCATCCTGGCCGCGCTCGGCGGCGCGCTCGGGCTCGCGTTGGCCGCCGCGGGCGTCGGCGTGCTCCGATCGCGGGAGGCGGGGATCAGCATTCCGCGCCTCGGCGACGTCGGGATCGACGGCACCGTCCTTGCCGTCGCGGCCGGGATCAGCGTCCTCGCCGCGGTCATCATGAGCCTGATACCGGCATTTCGCTCCGGCGGAGTGGGCGCGTCCTCGGTTCTCATGAGGACCGGGCGGGCGGCGACCGCCGGGCTCCATCGGCACCGCGCGCGGCGCGCCTTCGTCGTGGCCCAGATCGGCCTGGCACTCGTGCTGGTGACCGGTGCCGGGCTGATGGCGCGCAGCTTCCAGTACCTCCGCGCGGTGCAGCCGGGTTTCGATGCCGCGCAATCCTCGACCTTCCGCGTGGCACTGCCTCCCGGGGCGTACCCCACGACCGGCGAGGCTACGCGCCTCATCCTGCGAGCCCTCGACGCGATCGCGGCGCTCCCCGGCGTGAAGGCGACGGGCGCGGTGTCGAAGCTGCCCCTCGACGACGAAGCGCGCCGCGACACGGCGGTCTGGATCGAGGACCGGCCCCTTGGAATGGGTGCCATTCCCAACTTGCACCAGGTCGTCTACGCCACCCCGGGGACCTTCGGTGCGCTCGGCATTCCACTCGTTCGGGGACGCACCTTCGAGCAGCCGGACCCGAATCGCGCACCGCTCGAGGTCATCGTGACCCGCGCGCTGGCCGAGCGCTACTGGGGGAGTGGGGAGGCGGTCGGCAGGCGGCTGCGGCTGTCCTCGCCCTTCGGCGCCTGGTTCACGGTGGTCGGCGTCACGGGCGACATCCGCGGCACCCGGTTGGAGCAGCCGCCGGATGAGGCGGTCTTCCTGCCGCTGGTGACGGCGCCCGGCCCGGCCGCCCCCGATGGCGGGGCGGGCGATGCCCGGTGGATGCCGCGCGAGGTCGCCATCGTCGTCCGCGGCACCGGTGATCCGGCCCTTCTCACCGTGCCGGTCGAGCGCACCCTCCGTGCCCTGGCTCCCACGGTTCCGGTCTACGGCGCCCGCACCATGACCCAGGTCGTGGCGCGCGCGATGGCGCGGACCGCCTTCACGCTCCAGTTGCTCGGTCTCGCTTCGGTTGCCGCGCTGATCATCGGCGCCGTCGGCCTGTACGGCGTGGTCTCGTACATGGTGAGCCTGCGCGCCCGCGAGATGGCGGTCCGCATCGCCCTGGGCGCGCAACCGGCGGCGCTGCGCCGGATGGTACTGCGGCAGGCCGTCGCGGTCGCCGCGCTGGGCATCGTCCTGGGGCTCGCGGCCACGTTGGTGCTGATGCGCTTCCTGACCTCGCTCCTGTTTGATGTCGCCCCGACCGACCCCGTGACGCTGGTCGGCGCTGTCGCAGTGATGTCCGGCGTGGCGGTGGCGGCGAGCTGGTTGCCCGCCCGCCGCGCCGCGGCCATGGACCCCGCCGAGGCGCTGCGGGCCGACGTGTGAGGGGTGGGGTAGCCGCCTCTCGCTATCTGGCGCCCTTCAGGCGAGATTCAGAGGAACGGTTGCGCACAGGGCGCACCTGTTTCGAGTCTCCCGGCCTCGCGCGTCGCGCGACCGGACCAACCAACGGAGTGGCGAATGGCGATCACCGGCAAGGTCAAGTGGTTCAATGATGCAAAGGGTTTCGGGTTCATCACTCCCGATGACGGCTCGAAGGACTGCTTCGTGCACCACACGGCGATCAACGCCTCGGGGTTCAAGTCGCTCGCGGAGGGCGACAAGGTGTCGTTCGACGTGACCCAGGGTGAGAAGGGTCCCGCCGCGGCGAATGTGACCAAGATCGCCTGACCACGGCGGCTCATGGCTGATGGCAAGAGACCTCGCGCGATGCGGGGTCTCTTGTTTTCAGTCCGGTGAAACTGTGGCCGCCCTCTGGCCGTAATGTCTTCAGGAAGCATTTCTGGGGAGACACGATGGCCGACGATCTCGATGTCCTTCAAGGCACGCTGGACGTGCTGGTCCTGAAGGCCCTGAGCCTGGGGCCGCGCCATGGCTTCGCTGTCGGCCGCTGGATCCGTGAGCGCAGCCGCGACACCATCCGCGTCGAAGACCGCGCGCTCTACGTTGCCCTCCACCGGCTCGAGGCGCGTGGCTTGGTAGACTCCACCTGGGGCACGTCGGAGAACAACCGTCGCGCCCGGTACTACGAGCTCACCGCCGGCGGTCGACGCGCCTTGCGCCGCAAGGCCGCCGAATGGGACGCCTATGCCGGCGCGGTGGGGCGCGTCCTTCGCGCCGAGGGGGGATCGTGGCGCGCTTCCCCGGGGTGCGTCGCCTGCGCGGCGGCACGGAGCCGCGCGCCGAGGAGGAGATCCGGTTCCACCTCGAAGCGCGTGCCGACGAGTTGGAGCGGCTGGGCCTGTCGCGCACCGAGGCGGAGGCGCGCGCGCGGGCCGAGTTCGGCAACCTCGATGCCGCGCGGGCCGACATCGCGGCACTCGACGGGATCCGCGACGCCCGGCGACGGCGGGCCAGCTGGTGGGCCGACTTCGGCCAGGACCTGCGCTTCGCCACCCGCATCTACGTCCGCAGCCCGACGCTCACCGCGACCCTGTTGCTGACCTTCGCCCTCGGCGTCGGCGCGACCACGGGCATCTTTACCGTGGTGCGCGCGGTCGTCATGGCCGCCCTGCCGTACCGCGACGCGGGCCGCCTGGTGTATGTCGCCGAGCGCGTCGCGTCGAGCGGCCGCTCCGAAGCGTCCTGGCCCGACCTCCTGGACTGGCGCTCGATGCGGAGCGGCCTGGCGGGATTCGAGGGATTCGAGCCGGCCAACCGCACGGTCTACACGCCCGAGGGCGGCGCCGAAGTGGTGCGCGCCGGACGCGTGACCGCGGGGTTCTTCGATCTCCTCGGCGTGCGCGCGGATCGCGGTCGCCTCTTTCTGGCGGGTGAGGACCCGCCGGGCGGAACAGCGGTCGTGGTCTTGAGTCAGGATTACTGGCGCCGCGCCTTCGCGGCCGATACCGCCGCCATAGGGCGGTCGATGACGGTCGACGGTCAGCCGCACACTATCGTCGGTGTCCTGCCGCCCGGCTTCCAGTTCGCCGGCGTCGGCGACGCGCAGATGTGGCTGCCGGTCAGCCGGTCGGCCCAGACCCGATCGGAGCGGTCCAACCACTGGATTCACGTTGTCGGCAGGCTGGCGCCGGGCGCGTCCATCGTCCAGGCCCGCGAGGAGTTGGCCGCCGTCATGTCGCATCTGGCCGAGCGATACCCCGAAAGCAACGCCGGTCGGGGCGCGATCGTCGAGCCGCTGCGTGACGAGCTGGTGGGGCCGCTGCGGCCCGTCCTCAGGGTGCTGGCGGGTGCCGTCGTGCTGCTGCTGCTCCTCACCTGTGCCAACATCGCGGGCCTCCTCCTTGCCCGCGCGCAGGCGCGGGGCCGCGAGCTCTCGGTCCGGCTGGCGCTGGGCGCGGGCCGATGGAGGCTGGCGCGCCAGCTGCTTGCCGAGAGCCTGGCCGTAGCGCTGGCCGGCGCCGTCCTCGGCGTGCCGGTCGCCTACGGCGCCGTAAACGCGCTGCTGGCGGCGATCCCCAACGGCCTGCGTGCTGAAACGCCGGCGTTGACCCACGTCGGGATCGATCCGGCGATGCTCTGCTTCACCGCGGTGATGGCGATCGCGGCCGGCCTGGCATTCGGCGCGGCGCCCGCCTGGATCGCGGCACGCTTCGCCGGACCAGCGGCCGCGGGCGCGCCGCGTGCCACGACCGCTGTGGCGGGGTCGCGCCTGCGAGGCCTGCTGGTGACGTCGGAGATCGCGCTCGCCCTCGTCCTCGTCGTGGGCACGGCGCTGGTGGCGCGCAGCCTTGGCAGGCTGTTGAGCCGCGACCCCGGCTTCGATCCGGCGCACGTGCTGACGTTTCGGGTGCCCCTCTCGGGCGCCGGGGTCCGACCCCGGCCCGCGCAGCAGGAGTTCTACGAGGCGCTGATGGCTCGCCTCGCCGCGCTTCCCGGCGTCACGGCGGTGGGCGCGACGACGCTCCTGCCCTTGAGCGGCGGGGGCACCAGTACCTTCCGTGCCGAAGCGCTCCCCGAGCCACCGGCCGCTTCGCGCTACGAAGCCGTGAGGCGCGGGATCGCCGGACGCTACTTCCAGGCCATGGGCATCCGGCTCGTCGCGGGCCGGGACTTCAGCGCGCGGGACGACAGCAGCGCGCGGCGTGCGATTGTCGTCAACGAGTCACTGGCGCGCCGGCTGTTCGGATCGCCGGCCGCGGCGCTCGAGCAGCGTTTCCGGTTCTATGCGTTCCCCGACACTGCCTGGTCGGTCGTCGGCGTGGTGCAGGACGTCACCACCGGACGGCTCGACGAGGCCGCTCCCTTCACCGTGTACTACACGCACCTGCAATCCGCCGAGGACCGGATGTCGCTGACGATCCGGACGGCGGGCGATCCATCCGTGCTGGCACGGGATGCGATCGCCCAGGTGCGTGCGCTCGATGCGCACGTGCCGGTGTACTCGGTGCAGACGATGGACGAAGCCGTCGCCGACTCCCCGGCCGTCTTCGCGCGGCGCTATCCTCTGCTCCTGCTCGCCTCGTTCGCTGGAGAGGCGCTGTTGCTGGCGCTGGTGGGTGTCTATGGCGTCGTGGCGCATTCGGCGATGAGTCGGTGGAGGGAACTGGGCATCCGGGTCGCGCTGGGCGCGACGGGGGGCTCGATCCTGCGCCTGGTCCTGCGCGACGGCGTACGCCTGGCGGCGGTGGGCGTCGCCTGTGGGGTCCTGTTGTCACTGAGTCTGGGGCACTTCCTGTCGGCCGTCCTCTACGACATTCAGGCCTTCGACGTCGCGACCTATGCCGCGGGCGCGATCCTGCTCGGCGTGGCTGCGCTGGGCGCGAGCCTGGTGCCGGCGCGCCGGGCCGCGATGGTGGACCCCGCCGTCGCCCTGCGGTCGGAGTGAAGAGGCGTGTCGCCCTGCTGCTGTCTGCGTGGACGGCAGCCCTTTGCATGCCGCGGGCCAGGTCGCGCGTGTCTCACCGATCCGCCGGACGAATCCGCTGGAGCAGCTCGGCGAACCGGGGATCGCCGCGCAGCGCATCCCACATCGGATCCACGCGTGCCAGGACCAGCAGAAAGGTGCGCGCCTCGACGGCCCGTGCGAACCAGCGCAGCGCGCCCTCGTGGTCGCCCATACCCGCGAAGATCCAGGCCAGAAAGCCCGGGGGCAGGTAGTACTCTCCCCGCTCGACCTGCGCGACCATGGTGTCGGCGCGTGCCCGCGCCGCGCCGGCCTGGCCCGCGCACGCGAGGGCGAGTGCGCTGATCGGGGATGCCGGCGGCGACGACGAGCAGCGCTGCGCGCCGGCAAGGATCAACGCCTCCGCGAAGTCCCAGGCTTCGGATCGCGGCAACAGGCGGCGCCAGCGCCGGGTCACCGCCAGCGCCTCGTCCGTCCGCCCGGCGATCTGGAGGCCGGAGGAGGCTTCGATCGCGACCTGCTCGTCGAGGGTGTCGGCGGCGAGGGCGGCGCGGTAGGCGGGGCCGGCTTCATCGGCCCGGCCCCGGGCGTTCAGCGCATCGGCGAGGTAGAGCCACGCGCGTCCGTTCGTCGAGTCCCGGCTCAGCGCGTGGCGCGCCAGCGAGTCGGCGCGGGCCGGGTCCCAGTCGTAGTTCTCCGCGATGCCGGCCAGGGCGGCAAGAGCCGCGCTGGATGATGGATCGATCGCCAGCGCGCGCAGCGCGGCCGCCCGCGCGCGCGGCATCACCTGCCGCGGGGGGACCCAGGAATCCTGCCATGACAATGCCTCGGCCAGGCTGGCCCACGCCTCCGCGAACATCGAATCGGCCGCGACGGCGTTCTCGAGCTCGGTGACCGCGTCGCGGAGGTTCGCCTCGTCGAAGTGGCGTTGCGCCGCCACGCCCCGCGCGTAGGCGACCAGTGCCGTGTTGCTGGTCGTCGGGCGTCGCACCAGGCTCGCCCGCTCGGCCGGGGCGAGGGTGCCGACGATGGCCGTGGCGACGGAGTCGGCGACGGCGCTGATCACGGCGAACAGGTCGTCGGTCGGACGCTGAAACACGCCGCTCCAGCGCACCCGCTGGCTCGCCGCGTCGATCAGCTGCACTCACCCGCACGCTGCCTCCCGCCGGCAGCAGCTGGCCGTCCACCAGCCACCGTGAGCCGAGCGCGCGACCCAGGCGCGCCGGTTCGCGCGGGGTCCGGCCCAGCACGAAGCGCACGCTCGCCGGCGGCTTGAGCGCCAGCCGCGCGACCTGCCCGAGGTTCGTGGTGATCTGGTCGGCGAGCCCCTCGGCGAGCAGCGTGAGGCTGGTATCGCGGGCCCGGTTCTCGAACGGGAGTACGGCGACGCTGGATGGCGTCGGGCCGGCGGCGCGACGGCAAGGCGGGGGGCTGCCGTCGGGGCACTGGGCCCGGAGCGCTGCCGAGGGCAGCGCAAGAAGTAGAAGGCCGGCGAGGGCCGGATGGAGAACGCGCCCCAGCTCCTCGATGCGGCGGTCGAACGAGCACCCGGTCATCACGGTATCAACCTACGGCCCGCTCGGAGCCGCGGCGAGTGATGTGGTCGGCGCCGTGGGCGGCGCGGCAGGGGTATCCTTCACGCGATGACCGACCCCTATGCCGCGCTGCGGATCGCGGACTTTCGGCGATTCATCGCGTTTCTCGCCACCCAGACACTGGCCACCATGATGCAGGGGGTTGTGGTCGGCTGGCAGGTCTACTCCGTCACCCACGACCCGCTGGCGCTGGGGCTGATCGGGCTCGCCGAAGCCCTGCCATTCATCGGCTTCGCGCTCCCCGCCGGACACCTCGCCGACCGGATGGACCGGCGGCGCCTCTCCCTCGCCGCGCTCCTGGTGCTCGTAGCGTGCAGCGTCGCCCTCTTCACCCTCACCGAGCTCGGGCTGGTGCGCGCCGGCACCGCCTGGGTGGTCTACACGGTGATCTTCATCAGCGGCATCGCGCGCAGCTTTCTCCAGCCCACCCGCACCGCGCTGTCCGCCGACCTGGTGCCGCGCGAGCTGTACGCCAATTCGATCACCTGGCGCAGCTCCACCTGGCAATCCGCCGCGGTGCTGGGCCCCGCCGCGGGCGGACTGCTGCTTGCCCTCGGCGGGCCGGCGCTGGCCTACGGCATGACGGCGCTGCTGCTCGCGGCCGCGTGGGTCGCGCTCTTCCGGGTCGCGCCGCATCCGCATCCCCCGGTGGAGTCCGATCGCGAGGGGCTCGCCGGGCTGCTCCACGGCGTGCGCTTCGTGCTCACCCAGCCGGTGCTGCTGGGCGCGCAGACGCTGGATCTCTTTGCGGTGCTGTTCGCGGGTGCCGAGGCGCTGCTGCCGCTCTTCGCGGCAGACATCCTGCACGTGGGTGCCGCCGGCCTCGGGGTGCTGCGGGCCGCGCCGGCCGCCGGCTCGGTGCTGATGTCGCTGTTTCAGTCGCACCGGCCGCAGCGGGGGCGCATGGGCCCGATCCTGCTGGCCTCGGTGGCGCTCTACGGGGTCTGCATCAGCGGCTTCGGCGTGTCGCGGAGCTTCCCGCTCTCGGTGGCGCTCCTGCTCCTGTCGGGAGTCTTCGACAACGTGAGCGTGCTGCTGCGCTCGATGCTGCTCCAGACGCTGACGCCGCGGCACCTGCTGGGCCGCGTGGCGGCGGTGAACGCGATCTTCATCGGTTCGTCGAACGAGATCGGGGCGTTCGAATCGGGCGTCGCGGCGCGGCTCATCGGCGCGGTGCCGGCGGTCGTGCTGGGTGGGCTGGTGCCGATCGCGGTGGTCGGGCTCATCGCCTGGCGGGTGCCGAAGCTCCGCCGACTGGAGCGGGTTACCTGAGGTGCTCCCGCGAGTGAGACTCGCGGCTCGGCAAGGCCGCCGCTGATAGCGGCGTGAAGCAGATCCAGGCGGCTCTCAGCCGCCAATGCCGAGCAGCGGCTCTCAGCCGCTGGGAAGGACCCTCAGAGATAGGTGAGCCACCCGTCACGGCGCCGAGCCTTGAGACCGGCGAACCAGCGGCACGGGAAGTAGAGCAGCACGATCACGACGGCGAACACCAGGTAGAGCAGGGCCAGGCTCCACTGGTAGCCCGCGGGGAGGGGCGGCGGCCACATCGGGTGGTTGCCGAAGAGCCAGGGGTTGACGCTCCCCTCGCGCAGCAGCGAGACCACGATCGCCGCGGCGTGAATCAGCGGGATGTGCAGCAGGTAGTAGAACAGCGGCACGCGGCCGAAGGTCGTCACCGCGTTCGCGATCCACCCGCGCGCGCGCTCGGCCAGCGGCAGCAGGGCGATCGTCGGACCCAGGGTCATCAACAGGAAGAGCTGCGACGCCGGGTACTTCTGCTGGCCCAGGAGCCGGAAGAGGGCGGGTGGTGCCCCCTCCGAGGTGGGGCCGCGCAGGGCGATGAGGCTGCCGACTACCAGGAACAACGCGGTGGCCGACAGGCCGATCCGCAGGCAGATCCGGCGGCGCGCGGCTTCGTCGCGGATCATGATCGCGCCGAAGGCGTAACCCGCGGCCATCACCCCGATCCACGGCACGATGGAGTAGAGCACGACGATCGGAGGCCCGTGCTCGCCGAGCTTGACGGGGCCGCCGAAATAGAGGAACTGCCAGATCCAGCCCGATGCCTCTCGCCAGGACGCCGGCATCGCCCGCGCCAGCAAGCCGACGACGTTCTGGAGGAAGATCACCACCAGCCCGAATATCCCGATGGTCCGCGTCTTCAGCCGGACCAGCGCCGCCAGCAGCACCATGCACCAGCCGAGCATCCAGATCACGCCCGCCAGGATGTAGTGCGCGTAGTCGAAGTTGAAGGTCCACGCGACGCGGATCACCGTGAGCTCGAGCAGCACCAGCCAGAGGCCGCGGGTCACGAGGTAGCGCGACAGGGCGCGGGGCTCGCCGAGCTTCCGGCCGTGGAAGAACGCCCCGGTGCCCGCGAAGAAGGCGAAGGCGGGCGCCACGAAGTGCGTGATCCACCGCGTGAAGAAGATGCCGGCCGTCGGGCCCCCGGCGGGGAGGCCCGAAAAGACGCGCACATGGTCGATCGCCATCAGGATCATGACCGCGCCGCGGAGCAGGTCGATCGACGCGATGCGGGACGGGGATGAGGCGGGCGGCGTGGCCGCCGGGGCGGGGATGGTGGCGTTCATGGTCGGCAAACGTGCAGCATGCGGGCTCGACCATCAACCGGTGGGGAGCGAACGGGGCCCCTGGCGCGGCGAGCGGCACCGTTGCCGCGGTGAGCGGGGGGCGGTGCTCGCGTTTGCCGCGACGTGCTATCCCGACGCCAGCCTGAGCGGCAGACGCCGGAGACGGCGGCCGGTGAGGGCGAACAGCGCATTGGCGATCGCCGGCGCGACGGGTGGCACCGCGGCCTCCCCGAGTCCGCCGGGGGCCCGCGTGCTCGGCAGGAAGTGCACATCGAGCTGCGGGATTTCGCCCATCCGCAGCAGACGGTAGTCGCCGAAGTTCGACTGGACGACGCGTCCGCGCTCCACGGTGATTTCACCGTACAGCGCGGCCTGGAGCGCATCCAGCATGGCGCCCTGCACCTGCGCCTCGGCGCCCGACGGGTTCACCACCATGCCGCAGTCCACCGCCGCGGCGAGCCGGCGGACCAGGATCGCATCGTCTTCCGTCGACACCTCCGCGACGACCGCCACGTAGCTGCCGAACGTGAAATGGGCCGCGATGCCTCGCCCCACGCCGGCGCGCGGCGCGCCGGTCCACCCGCCCCGACTCGCGGCCAGCTCGAGCACGGCCCGCAATCGCGCCGTGCTCAATATCGGCCCGCCATGGTCGGCGTAGGGCAGGTCGCGATCGGGGCCAAGCAGCCCGAGACGGAAGGCGAGCGGATCCTTGCCGGCTGCCTGCGCGAGCTCATCCAGGAAGGATTGCACGGCGAAGGCGTTGGACGAATGCAGCGTGGATCGCCAGGCGCCCGTGGGGATGGTGGTGTCGATGTTGGCGTACTCGAGCCGGAAGTTGGGGACCAGCGCCGCGGGCAGGTCGTCGCGGTACAGCTCCGACACCGAGGCGGCCCGGCGGCTGCGCGCGTAGGCGTAGCGCGAGGTGTTCACCAGCCGGTGTGTCCAGGCGCTCACGCGACCGTCGCCGGCGAGTCCGGCGCGCAGCCGGTGCAGGCCCGCGGGGCGGTACAGGTCGTGCTGCAGGTCGTCCTCGCGGCTCCTCACCATCTGGATCGGCGCCCCGACGATCTTCGAGAGCAGCGCGGCCTCGCCGGCATACTCGGTCTGGAGGCGCCGGCCGAATCCGCCGCCGGAGCGCGCCATGATCACCGTCACCCGCTCGGGTGGCAACCCCGTGACCCGAGCCGCGAGATCCCGCGCACCGCCCGGATCCTGCGTCGGCCCGTGCACGGTGCACGCGTCGCCCTGGAACCACGCCGTGCAGTTCACCGGTTCCATCGGCACATGGGCGAGGAACGGCACCTCGTAGTCGGCGGTCACGACCTTCGACGCGCCGGCAAGGGCCTGGTCCACGTTGCCATCGTCGCGCAGGATGTCGGCGGGCTGGCCGAGCCGCTCCAGGCACTGGGTGCGCACCGCTTCGCTGCTCGCGAGGGCCGAGCCCGCCTCGTCCCACTCGACGACCAGCGCGTCGCGGCCGCGAAACGCGGCCCACGTGGTATCGGCGACGACGGCGACACCGTCCAGGAGGTCGATCGGGTTGGGGAGCCCGTCGATCCGCACCACCCGCTTGACGCCGGCGACGGTCAGGGCGCTCGACTCGTCGAATCGGACCAGGCGCGCCCCGAAGGGCGGGCGCGCCACCGCCGCGAAGAGCATCCCCGGCATGCGTACGTCCAGCCCGTACATCGTGCTGCCCCGGACGATACCGGGATTGTCCACTCCGCTCACCGGTTTCCCGACGATCCGGAATTGCGACGGATCCTTGAGCGGCGGTGATTCCGGCACCGGCTGTCGCGCCGCATCCGACACCAGGTCGCCGTACCGCAGCCGGCGCCCGGTCGGCTGGTGCACGACCATGCCGGTCTGGGTGCGGCAGGTGGCGGGGTCCACCTGCCACCGCGCCGCCGCGGCGGCGACGAGCATGGCCCGGGCCGCGGCACCCGCGTGGCGGAGCGGGTCCCAGTTCTGCCAGACGGCGGTGCTCCCGCCGGTGAACTGGTCGCCGTAGCGAGGCTCGTCCAGCAGCGCCTGCTCTACGCGGACCCGCGCCCAGTCGACGTCGAGCTCCTCGGCCACGATCATGGGGAGCGAGGTCTTCACGCCGGTACCGATCTCGGGGTTCTTAGCCATGATCACGACGGTGCCGTCAGGGCCGATCTCGATGAACGCCCCCAGCGCAGTCGGATCCGGAACCGGCGTGCCGGTGTTCGGATACGGCCGGAAACCCAGCAGCAGGCCGCCCGCCGCGGTCAGCCCCGCCTGAAGGAACACCCGGCGACCCAGCGAGTCCGCCACGCTCACCGCTCCCGTGCGGCGCGGTGTATCGCGCGCCGGATTCTTTGGTAGGTGCCGCACCGGCACAGGTTGCCCGACATTGCCGCATCGATTTCGGCGTCGGTGGGACGGGGCGACCGGGCGAGCAACGCCGACGCCGACATCAGCTGGCCGGCCTGGCAATACCCGCACTGCGGGACGTCTTCGGCGATCCAGGCGCGCTGAAGCGGATGGCTGCCGTCGGGTGAGAGCCCCTCGATCGTCGTGACGCGGCGCACACCGACCGACCCGACGGGCAGGGCGCATGAGCGCACCGGCTCGCCGTCGAGCAATACAGTGCAGGCACCACACGCCCCGATGCCGCAGCCGTACTTCGTGCCTCGCAGGTTCAGCACGTCGCGCAGCGCCCAGAGCAGGGGCAGCTCGGCGGGAGCGTCGAGATGCTCGGTCCGGCCGTTGATCGTCAGGGTGAGTGGGGTCATCGCCTATCTCGCCTGCGTACCGCGGGCACCGGCCGGCATTTCGCGCTGCGTGTCGCCGTGAACCACGACCCGCCATCGTCCGCCGATGCGGCGGTACAGGTCGATGAAGGCGCTCTCGAAAGCCACCGGCCGCGCCGAGCCATCGGGCTGCCGGTGTCGCGCGCGGACGCGGACGTGCCCGATGAGCCACGCGACGTCGCCCGCGGCGGCAACCACGACCGACGGAGGTGTGGCGTCGGCGACTTCGTCGAAGTCCATGGTGGCGAGATAGCGCGACAGCGCTTCTTCGGCAGCGGGCTTGACGCGGGCGGCGATGGTACCGTTGGCGACCACCAGCCAGGTGGAGTCGTAGCCGCCATGCATGCCGGTGGCGTCATGCAGGAAATGCGCCGCGCGCGTTTGCTCGTAGAGCGCCAGGATCTGGTGCCGGTCGGCGCGGGCGTCGGCCTCAGACCGGCACGCGGTCACTCCACCCAACAGCGCGAGCAGCGCGACCGGAATGTGCAAAGTCATCCACCAAGTCTCCACGGTGGGGGCTGACTGCCCGGTGTGGGATCAATCCGGCGATCGGCTCGGGATACAATCGTGGCACGACCCGACAGATGGAACCTCCATGCGGTAAGGTGCGGTTCAGATGCGGTGAAAGGCAATCGGCGCGCGTTCGCGGCTTCCTCGATGCGGCAACCTACCCGATTCCTGGAACGCCGTATTGGACGCCCGCAGCGGCATCGCACGATCCCGCGCCGCAGTCTGGTTGGAAGCGCTGCGACGAGGAGAGTGTGAACCTCTGCCCCGGTGGGTAAGGGCTCAGTCCGCCTTCTCGCGAGCCCTTGGCCTTGAATTAATAGATGTATATACATATACTTGATCTACCATCAACAGTGGAGACCGTTATGACAGCGTCCGCCCAGGCTCCCGCCCGCCTCGCGCCCACAATCGCGCTGGTCTGGCTGGGGATCGCGCTGGCCGTCGGTGCGACGGGCCGTCTCGCCTCGCTCCCGGTCCCGGGGCCGCAGCTGGTGCTGCTCGCCCTCAGTGTGGCCACGGTCGTAGTCGGGACACGCGTCGCGCCGATCCGCGCCTGGATCGATGCCGTCCCGCTGCGCGCGCTGGTCGCGCTGCACCTCACGCGCTTCGTGGGGTTTGCCTTTCTCGCGCTGAGCGCCCGCGGTGAGCTGTCGCCGCTCTTCGCCGAGCGCGCCGGGGTGGGCGACATCGTCGCGGCCGTGCTCGCGTTGGCGCTGATCGTCTCGGGGGATCCGGCCACCCGCACCCACCGGCGGCTCTACCTGGCCTGGAACGCGCTGGGCCTGCTCGACTTCCTGGTCGTGGTCGTCAGCGCCACCTGGGTCGCGACGCGCCATCTCGTGCCCGGCATGCAGCCGCTGCTCCGGCTGCCGCTGAGCCTGCTGCCGACGTTCCTCGTGCCGCTCCTCATCGCCAGTCACATTTTCATGATCCGGCGTCTGCGCGCTCTCGGCCGTGCGAGCCGTGATGCCTGACCTGGCGATGACGCCACTGATGTGTGCCTGCGCCAGTCTGCGCCGGGCGTCGCGGGCCGTGACCCAGGCCTACGAGGAGGAGCTGCGTCCCTCGGGGATCCGGCCGACGCAGTTCACGCTGCTCCAGGCGCTGGCGCGCAAGGGCGAGATGACCCAGGGCGAGCTCGGCGAGTTTCTCGCGATCGACAGCACGACGCTGAGCCGCACCCTGCGGCCGCTGGAAGAGCGGGGATGGCTCCGGGCCCGCGCCGGAGCAGACCGGCGCCATTCCCACTGGGACGTCACCCCGGCAGGCCGGCGGGAGATCGAGCGCGTGCGGCCTGCGTGGGAGCGTGCCCAGGAGCGGCTGCGCACTCGGCTGGGTGGCGCGCGATTTGAGGCACTGCTGACCGATCTGGCCTTGGTGGCAGGGGCGGCGGCGTCGCGGAGCGAGTGACTGCACTAGCGGAGGCGATACCCCCGCTTGCGCACCGTCACGATCCGGCTCTTTCCACCGCCGTCGATCTTGGCCCGGAGCTTGGCGATGTGGGTATCGACGGTGCGTGACGCAATGTCGGCCCGGTAGCCCCAGACTTCCCGCAGCAGCTCGGCCCGCGTGACGAAGCTGTTGCGCCGCTGTGCCAGGATGTGCAGCAGGTCGAACTCCAGCGGGCTGAGGTCCACTTCAGCGCCCCCCACGACCACCGTCCGCCGATCGCCATCGATCTCGAGATCGCCGAACTGATACCGGTGGCCGGCGGTGGTCGGGTTGGCGCGGCGCAGCAGCGCCTCGACCCGGGCCAGGAACTCCAGCACGCCGACGGGCTTGACCACGTAGTCGTCGGCACCCAGCCGGAAACCCTGGACCTTGTCGGCTTCCTCCCCTTTGGCGGTCATGATCAGGACCGGCGCCGCGTGAAGCGCCTGTCGGAGGCGCCGCAACACCTCGTAGCCGCTCATCCCGGGCAGCATGAGATCGAGCACGATGAGATCGGGTGCCGAGTCCCGGGCCAGCGCCAGGCCGCTGCCGCCCGTCTCGGCATGCAGCACCTCGTAGCCCTCGACCTCGAGCGAGGTCCGAAGGCCGAAGGCCAGGTCGGGATTGTCTTCCACCAGCAGCACGCGCCTCATGAGGCCCCGCCGTCGCCGGACGCCAATTCCACCACCAGGCGTGCGCCTCCGCCCACCGCGTCTTCGACCCAGGTGCGCCCGTTCATCTCCGTCGCCAGCGACCGCACCACGGCGAGCCCGATGCCGCTCCCCGCAACGGCGGAATCGGATTCGCGCTGGAGGCGATAGTACCCCTGCCACACCCGCTCGCGGTCTTCGAGCGGAATCCCCGGCCCCTGGTCGTCCACGGTGATCCGGGTATGTCCGTCGGTCGACTGCGCGTGGATGCTGACGGTCTGTCCGCGCGGTCCGTACTTCACGGCGTTGTCCAGCAGGTTGAGGAGGATCTGCCGCAGCGCGCTGCGGTCGGCGCGCACCGACATGTGGGCCGGAATCTCGGCGCGCAGTGTGGCCCCCCGCGCCGACGCCAGGGGACGGAAGGCGTCGACGGTCTCGTGTACCGGCGTCGCGAGGGCCAGCCGCTCACACTCGAGCGGCCGGCGGGCCGCCCCCGACCGCGAGAACTGGAGGACATTCTCGACCAGGCGAATGAGGCGGCGGGTTTCCTGATCGATGATGTCGAGCGAACGGTCCCGTTCCGCCTTCGACCGCAGTCGCCCCAGCTTGAGCAGCTCCGTGAAGATCAGGATCTGCGACAGCGGCGTGCGCAGCTCGTGCGAGACGTTGGAGATGAAGTCCGACCGGATGCCGATCAGCTCGTACTCCCGGCGCAGCTGGAGCAGCGCCGTGACCACCAGCAGGGTGCTGAGTCCCAGGAGCCCCAGGGCGAGCGGCGTCGGTGACGAGGGGATGCCGCCGATGACGAGACGGTTGGCGAGGTCGGCGCGGAGATCGAGTCGCAGCAAGAGATCGCCGAATTCGGTTCCCAGCCGGGCGGTGCCCTGATACGGCGAGCGGTACGCGATCGGCGATACGTAGAGGGGCCGGCCGCGCCCCGATGCGACCCTCACCGCGTACATCGAATCGGCGGGCAGATTCCCCGTCACCGCCGGGGGAAGCGCCCGCTCGGTCAGCATGACCTGCCGGAAGGACGAGGCGTCCCCGCCGAGACAGGCGGTGAAGCCGCGGAGGCCGTAGCCGCCAGAGGGACTCCGGTACGAGGTGATGAACCAGCCGTCAGCGGTCGCCGACGGACTCGCGATGAAACGGAACCGCCACCCCGCCTCCGCCAGGAGCGGCATGGCGTTGCGCAGCGTGTCGCGGAGAAATGCCTGCGCCTCCGGCGCGAATGGAGCGCCCGCGGTGCGGAGCGCGTCGCTGCCGGGACGACGCTCGAACATCACATTCCCGTTCGAACAGGTCGTGCCGTGCGGGGCCGCCGCGGGAACGCCGGACGCGGGCCACGCCGTGAACGTCTCGACCACCGCTCCGCCGAGCTGCCGATAGGTGCGTGACGCCAGAATGAACGCCGCGAACCCCGCATAGTCCTCGAGCGCCCGCTCGGCCGTCTGCCGGTAGTGCCGCGACGTCTGGATGGCCTGGAGCGCCAATCCCGCTCCGAGGCTCAGGCTGAGCGCCAGCAGCAACGCCAACGCGAGGAGACGCCGCCGCGGGCCCCCGCGCAACGCGCCGCTGATCGCAGAACCCATGCTCCGCACCTCCCGCCCGAAAGCTAGCGGCGAACTCGGCGTCATACAGCGCCTTCGGATGCCTTCACAACCTCGTAACAATCCGTCACGAGTCCGGCACCGTCCCGCGTCCCCCCGGTTGCGCACTGGCCGGTAGCATCGGAGTCACCCTTCACCCGGCGGTTCTCATGCACTCCTGGCTCGGTTGGATTGCCCTCTCCGGCATCATGTTCTCCGGCTCGTTGGCGCCCTCGCCCTCACCGAGCCCCGTCGCGGACGCCCTCCGCAACCAGTTGCAGACCGCGGAGCGCAACCTGGTGGCGACCGCGACGGCGATGCCGGCCGACAAGTACGCCTACAAGCCGACGCCCGGGCACATGAGCTTCGGCCAGCACCTGGCGCACCTGGCGGACTTCAACGAGACGATGTGCGCCCTGATCGGCGGGGCGGCGGCGCCGCAACACGCGCCGCTGCCGGCGACCGCGGCCAAGGCCCTGCTGGTCAGCCGCCTCCGCGAGTCGTTCGCGTTCTGTTCCAGCGCGCTCGCCACCCTCAACGACGACGGCCTCGATGGGACGGTGTCGTTCTACGGATCGCCGATCACCCGGGCGAGCGCGATCCTGATTCTGGCGGGCGACTGGGCGGATCACTACGCGGTGACCGCCACGTACCTCCGCCTCAACGGATTGCTGCCCCCGACCGCCCACCCGTGAGTCGACGACTCGGCCCCAGGCTCGCCTCGCTCCTGCTCTGCGCCGCCGCCTTCACGTCCCGTGGCGTCGCCCAGGAGCCGGTGCGGATCGCGCGGCTGACGGGACCGATCACCCTCGACGGGCGGGCCGACGAGCCGGCGTGGCAGGCGGTCGCCCCGCTGCCGCTGACCACCTTTCTCCCCGTCGCCGGGAAGCACCCCAGCGACAGCAGCGAGGTGCGGCTCGCCTATGACGACAAGTACCTCTATGCGTCCGCCCGCTTCTTCGTCTCCGATCCATCGGACATCCAGGGCACGACCCTGGGTCGCGACCGGGTGGGACCGGACGACCGGTTCCGCATCATGCTCGACACTTACAACGACAACCGTACCGGGGTCGGCTTTCTGGTGACTCCGACGGGAGCCCGGTCCGACTACGACATGACCGACGACGGCGCGAACGTCAGCGGCGACTGGAACACCTACTGGGACGCCGTCACCACCCGAGATGGACGGGGGTGGTATTGCGAGATGCGGATTCCCTTCTCGTCCCTGCGATTCCGTTCGGAGAACGGGGCGGCCACGATGGGCGTCATCGTCCTGCGGGTGTCCGCCAGGAAGAACGAGTGGGCCACCTATCCCGCGTTGTCGCCGACCAGGGCCAACGCCCTGTGGCGGGCGTCGGTGGCGCAGAAGATCGTCTTCGAGGGACTCGAGCGGCACTCGCCGGTGTACCTCACTCCCTACCTGCTCGGGCGACTCGATCGCGCGGCGCGGCTCACCGCCGCCGGCACCGGATACACCGCCGATCGGGATCACCGCGCGACCCTGGGCGGCGACCTCAAGTACGGCCTCAACGACCACCTGACCCTCGACGTCACGGCCAACACCGATTTCGCGCAGGTCGAAGCCGACAACCAGCAGGTGAATCTCAGCCGCTTCTCGCTCTTCTTCCCCGAGAAGCGCCAGTTCTTCCTGGAGCGGGCCGGCAGCTTCGCCTTCAACACCTCGAGTGCGGGAGATGGGAGCCGCCTCTTCTACAGTCGCCAGATTGGTCTCGCCGCCAACGGGACGCCCCAGCGGCTCTACGGCGGAGCCCGCGTCGTCGGTCGCGCCGGTCCGCTCGACATCGGAGCGATGGACTTGCAGGTCGCCGCCGATTCCGGCGGGGCCGGTGTCAACGTCGGCGTCGTGCGGCTCCGCCATCGCATCCTCAACCCCGGCTCCTACGTGGGCGGCATCGTCACCAGCCGGATCGGGGCGGCCCACCACAACGTGGTGTACGGGACCGACGCCCAGATCAATGTGTTTGGAAGAGACTACCTCACCGGCCAGTGGGCGCAGAGTTTCGACGATCAGGCCGGTGCGGGTCTTCGCGCGGCGCAGGCCCGGCTCCTGTGGGCGCGGCAGTCCTCTCAGGGATGGATCTACTTCGCCGCCGTGAAGTGGTCGGGGCCCGAGTTCCAGCCGGGCCTCGGGTTTGAATCACACCAGGACTACACCCAGGCCTCCCTCGAGCTGGACTACAACTGGATCAGCCCGTCGGGGGCATCGCTCCAGCCGTCGTTTTTCGGCTATGTCTACCGGCGCAACCGCGACGGTCAGATCGACTCGGGCGAGCTCTATCCCTACGTGGATTTCGGCCTGGCCTCGGGACTCCACGGCTGGATCGCCTGGCGGGGCCACGACGAGGACCTCCAGGCCCCGCTCGCCCTGTCGTCGTCCGTCAGCATCCCGGCGGGGCGCCACCTCTATCAACAGGGGGAGTTCTACCTGGTGTCACCGACCGGGGCGCGCTTCGGCTACACCCTGCTGACCGACGTCGGCAGCTTCTACGATGGCAAGCAGGTGTTCATCGATTGTTCACCGACCTGGAGCCTGTCTCCCCATCTCACCATCGGGGGCGAGTACCAGCTGAATCGCG
Organism: Gemmatimonadota bacterium; assembly: GCA_041476105.1. Taxonomy (GTDB): domain Bacteria; phylum Gemmatimonadota; class Gemmatimonadetes; order Gemmatimonadales; family JACORV01; genus DASXPG01. The sequence goes on from JBGOSS010000001.1 coordinate 141,311, forward strand.
TGAGCTTTTCCTCCCGCGGTGAGCGGCTGAACGCCGACGTCGCCCGGGCCAGGGTCCTGGCGGCGTGGAACACTCGGCTCTCCGCCGAGGCCTTGCTTCAATACAACCATGCCGGTCGGCTGGTGGTCGGCAACGTGCGGGTCCACTACCAGTTCTCCGAGGGTCACGACCTCTACATCGTGTACAACGACCAGCTGAACATCGACCGGGCGCGCCTGCTGCCTGCGTCCCCCGAGCTTCCCCGGTCGCAGGCTCGCGCACTCATCGTGAAGTACGCCAGGACGTTCATCCGATGAATGCCACAGCGCCTGGCTCGATCAGTGAGCGCCGGGGGCCCTGCCGCGCTCCTTCAATATCCGCCGGAGGATCTTGCCCGAGGGTGACTTGGGAATCGCGTCGATTACTTCCACCGCCCGGATGCGCTTGTACGGCGCGACCCGCTCGGCCACGAACGCCATCAGCTCCTCGGGTGTGACCTCCTTCTTCAGGACCACGAACGCCTTCGGGATCTCGCCCGCCTCCGCGTCGCTCACGCCGATGACCGCCGCGTCACTCACGGCGGGATGCGTGAGCAGTAATGCCTCCAACTCCGCGGGCGGCACCTGGTAGCCCTTGTACTTGATCAGCTCCTTCAGCCGGTCCACCACCGAGAAGTAGCCGTCTTCGTCCACCCGGCCGATGTCGCCGGTGTGGAGCCACCCGTCGGCGTCGAGGGTCGCCGCGGTGGCGGCCGGCTGGTTCAAGTATCCGATCATGACCTGTGGGCCCCGGACCAGCAGCTCGCCGTCCTGGCCGGGTCCCACGTCGGCGCCCGTGCCGACGTCCACGATCCGGCACTCGGTGTTCGGCACCAGCGGGCCCACCGTGCCGGACTTCGACTTCCCGGGCTCGGTCGACGTGGCGTGGGTCACGGGGCTCGACTCGGTCATCCCGTAGCCCTGCTTCACGCCGCAGCCGAGCCGGGCGATGCAGGCGTCCTGGAGCGCGGCGTCGAGCGGCGCCGCACCGCACTTGATTGCGCGCAGGCTGGTGAGATCGTAGCGGTCGACGGACGGATGCTTGGCGAGGGCCAGCACGACGGGTGGCGCGACGAAGGCGACGGTCACCCGGTGTTTCTCGAGCAGGCCCAGGAATCCCTCGAGCTCGAACCTCGGCATCGTCACCAGCGTCGCGCCGCCCCAGAGCCCGAGATTCATGATGACGTTCATGCCGTAGATGTGAAAGAACGGCATCACCGCGATGACCCGGTCGCCCGCCCCCACGTTCCAGTGGCCCACGGTTTGGGCCAGGTTCGCCACCAGGTTGCGATGGGTGAGCATCACCCCTTTGCAGAGCCCGGTGGTGCCGCTGGAGTAGGGCAGCACGGCGAGATCGGTCGCCGGATCGATCGTCACATCGGGCGCGGGCCCGTCCGACGCCAGCAGCGAGGCGAACGGCGTGGCGCCCGGCGCCTCGTCGAAGACGAAGATTTCCTCGATGCCGGCCGCGGCGGCGGCGGCCGCGGCCCGATCGAGCAGCGGCCCGACCGTGACCAGGAAGCGCGCGCCCGCGTCACGGAGCTGCTGCGCGATGTCGTGCTCCGTCGCGAGCGGGCTGACGGTGGTTACGATCCCACCGACCGACACCGCACCGTAGAACGCCAGCGCAAACTCGGGGCTGTTGGGGGCGAGGAGCCCGAGCACGTCGCCCTTGCCGAAGCCCCGCGCCGACAGGCTCGCGGCGACGCGCCCGACTCCAGCCGCGAGCTGCGCGTACGTCAGGACCCGGCCGCTGGGCCCATCGATCAGCGCGGGCTTGTCGCCCAGCGCGGCGGCACCCGCCAGCACCAGGTGGTGCAACGCGACGTCGGGGATCACGACGTCGGGGTAGGCACTCCGGAAGATCATCCTGCTACATATGCGCCGGGAACGGCGCCGCCACCAGAGCGGACGGGTCGTCTCGGCGTCGTTTCAAGCCGAGGTATGGCGTCCGCCGGATCCTGCCTCTATTAGAGATTGCGGCGAATGCGGGCAGGGACCACTTGTCCTGAACAGGAGTCCATGGCCATGCGCAACCAGCTTCGTAGGGCGGTCGTGGCGATGGCCGCCGCGGCCGTCGTCTACATTCTCCTGCTGGCGTTCCCGGAACCGCTGTTCTCGCATTCGCTGACCTCTTCCGGGATCACCTTCTATTCCCGCACGCCGCTTCCGGCGCGTGCCGAGACGCTGGCGCTGGCCGTGCGCGAGAAGATCAGTCGCGCAGCCCTCAACGACCCGTCGGTGAGGCATCGGGTCTTCATCGTGAACTCACCCGTGCTCTGGGCACTGCTGAACGGACCGTATCGCCGCGCCATCGCGCGCAACGTCGAGATTCGCAACTCCATTCTCGTCCCCACACTCGACTGGACGAGCCTCGACATCGTCCACTTCGACGGGCGGCGCGCGCCGGCGGTCGGCATTCTCGCGCATGAGATCACGCACACCCTGGTCCAGCGTCGCATCGGCTTGCTGGCCGTGTGGCGCCTTCCCTGGTGGAAGCGGGAGGGGTACGCCGAGTATGTCGGCGCCGATAGCGGGAATGCCTCGGTCGCCCCTCCCGCGTACCAGCGCGCCATGCTCCACTGGAAGGCGCTGCTGGAGCAGCGGCACCTCGGCGTCGAGGAGATCCTGCGCACCACGCTTCCGCCGCCCGATTCCCTCTAGCCCGGAACTGCGATCGCGCGATGCCTCCCGTGATCCGTGCTCTGACCCTCGAGGATGCGGAGGCCTTTGTCGCTCTGCGCCGCGCGGCGCTCGACCGGGACCCCCACGCCTTCAGCGCGTCCGTCGACGATGATGACGCATCCTCCCTCGCGCGGGTTCGGGTGACGATCGAACGGCCCAACCAGGCCATCCTCGGCGCCCTCGATCCCCACCTGATCGGCACGGTGGGCGTGTATCGCGATCGGTCGCTGAAAGTCGCTCACCGCGCCTGGATCTGGGGGATGTACGTGGCGCCGGAGCGGCGCGGGAATGGCGTCGGTCGTGCGCTGCTCGCGGCGGCGGTGGTGTTCGCGCGAGCCCTGGACGGGGTCACGAGCGTCAATCTGTGCGTGTCGTCGGCCGCGCCGGGTGCGCTGGCGCTTTACGAGCGCACGGGGTTCGTGACCTGGGGAACCGAACCCGATGCGCTTCACGTTGCGGGGCAGTCGTTTGTGCTGCACCACATGACCCTCGCTCTATGATCGGCCCTCTCACCTTGCTTGCGATCGGGGCGAACAACGTGTGGCGGAGAGGCCGATAGGCAGGTACGCTTCGCGATGCGCCTTCCTGCCATCGTCGCGCTGGCCCTGCCGGCACTGTTCATCAATACCGCCGCCGCGCAGCAGCTGACCCCCGCCGAGCGCCGGATGAGCGCCGCCATCGACGCCGGCGTCCCCGATGCGCTCGCCACGCTCGAGCGCGCGGTGAACATCAACAGCGGCACGATGAACTTCGATGGCGTCCGCGCCGTGGGCCGGCTCTTTCAGGCCGAGTTCGAGCGGCTCGGCTTCACCACCCGCTGGGTGGACGGCGCCGCCTTCGGCCGCGCGGGACATCTCATCGCCGAGTACCACGGCCGCGGCACCGGGCCCCGCATCCTCTTCATCGGCCACCTCGACACGGTTTTCGAAGCCGACGGTCCCTTCCAGCGCTGGGAGCGGCTCAGCGATTCCACCGCGCGCGGGCCCGGCTCCATCGACATGAAGGGCGGCGACGTCGTGATGCTGCTCGCCCTGCGCGGCCTCAAGCAGGCGGGCCTTCTCGACCAGGCGCAGATCACCGTCGTGCTCCACGGCGACGAGGAGAGCTCGGGACGCCCTCTGTCCCTCGCCCGCAGCGACATCGTCGCCGCCGCCGAGTGGGCCGATGTCGCGATCGGCTTCGAGGACGGCCCCGGCGATCCGCGGACCGCCGTCATCGGCCGGCGCGGCTCGAGCGGGTGGATCCTGCGCACCTCGGGCGTCGCCGCGCATTCGTCGCAGATCTTCCGTCCCGACGTGGGGAGCGGGGCGATCTACGAGGCGGCGCGCATCCTCGCGGCGTTCCACGACTCGCTCGCCGGCGCGCCGAACCTGACCTTCAGCCCCGGCACGATCGTCGGCGGCACCGCCACCACCTTCGACGCCCAGCAGAACCGCGGCACCGCCTTCGGCAAGACCAACGTGGTGGCCGAAAGCGCGGTGGTGGCGGGCGACATCCGGACCCTCACGCCGGAGCAGCTCACCCAGGCCGAGGCCACGATGCGCCGGATCGTGGCGCGTCACTATCCGCGCACCGGCGCCGACATCACCTTCGACGACGGCTACCCGCCCTTCGCGCCGACCGACGGCAACCGGCGGCTGCTGGCGCTCTTCGACCAGGCGAGCCGCGACACCGGCGGTGGACCGATGGCGGCGGCGGACCCCGCGCGCGCCGGCGCCGCCGACATCGCGTTCACGGCGGGCCTCGTGGAGATGGCGGTGGACGGCGTTGGCTTGATGGGCAGCGACGATCACACGGTGCGCGAAACGGCCGACCTGCGATCACTGCCCGTCGAAGCGAAGCGCGTCGCGGTGGTCGTCGCGCGGTTGATGGCGGCACCGCCCAGGCCCTGATCGCCCGTCAGTCTCCCCGCAGCGCCACCATCGGATCGAGCCGGGCCGCGCGTCGCGCCGGCAGGTAGCTGGCGGCGAGGGCGACCCCGCCCAGCAGCAGCACCACGCCCGCGTAGGTGGGCGGATCCGCCGGACCGACGCCGAAGAGCAGCGCGCGCAGCGTCCGGGCGAGTCCGAGCGCCGCGGCGGTGCCGATCAGCAGGCCGAGGCCGGCGAGGCGCATCGCGTCGCTCACGATCAGGCGCACCACGTCGCCGCCCGCCGCCCCCAGCGCGGCGCGCACGCCGATCTCGTGGGTGCGCTCCGCCACCGAGGTGGCCATCACGCCGTAGATCCCCACCGCCGCCAGGAACACGGCGAACCCGGCGAACGCCGCCATCAGCTGGGCCGTGGCGCGATGGGGCGAGCGCGCCAGGGCCACCACCCGCGGGTAGGGCAGGACGTCGGCGGGCGCGAGATCCGGATCGAGCGCGGCGATGGCGCGCCGAACCGGCGCCGTGACGCCGGCCGGATCGGCCGGCGTGCGCACCACCAGCGACATCGTCGGGCGCGGGGCCTGGCGCAGCGGCACGTAGACGGCGACGGTCGGCTCGTCGGTGACCAGCGCGTTGTGCTGCACGTCGGCCGCGACGCCGACCACCTCCCAGGCGATGCTGTCGTTCCCGATCCGGAGGCGCGCGCCGAGCGCGCCGCCGCCGGGCCACAGGCGCCGGGCGAGCGAGTGGCTCACGATCGCGACCCGCGGGTGGGCGTCGTCGTCCGCCGCGGTGAAGGGGCGGCCGCTCGCGAACGGCACGCGCAGCGCGCCGAAGAACCCCGGCGACACGACGCGGTACCCCGCCTCCGGTTCCCGGCCCGGTCGCTCCGCCGGCCGGCCCTCGACGGACAGGCGGCGGGTGGACTCGGACCAGGACATCGGGAGTATCGACGTCACCGCGGCCGCCTCCACGCCCGGCACCACCGCGACGTCGTCGAGCAGACGGCCGTAGAAGCGCGCCACCGCGCTGTCGCCGGCGTAGCGCGCCGGCGGGAGCGTCAGGCGCAGCGTCATCACCTGCCCGGGCGAAAAGCCGAGGTCCGCGTTCATCAGCCGCACGAAACTCTGGACCATCAGTCCGGCGGCGACGAGGAGCATGAGCGCGAGAGCCGTTTCGGCCACCACCAGTCCGCCGCGGAGCCGGTGCCGGCCCGGGCCGCCGCCGCGGCTTCCTTCCTTGAGCGCCTGCTGCACGTCCACGCGAAACGCCTGGCGCAAGGGCGCCAGCCCGAAGAGCAGGCCGGTCAGCAGCGTGATGCCGAGCGCGTAGAGCGCGACGGCACCGTCCACGCCCGCGATCGACTCGCCGATCACCAGCGGGCGCAGCTCGGCAGGTATCGACAAGGCGAAGAGCTCGATGCCCCACTGGGCAAGCCACAGCCCGAGGGCGCCGCCCACGAGGGCCAGCACGCCGCTTTCGATCAGCAGCTGGCGCGCGATGCGGGCCCGCCCGGCGCCTAACGCGACGCGTACCGCGATCTCGCGCGTGCGGCCGACGGCGCGCACCAGCAGCAGGTTGGCGACATTGGCGCACACGATGAGCACCACGAAACCCACGCCCACCAGCATCAGCAGCATGTACGGGCGCGGCCCGCGGCCGACCGAGAACTCCAACGGCTCGGTCCACGCGCTCCACTCGGCGTGGGACGCCGGGAAGGCGGCCGCCCAGCGGGCGCCGAAGGCGGTGGCTTCCGCCGCCGCGTCCCGCCCGGTGAAGCCGCGACGCAGCCGGCCGAACGCGCTGAGCATCCGATCCTCGCGACCCAGGGCCTGGACGGGCGTCAGCTCGAGAGGCACCCACAGCGCGGCGCCGGCCGGGAACACCCAGTCCCTCGGCATCACGCCGATCACGGTGTAGCCGACGCCGTTGAGATCGACCGTACGGCCCACGACGGTGCTGTCGCCCGCGAAGCGCCGCAGCCACAGGCCGTGGCTCAGCACCACGACGCCGGCGTGGCCGGCCTGGTCCTCGCCCGGCTGGATGGTGCGGCCCAGGAGCGGCCGCGAGCCCAGGATGCTGAAGAAATTAGCGGTGACGCGGTACCCGAAGACGTTCTCCGGCTCGTGCTCCCCGGTCAGGTTGACGCCCCACCATACCGATCCCGCCAGGTCCTCGAAGACGCGCGATGCGGCGCGCCAGTCGGCGAGCGTCGCGGGCGCGATGTGGGAGTAACTCACCTGCCCGCTCGCGGGCAGCTCGGAAACGGTCATCAGCCGTCCCGGCTCCCGGATCGCGCGGGGCAGCGGGTGCAGCGCCATCCCCTTCGCCGCGGTATAGGTCGTGGTATTGATGCCGATGCCCAGGGCCAGGCACAGCACGGCCAGCAGGGTCACGCCGCGGTGCTTGACCAGCGAGCGCGCCGCCAGGCGGATGTCGGTCAGCACGCCGCCCATCATCGCACCCGCGCTCACGGCTCGGCCACCAGGCGAGCCAGCTCGCCCGCGAGCGCGGCCGTGGCCTCCGGGGAGCCGGTGCCCGCGAGGTGGTGGCGCAGCGCGCCGCGGCGGTCGAAGACGTACACGTTGGCGACGTCCGGCTGATAGCCGAATCGCCGGGCCAGCGTGCCGTTCCAGTCGAGCAGCACACGCCCGGCGCTCGGGCCGCGGTCGAAGCGGCCGCGGACGTAGCCCTTGAGGAAGAACGGGATTCCCGCCAGATGGGCGTGGCCCTGGACCCACACGCCCGTCGCCGAATCGGAGTCGAATCGGGCCCGGACGGCGTCGGACCAGGCGCGGATGTAGCGATTCCCGGTGCGATCACCGCTGGTGATGACCACCACGTGGCCGCGCAGCTGGCTGAGCGAGAAGGGCTGATCGCGCTGGTCGCGGATCGTGAAGTCCACCGGCGCGGTGTCGGCCGGCGCCGACTGCGCGGCGAGGGCGGCCGGCGCGACGCCGGCGATAACGAGAAAGGCGAAGCTGGTGCGGCGCACGAGCGTCATCCTGATGATGTTCGACCGATGAAAAGGCAAGAGCCGTGCCGGACGGCCGCGCGGCGCCAACCTCGCGCTGATGAATAACTTGGCGCGACGCACCCGGTGTTGGGACCAACCGGCAACTGCGCGTTTGTGGGACCCGGCGTCCGGGGCCGGACGGTTGCCCGTTTCGTTGCGGTCTGGCAATATCCGATGCTGCCAACCCACCGTCCATGGAGCTTTCATGTACGCTCGTTCGATCGTTGCCCTGTCGCTGGCGGCCCTGACTGCCGGCGTCTCGACGGGCTCCGCGCAATCCTCGACGGCGGCACCCCGCCCGCCCCGCGCTGTGCGGCGCGACATCCCCCTGACCAACATGATCCGCCGCGCCTTCGCCGCCGGCACGCGCGACTCGACCGGCCGGCCCGGCCGCAACTACTGGCAGACCGCCACCGAGTACACGATCCAGGCCCGCTTCGACTCGGCGAGCGCGACGATCACCGGGCGGGAGACGGTGGTGATCCGCAACAACAGCGACTCGGCGATGACCAGCGTGCAGCTGCGCCTCGACCAGAACCTCTTCGCGCCCAACGTCCCGCGATCGCAAACGGTCACCGAGATCACCGGCGGCATGCTGGTCACCAGGCTCGTGGTGAACGGCGAGGCGGTCGACCTCCACCCGCCGCCGCTGCGGTTCGGCCGCGGAGCGCAGGGCGCCCAGCCGGTGCGGCTGGCCGCCTACGACATCACCCAGACGTCGGCGCGCGTGACGCTCCCCACGCCGATCGCGGCGCACAGCAGCTGCACCCTCGAGGCGGAGTGGAGTTTCCGGGTGCCGCGCGCCGACAGCGTGCGCGGCAACCGCATGGGACGCTGGGCCGACAGCCTCTACCAGGTGGCCCAGTGGTATCCGCGCGTCGCCGTCTACGACGATCTGCGCGAGGGCGGGTGGGATACCGACCCCTACCTCGGCCGTTCGGAGTTCTACAACAACTTCGGCCGCTTCGACGTGACGCTCGACATGCCCGCGGGGTGGATCGTCGGCGCCAGCGGCACGCTCCAGAACCCCGACGAGGTCCTCACCGCCACCGCCCGCGAGCGGCTTGCGCACGCGCTCGAGTCGGACTCGACGCGCGGCATCGTCGGCGCCGGCGAGCGGGGACCCGGCCGCTCCACCGCCGCGGGCGACCGGCTCCGCTGGCACTTCGTCGCCGACTCGGTGGCCGACTTCGCCTGGGCAACATCCAGCCAGTTCGTCTGGGATGTGTCCCGCGCGACGCTTCCCGGCGGCCGAGCGGTCCCCATCCAGATCTTCTACCTCCCCGGTCACGCCCAGGGCTACGCGCAGGCGGGGCCCGTGGTGCGCCACGCGCTGGAGTTCTACTCGCGGCTCTGGATGCCCTACGCCTTCCCCCAGCTCACCATCGTCGACGGGCCCGAAGACGGGATGGAGTATCCGGGCTTCATCATGTCGAGCGCGAACGCGTCGGACCACGAGACCGGCCACCAGTGGTGGCCGATGATGGTCGGCGTGAACGAAACCTGGTACGGCTTCATGGACGAGGGATTCAACCAGTACATGAACGTCCTGTCGCGCCAGGACCGGCAGGGACAGCCGGCCAACCTCGACAACACCGGGCAGTCCTACGGCCGCACCAGCGGCGACGAGCGCGAGGCCCCGCTGATGTGGGACGCCAACTACGGTGGGCCGCTGTACACCTTCCAGGCCTACACCAAGGCGCCGATGATGCTCTCGATGCTGGGCGGCGTGGTGGGCGACACGGCGGTGTGGCGCGCTATGAGTGAGTACGCCCATGCGTGGCGCTTCAAGCATCCCTCGCCGTGGGACTACGCCTTCTTCATGAGCAACGCGCTCAACCGCGACCTCGGCTGGTTCTGGTACTACTGGCTGTTCACGACCGAGTCGGTGAACGGCTCGATCGCCGCGGCGACCACCACCGGCCCGCGCCCCAGCGTGACGGTGCGCCAGGACGGCCAGATGCCGTCACCCGTGGTGCTCAAGGTGAAGTTCGCGCCGGCGGGGCCCGCCATCCGGCCGATGCGCAACGCGGTGATGGTGGACAGCGTCACGGCCATCGTGACCTGGCCCGTGGATGTGTGGTTTGGCGGGAGCCGCACCTTCCAGGCCTACCTGACCTTTGGTCCGCGGCGGATCGAGCGGATCATTCTCGACCCGGGGTGCCGATTCCCGGACCGGGACCTCAGCGACAACATGTGGCCGAGGGATCCGGCGGTGTTGCCGCAGCCGGTGCGCGTGCCCGGAAGGGGCCCGGGCGGCGGGGGCGCAGCCCGCTGCTACGGCAGCTGAAGGCGCTCAGCCGTCGGTCGTGATTTCCTTGATGAGTTCGTCCTGGACCGCGGCCGCGCGATCGTTGCTCACCTGGCAGGTCCCCGCGGCCGCATGGCCGCCGCCGCCGTAGCGCAGTGCGAGCTGCCCGATGTCGGTCTTCGACGACCGGTTGATAATCGATTTCCCCATCGCGAAGACGGTGTTCTGTTTCTTCAGTCCCCACATCAAGTGCATCGAGATGTTGGTCGCCGGGTACATCGCGTAGATCACGAACCGGTTGCCGGCGAAGATGGTCTCCTCGTTCCGCAGGTCGGCCACGACGAGGTTCTTGTGGACCGTGGTGCATCGCTGGAGCTGCGTCTGGAAGGGCTCCTGGTGCGCGCGGTACAGCTCTACCCGCTCCGCCACGTTCGGCAGCTCCAGGATGGCGTCGACGTCGTGATCCCGGCAGCTGTCGATCATCTCCAGCATCAGCTTGTAGTTCGACACGCCGAAGGTCTTGAAGCGCCCGAGGCCGGTGCGTGAATCCATCAGGAAGCCGAGCAGCACCCAGCCCTGCGGATTGAGCACCTCCTCCTTGGTGAACTGCGCCGAGTCCGCCTTGTCGACCGCGGCCATCATGGTGTCCGAGATGCCTGGAAAGGCGCTCTTTCCGCCAAGGTGCGTGTAGACCACCCGGGCCGCGGACGGCGCATCCGGCACCAGGACGAGATTCGCGGCCTTCCCGCCGCCGATGCGCACCGTTTCGCTTTCGTGGTGGTCGAAGACCAGGTGGGCCTTCGGCGAATACGGCAGGTTGGTCGTGATGTCCCGGTCGGTGATCTCGACCTTTCCGTCCTGCACGTCCTTGGGGTGCGCGAAGAGGATTTCGTCGATCATGCCCCGGCTCTTGAGCAGCACGGCGCACACCAGGCCGTCGAAGTCGCTCCGTGTCACCAGGCGATAACGCTTCTCATCAGGCACAAGTCACCGCGTCCTTTCCGCGAAGCCGTTGTCATCGAGCCACCCCACGACCGACCTGATTCAATCTGGATGCCTTGCCGCTTCAGCGGTAGAGCCGAGCAGCGGCTGTCAGCCGCTGGAAGACGAGGACTCGGGCCCGCGTGGCGCCGCGGGCCGGCGGGCGCTATCTCCCACGCGTGACCGGGAAGACCGGCGTCTCCTCGCCCGTGCGGGCGCGCGTCCAGGCCGCCCTCGGCCGCGCGGGCCTCTTCGTCGTGATCCTCGAGCTGGCATCGTACGCCGCGATCGCCCTGCTCAACCCGCGACTCGACCGCCCGATCCAGCGCACGCCGGCCCTCTACCGTGTGCTCCAGCAGGGTATCGAGGCCCGCCTGGGCGAGCAGGAGACCCAGTACGAGCTGGACACCGTCCTGGGCTGGCGCTACACCGTCGGCTACCGTCTCGGCTTCCACCATCTCAACGCGCAGAACCTCCGCAGCGCGCGCGAGTACGACACGGTGTCCTCACCTGGCGTGCTGCGGGTCGCGGCCTTCGGCGATTCCTTCGTGTATGGAAGCGAGCTGCCGGAAGAGGATGCGTGGGCCGGGCAGATCGAGGCCCGCTTCCCGGCGATCGAAGTCCTCAACTACGGCGTGCGTGGCTACGGCGACGACCAGGCGTACCTGCGTTACCGGTTGGAGGGACACGCGCTGCATCCCCAGGTCGTCGTCCTCGGCTTCATCCCCGACGATCTCAATCGCCTGGTGAGCGTCTATCGCCAGTTCTGGACCACGCAGGTGCCGGCGTTCACCAAGCCGCGCCTGCTTGTCGGCCCCGGCGACTCGTTGCGCGTGGTGCCGCCGCCGATCCGGCGCGAGGCGGATTATCGCCGGTACCTCGGCCGGCCCCGGGACATCCGGGATCTCGGGACGCTTGACACCTGGTACGAGCCGGCGGTCTACGAGGACCCGCTCTACGACTGGTCGGCGACGGTGCGGTTGGCGACGGCGGCCTGGATACGCCTCAAGCGCGGCTCCCTCGACCCCGGCCGCCTGGTGCGCCGGGGGATCTTCAACGATCGGTCGGAGGCGTACCGCCTTCAGCTGCGCGTGTGTGAGGCGTTCGCTCGCGAGGCGCGCGCCCACGGCGAGGTGCCGGTAGTGTTACTGCTCCCCGATGACCGGTCGGTCACCCGGATCCGCGCCGGCGGTGTGCCGGTCTACGCGCCGCTGCGCGCCGACCTCGCGCGGCTCGCCGTGCCGGTCCTCGACGTGGGCGATGCCTTCCGCGACCAGCCGGCCGCGGTGAAACAGGAAGAGTGGTTTCAGCAGGGCGGCCACTACTCGCGCGCCGGCAGCGAGGTGGTGGCGCGCTGGCTCGGTCCGCGACTATCGGCGGCCTACACGCCGCTCTCCCCGCCGCCGTCAGGCCGGGCCGTCAGCCGCGAGCTCCGGTAGCGCGCAACCGGCTGAAACCATTTCAGGATTACGCCCTCCTCCCCGATCGGTTTCTTTCTCCGCACACCCGGTACACCCGTTTCTTGGCGGAGGAGATGCGATGCCCGGTCCGATCGAGCATGTCATCGCGGTCATGTTCGAGAACCGCTCGTTCGACCACATCCTCGGCTTCACTCTCGACGGTCCGCGCGGCCTGCGCCCCACTCCCGCGGCGCCGGTGCCGGTTAACCGGGACCCGGAGACCGGTGTCGAGTGGCCCGCCACGCGGGGCATCTTCGGACAGGATTTCGATCACGACTGCGGGCACGAGCCGGCCGACGTGGCCGAGCAGCTGACGGGGACGCAACAAGCGGGGCCGGTGACGCCGGCGCAGGTCAATGCGAGCGGCTTCATCGCGAACTTCCGGCGCCGCACGCCGGTGGCGCCCGAACGCATCATGCGCTGCTTCGGGCCCGGCGAGCTGCCGGCCTTCCACACCCTGGCGGCCGAGTTCGGTTTGTGCGCGTCCTGGTTCAGCGCCGTGCCGGGGCCGACCTGGCCGAACCGCCTCTTCTTCCACGCGGGCACCTCGGCCGGCATGGCGAAGAGCCCGTCGACCGGAGAAGTCATCTGGCATACCATCGGCGACGCCTATTACACGCCGACCACGGTCTTCGCGTGGCTCGAGGAGCACGGCCTGCGCTGGACCATCTACGAGCACCAGCTGTCGCAGTCGCGCGCGCTGGCACCGGTCCACAAGTTGAACCCCGATCCGCGCAACGACTTCGTGCCGTTCGACTCGCTGCTGGACGACCTGCGCGCCGGCTCGGCGCGGCTGCCCAATTACGCCTTCGTCGAGCCGGCGTGGCGCGGCAACGGCCAGAACGACATGCATCCCAACCCGGGCGCCGACTTCCGGCGCGCGAACAACCTGCTCGCGACCATCTACAACGCGGTGCGGCGGAGCCCCGCGTGGGAGCGGATCCTGCTGCTCGTGCTCTTCGACGAGCACGGCGGGATCTTCGATCACGTGCATCCCGGGCCCACGATTCCCCCGGACGGCAAACCCTCGAACGATCCCTGCGTCGACTTCCGGATGCTCGGCCTGCGCGTTCCCGCGCTGCTGATCTCGCCCCGGATCGCGCGCGGCGTCGTGGACACGCCGTTCAATCACTGCTCGCTCATCCGGTCATTGGCCGACATCTTCGCCATTCCGCTGGTGCCGGCCCTGGGAGACCGGACGCCGCTCGCCGCGTCGTTCGCCGGCCTGGTCGGCGGCGTCCGCACCGACGTGCCCGACCACGTCGACACCACGACGGTCGACGACACGCGCTACGATCCCGCGAGCCCGCTGGACGACAATCAGCGCCTGTTGGTGGCGCAGTCGCTCGCCCTGTCGCACCCGGCGACGCCGGAGATTCGCGTGACGGCGCGACGCCTGCCGATGGCGGCGATGCGCGCCGAGCCGAGCATCGCGCAGCACGTGGCGGCGCTCGCCAGGATGGCCGACCAGGCGCGTTCCGTCGGTGACGCCGAGCGTCTCCTGCGCGGACGGTGAGGCCCGGCGCGCCTTGACTCCCAACGCGCCGTAGTCTCCCTTTGAGTGTCGGCCCGCACCACGTCGGCACCTGCGCGGAGACATCTCATGGAGCGACGGCGATTCCTCGGCACCAGCCTGGCATTCGGCGCGGCCGGCGGCGGACTGCTCACCCTGCCCGGATGCGCGAGCGGCGCGGCGCGGCCCGGCCCGACCGGCGCCGTGCGGCCACTCGCCGCCGGTCCGGTGCGGCTCAACTCGAACGAGAACCCCTTGGGCCTCTCGCCCCTGGCGCGGCGCGCGATCCTGGAGGACCTCGGTGAGGCCAACCGCTATCCCCGCCAGGCCCGCCTCGACCTGATCGACGCCCTGGCGGCGAAGCACGGCGTCACCGCCGAGCAGATCCAGCTCGGCACCGGCTCGACCGAGATCCTCCAGATGGCGGTGCAGGCCACCTCGCCCGACACGACGGTGGTGATCGCCGAGCCGACCTTCGAGGACGTCGCGAAGTACGCGACCGCCGCGGGACGGCGCCTCGCCGCCGTGCCGCTGCGCGCCGACGGCGCCCACGACCTCGAGCGCATGCGCACCGCCGCCGGCGCGGGACCGGCGCTGGTCTTCGTGTGCAACCCCAACAACCCGACCGGCACGGTGACACCCTGCGACGAGGTCGACGCCTGGATCGCGTCGTCGGACGAGCGCACCACCTTCATCATCGACGAGGCGTACTTCGAGTTCGCCGAGGACCCGCGCTACCGGAGCGCGGTGCCCTGGATCGCCTCGCGGGCGAACGTGATGGTGGTGCGGACCTTCTCGAAGATTCACGCCATGGCGGGGATGCGGCTGGGCTACGCCCTCGCGCAGCCCTCGACCATCCTGCGCCTGCGCCTCTGGTCCTGCGGCAACAACGCCAATGAGCTCGCGCTGGCGGCGGGCCGCGCCTCGCTCGGCGACGACGCCTTCCACGAGCGCACCCTGGCCTCCAACCGCGCGGCCCGCGACATCCTGGTGCGCGCGCTGGACGAGCTGGGCCTGGCCCGGCTGCCGAGCCACACCAACTTCATCATGCACCGCATCGGCGGTGACCTGACGCAATACATCGCGCGGATGCGCGAGGCCGGGTTCCTGGTGGGCCGCCCCTTCCCGCCGATGCTCGCCTACAGCCGTGTGTCGTTAGGCGTGCCGGAGGAGATGGGGCGGTTTGTCGACGCGCTGCGGGCGTTTCGCGCGCGGGCCTGGGTCTAGGCCGCCGGACGTTCCGGCGCCGGCCGGCGAAGCATGAACCAGTTCGGCACCCCCAGCACCGGCTCCTCGGCGGCCGTCACGAAGCCGTAGCGCTCGTAGAACCCCACGTTCTCCCGCTTGTCCGTTTCCAGCCAGGCGACGAAGCGACCCCGGTCCATCGCGTCGCAGAAAGCGCGCAGCAGCGCGCCGCCGATGCCCTGCCGCTGGAGGCGGCGCTCCACCGCCACCGGCCCCAGGTGCCAGTGCGGCTCCGGCGGATCGCGTCGCGCCCAGCTCCCCGTCCACGCCAGGACGGCGCGCACCGTGGACAGCGGGTTGCCACGCACCACCGCGGGAACGATCCGGATCTTCTCGAGGATCGACGGCTGGCAGCGGCCGGGCGGGGCCATGCTGCACACGCCCACCAGCTCGCCGCCCTGGAATCCGCCCAGGATGGCGGCGTTCGCGAAGTGCTGGCGCAGCACCGGCCGAAAGAAACGGGTGAGCGCCGCTTCGCGCCGGTCAGGATCGGCGCCGAAGGCACGGAGGTGGAGCGGGTTGTCGCGCATGCCGCGTCCCAGCAGGGCGGCGGCGGCCCGCAGCTCGTCCTCGCGCAGCTCGCGCACGGTCGGAGAACTCATCCCATCACTCTCTGTCGGGTTTGCCCTACAGGCGTCGCTCCACATTTCGTGGAGCCGAACGCCCATTTCACTGATGCTTCCGAATGCCGCCGGGACCGACCTTTGTCTCGATGGCAACGACCTTGTCGTATCGGATTGCCGGCGCCTGGAAATGGCGCAACCGCTGGGGGCAGGGCCTCCGTGCCCTCGCGCTGGCTGCGCTGTTCGCGGCCGCCCCCTTCGCGGCCCGCGAGGCTGTCGCGCAGCGGCCCGCCGGCATCCGGGTCGCCGCCTTCGTCTCGGCGCCCGCTTCCTCGGTCGCCTTCCACGCCGATACGGCGAACCCCGCACCCCCACCGGCCGGTGTCCTCCGGCTCGGTGTCGCCGGCGTAGGCGTGCTCGACGTCCAGAGCGGTCCCGGCGCGGCGATTCGCGTCGCCGACCTTCCGGCTCCAGCCCCTGGCGGTGAGCGGACGGCATCGGACCCGATGTCGCCCACGTGGCACGTGATCCGCATCACCATTGACTACGTCGGCAGCTGAGTCCCCGTAGCGATCCGTTGGACCGGTGCGGACGCTTCGTCGGGTTCCGCATCAGGTCGTATCCGCCGGCGTAACGCCGAGCGCCCCATCCCGATCGCCGCCAGGAACGCGATGACGGCCAGCATGACGCTGGTGGTCCGCGGAAAAAAGAGCGCCAGCACGCCGAGCACCGTGAAGGTGGCCGCTGCGCTCGCCGCCAGTCGACGCCGCAGCCCGCCCGCCACGCGACGCAGCGTCACCGCCGCCTGGACCTGCCGCTCGTACCGGGAGCGCGGAGGCCGGGGCAGGCGCTCGGCATCGGCCACCCGCTGCCCGACGCCGGTGCGCAGGTAGCGGCGCTGGTGCAGCACCACCTCGCGGCTGTTCACCAGGTCGCGCTCGAACTGCGCGGCCAGCTCGTCGCAGAGCGTGTCGGATTCGACCAGGATGTCGAGCTCGTAGTTGGCGAGGAGACTCGAGTAGTTCAGGTTGCTCGAGCCGACGCGTGCCCAGCGGCGGTCCACCACCATCGTCTTGGCGTGCAGCATCGGCCCCAGCCACTCGAAGATGCGGACGCCGGCCTGGAGCATCTCGCGGTAACCGATCCGCGTGAAGGTCCGCAGCACCGGCAGGTCGCTGGTGCTGGGGACCAGCATCCGCACGTCCACGCCTCCCTGGGCGGCGTCGAGGATCGCGGCGAGGAGGGTGGGCGGCGCGACCAGGTAGGCGTCGGTCACCCAGATGCGCTGCACCGCCGTGGCGTAGACGAGCTGCGCGGCGCGGTAGATGTGCACGCGCCCCGGGCTGCCCGCGATCACGCGGACGTTCCCCGGGCCTCGCGGCTCCACGTCGCCCGGATCCTCGCTCGCCGGGAGCGGCGCACCCGCCAACCGCCAGGTGGCGCCGAAGGCGCGGTCCAGGGTCGGCACCGCCGGCCCCTCGACGGCGACCGTGGTGTCGCGCCAGGCGGGCGATCCGTTCCCGACCTCGCCTTCCCACTCGGCGCCGATGCACATCCCGCCCAGCATCGCCCGGTCGCCGTCCACCGTGATCAGCTTGCGGTGATCGCGCGAGAAGAACTCGATCGGCCGCCACGGCACGGGCCGGTGGAACGCGCGAACCTCGATCCCGGCGTCCTGGAGCCGGCGCCAGAACCGCGCCGGCGTGGAGAAGCTGCCGACCCCATCGTAGAGCACCCGCACCGTCACGCCGGCCGCCGCCCGCTCGACCAGCGCATCGGCGAACCGCGCGCCGGTCCGGTCGCCCCGGATGATGTAGTTCTCGAGGTGGATGAGCCGCCGCGCGCCCGCGATCATCGCCAGCATCGCCGCGAGCGCGCCCGGGCTGTCGGCATGGTGGCGCACCAGGTTGCCGGCGATGGGCCGCGCGCCCACCGCGCGGTCCATCGCGATGGACAACGCGTCCTCGTGCGGTGGGAGCGGTGATCTGCTGGCCGGCCTGGTCATGCTGCAATAAAGCGAGCCGGTCCACCCGCGACAAACACCGGCCGCGGTCCCCCGGTCCCACTACCTGGGCGCGATATTCTTGTTGGCGCTGAACAGGTTGCCGGGGTCCCACGCTTTCTTCACCGCCACCAGCCGCTCGTGGTTGCCGCCGTACGCGGCGCGGATCCGCTCCTCGCCCTCCTCTTGGTTGAGGAAGTTGACGTATGTCCCGCCGGTCGAGAAGCCGCGGAGGTCGCGCCAGGCGGCACGCGCCCACTCGATGTGCTTCGCGTCGTCGGCCGGCTGGTCCCATGCGGCCGCGACGTTGAACACCCAGCGGGCGTCGCGGTTGCCCATCGGACAGTGGTCCGCCGGCAGCGTATTGAGCGCCCCGGAAAGGGGGAAGAGCAGGATCGCCGAGTGGGGTGAGGCGATGCGGGCCGCGTGCTCCATGACCTTGGCGTGCACCTCCGGTCCCAGCGCGGCGAGGTACTCGGACTTCCAGTAATAGCGCCGGCCCTTGGGCTGGGTCGCATCGAGCAGGCTCTGCTGCGACACGTAGCTGCGGCGCTGGCAGACGTCGCCCACCGGCTTCATGAAGGACTTGATCGCCGCCAGGCGCTTCTCGGCCTCCGCCACCGGGCCGGTGTCACAGACGAAGATGGCCACGATCGGCTTGCCATGGATCTCCTTCGGCAGCCACGGCGCCGGCGGCGCGAGGCGCACGCCCGCGACGAGGGCGCACTCGGGTGGGGCCGAGGCCATGAACTCCCGATGCATCGCCAGCACCTTCGCGGTGTCTTCGCCCGCCCACGCCACGGCGCCGCCGACGATCTCCGGTCCCACGGGGTAGAGGGGAAACGTGAAGCTGGTCGCGACGCCGAAGTTTCCGCCGCCGCCGCGCATCCCCCAGAAGAGATCGGCGTTCTCGCGCGCGCTGGCGCGGACCACGCGCCCCTCCGCGGTGACGCAGTCGATGGCATCGAGGTTGTCGCAGGTCCAGCCGAAGCGCGGCGTGAGGTAGCCGAAACCGCCGCCCAGGGTGAGGCCGGCGATCCCCGTGGCCGAGACGAAGCCCAGGACCGCGGCCAGGCCGTGGAGCTGCGTCTCGCGGTCCACGTCGCCCAGGAGGCAGCCGGCCTGGGCCTGCGCGGTGCGCGAGGCCGGATCCACCCAGACCCCCCGCATCAGCGACATGTCCAGCAACAGGCCGTCGTCGCTCACGGCGAGCCCGGCGATGTTGTGTCCGCCGCCCTTGATGGAGAGCGTGAGCCCCTTTTCGCGCGCGAAGCCGACGCACGCCACCACGTCCGCCACGCCCAGGCAGCGCACCACCGCCCCCGGCCGCCGATCGATCATGCCGTTCCAGACCGAGCGAGCGTCGTCGTACCCGGGCTCCCCGGGAAGGATGAGCGGTCCGCGGATCTTGGTCTTGAGGGCGTCGGTGGCGCTGCGATCGATGGGCATGGAGGCTCCTCTGGAGGAACTGTAACCTGCTGCGCTGCGGGCCCTCGTGCAACCAATGTGACTCTCTGCGGACCTTGTCCTCCCTGAAACTCCCCTGCATCATTCACCGTACCAGGTAAGGGGAGGAACGTTTCATGGCTCGCCAGCCGATGGACCTGCTTCAGGGAACGCTCGACGTCCTGATTCTCCGGACGCTCACGTGGGGGCCGATGCACGGCTACGCGGTGACCCGCTGGATCCGGGAGCGCACCGATGGCACCCTCGACATCGAGGACGCCCCCCTCTACAAGGCGCTGCACCGGCTCGAGCACGCCGGCGCCGTGAGCGCGGAGTGGGGCGTTTCGGAGAACAACCGCCGGGCCCGTTACTACAAGCTGACGGCGCGGGGCCGGCAGCAGCTGCGGGAGGAGGAATCGGCCTGGCGCCGCTACGCCGCCGCCGTCTTCCGGGTGCTGGAGCCGGCGTGATGCGCCGCCTCTTCCAGTTCACGCGCCGCTCCCGTGGGCGCATCCGCGCCGACGTGGACGACGAGCTGCGTTTCCATATCGAGGCCCGCACCGAGGCGCTGGTCGCCGCCGGCGCGGACCCCGCCACGGCTCGCGAGCGGGCGGTGCGCGAATTCGGCGACGTCGAGGACGCCCGCCGCTACCTCAACGATCTCGATCGCCACACCGAGTCCGCCCGCCGGCGGAGGGACTACATGGGTGAATTCCGCCAGGACCTCGTCTACGCGCTGCGCACCCTGCGCTCGGCGCCCGCCTTCACCGTCACCGCGATCGCCACCCTGGCCCTCGGCATCGGCGCCAATACGGCGATCTTCTCGGTGGTGGACGGCGTGCTGCTGCGCCCGCTGCCCTTTCCGCATCCCGGGCAGCTGGTGCGGGTGTGGTCGGCGAACCAGACCGCCAACGCGCTCCAGAGCGGCGTGTCGAACCTCGATCTCGACGACTGGCGGGCGCAGAAGCGCAACGTCGCCGACGTCGGAGGCTGGTTCTATCAGCAGGACGGCGGAAGCGGCATCGATCTCACCGGGGCGGGCGAGCCGGAGCGCCTCGGGGCGGTCTTCTTCACGCCGGGTTTCTTCGGCGCCCTCGGCATGGTGCCTGAGGCCGGCCGGCTGCCGCGCGAGGACGAGATGGTGCGCGGCGGAAACGACAAGGTCGTGGTGCTCTCGCACCGGTTCTGGGTGCGCCAGTTTGGTGCGCAGCGCGCGGCCGTCAACACCACGATCACCCTGAACGGCGCGCCCTACCAGGTGGTCGGCGTGATGCCGGCCTCATTCCTCTTTCCCGCCGAGCCGGTGGATGTGTACGTGCCGTATTCGACCATCCCCGACGATGCGATCCCGCATCTGCGCATGGTGCGCGTCCTCGAGGCCGTCGCGCGTGTGAAGGACGGCAAGACGATTGCCGACGCCCAGGCCGAGCTGGACGTGATCGCCAAGCGGCTGGCCGCGCAGTACCCCGAGAACGCGGTGTACGACGGCGTCACCATCGCGCCGCTGCGCGATGCCATCACCGGCAAGGTCGAGACCGGCCTCTACGTGCTGCTCGGTGCGGTCGCGTTCGTCCTGCTCATGGCGTGCGTGAACGTCGCGAGCCTCCTCTTGGCCCGCGGCGCGGTCCGCGAGCGAGAGATCGCCATTCGCGCGGCGCTCGGCGCCGGCCGCGGCCGCATCGTGCGCCAGCTGCTGACCGAGAGCATGGTCCTCTCGCTGGCCGGCGGAGTCATGGGCGTCGCGATCGCGAAGGTGGGCGTGACACTGCTCCTGAAGCTCGCCGCCGGACAGCTCCCCCGCGCCACCGAGGTGAGGCTCGATGCGCCGGTCCTGGCCTTCGCCCTCGGCCTCTCGGTGCTCACCGGGCTGCTGTTCGGACTGGTGCCGGCCCTGCGCGTCAGCGGCACGCCGCTCCAGGGCACCCTCAAGGAAGGGGGGCGCGGCACGGTGGGTGGCGGCCAGCGCCTGCGTAACGCGCTGGTCATCGCCGAGGTCGCCCTCGCCGTGGTCCTGGTGGTGGGCGCGGGGCTCATGACGCGCAGCTTCGTCGCGCTGATGAACGTCGATCCCGGTTTCCGGCCCGATCACCTGGTTGCCGTCAACTTCACGATCAGCACGGCGCGGCAGCACAATTACCAACTCTACTATCACACCGTCATCGACCGGGTCCGGACGCTGCCCGGCGTTCTGTCGGCGGGGGCCGTCAAGAATGCGCCGTTCCGCGGCAGCGGCGAGCCGCACGGCTTCGTGCCGCCGGGGATGGCGCTGGGGCCCAACGACCAGCCGCCGACCGCGGTGTTCATGCACATCAGCGACGGATACTTCCGCACCATCGGGGCGACGATGCGGGAGGGGCGGGAGTTCACCGCGGGTGAGAACGATCACACGCCGATCACCGTTGTGGTCAACGAGACGCTCGCGAAGCGGTACTTCCCCGCCGGGAACGCGGTCGGCAGCGTGCTGAACCAGGGCCAGGATTTCGCGCCGCAGATCGTCGGCGTAGTCAACGACATCCACCAGACGTCGATGGACGAGCCGGTTCGGCCGACGGTCTACGTCAACAACATGCAGAACTCACGGGTGAAGACGACGCTGGTGGTGCGCACCCGGGCCGACCCGCTCACGATGGCGCGCCAGATCCGGGAGGCGATCTGGTCGATCGACAAGGACCAGACGATCACCAGCATCTTCACCTTCGACGACGTCGTGGGTGAGGCGCTGGCGCGGCCGCGTCTGCTGACGGTGCTGCTCGGGATGTTCGGCGTCGTCGGCCTGCTGCTGGGCGCACTGGGGATCTACGGCCTGCTCGCCTACCTGGTGAACCAGCGGCAGCGCGAAATCGGCGTGCGCATCGCCCTGGGCGCCAATACCGCCAACGTGTTGCGGATGATCGTGGGGCGGGGCGTCGGCCTCGCCGGCGCGGGCGTCCTCATCGGGCTCGCCGGCGCCTACGCGACGACGCGCTTCCTGCGCGGCGTGCTGTTTGGCGTCGCGCCCACCGACCCCCTCACCTTTGGGGGCGTTGCGGCGCTGCTGGTCGCCGTCGCCGCGCTGGCGAGCTGGCTCCCGGCGCGCCGGGCCGCGGGGGTGGATCCGGTGGTGGCGCTGAGGTACGACTAGAGCTGGAATGCGGCTTCTGCCGCGCCCAGCAGGCCGACGTCGGGATGCACGATCAGGTGCACCGGCACGCTGGCGGCGAAGGCCGAGAGCCTGCCCTGGGCGCGGAACGCCGAGATGAAGGTGCCGTCCTTCAACTTCGCGGCGATGCGCGGCGCGATCCCGCCCGCGACGTAGATCCCGCCCGTCGCGACGATGGTGAGCGCCAGGTGGCCGGCCTGCGCGCCGTAGGCCGACACGAACATGTCGAGCGCCTTGACGCACAGCGCATCGGATCCGGCCAGGGCATGGTGCGTCACGACGGCCGCCGGGTCCTCGTGTGCCATCGCGTCCCGCACCGCCTGTTGCTCCGGCGCGAACCCGCTGGTGGCGAGATACCGGTAGAGATGCGCGAGACCGGGGCCCGACAGCACGCGCTCCCACGACACGTGACCGTACTCCGCCCGCAGGAACCGGACCAGCCCCTCCTCGAGGTCGTTGCCGGCGGCGAACGTCGTGTGCCCGGCCTCGGAGGCGTACACGCGGTAGCTGCCCTGGTCCCAGAGCAGGAACCCGTGGCCCAGTCCGGTGCCGGCCCCGATGAGCCCGATGGGGCCGCGCGCCAGCGCCGAGCCCTCCTGGAGGGTGACGAGGTCGGCGGGGCCGAGCCGGGCGATGCCGTATCCCACCGCGGCGAAATCGTTGAGCAGGAGTGTGCGCGGGATGCCCGTTTCCCGTGCGAGGTCCGCGCCGTCGATGGTCCAGGAGAGGTTGGAGGTGTGGACACGCTGGTCCACGACCGGTCCGGCGATGCCGAAGCAGGCGCGCTCGGGCTTCGCGTCGGTCCCCTCCAGAAACTTGTGCACGATGGGCGCGAGGCCCGGATACGCGCCGCTGGGATAGTGCTCGACGCGCAGCACCTTCGTTTGCCGGGCGTCGAGATCCACCAGGGCCAGGCGTGCGTTGGTGCCGCCGACGTCACCGGCAAGGACGATCATGGCCCCAACATCATGCTGTGGTGCGCGGGGATCAAGGGAGACTCGTTCAGTTCTCCCGCGGACTGAGATCGCAGCCAAGGAAACCCATCGTCTCCGTCACTGGTGTGGGCCAAAGCTCCACGGAAATCACGTCGCCCGGGTTGGAGGCCGGCACCACCAACATGAAATGATTGTCGATCAGGGCGGCCCGGCCGTGCTCTCGAAGACTTTCGTTTTCACCACCATAGATCTTGTACGTCACGTCTCCGGCCAACAGCAGGCGGCAATCCAGAAGGTAGGACGTCGCGGCCGCCGACGTGAACCCCACATTCACATGGCCTTCGTTGTAGATGCCCCAGAAGTTGAAACCGGCCTCGCCACCGCTGGAAGTCCCGAGCACAAAGGACGGCTTCCAGAACGACAGATGGGCGTCGTCCCGACCGTGCGGGGCGTTGGGCGTCAGCGATACCGACGCTCCGAGTCTCGGCGGTGCGGCCAGCCCTAACGCCCTCTGCGCCGCGTTCTGCCGCTCAGCAACGGAGTAGACGGCTACGGGTCTTGCGGTTGCGATGCCCTGGCGCATGTACGAGGTGATCGGCGCGCCGGCCGATCGGCTCACCAGGATCCCGCGCGCATCGAGCCAGTCGTAGAAGAGCGAGGGCCAGTTGGCCACGGCGCGCGGGTTGCTGTCGCGAATGCCGAAGCCGTGGCCGACGCCGGCGAGGACGTGCATTTCGGCCGATCCACCCGCATGTCTGATCGCAGTGTACAGTCCCGCAACACCTTCGGAAATCGCGGGGGAGTCGTTTTCACCACAGAGGAGGAAGGCGGGCGGAGTGTCTCTCGACAGACTCAGGCCACCCGGAATCGACGGATAGATCAGGCCCATGAATGCAGGCTTGGAGCCTTCACGGTCCACCGGATCTTGGGAACTTTGCGTCCCGCTGTCATACCGGGCGCCCGCCAGGGCGGCCAATTCTCCGCCGGCCGAGAAGCCCATCACGCCGATCCTGTCGGTTGCGACGCGCCAGGCGGAAGCTCGGCTGCGGACCAGGCGGATCGCCCGCTGCACATCGGCGAGCGCATGGCCCTCGACCGTGTAGGTGGAGCTGTCCTCACGTGCCAAACGATATTTCAGTACGAACGCGGCGATGCCGTGGTCGCTCAGCCACCGTCCCACCCGATAGCCTTCGTGATCCATCCAGAGTTCGCGATGTCCGCCGCCGGGGATGACGATCACGGCAGCTCCCGTCGCCGTGGTGGCAGCCGGAATGTAGGGTGTGATGGAGGGGTGGTGGACCCGCGAAACGATGTGCTCACCCAGCTCGGTGAGTCTCACGGACTCTTCGGCGGTCTTCCCTTCCGACCCTGGGGCGCCGTTGGGCCAGAGCAGAATGGGCTGCGGTTCCTGGGCCATCGCATCGTGCGGAAGCAGCCGAAGCAGGATGACGGCGAGGGCGAGGCGCGGAAGCGTCACGATTGCCGGCTCCCCACCGTTCGGGTTCGGGACATCTTTTCTTCGCTCGACAGCTTCAACGCATGGTCAGGCGGCGCTACGGTTCGGCGCGAGCTCATCGACCACCTCGAGAATGCTGAGCGTCGGTTGCGCGCCCGCGGCTTGGAATATCTGAACTCCGCGCGGTGTACCCTTGCCTCGCATCGCCTCGGAGGAAGCCCAAAGAGTCGCGATGCGCCACACCGCCTGATCAGCCGTCAGGCGCAACAGGGAACTGCTGACGAGCCCGGGAGGGAACGGGCCCTGGGCGCTGTCCCGATATGCTGCCCGGAGATCTGCTTCGCGCCCCGCGGCGACGCGTGCTTCAAGAACGGTAAGGACCATTGGCATTTCTACTCCTAAGTCAGTGGAAGCGCGCCGCACTTTCCCTTAGCGATAGATGTCGCGGCGATGCGCGACGCGCACGATTGAAACAGTGACGACTCGATCCAAGATGGTGTACAGGACGCGATAGTCGCCAACGCGCATTCCGTAAACATCATCGGATCCCTCGAGCTTCTGGACCCCGGAGGGTCGTGGTTCCTTGGCGAGTCCGTCGATTCTCTTGGCGATTCTCTCGCGATCACGGTCAGGCAATGCCTCAAGATCGCGGAATGCGCGAGGTGTGAAGAGAATCCGGTAAGCCATGTCCTTCCCTTTTCTGGCGAAGGAGAATGCGCTGACGCCTCACTACAACGAGAGCCGTTCCTTGACCTTGCTCCAGGGGATGCGCTCATCCGATTCAGCCAATGCCTGGCGAACGGTTTCTACGTCGTATCGATCCTCGAGGGCCTCCAGGAGTTCCAAATCGTCCGGCGAAATCAGGGCTGCGACAGCCTTGCCGTGACGATGCAGAACGATTCTCTCACCCTTGACCGAGACCTCGTCGAGAACGTCAGCGAACTTCTCCCTTGCCTTGCTGGCAGCTAGACGGTTGATAGCCATATGAACGTCCTTCCTCTCGCTGCGGCCGGAGTGGCTCCCCATACTGTTTGGCCCGGAGTTCTGCTCGGGCCTCAGTGGGAGGTTGGCCTACCTGGTCCAGCGGATTGATGGGCACGTCGAGCACAGTTGGCCTTATTGCATTGCGGCGTAACGTCTTACGCGGGTATCAAGGCTCCAAACTCGACGGGCGCCGCCTCTGGCGCACGTACAATATGTACTATTTGTACGAAACTATCAAGTAGGGTTCTGGTACCGAGGGCTACGGGCTGGCGCCTAACGGATTGAGCGCCGCGGTCGCCCGGGCCGGCGCAATGAGCACCGTACTGGGCCGCGGCGACAGCTTCAAACGGTTGTCAGGCAGCAGCTGGCGAACGCCGCGTGCGACGCAAGGGCTTGATGCGCCTGATGGCCCGAGCGGACGGGGCATGCGAGGCATGGTACAGATCCCAACCGAGCTGGAGGTTGAGCCAAAACTGCGCCGGCATACCCAAGAGCTGTTCCAACCGCAGCGCCGTGTCAGGCGTAAGCGCCCGCTTTCCGTGAATCAGTTCATTGATACGGGGGTACGACACCTCCAGGCGCGTTGCAAGCTCCCGCTGGGTGACGTTCAGCGGGCGGAGAAACTCCTCAAGGAGCATCTCTCCGGGGTGCGTGGGCGGACCATCCGTTGGAATGCGAACCATGATCTGCTCCTAGTGATAGTCCGTGATCGTGACGGTCTCCGGCCCGTTGGCGGTCCAGCGGAAGCACACCCGATACTGCGCTGGACACACCCGTCGCGCTGTCTTCGAGGCGCGACGATTGAACACGTCCTCGGTGCCCGTGTCGGCAAACGAAACAATCACCGGGGCGAGGTCGTGGCCATTGGATCAATATAACGGATACCGTTATACAGACAAGACGGGAGGAGTGGCGGTGCTGTCGCGACGGCAACCGCTATCTGAAGCTGGCCCTGAGCCACGCCGCCATCCGGGCGGTGCAGTACAACCCGGAGATCCGTGCCTTCTTCAAGGCCAAGGCCCGCAAGAAGCCGGTACGGACTGCCCGCACCCTGGTCGCGCTCGAGCTGGCACGCATCGTTTACTACGTCCTCTCCACGCACCAGGACTTCAACGGGCAGTTCAAGGGCCGAGAGCTGAGTCATCGGAAACACGCGCAGTGGCCACGCCGGGCAAGCCCATCCGCCTAACTGACTCTCCGCACGGAGGGTCACAACCATGATTGGGAAGCCCGGCGTTGTGCCGACGATGTATCTGGGACCGCCTCGCTGCGAGGCGACCACTCGGCCTCAACGGCGCCGAGCGGGCGAGCCCATAATGGTGTTTGGCCGCCACCTCGTGTGGACGCTCACCTGATACGACCGGCAGGCGCCGCTCGAAGCGTGCGGCAGGATGAAGAAGGAAAGACCCAACAAGCAGCGGCGCGCTGCGCTCGCCGCCGAGATCAACTACGCCCTCTTGACAGCGCACTGCTTAATGGTGTTAGGTGCCGCCCCCTACTGGCCGAGCTGCTCGCGCACTTCGTACACATAGGCGACCTCGTTGGTCTTTCGGAGGTCGACCTCTCCGTCCAGCTGCGACGTCTTGAAGGTGACGGCGGCTTTTCCTACGGTCAGGACGGTTCCAGCGAGAATCGCCCAGAAAGGGCTCGCCGCAAGTGCGGATGCCGCAACGGCTGCCGACGATGCCCCGAGGAAGCGCGGGTCGAGGATCGAGGACAGCGCGCCAAGTCTCGCCTGGAGACCGTGTTTGCGAACGGCAAAGTCATAGTCGTCGAGGCGAAGCGCGATCTCGTCCTGAACTTCCGCGGCGGAGCGCGTCGCCAATTCGGCATCGACCCAGCGGACTAGGCGCCGATACTTGGTAACTGCATCATAGTCCTCGCGAAACTCAACCACCTGCTGCCAGGTAATTGCCGCCTCGTCCACCAAGGCCATATCAGATATGGCGGCGAGTACTAGCAGCTGTGGCCCGGGCGGGAACTCCTTGTCTCGCGCTCCGGAGTCTTTGTAGAGCGGAGTCGGCTGTCTGCCAACGACGGAGGATACACTTTCTGCTAGCTCGCGTAGTGCCGTTCGTGCATCCGGAGATGCATCGACCTTTTCCAGGAGACTGTGCAATTCCGGCGTCCAAAGCCCAATCTCTCGGGCAGCCCATGCCGCGAGGGTAAAAGCCCAGGTGTTGAGCTCGCCGATGCTCGCTCCGTAGAAGCCAAGCTCTGACGGAACGGCATCCTGAGCGTGGGGAATACGATAGACTCGGTCAAAGGCCAAAGCTGCGGTCTTTGGGCTGGTGATGGTAACCGCCAGCGAGTCATCCGAAGGTGGCAATAGCGGCCGCATGAAGTCGCGCTCGATGCGCTTGGCCAAGACGCGCGCCATCATCTCAAGATTTGCCTCGCTAACATTGAGATTCAGTCGTCGCATGGCGTGCAGCGCGATTTCGACGCTACTTGCGCTCACCGCACACCTCCCGATTGCAACAAGGCGGCACCTAACTAGCAGTTGAGCTGTTTGTGCTTCAGGGCCACGCAGCGAGAAAAACGCCTTATGACCACGGCCCGCAGTGACAATTCCAATTATACAGCACTTGTAGTACTTCGCCCCAACCGTTGGTTGCTGACGGACTCGGCGCTCAGCTCAGGGCTTCCGCGCAGGGTTCACGGGCATCGGCTGTCCGCACTCTGGGCAGGGGTTGAGTTGCCGGGTACGGTCGACGTACTCCCGCACCGCGCTGACGTAGGCGGCCTGGCTCCAGGTCAGCGGCGACACCGAGAGCGGCGCGCCGGTGTAGGGGTGCAGTTGCTCGGCCATGGTGCCCGAGGGGAGGGCGTGCTTCGCCGCCCATTCGATAAGCTCGAACCCGCGCGCCAGGTCCCCCGCCGAGCGGGCGCGGCGCAGATGGTACCGCGCCAGCCAGAGCGTCGCGATGAACCAGGGGTTGCCGGGCACCTTCCGCAGGTCGCTCCGCTCCACCTGCCAGTAGGCGTCGTTCTCGTAGCGGGCGAGACCGCCGATCTCGGTGCGCACCAGGAGGCGATCCTCCACCTGAGTGAAGGTCGATTCGGCCTGCGGGTCGTCGGCCGCCAGGACGTCGAACTCGATCAGCCCGAAAAGGCTCGAGTCGATGGTCATGTCGAGGACGTAGCCCGACGGGCCCGGGGCGGCCATGCGGGCGAAGCGCTGCTCGGCCGGGTTCCACAGGATCACGCGGGCCGCCTCCAGCATCCGGTCCGCGCCGGCCCGGTATCGGGCCGCGCGGGCCACTTCGCCGAAGCCGTCCGACATCTGCGCTGCGGCGCGCAACCCCGCGATCACCGCGGCGACGGTGAAGGTGTGGACACCCCACCGCTCTTCCCAGAGATCGTGCGAGGGCAGGGGCAGCCCCGTCTGCTGGTCCACGTGGCGCAGCAGGAAGTCGGCGGGACGGGTCACCAGCGCCCGGTAGAAGGGCGCCATCTCCTCGATCCGCTCGTAGCGGTCGAAGTAGTGCCATAGCGCCCAGATCACCAGCGCCGTCTCATCCTCCTGCACCGGCAGGACGGCTTGTCCGTTTTCGACGTAGGGATGCCACGACGATGCCAGGGTGCCGTCGGGGTTGTACTTGTGCCGCAGGAAGCCGTTGGGCGAAATGACCCGCGCGCAGAACTCGAAGAACTTCGACGGCGTACCGGGGTGGCCGCTGCGCGCCAGCGCCACCGAGACCAGGGCGCCGTCGCGGGGCCACATGTAGGAGTAGGTGTCGCGCGCGAAGGAGAGGATGTCGGTGTCGTTGGCCGCGATGATCGCCCCCTCGTGGTCGATCTGGGATTTGATGATGAGGAGGCTCTGCCGGTAGCGCTCCATCAGGAGGGGCGGCAGGTCGGCGCTGTCGCGCCGATTGCGCGAGACCCAGAGGCGCCAGTAGTTCCCGGTGCGCTTGCGCAGCTCGGCCGGCGTCTTGGCCCGCACCACCTCGTCGATCTGCACCACTTCACGGAAGTCGCGACCCGCGGCCATCCAGTAGTCCACGTCGGCCGAAGCGCCGGCGCCCAGGGTGAGCGGGACGCCGATGACCGAGTCCACCGAGCCCTGCGCGATCGGGTTGCCCGACAGCTCGCCGTCCTCGGCGTCGCGCCACGTCCCCTCGTGCCCCGAGATTTCCTTCAGGCCACAGGCCCACCGTTGCACCCCCGTCATCCCGCCCGTGGCGCAGTTCATGAGGAAGTAGCGGTCGTCCTTGTAGTGGACGATCGCCTTGGGGCCCGGCGAAAAGAGCGCCGTGTCGCCGACCTCGTTGCCGCCGATGTGGAAGTCATGGTGGAAGAAGAGCCGCACGTCGCGCGCCTTGGACTCGAGGTTGGTGACGCGCACGTGCCGGATCAGGACGTTCTCGTAGAAGTCCACGGCGTCGTTGAACAGCAGCTCGATGCCGAGCCCGTCGTGGCGGGCCTGCACTTCGGTCGTCATCTCCTCGGAGGCGTAGCGCATCGCCGGCTGCCACTCGGCGCCCATCCAGCTGAAGCGGCCTCCGGCCCAGACGCCGAACCGGAAGGCGTGGCCGTTGGCGTGGTTGTCCTTGCCGACGTGGGGGAAGTAGATGTCGCGGATCCGGTACTCGAGATCGAAGGTCACGAGCAGGCGGCCGTTGGAGAGCGGCAGATCGCGCGGCATGACTTCTCCGGCTGAGGAAGGCGTTCCTGCGGCCGGCGCGGGGTGCGGGGCCGGAGCCAACATGCCGCCGCCGGGCGGCCGGTATCAAGAGAGGGCCGGGAGTCCCACCTTCTCGACCAGCGCCGCAAAGCGCGGATGTCCGCGCACCGGGTCGAGGATCGGGTTGACCAGCAGGTATGCCATCCAGCCGCGCCGCTCCGCCAACGCGCGGTCCATCCAGTCGAGCGCGGCATCCAGGTTCCCGAGCCCGAGGTGGACGGTCGCGAAGGCGACCGGCGAGACGTAGTCGTGCTTGCTGGTCGCTTCCAGCTCGGCGAGCACCGCGCCGGCGTCGGCGCGCCTGCCGGACTGCGCCAGGACGTAGCCCAGCGCCGCGCGGTTGTAGGTCCCCGATTCCGATAGCGCGACGGCCTCACGCAGCGCGCGCTCGGCCTCGTTCCACTGGCCGTCCAAGGCGCAGGCCAGCCCCAGCACCCGGTAGGTCTCGTCGGCGGTGGGGTTCATCGCGACCGCCCGCTCGAGGTGGTGGCGCGCCTGGTCGTAGCGGCGGGCATAGAAGTAGACCCAGCCCACGCTGCGCCGGATCGAGACCGACGCCGGGTCCAGCTCCTGGGCCCGGTGGATCTCGGCGAGCGACTCCTCGCGATGTCCGTGGGCCGTGAGCCAGAACGAGTACCACTGCCGGGCCGTGGCGTAGGCGGGGTCCAGCGCGATGGCGCGCCGGAACTCGGCGCGCGCCCCCTCCCAGTCCCAGTCGTAGATGAACAGGCTCCACGCCAGCGACGCATGCGCTTCCGCCACCGTGTCGTCGAGCGCGATCGCGCGCCGCGCGTACTCCTCGGCGCGCGCGAATCCTTCCGCCACGGGCACGTTGCGGTAGTCGAGCGAGAGGGCATATGAATCGGCGAGGCCCGTCCAGGCCTGCGCGTACTCCGCGTCCTCCGCGATCGCCTGCTCGAAGAGCTGGATCGCCTCAGCCAGGTCAGCCTGGGTGCGCATGTTCCAGGCATACCGGCCCTTGAGGTAGAGGCCGTAGGCCGCGATGCTCGGCGTGCGGCGCCGCGCCGTGGGCGACGCCAGGTCGGCGAACGCCCTGGCGCGCAGCGTGTCCACGATGGTCCGGGCGATCTCCTCCTGGATCGCGAAGACGTCCTCCAGCGTGCGGTCGAAGCGCTCGGACCAGAGCAGTTGGCCGTCCTCGGTGGAGGTGAGCTGCGCCGTGATCCGCAGCCGCGCGCCGGCCCGACGCACCGTGCCCTCGAGCACCCACGATGCCCCGAGCAGCGCGCCGATCGCGCGCACGTCGCCGGGCTTCCCCTTGAGCGAGAAGACCGAGGTGCGCGACGCGACCCGCAGCCCCTCCACCTTGGCGAGGGCGTCAATCAGCTCGTCGGTGATCCCGTCGCTGAGGTACTCGTTGCCGGGGTCGGGGCTGGCGTTGATGAAGGGCAGGACGGCGATGCTGCGCGCCGACCAGGCCGCGGGCGCGGGGCCGGCGTCCCCGGCTTCGATCGCGGCGACCAGGTCGGCCACGCTGGCGAACCGCTCGGCGGGATCCTTGGCGAGCGCCCGGGCCAGCACCCGTTCCACGCGCGCCGGCATGTCGGGGCGCAGCACCCGCAGCGGCCGCGGCGTCGTGTGGACCTGCATGGCCATCGTGGCGCGGGCGCCCTCTCCATGCAGCGGCGGTTCGCCGCTCAGCATCTCGTACGCCACGCACGCCAGGCTGTAGGCGTCGCTTGCCCCGCCCAGCGCCTGCTCCCCCGCCGCCTGCTCGGGGCTCATGTACTCCGGCGTCCCCAGGACGATGCCGACCTCGGTCACCGGCTCGCCCCCCGGCCCGCTCCCTACGGTGGCGCAGGCGCGCGCGATGCCGAAGTCGGTGAGCACCGCGTGGCCGTCGGCGAAGAGGATGTTGTCGGGCTTCACGTCGCGATGGACGAACCCCTGGCGGTGGGCGTAGTCGAGCGCGCCGCCGATCTCCCGCACGATGCGGAGCGCCTCGGCGAGCGGAAGCCGCACGCCCGGCTGGAGCCGGTCGCGCAGCGAGCCGTCGGGGACGTGCGGGGTCACATAGTAGAGGAAACCGCCGGCCTCGCCCGAGTCGATCAGCGGCAGGATGTGCGGGTGGCTGAGCCGCGCGGCGATGCGGATCTCGCGCAGGAACCGGTCGGCGCCCAGCGAGGCGGCGAGCTCGGGATGGAGCACCTTGATCGCGACCTGGCGCTCGTGCTTCCGGTCGTCCGCCAGCCAGACGGTCGCCATGCCGCCGCGGCCAAGCTCGCGCTCGACGGTGTAGCGGTCCGCCAGCGCGGCAGTGAGTGCGGCCGAGGGTGAGGTCACCTCATCGACGGCGGTTGGCGCGGCGAGGGCGGCATCTTCACGCCGCGGCGGCGACGGCGGCTGCCAGCGGGCGGCGCAGCCAGAGGAAGAGCAGCGCCGCGGCGATCTGGCAGGCGATGCCGAAGACCACCAGCGCCAGGAGCGAGTGAGCGTACAGCAGCCCCATCACCACGCTCCCGGCGAACCACATCACGCCGTAAAACGCATTGAACGTCCCGAAGGCGCTGCCCCGCTTGTTCATCGAGACGACCTGGGCGATGCCGGCGCGCAGCGTCGCGTCCTGCGCGCCGAGGCCGATCGCCCAGCAGGCGGCGCTGGCGACCGCGCCCCCGCTGCCCCCCAGGAAGCCGAACGGCAGCGTGAGCAGCGACACGATGGTGCCCAGCACCAGGATGATGATGCCGTGGCGGTCGAACAACCGGCCCAGCACCAGCGCCGCGAGGCCGGTGATGCCCATCGCGAACGCGTACAGCAACGGGATCACTTCGGGCGCGACCACGCTGGTGCGCTGGAAGTGATAGGCGAGCAGCGGGAAATCCACGAATCCGCACGCCAGCAGGCCCGAGGCCAGGACGTAGAGGCGGAACACCTTCGGCAAGTGCTGCGGCGCGGTCGGCGGCGGCGGGGGCGCGCCGCGGGCCGGATGCACCGCGCGCGCGCCGACCAGCGCCACCAGCGCCAGCACCGCGGGAATGGCGAGCACCAGGAACGCCGGCCCGAAGCGGTGCATGCGCAGCACCATCCAGGCCATCAGCAGCGGGCCGATCACGGCACCGGTCTGGTCCATCGCGGTATGTACCCCGAACCCGAAGCCGTGGCCGACTTCCTTGGTGGCCTCGGAGAGCAGGACGTCGCGGGCCGGGCCGCGCAGCGCCTTCCCGGTCCGCTCGGCGGCGACCAGCAGTGCCGCCGCCTGCCAGTTGCCGACGAAGGCGAGCGCCGGGATGACGAGGACGTTGATGCCGTAGCCCAGGAAGACGATGGGCCAGTAGGCGCGCGTGCGGTCGGCGAGGCGCCCGGAGAAGAACCGCAGGCTCGCCGCGATCATCTCCCCGGCGCCCGAGATCAACCCGACCTGCGCCGCGCTCATGCCGAGCTCTTTGAAGAAGGGGCCGATGATGCTGTACGCCCCTTCGTACGTCATGTCGGCGAAGAGACTGACGATGCCCAGGCAGATGATGAAGCGGATCGCCGCCTTGCGCGCCGGGGAGGAGGCCGTCAACCGGGTCGCTCCAGCAGCGTCTCCAGCACCGAGAGCAGGCCGAGGACCAGCAGCATCGCGACGCCGGCGAGCTGGATCACCCGCGGCGAGAGACGGCGCTGGATCCCCCGCCGCAGCCCGGCGCCGAGGGACGCGGCCAGGATGCCCTTGGTGACCATGGCGCCCACCGCGCCCAGCCAGACCACCAGCGGCGAGGCGAAGCGCGCGGCCATGGTGGCCGCGGTGATCTGTCCCACGTCGCCCCACTCGGAGAAGAAGATCGCCGCGAACGACACCGCCGCGGCCCGGCCCGTGGTATGGTCGTCCATCGTCCCCGCCGGGGCGACGGGCTTCTTCCACAGCGTCCAGGCGACGCCGCAGAAGCTCAGCGTGGTGATCGCCGCTACCAGCAGGCGGGGCAGGTGCGAGATCGCCTGGCCAACGGCGACTGCGACGCCCATCTTGGCCATGAATGCGATCGCCATCCCCAGCATGATCGGCGCGGGACGGTAGCGCGTCGCCAGCACGCCGGTCGTGTACAGCAGCTTGTCGCCCACGATTTCGGCGACGAACACGGCGCCGTAGGTGGCGAACAGGATGACGAGCATGGGGAGTCGATGATGACCCCCGCTGTACGGTTGCGTCAAGCTGCGGCGCGACGTCGGCGCGGGCTGAGAACCCGCTCTCGGCAGAATAGTGGCCGCGGGCTGAGAGCCCGCTCTCGGCAGACCAGGCCGTAAACGGCCCACATAGGGAGGAGCTATGGTTCGGCAGAATCACCGAGGGTGGATGGCCGCGGTACCCATGACCCTGCTCGCGCAGTCCTTTCTCGCGGCGCAGAATCGCCCCGCCTTCCATCACCTCGAGCCGTCGCCGCAGACCGTCGCCTGGGGCTACTACGACGCCAAGGCGGCGCCGGTGCTGCGCGTCGCATCGGGCGACACCGTCGAGATCCATACCCTCATCACCTCGAGCCCCACCCGCCTCGAGGCCGCCGGCGTGCCGCCCGCGCAGGTGGAGCAGGCGCTCCGCGACATCTACGCACAGGTCGCGACCCACGGGCCGGGCGGGCACATCCTCACCGGGCCGATCTTCGTGGAGAGTGCCGAGCCGGGTGACGTGCTCGAAGTCCGCATCCTCGGCGCGCGCCTCGCGGTGCCGTACGCCTACAACGGCTTCCGGCCCGGCGCGGGTTTCCTGCCCGATGACTTCCCCACCGCGCGGACCAAGATCATCCCGCTCGACGAGCGCCGCATGATGGCGCACTTCGCCGACGGGATCGAGATCCCGCTGCATCCCTTTTTCGGCAGCCTCGGCGTGGCGCCCCCCGATTCGGCGGGCCGCATCAGCAGCGCGCCCCCCTGGACCCACGCCGGCAACCTCGACAACCGCGAGCTGGTCGCGGGCACCATCCTCTACATCCCGGTGCACGCGCCGGGCGCGCTCTTCGAGGCGGGGGACGGGCACGCGGGTCAGGGGAACGGCGAAGTGGACATCACCGCGCTCGAGACGTCGCTGGTCGGCACCTTCCAGCTGATCGTACGCAAGGACATGCACCTGCGCTGGCCGCGCGCCGAGACGCCGACCCACATCATCACCATGGGTATCGATTCGAACCTGACCGTCGCCGCGCGGCTCGCGGTGCGCGAGATGATCGACTACCTGGTGGCCGAGCGGCACCTCTCGCGCGAGGATGCGTACATGCTGACCAGCGTGGCGGTGGACGTGGACATCACTCAGCTGGTGGACGGCACGCTGGGGGTCCACGCGATGCTGCCCAAGGCGATCTTCGTGGGGCCGGCGCGCTGAGAGCCGGCGCTACCAAAGGGGTCAGCGCCCGTCTACCTTTGCCCATGGCATTCAACGCATTCGGGCTCCATGCGAGCCTGCTCAAAGCGGTCAAGGAACTCGGCTTCACCCGTCCCACGCCGATCCAGGAACAAGCGATCCCGCCGGGCATGGAAGGACGCGACGTCCTCGCCTGCGCCATGACCGGCAGCGGCAAGACGGCGGCGTTTCTGCTGCCGATCATCCAGCGGCTGATGGCCAAGCCGCGCGGCGCCACCCGCGCGCTGATCCTCGCGCCGACCCGCGAGCTGGCGGCCCAGACCCACGCGGCGCTCGAGGAGCTGGCCGTGCACACCCCGGTGACCGGTGCGCCGGTCTACGGCGGCGTGGGCATGTCGCCGCAGGAGCACGCCTTCCGCAGCGGCGTCGACGTCATCATCGCCACGCCGGGACGCCTCCTCGACCACTTTCGCCTGCCGTACGCCAAGCTCGACAAGCTCGAAGTCCTGGTGCTGGACGAGGCTGACCGGATGCTCGACATGGGCTTCCTCCCCGACATCCGCCGCGTGCTGAGGCACATTCCCGCGAAGCGGCAGACGCTGTTCTTCAGCGCGACGATGCCCGATGAGATCGCGAAGCTCACGCGCGAAATGCTGCACAACCCCGCCACGATCAATCTCGAGCGCAAGTCGGCGCCGGCCGTCGGGATCACCCAGGCGGTCTACCCGGTGGCGCGCGAGCTCAAGTCGGCGCTGCTCCTGGAGCTATTCCGCCGCGACCAGGTGCAGTACGCGATCGTCTTCACGCGGACCAAGCACCGCGCCAACCGCCTCTCCGACTACCTCACCAAGCACGGGATCGAGAACGCGAAGATCCACGGCAACCGCAGCCAGAATCAGCGCACCGAGGCGCTCGCCGGCTTCAAGAGCGGCAAGGTCCGGGCTCTCGTCGCGACCGACATCGTGGCGCGCGGGATCGACGTCGAGGCGCTGGGGCACGTGGTGAATTTCGACGTCCCCGGCGCGCCCGACGACTACATCCACCGGGTCGGGCGCACGGCGCGCGCCGAACTGACGGGAGACGCCGTCACCTTCGTGGCACCGGATGAAGAGGCCGAGCTGGGGGCGATCGAACGGGCCGTCGGCAAGCGGCTGCCGCGGGTGACGCTGCCGGGCTTCGACTACACCCAGAAGACCGCCGAGCGACTCGAGATTCCGCAGGCGGAGCGGCTGGCCGCGCATCGCGCGAAGAAGGCCGCCGATCGCGCGCGGTCGAAGGCCAAGGAAGCGCGAAGGGGGCAGGGCGGCACACCGGCTCCCCGGTTCGCCGCCTCGCCCCCGCACCCGCACCCCACGTCATCCCGTCCCGACGATTCGAAGCCGAGGCCCACGACCCGCCTGCACCGTCTGCGCGGTGGCGGGCGTTAGCCTAGAACCAGACGCGCATCCCGACCACCGGCCCGCCGAACGCCGGATTCGACCCGACCTTCAGCCAGTGCCAGCCGGCCTGGAGCTCCATCCGGCTGATGAACACCGACCCCGTGGTGTTGAGCTCGCGGAGCGCGAAGTAGTCGCGGCTGTTCCACGACAACGCGGCTGCCCGCCCCGTCACGTTGATCCCGAAGGGCCGGCGCGGTAGCAGCTGCACGCCCAGCTCGCCCTCGGGTCCCGCCGCACTGCGTCCGTTGTCCAGCACCACGCCGCGCAAGCCCATCGTCCCGACCAGGAAGGCATGGTCGCCCAGCCGCGGCTGCACCCCCGCCGCCAGGCGGTAGGTGTGCAGGCGGTCGGTACCGCCCGCCACCGGCTCGGCATAGTAGGAATACTCCGCCTCGCCGCGGATCAGTCCCCTGGCGCCCTCGATGCCGAAGCGCCCGGCACGCGTCGTCGATCCCGCGTCGGAGAAGAACTGGCCGGAGACCGCGCCAAAGCTGCGGCGCGCGCGGGTGTGCGGCATCACGAACGCCTCGTTGTCGGCGCCGGCGTACGGGTAGGGCTCGTACCCCTGGCCGTAAACCGGGTCGCGCTCGTTGTCGGGAGTGCGCGGATAGCGGTCGCGCGTGGGGTACCACCAGCCGCCGTGATACCGGCCCCAGCGCTCGCCGTACCATCCATAGTAGTCGCAGCCCCAGCAGGAACCGATCCAGATGCCGGGCCCGACGATCACGCTGCCGCCCGACCGGCCGGCGTGGTTGGCCGCGTCGCGGATCGCGCCGATCTTACTGCCCTTGCGACGGGTGGTCGACGACGTGGTCGAGCCCGATGACGCTGAGCCGCGCTGCGCTTCCGTCGCGCCGCTCGAGCTGCCGCTGCCACTGCCACTGCCACTGCTGGCGCTGCTCCCCGAGCTGCTGCCTCGACTGCCACTGGAGGCGCTGCTCCCCGAGCCGCTGCTGCGGCCGCTGGAGGAGCCGGCGCGGCTACCGCCGCTGGACGACCCTCCGCCACTGGGGGTACGCCGACCGTCGCTTCCGGATCCGCCGCTACCGCGGCGCTGGGCGGTGAGACTGCCCGCCGTCGCGAACGTCAGGGCGAGCACGAGTGCAACCGAGCGTATGGTGTTCATGCCTGCGATATGAGCATCGGGCGTGCCAGTCCGTAAGTCGTTATGACAAAAGATGTTAGATTGATGGGAAGTGGCCGGTGTGTCACCCCTTGAGGACAATGCGGGGCACCGGAAGGAGACAGCCTGGGTCCGGTCTACCGCGCGTGCAGGAACTGGCTCGGATCGTCTCCGCGGTTCAGGGAGATGGTCCGGCCCTCGACGCTCGTGGCCAGCGAGTAGGTGTCGCCAATGTGCTCATAGTCGATACCGGGGAGAGCGACGCCGACCTGGCTCAGCGTGCCGGGCAGCGCCCCAGTGCGCTTCTGGTAGGCGTCCACGAGCGACGAAGCGAAGAGCAGGGCGCGTCGCGCGTGCTGATCGGCGACCTCGCCGACGGGCGGGGCGAAGGGATGCCCCCAGTGCGGGATCGCGAGCACCAGGGAAACAACCAGGACGATGAGGAGCACGGCGGCCTGGGTGTACCGGGTCCGCTCCTGGCGATGCCCTCGCTGCGCCTGCTGGGCGACGTCGGCCTGGGTCTGCGCCTTGCTCTCCGCGGTCTGCTGCACCAGCTGCTGGAGCGCGTTCTTCATTCTCTCGCGGTCCGATGGCGGCTGCGGCGGCGGCGGGGGCGGGGAGGGGGGATTCGTCATTCGGTCAGCGTCACCAGGATGGTACTGCCGCCGCCCAGCGTCACGGCGATCGAACCCAGCGCGTAGGCCGCCGCGAGCAGGATCTGCGCATCGTCCGCCGCACCCGCCGCGATGATCAGCGTGGCGCGCTCGTGGGGCGATGCCTTCGAATACTGCCAGGTGATGTCGCTCGGGCCGTGAAAGAGATCGCGCGTCGAGTAGGCCGCGAGCCAGGAGGGCGTGCCGATGGGCTCCGTGCCGGTCGGCAGTGAATCATGATCGGCTTCGTACTCCTTGAGGGCCACGTTGATCGCCTCGACGCGGGTCGCGACGTCGGCACCCTGGGCCTTCATCACTGATTGCCGGTACCGTGGCGTCGCCAGGGTCGCGAGAATCCCGATCACCATGATGACGATGACCAGCTCGATCAAGGTGAAGCCACGCCCGACGCGCCGCGGGTTCGAACCGGTTCCCATAGTGGGAAAAACTTAGCGGGTGAGGCAACGGCCTACCAGCGGGCACGGGCCGGGGGCAGCCGATGTGACTGGCGGCGTGCCCGGCCGCGCGGCACCTTTCGGGCCATGCCCGGCCTCGTCCTTCCGCCCGTCCGTCAGGCCTTCCGCGCCATCGCCCAGACGGTGGTGCCCGAAGCCGCGACCATGGGCGAGTCGGAGTGGATGGCGCTGGAAGGCCTCGTCGAGCAGCTGCTCTCCCAGCGCCCGGCC
Organism: Gemmatimonadota bacterium; assembly: GCA_041476105.1. Classification (GTDB taxonomy): domain Bacteria; phylum Gemmatimonadota; class Gemmatimonadetes; order Gemmatimonadales; family JACORV01; genus DASXPG01. The sequence continues at coordinate 180,755 of JBGOSS010000001.1, forward strand.
TTGGTCCACCGCCAGCTCGGCATCCTGATCCACGCCATCGAGTACCTTCCATTGCTCACCACGGGACGGCGGTTCAGTGGCCTGGACGCCGCTCGCCGCGCCCGGTTTCTCGGCCGGCTGGCGAGCGCGCCCCTTCTGCTCCTGCGCCGGGGCGTCTGGGGACTGCGCACCCTCGTCTTCCTGGGGTACTACGCCAGGCCCGGGACGGCGGCCGCCATCGGTTACCGCGCCGATCGCCGGGGGTGGGAGGCGCGGCGGTGAGTGAGCGGACGTACGACATCGTCATCGTGGGCTCCGGCGCCGGCGGCGGCACGGTGGCGCAGGCGCTGAGCGATCTGTGCCGGGATGGCGTGCGGATCCTGGTCCTCGAGAAGGGGCCGAAGCTCGCCGACGAGGAGTTCACGGGCCAGGAGATCGAGATGGCCGCCGCGCTCTACGAGCAGGGCGGCGGATTCCTGACCGCCGACGGGACCATGACCCTGGCCTTCGGCCGCGCCTATGGCGGTTCGACCGTGGTCTACACCGGGACGTCGCTGGTCGTCCCCGAGCGCGTGATCGCCGGCTGGAACGTGCCGGGACTGACCCACAGTGACCTCGCGGCGCGCGCGCAGAAGTACAAGGCGCAGAACAACGTCCACCTGCTGGAACCCGCCCTCCTCAACGACAACAACCGGCTCTTCGTCGAGGGCTGTGCCGCGAGCGGCTTGCACGCCGAGCAGTTCCCGCTCAACCTCCGGGGCTGCCGCGGCTCGTCGCTGTGCAATCTCGGCTGTCCCAACGCGGCGAAGCTGGGGACGCATCGCGTGCAGCTTCCGGCCGCCGAGCGCAACGGGGTCGAGGTGGTGACCCGCGCCGACGTGCGGCGGATCGGAGAGGACCGCGCGCTCACGGTGCTGGTGTCGCCGAAACAGCCGGGCGACAAGGGGCTGCCGTCGGCCTGGTCGGCCGGCGAGCACACCGTCCGCGCCCGGATGGTGGTCCTGGCGGGCAGCGCTATCGGCTCCCCCGCGCTGCTCCTGCGGTCGGGCTTCGGGGCGCGCCTGCCGCGCCTCGGCCACGGCTTCACCTGTCACCCGGCGCACATCCTGGTCGGCGAGCACGAGCGCCCCATCACCAACGACGTCGGGCACCCCAAGAGCTTCTTCGTCGATCGCGCGGTGGAAGACGGGTACGTCCTCGAGACCTGCATGTACTTCCCCTTCACCACCGCGAAGAACCTCACCGGCTTCGGTGCGCCGCACAGCGCGCTCATGCGCGCCTTCCCGCGGCTCCAGATGATCCTGGTGCTGGCGTGCGACAAGGCCGTTCCCCAGAACCGGGTCACCGTCGACGCCGGCGGCAATCCGGTGGTGCACTACACTTTCACCGCCGAAACCATCGAGGCGATGGTGCGCGCCACCCGCGCCGCGGCCAGGATCTTTTTCGGCGCCGGCGCGCTGCGGGTCCACGCGCCGTCGGCGGACCCGCCCCTCATCGAGCGGCGCGACGCGGCCCGGGTGGACGAGCTGGTCAGCGCGTCGCATTTCCTCCCCGGCAGGGTGTCGGTCTCGGCGGCCCACCTGATGGGGGGATGCGGCATGGGCCGCACGGCGCGGGACTCCGTCACCGACACCTGGGGCCGGGTGCACGGCGTGCCCTGGCTCTACGTCGCCGACGCGTCGCTCTTTCCCGATTCGCTGGAGATCAACCCCTATCTCACGGTGATGGCGGTGGCCGATCGGGTGGCGGAGGGTGTGCGCCGGGATGCGCGAACCCTGCTCGCCGCCCCCGAGGCGCGGACCGCGTGACGCCACGCTCTCCCGTGGCAGGCCTCGACGCATGTCGCTGACCGGCGGCCGGATCGTGGCGCGCGCGCTGGCCGACGAAGGCATCCCGTTCGCGTTCGGGATACCGGGGACGCACAACATCGAGCTGTACGACGCGCTGGCGGAAACGCCCGCCGTGCGCCTGGTGCTGGTGACCGACGAGCAGAGTGCGTCGTTCATGGCGGACGCCGTCTGGCGCGCCTCGGGGAAGATGGCGTGCGCCAACGTGGTCCCCGGTGCGGGGCTCACCCACGCGATGAGCGGGATCGCCGAAGCGTTCATGGACAGCGTGCCGATGCTGGTGCTGGGCTGCGGGATCCGCCGCGACACCGACAAGGCGTTCCAGCTGCACGACGTGGACCAGATGGCGATGGTGAAACCCGTCACCAAGGCGCAGATCCGGCCCGAGAAGGGCGAGGACCTCTACGGCCAGATCCGGCGGGCCTGCCGGCTGGCGCGCGCCGGGGCACCGGGACCGGTGTTCGTCGAGGTCCCCGCGAACCTCTACCTCACCACGCACGACGCGTCGTTCGTGGTGCCGCCGCCCGGGAAACAGATCGCGCCCTCGGAGGCGGCCTTTCAGCAGGCCGTCATGATCCTCAAGAACTCCCGGCGCACGCTGATCTACGCCGGCCTCGGCGCCGCCGGGGCGGGCGAGGCGCTGCTCGACCTGGCCGAGCGGATCAGCGCGCCGGTGTGCACGACCTTCCAGGGAAAGGGCGTCTTCCCGGAGTCGAACACCCTGGCGCTGTGGCCCGGCTTCGGCGCCGCGGCGCCGCCATTCGTGCAGGACCTCGCCAGGACCTGTGCCGCGACGCTGGCCATCGGCTGCAAGTTCGGCGAAGTGGCGACCGCGAGCTACAGCGTCCAGCCGCCGCGGCCGCTCATTCACATCGACATCGACCCGTCGGTGGTGGGGCGCAACTTCCCGGCCGACGTCACCATCACCGCCGACGCGGCCGAGATCCTCCCGCGGCTGGCGATGGCGATGCCGATGCGTACCCGCACCGAGGTGGTGCGGTCGCAGGTGAAGGCCGGACACAAGGTGGTGCGGGCGGAATGGGAGACCCAGGACGGCGTCCGCGTCTCGCCCTGGCGCCTGCTGCGTGCGCTCCAGGAGCGCCTGGGGCCCGAGACCATCTACTGCACCGACAGCGGCAACGGGACCTTCCTCGCGATGGAGATGCTGCGTCTCGACAAGCCGGGGAAGTTCCTCGCGCCGGTGGACTACTCCTGCATGGGCTACGCGGTGCCGGCCGCGATCGGCGCCAAGCTGGCCCGGCCCGACTGCCCGGTGGCGGCCCTGGTCGGCGACGGCGCCTTCCTCATGACGGGCCTCGAGCTGCTTACCGCCGCCCACCTCGGCGTGGGCGCGGCGTTCTTCATCCTGCGCGACCGCGAGCTGGCCCAGATCGCGCAGTTCCAGAGCGTGGCGATGAACCGCAAGACGGCGAGTGTCCTCCCCGACTATGACCTCACTCCCCTCTGTGCGGGCCTGGGTGTGGAGTGCGTGAAGCTGGAGACCGATGCCGGGATCGCCGGGGTGCTGGCGCGGGTCACCGACGTGACGGCCTCCGGCCGGCCGATCGTCGTGGACACGGCGATCGACTACACCCACAAGACGTACTTCACGCGCGGCGTGGTGAAAGCCACGCTGGGACGCATGCCGTGGCCCGACCGGCTGCGCTTCATCGGGCGCGCGGTCGCCAGGAAGCTCACGGGCTAGCCCCCCCGAGTGAGACTCGCGGCTCGACTCTGTCGCTGAAAGCGACGAAGAACAGATCCAGGCGGCTATCAGCCGCCGCCTTGCCGAGCAGCGGCTCTCAGCCGCTGGGACGGCGCGCGAGGGTTGCGCCCCGCTTGACGCGCCCTCGTCCAGCCCGCACTCTATCAGGCTCCGCCCCCGTTTCAGGAGCCGACATGCGTCTTCGTCACCTGGCCTGCGCCCTGCTGCTGTGGGCCGCGCCCCTCGCCGCGCAGAGCACGCTGCCGATCCACCACCGCGTCCTCGCCAACGGCCTCGACGTCATCGTGATCGAGAACCACGCCGTGCCCCTCGTCACGGTCGAGATGGACGTGCGCAATGGCTCGATGACCGAGCCGCCGGAGTTCAACGGCCTCTCGCACCTCTACGAGCACATGTTCTTCAAGGCCAACCGGACCATTCCCGACCAGGAGCGCTACCTCGACCGCCTCCGCCAGCTTGGTGCCATCTGGAATGGCACCACATCCGAGGAGCGGGTGAACTACTTCTTCACGATCGGCGTGGACTCCCTGGTGCCCGCCATCCAGTTCATGGAAGACGCGATCCGGTTCCCGCTGTTCCAGCAGGCGGAGCTGGAACGGGAGCGGCCCGTGGTGCTCGGCGAATTCGACCGCAACGAGGCCAGCCCGTTCTTCCACCTCTTCCAGGCGGTGACCCACGAGTTGTGGTCCCCCGGGTTCTTCAGCCGGAAGAACGTCATCGGCGACCGTGGCATGATCTCTTCGGCCACCCAGGAGAAGATGCAGACCATCCAGCGCCGCTACTACGTGCCGAACAACTCGGCCCTCATCCTGTCGGGGGACGTCACGCCGGAGCGCGGCTTCCAGCTCGCCGACCAGATCCTGGGCGACTGGCCGCGCGGCGAGGACCCTTTCGCGACGCCGGTGCCGGACCCGCCGCCGCTCACCGCCTCCCGGGCGGTGATCGTGGAGCAGCCGGTCAACTCGGTGACCCTGAACATCGCCTGGCAAGGCCCCAGCGTCGGGCGTGATCCGGCGTCGACCTACGCGGCCGACCTCTTCTCGGCGATCCTCAACACCGAGACGGGCCGCTTCCACCGCCGGCTGGTCGAATCGGGACTCGCCTTCAGCGCCAACATCTCCTACTACACCCTGAACCACACCGGCCCGATCCAGATCGTGGCGCAGACCACCCCCGACAAGGCGGTCGCGCTCCAGCGCGCCATCCTCGAGGAGGTCGAGCACTTCGCCGACTCCGACTACGTGACCCAGGCGCAGCTCGACGCGGCCCACAACCAGGTGATGGTCGAAGGCATCTACGAGCGCGAGCAGCCGAGCGGCTTCGCGGGCACGCTCGGGTTCTGGTGGTCGGTGGCCGGTCTTGACTACTACATGACCTACCGGCCCCGCATGCAGGCGGTCACCCGCTCGGACCTCGCCGCCTACACCGGCCGCTACCTGGTCGGCAAGCCCCACGTGACCGGCGTGCTCATCGGTCCCCGGGACCGGGCGCGGGTCAATCTCACCACGGCGGCCCTGCTGGGCCGGGAGACGGTGCCATGAGTCCGCGCACACTGGTCCTGGCGGGAGCGATGCTGGTCATGACGGGGTCCGCCGGCGCGCAGCAGTCCGGCGTCACGGAGTTCACCGCGGCGGGTGTGCGGGTCGTCCTGAAGTCGGTTCCGGCCAATGAGGTCATCGCGCTGCGCCTCTACCTGCGCGGCGGCAGCGCCAACCTGACCGCGGAGCGCGCGGGGATCGAGCAGCTGACCTGGCAGCTCGCGACGCACGGGACCGAGAAGTATTCGCGGGACGCCTTCGCGGCGCTCTCGGCGCGGACCGGGACCGTGATCGGCGCCCAGGCGACGCACGACTACACCGTCATCGGCGTCCAGGGGGTGCGGGACTTCTGGAACGACACCTGGGACCTGTTCACCCAGGCGGTGCTCCACCCGACCTTCCCCGACAGCGAGTTCGCCCAGGTGCAGAGCCAGGCGCTGAACGGCCTGCGCCAGCGGCCCGATGATCCCGACGAGCAGCTCGACCACCTGGCCGACAGCGTCTTCTATGCCGGCCACGCCTACGCCGTCGAACCCGAAGGCACCGTCGAGGCGGTCAGCGCCCTGGTGCGGGACGACGTCGTGCGCTGGCACCGGGAGCGGCTCACCAAGGAGAACCTGGTGCTGGTGGTGGCGGGGAACGTGGACCGCGCCGACATCGAGTCCCGCGTTGCCGCCGCCTTCGGCGCGCTGCCCGCGCGCGGCTCCGCGGCCCGCCTCCCGGCAGCGTACCGCGCCAAACCGGCCGACGTGCTGGTGGTGTCGAGGGCGCTCCCGACCAACTACGTCCAGGGAATGTTCGTGGCACCGGGGCGAAGCGACCCCGACTACCCGGCGATGCGCGTCGCCCTCGGCATCCTCAGCGAGCGGCTTTTCGAAGAGGTCCGGACCAAGCGGAACCTCACCTACGCGGTCGCGGCGGGGATGCATGCCGACCGCGCGAACGCCGGATTCTTCTACGTCACAGCCGTCGAGCCGGACACCACGCTGAAGGTGATGCGCCACGAGGTGGAGCGGCTCGCCAACGAGCCGATCGCCGCCGAGCGACTGGGAGAGAACGTCAACGTCTTCGTGACGCGCTACCTGATGAACCAGCAGGCCAACATGGACCAGGCGGCGACGCTCGGCATTTTCGACGTGCTGGGCGGCGGCTGGCGCCGCGCCCTCGACTTCCCGGATCGCATGCGCGCCGTGACCCCGGCCGACGTGCAGCGGGTGGCGCGCCGCTACCTGCGGAACATGCGCTTCGTGGTGATCGGCGACACCACCAAGATCGATCGCCGGCTCTTCACTTCTCTCTGACCTTCTTCTTCATCCGGAGCTTTCCGTGAAACGCCTTGCTTCCCTTGCCGTCGCCTCACTCCTGGTCGCGTCCGTCCACGCCCGTACGGCGGCCGCCCAGGCCCCCAACTACCACGTCGCGCAGCGCTTCCAGGCCGGCGGCGAGGGGGGCTGGGACTACCCGCTGGTGGACACGCTGCGCCACCGGCTCTTTCTCTCGCGCGGGACGCACGTCATGGTGCTGAGCCTGGACAGCGGCACCGTCGTCGGCGACATCCCGGGTACGCCGGGGGTGCACGGCATCGCCCTCGCCCCCGAGCTCGGCAAGGGCTTCACGAGCAACGGCCGTGACAGTTCCGTCACGGTGTTCGACTACACGACGCTGGCGACCACCGCCAACATCAAGGTGGGCGGGGCGAATCCCGACGCCATCCTCTACGACTCCTTCTCGCGCCGCGTGTTCACGATGAATGGCCGCAGCGGCAACGCCAGCGCCATCGATGCGACGACGAACGCGGTGGTCGGCATGGTGGACCTGCACGGCCGGCCCGAGTTCGTGCAGTCCGACGGGCAGGGGAAAATCTTCGTCAACATCGAGGACAGCAGCGCCGTGGTCGCCTTCGACGCCCGCACCCTCCAGGTCGTGGGGCGGTGGTCGCTGGCCCCCTGCGAGGGCCCATCAGGCCTCGCGATCGACCGCCAGCATCACCGGCTGTTCTCGGTCTGCTCCAACAAACTGATGGCCGTCCTGGATGCCGACAACGGGCGGCTGATCACGACCCTGCCGATCGGCGACGGGACCGACGGCGTCGCCTACGACGCCTCCTCGGGCCTCGCCTTCGCGGCCTGCGGTGAAGGCGTAGTGACCGTCGTGCACGAGGACGCGCCCGACCGCTTCAGCGTCGCCGCCACGGTCCAGACCCAGCGCGGGACGCGCACCATAACCCTCGATCCGCGTACCCACCGGGTCTATACGCCGACCGCCACCTTCGGGCCCCCGCCCGACTCGGTGCCGGGCCAGCGGCGGGGCCGGCCGCAGATGGTGCCGGGGTCGTTCATGGTGGTGGTGCTGGAACCCTGAGTTGCGCCCAGCGCTCTTCGCGATCGAAGAGCTCGGTCTCGATGATGCAACTGATGCAGAGCGGACGCACGTCGTCCGCCGGCTCTGCGATGGGGCCCGCGCAGGCGGCGCACTGCTGGGCGGGTGGGGCGGACCGGTGCGGGATCACGCGGATCAGTGGCAGCGAAAACATGGAAACTCCCCCTTCCTTCAGACGGCGGTGGGGACGGCGCGCGAGCGGGCGACCAGCGCCTCGAAGGCGCGCCGTGCTCGCGGCGCGGCGCCGGGGTCGCGCAGCAGCTGCTCGGCCAGGTGGTAGGCGAGCATCATCCCGTAGTACTCGTGGGCCCAGAGCTCGGGATCGAGGTCGATGCGGAAATCGCCACGCTTGACTGCGCTCGCGGCGATGCGGGCGATGGAGCCGAGCCACTCCCGCTGGAGCTCGGCGAGACGATCCCGCACCGGTCCTGGACGGTCATCCAGCTCGAACGACGCGGCCGCGAAGAAGCAGCCCCCCGGCTGGGAGGCGCGCCACGCCATCCAGTGCTCGAACAGCGCGCGCACTCGCGCCTCGCCGCCCGGTGTGGCCAGCACCGGCTGGACGACGGACGCGATGAAGCGATTCCGTTGGCGCTCGATCGTCTGCATCTGGAGCTCCTCCTTCGAGCCGAAGTGCGCGTAGAGGCCGCTCTTCGACATGTCGAGATCTTCGGCGAGCCGGCCGATGGTCACTCCCTCAAGTCCCAGCTCGGTGGCGAGTCGGCCGGCATGCTCCAGAATCGCGACCCGAGTCTGCTGGCCCTTATCCATGGTTGGAATTAATAGCACGATCGTTCGTTATTTGTCAATGCCGCTAATATGTCGCATTAGTGTCCCGATACTGTCGTATACCAAGACTGTTCCGTAAGGGACTGACACGTAATAGGTTGAAGGCATGCCCCAAGCCAACCCGATCAGGAATGTCTCCGATACCGCGCTCTGGGTGGCGATCTACCGCGCCATGGAGAGCGAGCGGCCCGACGCCATCTTCAAGGATCCTTTCGCGCGGCGGCTGGGGGGAGAGCGCGGTGAGGCGATCGTACGCACGATGCCGCAGGGCGCCGCGACAGCATGGCCGATGATCGTCCGCACCGCCGTCATGGATGAACTGATCCTGCGCTGCGTCGAGCAGGGAGCGGCCACGGTGCTCAATCTCGCGGCGGGTCTCGACGCCCGGCCCTACCGCATGCCGCTGCCGGCCACACTGCGGTGGTTTCACGTGGACCTGCCCGAGATGGTCGCGTACGTGAAGGAGCGGATGGCCAGGGAGACGCCCCGCTGTCAGCTCGAATTCGCCGCCCTGGATCTGCTCGATGCCCCCGCCCGGCGGGCGTTGTTTGCGCGCGCCGCGGCCCAGGGTCCCGTCGTGGTGATCACCGAGGGCCTGCTCATCTATCTCACCGCCGAGCAGGTTGGCAGCCTGGCCCGCGATCTCCACGATGTGGCTGGAGCGAGGTGGTGGATCAGCGATATCGCGTCGCCGATGCTCCTCAAGATGCTGGCGAAGCGGTGGCAGCCGAAGCTGCGCGAAGGGAATGCGGCAATGCAGTTCGCGCCGGCCGAGGGGACGGCCTTCTTCGCCCCGCACGGGTGGCGCGAGGCGGAGTTCCGCTCGACGTGGGACGAGGCGTTGCGCCTCAAGCGCACCATGCGCGGCGCCTGGCTCTGGAAGCTCTTGACGCCCCTCTACTCGAAGAAGCGCCAGGAAGAAGGGCGTCGGATGGCGGGGATCATTCTGCTCGAAAGCAACTGACAGCCCCGCAGCGTCGTTCGGACTAGTGGGCGGTCGCGGGCACGGGTTGCCCGTTGGCCCGGAGCTTGAGCTCGCCTTGACGGCCCCGGATCTTCATCTCGTAGGTCGTATCGCGACCCGCGACGACCACTTCCGCCCGGTCCACGTGCTGGCCGTTTGCCGTGGCGGCGGTCCGGACGGCGGCTGGAAGCTGCGCCAGCGTGACCTGCGTCTCCACCTCGAGGATCCCGCCGTCCGCGCCGACGAGCATGTCGCGGTGCGTGGCACCGTCACGCGTTTCGGCTTCGTAGACGGTCCTGCGGTTTTCGACTTCGGTTGACCACTTGGTCACGGTCGCATTGGGATACGCGTGGCGCACGGCGTCGCGGACCGCGGCGGGGACCCGCGCGGCGGCGACGGTGTGCTCCGACTCTTCCGACGTGTCGCGCTGGGCCGGATGCGCCGCGGGGCGCTTCTGAGCGTCCGGCGCGCGAGCCTGCGCGGCCAGCGATCCGGCGCCGGCGCCGACGAGCGAGATGCCAAGCGCGAAAGCGCGATGGCTCAATCTTGCTGGAAACACGGTTGACCTCCGGGGGAGGGAGTGACGCCAAGCGGCAAGGATTGGGCTTTCATCGGGGGTGCAACGACACAACTTGGAGGTGCCGCATGACGGCGGCATGACAGCGGCGAGCGCGCGGCGACCGGCCCTCAGCCGGCCCCGGTCGCCGCCTCCTCGCCGGGTGGTGTGGACGCCAGCTCCAGGACGAAGGTGTTGATACCCGAAGCATGCCGGTACGTCAGCTCTCCTCCATGCACGGCGGCGATCCAGCGCACGATCGACAGGCCCAGTCCCGGCCGGTCGGTCCGCCCGGCGCCCGCTGATTCCTCCAGCGCGGACGCAGCGACGGGCGTGCCGCTGCTGGCGACCTCGATGCGCGCCCTGCCGGCGCCGTTCAGGGTCGAGATGCGGATGGCGTCGCTCGCGCCGCCGGCACCCCCGTGGCGACAGGCATTCTCGAGCAGCTCCAGAACGGCCTCGCGGACCAGCGGCTCGTTTCCCCGGATCTCGGCGGGGTCCATGGTCGCGAGCTCGAGCTGGCGCCCCAGCGCGCCGGCCCGTCCACGCATCAGGTCCACGCACTCCAGCACCAGGCCGTCCACGTCGATCTGATCGTTGACCGGCGGCCGGTCGCCGGCTTCCGCCTGCGCCAGCAGGAAGAGGTCGTCGACGCGGTGCGTCATCTGCTCGGCGGCGAGCGACACGCGCCGCAGCAGCTCGCGGTACTCCTCGACGCTGCGGCTGCGCTCGAGCCCCAGGCCGCTTTCGCCGCGAATCACGGTCAGCGGGGTCCGGATCTGGTGCGCGGCCTGTGCCAGGAAACGGCGGTTGCGCGCCCGGGCGCCAGCGAGGCGCCCGAAGAGCCGGTTGAACTGATCCGCCAGGGCGTCGAGCTCATCCGGGGGCGAGCGCACCGGCAGGCGGCTCTCCAGGTCTCCGGGATCGATCGCGGTGATCTGGCGGGTCATCGCGCCGAGCGGCGCGAGCGCTTGCCGCGCGAGAACGTAGCCGCCGCCCAGCGCCAGGAGGACTACCAGCGGCACGCTCAGCGAGAGCCAGAGCGCCAGCCGCTCGTTGGCCTCGCGCAGGCTCGTGGTGGGCAGCAGGGCAACGACGGTGAAGGCGGGCGCGGTGGCCGAGCGCGTGAGGGCGAGGCGCAGGTCCCCTTCGTCGTTGAAGGGGACGTCCCACGCGCGGTCGCCGGGAGGCAGTTGGGCGTATGGAGGCACGAGGCGCGTCAGGCGTTCGGCGCCGCGGGTGGCGACGCGGGCGCCGGCGGTGCCGTAGACGACGAACCCGTTCGAGTCTGACGGCCATTCCTTGAGCGCCTCGACCGCGGCCTCCGGCACGCCGCCCGGCGTGTCTATCATCTCCCGGCGCACGGCTTGCACGAGCCCAGTCGCCGCGGAGGCGAGCTGGCCGCTGAAGCGGCGGTCGGCGATGCCGCGCAAGTACGCCGACAGCGCGAAATCGCCGGCGCCCAGGACAATGAGGAACACCAGGGCGAACCAGGCCGCGAGCTGGAGTCGCAGGCGGCTAATCGGCATCGTCGGGGTCGCGTTCGGAGAGGAGGTAGCCGGCTCCGCGGGCGGTGTGGATGAGGGGCCGCTGGCCGGCGGTGTCCACCTTGCGGCGCAGCCGCCCGACCAGCACGTCCACGACGTTCCCCACCGGATCGAAGTTGTCGTCCCACACGTGGTCCAGGATCTGCCCGCGGCTGACGATCCGCCCGGGGTTGCGCATCAGGAACTCCAGCAGCGCGTACTCGCGCGCGGTGAGCTTGATCTGCCGTCCCGCCCGCTGCGCGGCGTGCGAGGCGGTGTTCACCTCGAGGTCGGCGAGCCGCAGCGTGACGGCGAGCGGCGAGGGCGGGCGCCGGGCCAGGGCCCGCAACCGCGCCAGCAGCTCCTCGATCGCGAACGGCTTGCCCAGGTAGTCGTCGGCGCCGGCGTCGAGGCCGGCGACGCGATCGCCGAGCCCCTGGCGCGCGGTCAGCATCAGCACCGGCGTCCGGCCGCCGCGCTGCCGCCACCGGCGGCACACCTCGAAGCCGTCCATGTCGGGCAGGCCGATGTCGAGCACGGCGAGGTCGTAGTCGTGAATGGCCAGGGCCTCCAAGGCGGCGGTGCCGGTGCGCACGACGTCCGGCGCCCACGCCACTTCGCGCAGGGTGCGCTCCAGCAGGTCGGCGACCGCCGTCTCGTCTTCCACAATGAGCACCCGCATCGGTCAAACCTACTCCCGGCGCCTGCGGCGCTCCATACGCCCGCCCGACCGTACGGCGCGGGAAGCATCGGGCCCCCGGATGATGGACCGATGACGCGCCTTGTCATCTTCCTGTCACCGGCGGCGGGACAGGTTGCGCGCCCCTCGGCGACGGCCGTGCCGTGGGGCGCAGTGCCGCGCCGGCCGGGCGCATGTTACGCTTCCCCCACACATGAGGACTGTGTCGTCACCGATCGTCTGCCTGGTTCTGGGAGCCTCCATCGTGACCGCGGGAACGGCCCGCGCGCAGTCGCCGGTGACGCGTCGCGACGTGGTGGACGCGGCGCTGCGGCGGGGCTCGCGCATAGCCTTCGTCCGCTCCGACTCGCTGGTCGCCGAAGCCGGCCGCCTGACGGCGCGCACCCGGCCCAACCCGACGCTCGCCGCCGCCCATTCGACGTCGACGCCGCGCGAGCACGTGACCCTCGATGTCCCGTTCGACGCGCCCTGGCAGCGCGGGCCCCGGGTGGCCGCGGCCGATTCCTCGCTGGCGGCGGCGCGGGCGCGCTTCGCCTTCGAGCGTGCCGCGATCCGCTTCGAGGCCGAAGCGCTCTACGCCCGCGCTCAGGCGGCGGAGGCGCGCGCGCGGCTCACCCGCCGCACCGCCCTGGATGCCGACAGCGTGCTGGTGCTGGCGAGAATCCGGCGCGACGCCGGTGATGCCAGTGAGCTCGACGTCGAGCTGGCCTCTATCAACGCCGGCCAGATGGCCAACATCGCGGCGGACGACTCGATCGGGCGCATCGGCGCGCTGCTGGAGGTGCAGCTCGCCATGGGGCGGCGCGGCGACAGCCTCGAGATCGCACTCGCCGATTCCCTCCAGCCGCCCGCGGACACGATCCACGCGGCCTTCGGCGTGCGGATGACGCTGCCGGTCGTGGCGGCGTCCGCCTCGCTGGGCGCGGCGCGCGAATCGCTGCGCCTCGAGCGGCGCGGACGGCTCGAGTTCCCAACACTCCAGCTGGGGTTCGAGGCCTCGGACCCCGCCGAGCCGGGCCTGCTGCCGATGGTGGGCCTCTCGATGCCTTTGCCCTTCTTCGACCGCCGCCGCGGCCCGATCGCGGCCGCCACCGCCGGCCTGGCCCGCGCCGAGGCCGAGCTGGCGCTGGCGCGCCGCGAGAGCGACGCCGAGGTTGCCCGGGCGGTGCGCGAGCGGGCCGCCGCGCTGGACCGGGTGCGGCGGGACGAGCGGCTGATCGCGAGCGCGCTGCGGGTGTCCCAGCTCTCGCTGATCGCCTACCGCGAGGGGGCGGCGGCGCTGCCGAGTGTGCTCGAGGCGGCGCGCAACGCGCGCGAAGTGCTGGCGCGCTACATCGACGACGTCGCGGCGGCGCTGACCGCCGACGCGGCGTTGCGCTGGCTGATTGCGACTTGGGAGAACTGATGCGTACGCGAAAGTCCACTAGCCACCATCTACCATCCATCATCCTGTTGCTCGCGGCCCTCGCGTGCCACAAGGACGACGAGGGCGTTGCCGCCGCGTCGGCGGTCGGCGTGCGGACGGCGGTGGCGCAGGCGCGCGCCTTTCCGGAGATCGTCTCGGCGATCGGGACGGTGACGCCGCGCCCGGGGCGGTTCGCCGACCTCAGCGCACCGGCCGCGACCCGCGTGTCGCGGGTCGAAGCGGTGCCGGGCCAGCGCGTCGCCGCGGGCGCGGTCCTGGTGGAATTCGAGCGCGCGCCCTTCGACGCGGCCGCCCACAGCGCCGACGCGGCGCTCAGCGCGGCCCAGGCGACCTGGGACCGCGCGGTGCGGCTCGCCCAGGCCGGTGTCCTCCCCCGCAAGGACGTAGACCAGGCCGCGTCCGAGCTGGCCCAGGCGCAGTCGGCCGTCGTCATCGCCCGACGCTCGCTGGAGCTGGCCACGCTCCGTGCCCCGATCGCGGGGGTCGTCACCCGGATGGATGCGGTGCTCGGCCAACCCGTCGAGGCCAACCAGGCGCTCGTCCAGGTGGTGGACGAGAGCGCGCTCGACATCGTCTTCGCGGTCTCGGCCGATGCCGCGTCCCGGGTGCACCCCGGCGCCGCCGTGCGCATCACCGCCGGAGAGGACGCGCGCGGGGACTCCCTGGGCAGTGGCAGCGTGACAAGCGTGGGCGCGAGCGTGGACCCGGTGTCGCGCGCGGTGCTGGTGCGCGCGCGGATCGTCCGGCCCAGCCGGCCGCTGCGGGTCGGCGAGACCGTCATGGGGCGCATCACCGTGGGGGTTCACGCCAACGCCGTGACGATCCCGGTTGATGCGCTCGTCCCCGCGGGCGAAGGCTTCAAGGTCTTCGTGGTGGACTCCTCGGGGCTGGCCCGCGCGCGTGAGGTGACGGTCGGAGGTCGCGCCGATTCGCTGGTTGAAGTGCGCCTGGGCCTGGCCGCGGGTGAGACCGTCGTGACCTACGGCGCCTACGGCCTGGAAGACAGCGTCAGGGTGGTGCGGGCCGGGCCGTGAGCACCTCCGGGCTGCTCACCCGCCAGCGCCGGTTCGTCTACCTCGCGATTGCGCTGCTGAGCGCGGCGGGGGTGGTGGCCGCGACGCGGTTGCCCTCGGCGATCTACCCCGAGCTGACCTTTCCACGCATCGCCATCGTTGCGCAGGGCTCCTCGCTCGGCACCCGGCAGGTCATCTTCAGCGTCACGCGTCCGCTCGAGGAGGCGGTCAGCATCGTTCCCGGCGTCCGGCGCGTGCAGTCCCGCTCGATCCGCGGCGCCGCCGAGATGTCCATCACCTTCGCCCCCAACACCGACATGATCCTCGCGCTCCAGCTGGTGCAGGCGCGCGTCAACCAGGTGCGGGGCGACCTGCCGGCCGGGCTCGACATCGAGATCGAGCGGCTCACGCCGTCACTGTTTCCGATTCTCTCCTACAACGTCGAGGGCGGCGACCCCGCCACGCTGTTCGACATCGCGCGTTACCAGATCAAGCCGCTGGTCTCCCGCGTCCCCGGCGTCGGCCGCGTGGACGTGCAGGGAAGCGACATCCGTGAGATCGAGGTCCTGGCCGATCCGGCCAAGCTGGCGGGCCGCGCTCTGACCTTCGACGACGTCGCCACCGCGATCCGGGAGTCGGTTACGCCGGCGGCGGTAGGCCGGGTGGCGCAGAACTACCGCCAGTACCTCGTCGTCCTGGACCAGGAGGCGCGCACCGCAGAGGAGATTGGCGCCGTGGCGCTGGGCGGCGGGCTGCGGGTGCGCGACGTGGCCACGGTGCAGGTCGGCACCGAAGACCGGGTGCGGCTCATCGTCGGCGACGGCAGGCCGGCCGCGCTCATCAACATCACCCGCCAGATCGGCGGCAACACCCTCGCCATCGCCGACAGCGTCGCCGTGGTGGCCGCCGGGCTGGCGCGTACCCTTCCGCCTGGCGTCCGCCTCAAGCCGCTGTACGACCAGGCTGCGCTGGTCCGCGAGGCCGTGCGGTCGGTGCGCGACGCGATGCTGGTCGGCGCATTCCTCGCGGTCGTGATCCTGCTGGCCTTTCTCCGGCACGGGCGCATCACCGCCATCAGCGCGACCTCGATCCCGCTCACCCTCGCCATCACCGTCGGGGTGATGGGTCTCCTGGGGCAGACATTCAACCTCATGACCCTGGGCGCCATGGCGATCGCGATCGGCCTGGTGATCGACGATGCCGTGGTGGTGACGGAGAACATCGCCCGCCACCTGCGCTTTACGCCCGACCGCTCGCGCGCGGTGCGGGAGGCGGTGCGCGAGCTGCTCTGGCCCGTGACGACGTCCACCATCACGACTGTCGTCGTGTTCCTGCCCCTGGGGCTGCTGGAGGGCGTGGTGGGCCAGTTCTTCGTCGCGCTCTCGGTCACGCTGACGATCGCCGTGCTGGTGTCCCTGGTGCTGGCGCTCACGATCATTCCCCTGTTGTGCGAGCAATTCGTGACGGCGCACGACGTGGATGTGGACCAGGCGGTCATGCCGGGGCGCGGCCCGGCCGCGTGGCTGGCGCGGGTGGGCCGGGGGCTGGACGGCCTCTCGGAGCGCTACGTGCGGGCGCTGGGTGCGTCCCTGCGGCACGCCCGTCGGCTGCTGGCGGGCGCCGCGGCGCTGGTCGGGCTCGGCATCCTCGCCCAGCATTTCGCGGGCACGGGCTTTCTTCCCGAGATGGACGAGGGGGCCTTCGTGCTCGACTACTGGACGCCCGGCGGCACCGCATTGGACGAGACCAACCGCCTGGTCGCCATCGCCGAGCGGATCCTGGCGCAGACCCCCGAGGTCGCCGGCACGTCCCGGCGGACCGGCGCCGAGCTGGGCATGTTCGCGACGCAGCAGAATCGCGGCGATCTGGTGGTACGCCTGGTGTCCCGGAGCCGACGCTCGCGGAGCGCGGAGGAGGTCATCGACGACGTGCGCACCAGGATCGAGGCGGCCGCGCCGCGGCTGCGCATCGAGTTCGTCCAGATTCTCTCGGATGTGATCAACGATCTGGCGGGTGCGGCGCGCCCGGTCGAGGTCAAGCTCTTCGGTGAGCGTCTCGAGGCGCTCGAGGCCTACGCGCGGAGCCTGGACTCGTCGCTGAGCGGCGTGGACGGCATCGAGGACTTCTACAACGGCGTGAGCGAGCCGGCCGCCGAGATGCTGGTGCGCGTCAACGGCGCCGAGGCGGCGCGCGCCGGCATGACGCCCGCGCAGGTCGGCGAGGCCCTCGACGGCCCGATGATGGGTGTGCTGGCGGGCGAGATCCGCACCGACGACCGGGCCATCGCGGTGCGGGTGCGCGCCCCCGACCGGGTGCGGTTCGA
This sequence comes from Gemmatimonadota bacterium, assembly GCA_041476105.1. GTDB lineage: Bacteria > Gemmatimonadota > Gemmatimonadetes > Gemmatimonadales > JACORV01 > DASXPG01. The sequence continues at coordinate 197,521 of JBGOSS010000001.1, forward strand.
CCCGGCGGCGCTGGTGGCGATGCCGGTGGTGGCGCCGGGGACGAAGCGGGTCACGCCGCTCGGCGCCCTGGTGACCATCCGGCCGGTGGACTCGCGCGCCGAGCTGCTGCGCGAGAACCAGCAACAGATGATCGTCATGACGGCGGACATTTCGGGCCGGTCACTGGGCGGTGCCATGGGCGACGTGCGCCGAGTACTCGCCGCGCACCCGGCGCCCGCCGGGATCCGTGTGGAGCTGGGCGGCCAGTACGCGGGCCAGCAGCGGGCCTTCCACGCATTGCTCATCGTGCTGGGGCTCGCCACGGCGAGCGTCATCGCCGTGATGGTCATCCAGTTCGAGTCCTTCGTCGAGCCCCTGGTCATCGTGCTGGCCGCCCCGGTGTCGTTCGTCGGCGCGATCGTCCTGCTGCTGGTCACCGGCGTGCCGCTCAACGTCTCGTCGTTCATGGGGCTGATCCTGCTGGTGGGGCTCATCGTGAAGAACGGCATCATCCTGCTGGATTTCACCCGCCTGCGGATGCGGGAGGAGGGGGTGGTGCTCGAGACCGCGATCCGCGAGGCGGCGCGAGTCCGCCTGCGCCCGATCCTCATGACCACGCTGTGCACGCTCTTCGGGCTGCTGCCCCTCGCCTTGGGCCTCGGCTCGGGGAGCGAGCTGCAACGGCCCCTGGCGCTGGCGGTGATCGGCGGGCTGGCGCTGTCCACGCCCATCACGCTGTTCGTTGTGCCGACCCTGCTGGTGGCGGTGCGGGGGAGGGACTACAAGCTGAAGGCTGAAGGCTAAAGGCTGAAAAAGGCGTTCAGCCTTCAGCCTTCAGCCATCAGCGATCAGTTCCCCCCGCTCGAAGTCGTCGCCGGCGCCGCGAGCCACCGCGCGAACCACTCGTGTACCGTCCGGTAGAAGAAGCGGCTGTCCTCCCCGTTCAGGATCCAGTGGTTCTCGTTCGGCCAGACGATCAGCTTGCTCGGGATGCGCTGCCGCTGGAGCGCGGTCCAGAACTCCAGCGCGTTGTTCATCGGCACGCGGAAGTCGCGCTCGCCCACGCTCACCAGCACCGGCGTGCGCAGGTTGGCGGCGCGCCGCATCGGGCTCTGGGTGCGCCAGAGCGGAGCGTTCTCCCATGGCGGCCCGCCCACGTTGCGTTCGCGGTCGTAGTTGTAGTCGCTGGTCGCCCACTGCGTCTCGAGGTCCCACTCGCCGGCGTGACTGACCAGCGCCCGGTAGCGGGTGGTGGTGACGGCGAGCCAATTGGTGAGGTGCCCGCCGTAGCTGGCGCCGCCGGCGATCTGCTTCGACGCGTCGACGAAGGGGTAGATCCGGATCGCCTCGTCGGCCGCCTCGTTGAGCTCGTTCGCGGGCCCCTCGAGCGGGTCGAACTGGATGTCCTGCGAGAACCGCTCGCCGTAACCGGTCGAGCCGGTGTAGTCGGTCATCAGCACGACGTAGCCCGGCGAGCCGAGGAGGTGTGGGTTCCAGCGCAGCCCGAAGTTGTCGGTCCACATGTTGGCCGCGCCGCCGTGGATGAGCACGAACAGCGGGTACTTCCGGGTCGAATCGAAGGCGGGCGGCAACGCGACGAAGCTGTGGATCCGCTTGCCGCGGCTGGTGGTGAACCAGAACTCCCGCAGCGGCTGCCAGTCGACGCGCGCGACCCGCTCCGCGTTGAATCGCGTCAGCGGCGTGGACCGGCCCGAGGCGCCGTCGATCCGCACGATCTCCGCCGGGCTGACCGCGCTTTCCCACGTCGCCGCGATCTGCGGAGCGGCCGTGGTGCCGCCGACCTGGAGGCCGCCGTAGGTGCCGCTGGTGAGGGTCCCCACCTCGCGCGTCTCGCCGCTTGCCAGCGGTGCGCGGAAGAGCTTGCTGTGTCCCTCCGACTCGGAGAGGAAGAGCACGCTGCGGCCGTCGGGGCTGAAGTCCCACGCGCCGACCGAGCGATCGGCGCCACCGGCCACGACCTGCGGCGCGGCTGACCCGCTCACCGGCCAGGGCCACGTCACGACGCGTGCGTTGCTGAAGGTCCGCTCACTCGTCGGCGCGAAGATGGCGTAGAGCGCGCGGCCGTCGGGCCGGAAGCGCGGCGACCCGAAATCGCCGCCGCCGGTGGTGAGTCGCTGCGGCTCGCCGCCCGCCACGTTCACCAGCCAGAGGGCCTGCACCACGTCGGCGGAGGCCCACTCGTTGACGTTGGTCGTGGCCGCGAAAACGACGCCGCTGCCGTCCGGCGTCCAGGCGGCCGACAGATCCTCGCCGGCGTTGCCGAGCTGTCCCCGGAACCCGGCCCCCGCCACCAGCTGCGAGCCGGCCAGGATGTCGCGGGCGCTGGCGCCCGGCTCCAGCGCCTGCACGAAGAGGCTGGCGCGGCGGTCGTCGAGCCAATGATCCCAGATCCGGATGGGCGAGCTTTCGAAGACCCGGGCGACATACTTGCGTGCGCGCCGATCGGCGGCCGCCGCGCGATTCGCCGAATCGGTCGCCGCACCCGGATAGATCATGCTGGAGAAAAGGATCGCGCGTCCGTCGGGGCGCCAACGGGGCGTGGAGGCCCCGGTCGAGATGTTCGTGACCCGCTGCGCCTCGCCCGCCTCCGCGATGCCCAGCACATAGATCTGCGAGGCGTCGTCGCCTTCGCGCCGGGCGGTGAAGGCGATGCGGCGGCTGTCGGGACTCCACGCCACGCCGCTCTCGCCGGCCCTGGTGTTGGTGAGGCGCCGCGGCTCCGCGCTTCCGTCGGTCGGCACCAGCCAGAGGTCGCTCGCCTGGTCGGCCTCGGTGTAGGACGGCTCGGTCACCGAGAAGACGACCCACCGCCCATCGGGGCTCAGCGCCGGGGCCCCGACCCGCTTCATGAGGAAGACGTCCTCGTGAGTGATCGTGTGGCGCGGCTGCTGGGCCACAGCGGCCGTGGCGGTGAACAGGAGCAGACCGGCGAGCGGCCGGACGAGACGGGACAGGTTCACGGGATTCCTCGGATGAGTGGCAAGGCGGGAAAGTACGGCGCGGAATGCTCTCTGGCGAGGGAACCCCCGTTGGCTCCAGGCCTACCGTTGTAGCATCATCAGCCCCACTTCTCCGCCAAAATCATCGGGCATTCTGGCGACGCCGGCGGGAACGACCGATCGACCGTCCACGAGGAGCGCGAAGCGATGGGCGCCCGGGCCGGCGCGCACCACGGCGATCCACCGGTCGCCGCCGTTGAACTCGAGCTGCTCCGGTGTCCATTCATTCCAGTCGCCGGTGATGGCGATGTGGGTCGCGTTCGGCACCACGAACGTCACCCGCGACGTGGCGCTGTCGATCGGCTCGACCAGGACGTCCGCCGCGGCGGCAGACCGGCGCGCGATGCCGCGCGTCACGGCCGCGGATCCCGTATCGTCGCGTTCATCTTCGCCGGACAGGAGATTGACGCGTACGCCGAGATTGACGTAGACGCCGTGGTCGAATCCCGTGAGGTCCCTGGGGTACGTTCCGGCGGCGCCCTCGAGTGCCATCGCGGGAGCGAAGGCCCAGCTCGCCCACGCCTGGGCCCAGGGCCGGTAGACCAGGTCGCCGGTGCGCGCGCCGACCAGGCCGCCGGCGCTGTAGCGGCCCCGCCGCCAATCGGCGGACAACGTGGCGTCGGCGTAGCGCACGCCTCCCGCGACGGTCGCGGCCAGCGAAGCGTACAGCGTCGTGCGGGCGGTCAGATCGACGCGGGCGCGCGCCGTGGCGACGGCCAGCGGCCGGGATTCGGCCGCGAAGGAGCGGACGCCGCCGCCGCCCAGGCTCGCGGCGAGCGTCCAGCCGCGGACCACCACGACGCCGAAGACTTCGGCGCTGCCGGTGCCGCTCCAGGGTCCGCCGCGTGACGAATTCGCGATGCCGCTGACCCGCAGCCCGGCCGCGGCCCGCGCCGACGACGGCCCCACCAGCGAGAAGTCGCCCCACGCCTGGCCCGCGGCGTCACCGGTCGTGAACTGGGCCCAGCTCGCCTCGACGAGCCCGCGCGCCCGCGCGCCGCGCCACGCGAGGCGGGCACCGAGCGCTCCGGCGTCACCGGCGATCGAGTCGGAATAGCAGGCATGCAGGCCGCCCAGCCGGAGAGAAACCTCCTGGGCGCGAAGCGTTGCGGCGAGGCAGAGCCCAGCCGCTACCGAGGCAACAACGTGCCGCCTCATGGGCGCGCGGGCCGGCCTCCGTGATCGCCGCCGCCACCGTCGCCGGGTCTCCCCGAGCCGGGCCCTCGCCCGCTGCCCGGACGGGGCGGGGGCGGGCCGGAGCCGGGAGTTGCCGGCCGGCCGTCGGAACCCGGTCCACCGTGTCCGTCGACTCCGCCCTGCCGGCCGCCACCGTCGGGCCGCGACCCGCCCTGCCGGCCGGAATCGCCCGACCGTCCGCCGCGCAGCATTTCCCGGCCGGCGTCGTCGGGTGTCATGCCGCCCGACTGCATGGCGCGCGCCACCGAGGGCAGATCGAGAATCTGGGCCGCGGTGCTCCCGCCCTCCATCGCCTGGGCGACGACGTCCGCGGCTACCTGGGTCGGCATTCCCTGCGCGGCGAGTGCCGCGGCGACGGTGAGGCCTGGCGCCGCGAGGTTGCTCTGCGGCGCGGCACGCACCACGCGGCTGATCTCCGCGGGGGCGAAGCCGCGTCCCAGCGCGTCGGTCGCGGCGGTGATCAGCCCGCCCCCGGGCTCGCTCACGCCGGCGCCCTGCACGGCGCTCCGCGCGTCGACCATCCGCGCGCCGTACTGGCGCACCACGGCCACGATGCGGGGCGCGGGAACCTGCTTCGCGAACCCTTCGATCGCCTTGTCGCCGAGCGGCGCCGAGGGGAGACCGTGGGCGGTCGCTTCGGCCGCGATCGCCGTGACCTGCTGCACCAGATCGGCGGGGAGACCGCGGGATTCGAGCCGGGCGCGCAGCTCCTGCTGGGCCGCGAGCGGCACCGAGCCGAGGGTCGCCAGCGCCAGCAGCGTGCCGAGAATCTTCACGAGCGCACCACTCCTTTCGGCCCCACGACGATCACGCTGTTGGTGCCGCCGAAGCCATCGTCCACCTGGGCCTGCGCCGAGGGGTCGGGAATCCAACGCTGGCCGTCCACAACGAACTGGTAGCGGTGCTCGCCGACCGGCAGGGCGATGGTGGCTTCCCAGGACCCATCGGCGACGCGGCGCAGCGGCAGGGTCGCTGCGTCCCATCCATTGAAGGAGCCGGCCACGGCGACGTTGCGCGCCGCCGGGGCCGCGACCTGGAAGCGCACATAGACGGTGTCGGCGGTCGCGACGGCCGCGGTCGGGGTCGCGGTGCGCGAGCCCCGCGGCACGAGCAGCAGGACGAGGACCGCCGCCAGGGCGAGGCCCAGCCAGACCGGGCGGACCCGCACGGGCTGCGGCTTGAGGAACCAGTCGACAGTCGAGAGTCGACGGTTGACAGGCTTGCTGTCGACTGACAACTGTGGACTGTCGACCGCGCGCTCCCGGATGCGCGCCATGATCCGGTCGTCCAGGGACGCATCGAGCTCGGGCAGGCGCTCGGCCAGCGCGCGCGCCGCTTCGTCCAGCCGGTCGTCGAAAGCATCCATCATCGCAGCGCTCCCATCATCGTCCGCAGCGCGTCGCGCGCGCGGTGTACCCGCATCTTGAGGGCGTCCACGCCCGTTCCGAGCAATACGGCCATCTCCTCGTACGAGCGGCCGTCCACGTGCTTGAGGACGAAGGCCTCGCGTTGCTCGCCAGTGAGGCGGCCCAGGGCGGCGGCGAGGGCCTGTGCCAGCTCGGCGCGCTCCAGCGATTCGTCGGTCCGTTCGCGCGCCGCGATCTCGAGGGCGTCCACGTCATCGGTGTCGCGGCGCCGCCCGCGCGCGGTGTGACACTGGTTCGTGAGAATCCGGAAGAACCACGACCCGAAGCGATCGGGGTCCCGACAGGAGTCCAGCGATTCCCAGGCACGGATGAACGCCTCCTGCATCGCGTCGGCGGCACTGTCGGCGTCGCCGGTGAGCGCGGCCGCGTACCGGCCATACTGGCGCCGGTACCGGGTGACGAGGATGCGGAAGCTCTCCACATCACCTTCCCGCACCCGCCTGACCACTGTGCCATCGCTCGGCTCCACCATTCCTGCCCTATGGACTCGGGGTTCGGGCGGAAGGTAACGCCGCCCCGGGGCCCGCGTTACTTTCGCGCCCCAGCCCCGGTCTGTCTCCGTGAGCGGGCCGCGAGACGGCCCCGGCGAAACGACCGTCAAACCCGGAGACGATCAATGAAGCGGACGACCTTCCTCAACATGATGGGCCTCGCGATGGCGGCTGGCCTGGCCGGCTGCGGCGAAGCCGGATCATCCGCGAGCGATACCGTCCCGGCGACGGTGTCGCTGTCGCAGGGCAGCTCGGCCGCCCTCAGCGCCGCGGCGGTCAACGTGGCCTCCATCATCCTCGGCGACCATATCCGCCTCGCGGCGATCGACTCGCTCATGGTCACGGTGACGCGCGTGGACGTGCTTCCCGACTCGGAGATCCATCGTTGTCACCCGCCGGTCGGCGATTCGGCGCACGGCTTCCGGCCCGGCCGGCCCGAAGGCCCCGAGGGCGAAGGACACGGCCCCGGCGATCCGATGGGTCCGCCTCCCGGGGGCTGCGGCCGCCATCGCGCGCTCGGCCACGACGACGACCATCCGCCGCGTCCCGACAGCCTGGTTCCGCCCGACACCGGCTGGGGCTCGCGGCCCGAGCATTGGTACAGCCTCGATGTCGTGGGCAGCGGAAAGCTCGATTTGCTGAACCTGCCGACCGACTCGAACAGCGGCCTGGTGCTCGCCTCGGGCTCCCTGCCGGCGGGTGAGTACGGCGCCGCGCGACTCATCGTGTCGGACGCGAAGATCTGGTTCAATACGACCATCACCTCCGACGACGGTGTGGTGCTCCAGCCCAACACCGCGTACGACGTCCTCCTGCCCAATCACCACGGGCAGATGGGCATCATGACCAACACCGGCTTCACGGTCCCTGATGGCGGCGGGAACGTGGTGCTGATCTTCGACCCCAATGTCACCATCGGCGGGGCCGGCGTCACCGACAGCGGCCAGGTCGTGATCCGTCCGGTTCTGCGTCCGCATCGGGGGCACAACTGATCGACCGCTTGACCGCCTGACCGCCAGACGGCAAAGGCCTCGCGCACCGCGAGGCCTTTGCTGTTGGTGGAGACGTCCGGTCGTAACGCTCCATTCCCCCCCGCTTCACCGCCGTTTCATGCTCCAGGGGCCACCTTTTCCTTTCGCGTACCCGTCCGTATTCGCTTCACCCTCGTCCGAGGAGGCGATGATGCACCAGACGATGCGACTGCCACGGACGCCCCTGGAGGCCATCCGCGAGGCGGCGTCGCCCCTCGTCGGAGCGCCGGGCGACTTCGACCCCCTCCTGGCACGAGTCGGCGAGGCGCGTTTCGTGCTCATCGGCGAAGCCTCTCACGGGACGCACGAGTTCTACCGGATCCGCGCGGAGATCACGAAGCGCCTGATTCGGGAGAAGGGCTTCACCTCGGTCGCGGTGGAGGCGGATTGGCCCGACGCCTACCGGGTGAACCGTTACGTGCAGGGGCGGGGAGGCGATGGCGACGCCGTCGCGGCGCTGGACGGGTTCCGGCGCTTCCCGCAGTGGATGTGGCGGAATGCCGACGTGCTGGACTTCGTCGGCTGGCTCCGGGCGCACAACGATGGCCTCGCCGAAGCGGAGCAGGTCGGCTTCTACGGCCTGGATCTCTACAGCCTGCAGGCCTCGATGGACGCGGTATTGCGCTATCTCGAGGTCGTCGATCCCGAGGCGGCGCGCCGTGCCCGGACCCGCTATGGCTGCTTCGCGCTCTTCGGCGATGATCCGGCCGCGTACGGGCACGCGGCCAGCGCCGGTCTCGCGCGGTCCTGCGAGGCCGTGGTCGCGGAGCAGCTCGCGGAGCTGCGGCGCTCGGCGGCCGACTATGCGCGGCGTGACGGCCGCGTCGCGGCGGATGACCTGTTCTTCGCGGAGCAGAACGCCCGCCTGGTGAAGAACGCGGAACGCTACTACCGCGCGATGTTCGGAAGCCGCGTCGGATCGTGGAACCTGCGGGATCAGCACATGTTCGAGACGCTGGGCGCCCTGGTCGAATTCCATCGGGCCCGCGGGCGTCGCGAACGGGTCGTGCTGTGGGCCCATAATTCCCACCTGGGCGACGCCCGAGCCACTGAGATGGGCGCCGGCGGCGAGCTCAACGTCGGCCAGCTGGTGCGGCAACACCACGGCTCGGAGGCGCTGCTGGTGGGACTGGTCACCTACGAGGGCACCGTGACCGCCGCGTCGAACTGGGACGAGCCCGCGGAACGAAAGATCGTCCGTCCGGCCCTGCCGGACAGCTACGAGGCGCTCCTGCATGACGTCGGCATCGGCAACTTCCTGCTCGACCTGAAGTCTCCGGGCCCGATGATCGCCGTGCTCCAGAAGGCGCGGCTCGAGCGGGCGATCGGGGTGATCTACCGGCCGGACACGGAGCGGGTCAGCCACTACTTCAATGCCCGGCTTCCGGCTCAGTTCGACGCGGTTCTCCACTACGACCGGACGCGCGCCGTCGAGCCCCTGGAGCGAACCGGGCTCTGGGAGCGGGGCGAGGTGCCGGAGACGTTCCCCACGGCACTCTGAAGGAAAGGCCCGCCCCGGGCGTTTGCCTGGGGCGGGCCGTGAGACACTCAAACCTCAGGTGGCGGTGCCGGCCGACAGGGCGGGCTCCTCGAGCAGACGGCGGACCTCGTCGTCACTGACCTGGTCGAAGCGCTGGTAGTACGCTCCGACCGCGCCGAAGTCGGCGCGCTCGATCGGACACACCACCGCGTCGGCCTCGAGCCGCAGCGCGTTGCATGCTTCGGTCGAACCCACCGGAACCGCCACCACGACGTTCGCGGGATGCTGGCGCCGGACCGCGCGCACGGCTGCCCGCATCGTCGCGCCCGTGGCGAGCCCGTCGTCGACCAGGATGACGTTGCGGCCGCTCCACGAGCGCCGTCCGGCGCCGCGGAGAACGCGCTCGCGCTCCTGCGCTTCCTTGCGTTTCACTTCCGTCATGGCATTCAGGTAGGCCTGCGGCACGCCGAGGTAGCCGATCAGCTCCTCGTTGAGGAACGTGACCCCATCGGCAGCGACGGCACCGATCGCCAGCTCCGGTTGTCCCGGGGCGCCGATCTTCTTGGCGACGATCACATCGAGGTCGGCACCCAGCGCGCGCGCCACCTCGGCTGCGGTCACGACGCCACCGCGCGGGATGCCGACCACGACGGCGTTCCACCGATAGGGCGCCAGCTCTTTGGCCAGCTCACGGCCCGCCTCAAGGCGGTTCCCGTAGACGCGCAGACCCGCGGGCTCCATAAAGGCCTTCATGGTGCACCTCCTCACCCTCGTGTGACGACGGCACGCAGCTTCGCGATGTCGAACTTTGCCTTTCGGCTGTGAGGCCCACGTGAATCGACCGTGAGCGTTGGCGCATGCGCGCGGAGTGATGGCCGGGCGGCCGGGAGTCTCAGGACGCTTTCACCGTGGCTTCACCCACGCCAGCGAATGATGAATGTGGAGACCGACCCGGGAGCCCGCCATGCCAGCCGCAACCCTGTACTACAATCACGTGCCTGAACCGGTCTTGATTCCGGCCGACGGCGTCACCCTTTCCGGCGTTCTCACGGTGGCGCCCGAGACGCACGGGGTTGTGCTCTTCGCGCACGGGAGCGGCAGCTCGCGGTTCAGCCCGCGCAACAAGCAGGTGGCGACGGCGCTCGTGACTGCCGGGTTCGATACGCTGTTGTTCGATCTGCTCGATCCGGAGGAGGCGGAGGATCGGAAGCGTGTGTTCGATATCGGCCTGCTCGCCAGCCGTCTCGAGGCCGCCACCTTCTGGGTGCGGCAACGGCCGGCTCAGGCGAATCTCGGGGTGGGCTATTTCGGAGCCAGCACCGGGGCGGCCGCCGCGCTGGTCGCCGCCGCCGCCCTCGGGCCCGGGATCCGGGCGGTGGTCAGTCGCGGCGGGCGGCCGGACCTGGCCGGCGCGTCCCTGAAGCACGTGACCGCGCCGACGCTGCTGATCGTCGGGGAGCGGGACGAGCAGGTGATCGAGCTGAACGCGGCCGCGATGCGCCAGATGCCCGGTTTGCGAGAGTTGGCGATCGTGCCGGGCGCCTCGCACCTGTTCGAGGAGCCGGGAACGCTCGAAGAGGCGGCGCGACTCGCTGTCGGCTGGTTCGGCCGACACCTCTCGGGGGTCCCGGTCGCGGTTTGACTGCTCGCGGGCTTGGTACACCCAGGGCAGCCGTCAGAATGGCCGCTCGTCGGCCGTCGGTCCGTACAGTCCGGGCAGCGGCACACCGAGCAGCCTCAGATACACGCCCAGCTGCGCCCGGTGGTGGATCATGTGGTTCATCGTGAAGACGCGGTAAGTCTTCGACCGCGTCTGCGTGAAGATCACCTTGCCGGCCACCTTCAGGGACCACGGCCTGCCGAAGTCCTCGTCGGTCGCGGCTGTCAATGCGGCCCGTGCCTTTTTCAGGTTCTCGTCGAAGAGGGCCATGATCTCGGAGCGCTTCTCGAGAATCACCGGCTTCTGGGCCGGGTTGACGTCGATGTGGTCCACCGCCAGCGAGTTCACCGCCCAGAACGGCAGCTGGGCGACGTGGGTCGCCAGCCGTCCCAGCGACATCGACTTCTCGTGCGGCTTCCAGTCGGTGTTCCCATCGGGGACGCGCTCGAGAATCTTGCGCGTGGAGGCCATTTCTTCGTCGAATTCGTTCAACAGCGATTGGGCAATGCTCACGTGCGCTCCAGTCTCGCTCAGGCGAATTTGGCGGTGTGGAAATGCTCGGGTCGCTGCGCGAGCTTGCCCTTGCCGGCGCCGAAGTCCTTCCAGGTGACTCGGGGTGCGCCGTTCGGAATCTCGGTCATCGTGATGCAGCCCTCGACCGGACAGACCAGCGAGCAGAGGTTGCAGCCGACGCACGCTTCGTCGATGATCTCCACGGCGTGGCCGCCGTTGCCCCGGGCGTTGCGGCGGATGGCCTGGTGCGCGCCGTCCTCGCAGGCGGCGTAGCAGAGCTCGCACTCGATGCACTTCTCGTAGTCGATGCGTGCCACGGTGAAGTAGTTGAGGTCGAGGTCCTCCCACTTGCGGATGTGGGGCACCGACTTGCCCGCGAAGTCCAGGATGGTGCGGTAGCCTTTTTCGTCCATCCAGTTCGACAGCCCGTCGGCCATGTCCTCGACGATGCGGAAGCCGTAGTGCATCGCCGCCGTGCAGACCTGCACGGTGGTGCACCCCAGCGCGATGAACTCGGCCGCGTCGCTCCAGGTCGAGATGCCGCCGATGCCGGAGATCGGAATCGCAACCGCCGGGTCGGCCGCGCAGGCGCTCACCATGTTGAGGGCGATCGGCTTCACCGCGGGCCCGCAGTAGCCGCCGTGGCTCCCGTCGCCCCGCACCGCGGGGCGCGGCGCGAAACTGTCGAGGTCGATGCTGACGATCGAGTTGATGGTGTTGATCAGCGAGATGGCGTCGGCGCCGCCCTTTTTCGCGGCCCGCGCCACGTACGTCACGTCGGTGACGTTGGGGGTGAGCTTCACGATCACCGGGATGGTGGCGACTTCCTTGACCCACTGGGTGATCTGGCAGGCGTAGTCCGGGACCTGGCCCACCGCGGCACCCATGCCGCGCTCGCTCATCCCGTGGGGGCAGCCGAAGTTCAGCTCGACGCCGTCGGCGCCGGTGTCCTGCGTCTTCTTCATGATCTCGTGCCAGGTCTCGCGCTTGCTCTCCACCATCAGCGAGACGATCACCGCGTGCCTGGGGTAGTTCCGCTTGACCTCGGCGATCTCCTTGAGGTTGTCGTCAAGCGGGCGGTCGGTGATCAGCTCGATGTTGTTGAACCCCGCCATCCGCTGGCCGCCGAAGTCGATCGAGCCGTAGCGCGAGTAGACGTTGATGATCGGCTCACCCAGCGTCTTCCAGACCGCGCCGCCCCATCCGTAGTCGAAGGCCCGCGCCACCTGGCCGTAGGTGTTGGCCGGCGGCCCCGAGGCGAGCCAGAAGGGGTTGGGCGAGCGGATACCCGCGAAATCGATGGAGAGATCGGCCATATGAGGCTCCGCTGCTACGGGTGATGAAGGACGCTGAGCGCGATCTGTCTGGCGATGATCGCGTTGCCGGCAGGCGTAACATGCACCTGATCGATGAAGATCGTCGAATCCCGGCCGTCGAAGGCGCTGCCCAGGTGATACAGGTGGCGATCGGCCCCGGCCGAGGCGCGCACTCGGCCATCGACCGCGCGAAAGAAGGCCTCCTCCGGTACCCGCGGATAGGCGCGCTCCTCCGCCGTCAGCGGCTTGCTGCTGGTGCTCAGGATCGGCTGCCAGAAGAAGGCGTAGTCGAATCGGTATGCCGTGGCCAGCGCGGCGACGACCTTCACATTCGCCAGGTAGTGCTCCGCGGTGGCTGCGGCCAGGCGATCGGCGGAGTCGGCGGAGAGCGGCCGGGGGGTGGCGGGGGCACCCAGCCCCGACTCGCGGAGCCTGGCGGCCAGCCGCCAAATGCCGGTGGTGCGCAGGAGCTGAAGCAGCGGCGAGTCGGCGACGTCGGACCGGAAGCGCCGCGCGAAGTAGTCGTAGTTCCCGTGCACGTCGGATCGGCGGAAGTTGCGGCTCACCACGATGTCGTTGTAGCCGTCGTAGAAGATCGCCAGGGCCGGGACGTGGCCGGCCTGGAGCTGCCGCGTCAGCTCGACGACTTCCTGCGACGACACCCACCCGAGCTGGCCGAAGTTCACCACGCACGAGGGC
>JBGOSS010000002.1:0-132065 GCA_041476105.1 Gemmatimonadota bacterium
GAGCTTCCACGTCTCTCCGGAAGCCATCGCCGCGTTCCGGATGCCGACCATCAGCACGGAGCTCCTGGCGATCACCATCGTTTACTTCCTGCTTGGCTATCTGCTTTATTCAGCGCTATTTGCGGTTGTCGGAGCCTCTTGTAGCACGGAGAGCGAAGCCGCCCAGGCGCAGCAGCCGGTCATGTGGGTTCTTATCCTCTCCATGATGGTCTCGTTCGCAGCGCTTTCGGATGCAGCGGGTCCGTTGGCGGTCGGGGCGTCGCTGGTGCCGGTCTCGGCCCCCATCGTCATGCCGGTCCGCGTGGCGACCTCCGACGTGCCTCCGGCCCAGATCGGGCTTTCCCTCGCAATCATGGCGGCAAGCTGCCTCATCGTGGTTTGGGGCGCAGCCCGGGTCTACCGCATCGGAATCCTGATGTACGGCAAGCGGCCGAGCCTGAGAGAGATGCTCCGGTGGGCAAGGCAAAGCTGAGGTGACGGAGGTGACGGAGAGTTGAAGGGATAGAGGGAGGGTACGGAGGTTGAGGAGGTTGAGGAGGTGAGGAGGTCTGGAGGGGTGTTTCACGTGCAACAGCCCCTTCCTGCCCTCTATCCTCCCTCCCCTCCCTCCGCCCCCTCAACCCTCCGTCCCCTCCGTCCCTGTCACCTCTGTCACCTCTGTCACCTCCGATCTGTTTCACGTGCAACTCTCCTAGCCCCAAGTCCCACCGTCAGATAGATTCACCCGCCACATGGGTCGAGTCATTGCAATAGCGAATCAAAAGGGCGGCGTCGGCAAGACGACGTCGGCCGTGAACCTGGCGGCTTCACTCGCGGCCGCCGAGAAGCGAACGCTGCTGGTGGATGCGGATCCGCAGGCCAACGCCACCAGCGGCGTCGGCATCGAGCGGGACCGCCTCCGGCTGACGCTGTACGAGGTGCTCCTCGATGGCCGGCCGATGACCGAAGTGATCCGGCGCGCGGTGCACTTTCCCCTGCTCGACGTCGCGCCCGCCTCCCGTGACCTGGTCGGCGCCGAGGTCGAGTTGGTCTCGCGCCCGCACCGCGAATCCATCATGCGCCGGGCCCTCGAGACGGTGCGCGGCAGCTACGATTACATCCTCATCGACTGCCCGCCCTCGCTCGGCATGCTCACCCTGAACATGCTGGCCGCCGCGGACGCCGTGCTGATCCCCATCCAGTGCGAGTACTACGCCCTCGAGGGCCTCTCGCAGCTGCTCAACACCGTCCGTCTCGTGCAGCGCAGCTTCAATGCCCGCCTCGCCATCGACGGTGTCCTGCTCACCATGTACGACGCGCGGCTCAATCTCTCCAAGCAGGTGGCGGACGAGGCGAAGGAGTACTTTGGAGCCCGGATGTTCAAGACCGTCATTCCGCGCAACGTCCGGCTCGCCGAAGCACCGAGCTTCGGCAAGCCGATCCTGCTGTACGACATCGGCTCCATCGGTGCACAGACTTATCTCAGTGTGGCAGAAGAGCTTATAACGCGCACCATGAGCCGCACGTCGGCCGACAACCTCGAAGCGCAGCGCATTCCGACCCTGGAGGCGACACCGTGAGCCCCCAGGACACCAAGCGCCGGCTCGGGCGCGGTCTGGAGGCCCTGCTCGGCGCCGGGACCGTCGAAGAAGCCGAGCGCGAAGGTTCCCTTCGGGAGCTTCTTGTCGCCGATATCAAGCCCAATCGCTATCAGCCGCGCCGGGCCTTCGACGCCGAGGCGCTGAAGGAGCTCCGGGACTCGATCGCCACCAACGGGCTGGTGCAACCCATCGTGGTGCGGTACGCGGTGCGCGGCGAGGGCTACGAGATCGTGGCGGGCGAGCGTCGCTGGCGCTGCGCCAAGGACCTGGGCTGGAAGAAGGTGCCGGCGGTGGTGCGCGACGTGGACGAGCAGACGATGCTCACCCTCGCGCTGGTCGAGAACCTGCAGCGCGCGTCGCTCTCGCCCATCGATGAAGCCGAAGGGTACGAGCGCCTCGCGCGCGACTTCAGCATGACCCACGCCCAGATCGCGCATGCCGTCGGCCGTGAGCGCTCGACGGTCGCGAACGCGATCCGCCTCCTCGCCCTCCCCAAGGCCGTTCAGTCGCTGCTCGACAGCGGTGCGCTGACGGCAGGGCACGCGCGTGCCCTGCTCTCCCTCGACGACCAGCGCGAGATCGCGCGCGTGGCACGCGAAGCCGTGGCCCACGGCTGGTCGGTGCGTGAGACCGAGAACCACACGCGGGGTGATGGCGGCGCGAAGAAGAAGGTCGCCAGGGCGGCGAAGCGCTCCCTGCCCCCCGAGGTGCGCCGGATCGAGGAAGCGCTGCGCAAGAAACTCGGCACCGACGTCGCCGTGGCGCTGCGCGGCAAGGACAAGGGCCATGTCGCGATCCGGTTCTACTCGCATGACGATCTCGCGCGGCTCCTCGAGATCATGCTCGGACGGCGTTGGGACGGCTGATGCGCGCCGGTGGCTACACGGTGATGATTCACAAGGAAGGCGCGCTCGCTTCACGCCAGGTGCGATTCCCGGCATGGGCGGCGCGCGCGGTCATCATCGCCGCTTCGCTCCTGCTTCTCGCGACGATCCTGGCCGTCGTCTTCTACGGACCCACCGCCACCGCCGCGGCGCGGGCGCCGCTGCTCGAGCGCGAAGTGACGCGGCTGCGTGCCGAGAATGCCCGCGTTGCGGAACTGGCGCGGCGCCTCGACGAAGTCGAAGCGAGATATGCACAGTTGCGCGGGATGCTGGGCGGCAATGTGGCCCTACCGGGTGCCCCCGGGACAACGGTGCGGGCCCCGGGCGAGGACCGGCTGTACGTGGCGCCGCCGATCGAGGCGCGCTCCCCGGCCCCGGCGGATTCGGCCGAGCCGCCCGGCCCGTCGGCGCCGCATCGATGGCCGCTCGTGGTCGCCTCCTACCGCACCCGTGGCCTCGCGGTCGGCGACCCACGCCTCGAGGCGCACGCCGGCCTCGATCTCGCGGTGCCCGTCGGCTCCGAGGTGCGCGCCAGCGGTGGCGGACGGATAAGCGAGGCCGGCACCGATTCGGCGTACGGGTTGTTCGTGCGCATCGCGCACGGTGAAGGGTATGAGTCCATGTACGGGCACCTGTCGCGGGTAGTCGTCGGCCGCGGCGAGGACGTGAGGGCCGGGCAGATCATCGCCCTATCGGGCAACACGGGACGCTCGACGGCGCCGCACTTGCACTTCGAGATTCGCCGCGGCGGTCGGTCGGTTGATCCACTCTCGCTCGTGAAGGAGGGACCGTAACATGGGGATCTTTTCCGCGAAAGCCGACCAGCAGGAGCCGCCGCTTGGTGGCTTGTCCGTGATCTCGGCCGGCATGACCGTGCGCGGCGACATCGAATCGAACGGTACCGTGAAGGTCGAGGGCGCGGTGGAGGGCCAGGTGCAGGCCCGTCACCAGGTCCTGGTCGCCAAAGGTGGCTCCGTGCACGGCGACATCGACGCGCGCGAAGCCGTCATCGGTGGAATGGTCCATGGAGCGATCAAGGCGACCGAGCGGGTCGAGGTGCAGTCGGGCGCGACGGTCAACGGCGACATCACCACCCTGCGTATTGCCGTCGCGGAGGGCGGGAACCTCAACGGTGCAATCCGGATGCGTGACGTGACTGCCGACGCGCGGCCGGCTGACCCGCAAGCTGCATCCGCTGCGTCCAGGGCCGAGCCCCGTGCCGCGGGGCCGAGCCCCACGTCTCCCATTCCAGGAAAGGCGAGACCGTCGGTGCCAGTGGCCAGAGTCGCCGTGCCGCCACGACTGCCGGCATCCGGCAGCGGCTACTAGCGCCAATCAACAGCGATTGAACAAACTGTGCGCATAAAGCGCATAACAGATTTTCAGACAACGAGTTGGGGTGTTGAATGATGATTCGACACTTCAACATACTGTCATGTCTCTGTGTGCTCACCGTCTCTTCGGTGTCTACTGGGTGCAAGCGCCCGGCGACGGCAGACAAGTGGAAGGTGGCACTGCTGACGCCTGGACCCATCTCGGACGCCGGCTGGAATGCCGGTGCCTATGAGGGGCTGCTCCGGATCCGTGACTCGCTCGGCGCCGACGTCAGTCAGATCGAGACCAAGACGCCGGCGGAGTTCGAGGAAGCATTCCGAGACTACGCCCGGCGCGGCTATCGCTTGGTCTTCGGTCACGGCTTCGAGTTCCAGGATGCCGCCGCCAGGGTGGGCGCCGACTATCCGAATACCGTCTTCATCACGACATCGGGCTCGACGGTTCGGCCCAACGTTTCTCCGATCGTCTTCCGACTCGAGGAAGGGACCTACCTGGCCGGGATGCTGGCCGGTGGCCTGACCCGAACGGGGAAGGTCGGCTTCGTCGGCGGTATCAAGCTGCCGCCGGTCGAGGGCACCTTCCTGGGGTTCGTCGGCGGGGCCCGAGCGGTCCGTCCCGGCGTCGAGGCGCTGCAGGCCTACATCGGTAACTTCGAGGATGTCGCCGCCGCGAAAGAGCATGCGCTCGCGCAGATCCGTCGCGGCGCCGATGTGCTGATCCACAACGCCGACGCCGCCTCCTTCGGCCTCTTCCAGGCGGTGCGGGAGTCGCCGGGCGTGCTCGCCATCGGCGCGAACCGGGACCAGAATGCCGTCGCTCGCGACGTGATCGTCGCCTCGGCGACGCTCGACGTGCCGCACGCGCTGCTCGTGATGGCCCGCACCGTCAAGGAAGACCGGTTCCGGCCGGGCGTGGTGTTCCTCGGAATCAAGGACGGTGTCGTGGACCTTGCCTACAACGATTCGCTGATCTGGCGCGTGCCGACGGCGCTGCGCGCACGCATTGCGGCCGCTCGCGACTCCATTATCGCGGGCACACTGAGGGTGCCAAGGGTGGAGTTCGTCCATGATTCGGCCGACACGTTCGGTCACCCGGAATGAAGCTCGACGAGCTCGTCGCCTACCTGGACGACTACCTGCGCGTGAGGGCGACGCGCGATGACGCGCTCGCGCTCAACGGCCTCCAGGTGGAGAGCCGCGGCGAGGTCGAGCTCGTTGCCGTCGCCGTGGATGCCTGCCAGGCGGTGATCGACGAGGCCGCGGTCAGGCGCGCGGGGCTGCTCATCGTGCACCACGGCCTCTTCTGGGAAGGGTTGCGGCCGGTGACCGGGAGAACCTACCGGCGGCTCGCCGCACTGATGCGTCACGACATCGCCGTCTACAGCGCCCACCTGCCGCTCGATCGCCATCCCGAGGTGGGAAACAACGCCGTGCTGGCGCGCCTGCTGGGGATGGAAGTGCGCGGCTGGTGGGGTGAGTACCAGGGCGCCGCCCTGGGCGTGTGGGGCGAGCTCGACGTGACGCGCGATGCGCTGGGCGAGCGTATCGGCGAGAAGATCGGCGGTTCGCCACGGCTGCTCCCAGGCGGCCCGCTGCGGGCGCGACGCGTGGGCATCGTGACGGGCGCGGGCGGCGCGATGATCGCCGAGGCCAAGGCCGCGGGGATCGATACCTTTATCACCGGCGAAGGCAAGCATCACGCCTTCTTCGACGCCGAAGAACTGGGGGTCAACGTGTTCTTCGCCGGCCACTACGCCACCGAAACGCTGGGCGTAAAGGCGCTCGCCGAGCACCTCGCCGAGCGGTTTCACCTTCCGTGGACCTTCATCGATCATCCGACGGGGCTGTGACCGGAACGGAACCGCCCGACGCCGTCCGCATGCGTGGCATCGTCAGGACCTTCGGCCCGGTGCCGGCGCTCCAGGAAGCCGATTTCGGCCTGGTCGCGGGCGAGATCCATGCCCTGCTCGGCGAAAACGGAGCAGGGAAGAGCACGCTGATGCAGATCCTCTTCGGGCTCGTCACCGCGAACCGCGGCACGGTTGAGGTCTTCGGTCGGCCTCTCCCCGCCGGCTCGCCCCGCGCGGCGATGGCCGCCGGGATCGGCATGGTGCATCAGCACTTCTCGCAGGTGCCGCGGATGACGGTGGCGGAGAACGTGTGGCTCGGCGGGCCCGGTGTGCGCTATCGGCGCGGTGAAGCCGAAGCCGCGGTTCGCCGGGTCGGCGAGGACACCGGGCTCGCCCTCGACCCAGCCGCCTATGCGGGCAACCTGCCGGCCGGTCTCCGGCAGCGCCTGGAGATCGTGAAGGCGCTGGCCCACGAAGTGCGGGTGCTCATTCTCGACGAGCCGACGGCGGCGTTGGCGCCCTCCGAAGTGGCGGACCTCTTCGCCGCGCTGCGCCGATTGACCGCGTCGGGTCTCGGCGTCGTACTCATCACCCACAAGCTGCGCGAAGTGGCTGCCGTCGCCGACCGCGTCACCGTGTTGCGGAAGGGGCGCGTCGTGGCGAGCGGCCCCGCCCGCGATTTCACCGAAGCCGGCCTGGCGGCCGCGATGATCGGCGAGAGCCCCGCACCGACCGAGCTCGACACGGTTCTCGAGCGGCCGTCGGCACCGGCAACCGGTGCGCGCCGTATCGCGCCGGTGCTCGAGGTCCACAACCTCGTGGTGCGCCGTCCGAAGACCGAGCTCGCGGCCGTCGCGGGCGTCTCACTCGAGGTGCAGGCGCACGAGATCATCGGCATCGCGGGGGTGGAAGGAAATGGACAGCGGGAGCTGATGCGCGCCATCGCGGGCCTTCAGCCTTGCACCGGTCGCGTGACGATCGGTCATGGCGGCAGCGTCGGCTTCGTGCCGGAAGACCGGCAGCGGGAAGGGCTGATCCTCGACTTCACGATCACCGAGAACCTCGCTCTCGCCGCCTCCCATGGATTCTGGCTGAAGCCGAAGTTCCTCGAGGGTCAGGCCGCCGTGGCGATCGAGGAATACCGGATTCGGACCCCCGGTCCTCGCGCTCCGGTGCGCGCACTGTCGGGCGGCAATCAACAGAAGGTCGTGTTGGCCCGGGTCCTCGACCGCCGGCCGGCCCTGCTGGTCGCCGAGAACCCGACCCGGGGCCTCGACATCCGCGCGACGGCGGAGGTGCATGAACGCCTGCGCCGCGCGGCACGCGATGACGGGCTTGGCGTGCTGTTCTACTCCACCGACCTCGACGAAGTCATCGCCCTCTCCGACCGGATCGGCGTCATGGTCGCCGGGCACTGGCAGTGGGTCCCCGAGCAGGGGCGGACGCGGGAGCGGATCGGCGCGCTCATGCTCGGGGCGGCCGCCTGAGGCGGCCCGGTGCCGGCGGTTCGGGGCGGCAGGGCATTCACCGGGGCCTCGTCGCGACCGTCATCACCGTCGAGCTGACACTGCTCGCCGCCGCAGCGTCATACGCCGTCCGCTGGGATCCGCGGTTGCCGCCGTGGCACTTCACTCCCGGCCCCCGGCCCTTCGTCTATCGCAGCGATGTCGGGCGCCCGATCGCCGACTCGGTGGCGGGCCTCACCATGTTCCGTGGAAACGCGACGCGCACCTGGTACGGCCGCGGTCCGGTGCCGGCGAATCCGCGAGTTCTGTGGCGCTTCCCCGCGGGCCGGCCGATGTGCGCGATCTCCATCGTGGGCCACCAGGCTCCGCTCTGGTGCGGGAGCGGCTGGACGGGGCAGCCCGCGGTGGTCGAGCGCAACGACGGTGTCGAGGTCATCGTCGGGACGTACGACCGCGCGATCCACTTTCTCGACGGCGCAACGGGCCGGGAGCGCCGGGAGCCGTTCGTCACCGGGGACATCATCAAGGGTTCCGTGGCGGTGGATCCTGACGGCTTTCCGCTGCTCTACTCCGGGTCACGCGACAACTACTTCCACGTCATCGCGCTCGACCGGGCGCGGCCGACCGAACTGTGGCGCCTGTCGGCGGCCGACGCGCCCCGGCCCATGTGGAACGACGACTGGGACGGGAATGCGGTGATCCGCGACGACTACCTGTTCGAGGGCGGCGAGAACGGGTGGTACTACGTCGTGAAACTCAACCGCCGCTACGGCGCCGACGGACGGGTGCAGGTGTCGCCGCGGATTCTCGCGCGTATTCCCTCCTTCGACGATTCCCTCCTCGCCGTCATTCACGATCAGGAAGTGAGCATCGAGAACTCGACGGCGCTGTACGGCTGGACGGCGTATTTCGCCAACAGCGGCGGCGCCGTCTGGGGTGTGGACCTGCGTGGTCTGCGCACCGGCAGCGACAGCGTCGTCCCTTCGTTCCGCTACTGGGCGGGCGACGACACCGATGCGTCCATCGTGATCGACGAAGAGGGCATGCTCTACGTGGCGTCGGAGCTCCAGCGCTTCAACCAGCGCTCTGCCGCCGTCGGCCAGCTCCAGAAGCTGGACCCGCGACGGCCGGGCAATCCGCGCGTCTGGGGGATACACATCCCGCCGGGCAAGGGCGAGAAGCAGGGTGGCGTCTGGGCAACGCCCGCCCTTTTCGGTCCCATGCTGTACGTCGCCACCAACTCCGGCCGCCTTCTGGGGGTGGATCGAGCGCGGGGTGTGATCCGCTGGGAGCTGCCGCTGCCTCCGCACGCCTGGTCCTCCCCGGTCGTGGTGGACAGCACGCTCATCGTGGCCGACTGCCAGGGCGCGATTCATGCCTTCGACGTGCGGAAACCCGGGGAGCGGCCCGACGAGATCTGGACGTTTCACCTGCCCAGCGGCGCCTGCATCGAGTCCACACCCGCGGTGTGGAACGGCCGGCTCTATGTCGGGGCGCGCGACGGATACTTCTACGCGATCGGAGATCGGTGAGGCTCCGTGCCAGCCGAAGGCCGGGAGCCGGATCGCGTGAGCGAGCAGCAAGCGACGCGCTCCGTGTCGGTCGGCCATGATGGACCTGATCCTCGCCAGCCTGGTCCGCGCAACGCCACTCCTGATCACCGGCCTCGCCGTCGCGGTCGCCTTTCGCGCCGGGATCTGGAACATCGGTGCGGAGGGCCAGTTCTACGCGGGCGCCGTCATGGCGGCGTGGATCGGGACGCGGTGGGGCCTGACGTCACCGTTCGCGGCGCTGCTCCTCGTGCCCGCCGCCGCGGCGCTCGCCGGAGCCCTCTGGGCCGCGGTGCCGGCGCTGCTGCGCCGCCGCTACGGCGTGCTCGAAGTGATCACCACCATCATGCTCAACTTCATCGCCGAGCACCTGGTCGGATTCCTGGTGCACGGCCCCCTCCAGGAGGCGGGGCACACCTATCCGCAGAGCGATCCCATCGCGGAAGTGGTCCGCCTCACCCCGCTGGCGGACAGCGCGCGTCTCACTTGGGCCTTTCCGGCGGCGGTGCTGCTCGCGGTCCTGGCGTGGGTCTTCATCGAGCGGACGCGCCCGGGGCTTGCCATGCGGGCCGCGGGAGCGAACCCGGTGGCCGCCGCCGTCAGCGGCCGCATCGACGTCGGCCGCGTCGCGTGGGTGAGTTTTCTCGTGTCGGGAGCGATCGCGGGACTCGCGGGTGCGGCAGAGGTATGCGGCGTGACCTTTGCGCTCTACGAAAGGCTCTCGCCGGGCTATGGCTACACCGCGATCGCCGTGGCGCTGTTCGCGCGTCTCAATCCCCTGGCCGTGATCCCCAGCGCGCTCTTCTTCGGCGCGCTCGAGGCGGGTGCCGCCGCGCTCCAACGCTCCGCCGGCGTGCCCTCGGTCGCCGTGTACGCCGTCGAAGCGGCCGTGATCCTGCTCGTCGTCGGACTACAACGTGCGAGGCAGCTCAGCGATGCCCGCTGACGTCGGCGCCGTGGCGGTGCTCGCCGCCTTCCTCGAGGCCAGCGTGCGCATCGCCACGCCACTCGGACTCGCGGCCCTCGGCGAAACGGTGACGGAGCGCTCCGGCGTGATCAACATCGGCATCGAGGGGGCGATGCTGGCCGGCGCGCTGGCGTCGGCGGTCGCGGCACAGGCCCTCGGGGCGGCATCGGCCGGCTTCGTGGCCGGCGGGCTCGCGGGTGGCGCCGCCGCGGCGCTGTTCGCTTTCTTCGCCGTCGGCCTGCGTGCCGACCAGATCGTGGTGGGAACCGCCATCACTCTCGGTGCGACGGGTGCGACGGGCGCGATCTACCGGGCCGCGTTCGGCGCCACCGGAGCGGCCCTTTCGCTGCCGACGATCGCACCGTTGCGTATTCCCGGCGCCGCGTCCATTCCGGTCATCGGCGCGGCGCTCTTTCATCAGACGGCGCCCACCTACCTGTTCTTCATCGCGGCACCCGCGATCTGGTGGTTCATCGCGCGCACCCGTCCGGGACTCGCGCTGCGCGCGGCCGGCGAGGCGCCGGCGGCGGCGGAAGCCGCGGGCCTCAGGGTGTCGGTGATCCGCACCCGGGCGACGTTGTTCGGGGGTCTCATGGCCGGAATGGCCGGCGCCACGCTGGTGCTCGCCCAGGCCGGGACCTTCGCCGAGCGCATGACCGCGGGCCGCGGCTTCATCGCGATCGCGATCGTGGTGCTGGGGCGCTGGAATCCGCTCGGCGTCTTCGTGGCGGCGCTGGTGTTCGGTGCCGCCAGCGCGCTCCAGTACGCGGCCCAGGCGCTGGGGCTGACGGTCCCATATCAGTTCTTCCTCATGATGCCCTACGCCGTGTCGCTGCTGGCCCTTGCCGGCGTCGGCGGCCGGGCGCATGCTCCCGAAGCGCTGGGGAAGCCGTGATCGGACCGATCTTCCGTTCGCCGCCCCGCTTGCCGCGCAGCAGCGCAATTCCGCTAGGAGTGCGGCGGCGCACCAAGAATCTCCTGACCGACCTCTTCGAATACGCGCTCGCGCCCTTTGCCCGATGGGAGCGCCAAGAGTTGGTGACGGAGGTCGTCGAGATCCGACTGCGCGGACTCGGCAGGACGTTCGACGGATACCGCATCGCGTTTCTCACCGACATGCACTCCTCACCCCTCGTTCCCGCCTGGTGGCTCGATCGCGCGGTGGCGGCTGCGCTCGCCCTGAAGCCCGACTTGATCGCCCTGGGCGGGGATTTTCTGGACGACGACCCGCACTTCATCCAGTCGCTCGGGGATATCCTCGGGCCGCTCCGCGCCCCGGACGGCGTCGTAGGGGTGCTGGGCAACCACGACCACTACGTCGGTGAGCATGGCGTGCGGGCCGAGCTCGTCAGGGCCGGTGTCCGCGAGCTGTTCAACGCCTCGATCCAGCTCGCCCGCGGCGGCGACGCACTGGCGATCGCGGGCGTCGGCGACCTGGAGCGCGACATCATCGACTTCGATCGCGTCCTGCACGGCGTGGGCGAGACGGTGCCCCGGATCGTGCTGTCGCATGACCCGGATGTATTCGCCTTCTGGCCGAAGGGCGTCCGTCTGGATCTCATGCTCTCGGGGCACACCCACGGAGGCCAGGCCTGGCTCCCGATCGTCGGTCCCCCGTATGTCCCTTCGCAATTCGGCTTTCGCTTTCTGGCCGGACAGATACGCGAAGGAAACCGCCAACTCTATGTCAGCAGAGGGGTTGGATCGTCTGGCGTGCCATTCCGATGGCGCTGCCCGCCCGAGCTGACTTGCCTGGTGTTGCGACCCGACCACTCTTGACAAGGCGTCCGCCACTGTCTTAGTGTATCGGTACACTGATACAGTGAGGCACGTGCAGGCCGTGTTTCGTCAGATCGATCCGCGCAGTCCGATTCCGCTGTACGTCCAGATCGCCAACCGGCTGCGGGTGGCGATCGCCACGGGCGAAATGCCGCCCGGAGAGGTCCTGCCGTCGGTGCGCAACCTGGCCTCGGTCATCCGCGTGAACCCGGCGACGGTGGTGCAGGCGTACCGCGAGCTCGAATATGCCGGGGTGGTCGAGAGCCGGCAGGGCGCTGGGACATACGTGCGCGAGCTGCCGGACACCAAGAAGGAGTCAGAGCGGAAGCGTGAGGCGCGGCGGCTGGTGCGTGAGGTACTTCAGCAGGCATCGGGGCTCGGAGTGAGGCCGGACGATCTCGAGCACGCCTGGCGTGCCGAGCTCAAGGAGCGAGGGTGATGGCATACGCGATCGAAACCCACGAGCTGAGTTATCGCGCGGGCAAGAACTTCGAGCTGCGCGAAGTGAACCTGAAGGTCCGCGAGGGCGCGATCTACGGCTTCCTCGGCCCCAACGGTTCGGGCAAGAGTACGACGATCAAGCTCCTGATGGGCATGCTGCGCGCCCAGGGGGGCCAAGTCGCCGTCCTTGGCCACGCGGTGCCGAAGGAGATGCCGGCGGTGCTGAAGGACGTCGGCTATGTCCCGGAGCGGCCGCACCTGCACCCCTTCATGACCGTGGCCCAGGCGATCCGCTATCACGCGGCGTTCTTCGGAGGCTTCGATGCGGCGTATGCGGAGGAGCTGCTCGAGACCTTCAATCTCCCCGCCGACCGGCTGTTGAGCCAGCTGTCGAAGGGCGAGCTGGGCAAGGTCCATATGCTGCTGGTGCTGGGTCAGCGGCCGCGCCTGCTGATCCTCGACGAGCCCACCGACGGCCTCGACCCGGTGGTGCGGCGCGACGTGCTCACCGCGCTCCTCGACTTCTGTTCCCAGGGCTCGGCAACGGTCTTCATCTCGAGCCACCTGGTGCACGAGCTCGAGCGCATCTGCGACTGGGTGGGCGTGCTGGACCGCGGGCGCATGATCGCCGAGCTGCCGATGCACGGCTTCAAGCAGGGCATCAAGCGGCTCCGCGTCGGGCGGCCGCCCAGCCTCATCGGGGACACGCCGTTCATCCTGCTGATGCGTGAGCAGACGCCTTACGACGAGATCTGGGTGGTGCGGGGATGGCAGGCGCCGATGACGCAGTGGTTCGACGGTGCGGGCGCCGACCTGAAGGAAATCGTCGACCTCGATCTCGAGGAAGGATTCATCGAACTGCTGCGCGCCTCGCGCGTGCCGGCTTGAGGGAGGTCGCCATGCTGAAGCAGCTGATCCGGGTCCAGTGGTCGCGGGTACGTACCCCGGTCATTCTGGTCGCGCTGATTCTCTTCGCGCTGCCACTGCTGATGATTCGGGCCAACGGCGGCCCGGATTCCAGCGCGGTCGACACCGTGGGCTGGTGGCTGCATTCGGCCCAGGTCATCGGGCATGCAATCCCGATTCTCGCGCTGGTCGCCGGCCTGTACCTGGGCATAGCGGCGTGGACCGATGACGCGAAGGGCGGCCATGTCTACGCATTGACGCTGCCGCTCCCGCGCGAGCGTTATGTGGTCTACCGATTCCTGGCGGGCGCTGTTCCCATCACCGTCCCCGCGCTCTGCCTGCTCGCCGGCTGCCTGATCGCGACGGCGTCGGTCCGGCTGCCCAGCGGCGTGCACGCATACCCGATTGCCCTGGCGTCGCGGGCCTTCCTGGCGACCGTTGTCTGCTACTCGATCTTCTTCGCCATCGCGATCGCGACGCGTCGTGCGGTGCTCATCGTGATGGGGTTGTTGGTGACCCTGATCGCGGCGGAGCTCATCGCGGGGATGCTGCATCTCGATTTCGATGCCCTCGCGAGCGCGGCCACACTGCTGACCACCTGGCCGGGGCCGCTGGCGATACTGGCGGGCCATTGGGCGTTGTTCGATGTCTAGAGCCCGGGTCGCCGGCCTCGCGGTGGCCTCGCTGCTGACCCTGGCCGGCGACGCGCTCGCCCAGGAGGCGCTTGGAGCGCGCGCGGCGCGGGCCGAGGCGCTGGTGGATTCGCTCGCGCGCGTCGACCGGGCGACCCACGCCGCCGCGCTGGCCGTGGCGGCGCAAGGACGTAGCGGTCCGGTCGCGGTGGTGCTGCGGAGCGGCAGCCCGGCGCAGCTGGTCGCGAAGGACGTATGGCGGGCGTTCGAGCCGCTGGGATCCGCCTCGAACGCGGAGATCGAGCGTGTGGTGCTGGTGGAGGATGGCGTGGCGTCCCCCAGGGACAGCGTGGGCGGCCGGGAAGCGGTGGTCTTCGGCCGCACCGGAGGATACGAGAGCGGCAATTCGGAGGCGATCGCAGCGGGTATCGCGAACAGCGCGATCGCGGCCCTCTCGGCGGTGCTGCTCAAAGACTCCCTCGTCGCTGCGTGGCTTCAACGGCGCTTCGATCCGCGTCTCGAAGCGGACGCGCAGAAGACGCAGACCGTCGTCGAGTTGATCGATGGCCGGTGGACCTCCACACGTCGCTGCCTCTCGGGCTCGGCCCCGGACTGCGCGGTTTATCTCGGGATCGAGCTTCACCCCGACCTCCGCGAGCGGTTCCCCGTGCCGGATATCCGCCGGCTGCTGCGGCTCCAGGCGAGTCGCGGCGGAGCCCTGGATCAGCGCCGCTACGACTGTGTCGACGGCGATGACTCCGCCTGCGCGGAGGTGTGGGGGGATCCCGGCGAGCCGCCGGCGGGATGGGATGCGCGCGCCGCGCTCGTGCTCTTCGTGCGGGAGCGATACGGTGCCGACGCCTGGCGTCGCGTGATGGCCGATACGACGCGCAACCTCGGCGCCCGTTTCACCCGCGCGACGGGCCAGCAGCCGGCGGCGCTGGCCGAACAGTGGCGCGATTGGGTGCTCGAGAAGGCATCCCACACGCCGGTCACCGCCGGCTTCAAGGAAATCACGCTCACCCTGCTGGCGTCCGGTGTGCTGCTTGCGCTGGCCGCCCGGAGCGGACGATGGCGCGCATGAAGTGGTGGCGAGTCGCGACCTTGGCGGCCATCCCGCTGGTGCTGCTGACGCTCCAGTCCCGGTACGACCCCGGAGTGGAGTTCTTCAGGCGGCACTCGTTACGGAACGATGCCGCGGTAGCCGTGCGCCGGCTGAACACCGGCATGCGTATCCAGCGGGCGTTCGACTCCGTCTCCGCCGCTGGCGGCGGCCTCAGCGCCCTGACCCACGGTGGTGTGACCCTGCGCTATCCCTCCGCCTGGCCCCGTTCGGTCGCGGACTCGGTCAGCCGACGGCTGCAGCGGGAGGTCGAGCACCTCCCGGCCCGCACCAACGGTGAAGTGTGGGCGACGGTGCTCCTCGTCCCGCAAGTCAACCCGTTCAGGGTGGCTGACGGGCGATACGGAGCGGTGGTCTTCCCCGGCCATTGGGCGCCCTGCACGATCGCGCCGCGGCCCGAGCGAGCGCTCCGCCAGCTCGACACCCTCGATGCGACGTTGCCGCCACTGCTCGGGCAATGCGCCCTGGCGGCTTTCGGAACGCCGGGTAGTGGCATGCGCCTCCTGCTGGAGCGGATGCGGCTCCCGCTGGGCGCGCCGGCCTTCGGTCAGGTGCCGTTGCCTCGCGACGGCCAAGGGCGCCTCCTGATCCGCCCGGATGAGCTGGATTGGGATTTGTATGCGCTGAACGAGGGCGACATGCTCTTCTTCGGTTGCCGAGCGGGCGACGAGGGCGCGTGCCGGAAGCTCCTGACGAGTGAGTGGCATGCGACGCTGCGAGGCGACTTCATCTGGTGGCTCATGAGGCAGGGCGGCCATGGCGCCTTCGGGAGGTTCTGGAAGGCCGACGGCGATCCCTACGCGGCGGCAAGGACCAGCTTCGGCATGCCGCTGACGGCGCTGCTCTCGCGGTTCATGCGCGAGCGCGTGGCGGTCGGTGATACCGGACCGCGTCCGCCCGCCGAGTGGCCGATTTCGGTCGCCTCGGTTCTCGGGCTGTCGCTGTTGGTGTCGCTGGCGGTGGGCCGCCGTCGGACGATCGCCTAACGATTCTCCAGCACCACCCGGGCGTTGCGCTGGAGTCCGCTCAGGCCCGCGCGCTCGATGGCCGTCTCGCCGAAACGCTCGTCGAAGGCACGCTCATCCATGGCGAGGATCGCCTCCGGCGTCGGCCAGTCGACCTCGGGCAACGGGCGAAATGCAGCCTCTCCGGTCTCGCCCGCGAAGCGCACATTCCACGGGCACACATCCTGGCAGATATCGCAGCCGAAGAGGTGATCGCCGACGGCCGCGCGCAACGGCGCCGGGACATCGCTCTTCGCCTCGATCGTCAGGTAGGAAATGCACCGTGTGGCGTCCAGCACGTGGGGTGCGGGAAAGGCATCGGTCGGGCAGGCGTCGAGACACCGGGAGCAGGTGCCGCAACGGTCGGCCTCGAACGGCTGGTCCCGGGCCAGCTCCAGGTCGGTGAGCAGGCAACCGATGAACGTGAACGACCCCAGCCCGGGATGGATCAGCATCGTGTTCTTCGCCATCCAGCCCAGACCGGCCCTCTGCGCCAGCTCGCGCTCCGGCAACGGACCGGCATCAACGTAGGACCGGTACGTCCCTCGGCCGGCGGCCTTGGTAAGCGTCATCCCAAGCGCGTCGAGTTTCGTCATTGTAACAGTATGATAATCAACACCTTGAGCGTACTGAGCAACGCAGTAGCCGTGGGCCTTCTGCCCATCATGTGAATAGTAGTTGTGTAATACTACTACTATAGACTTGGCATCGGTCCATGCCTTCAATGGGGCCCGTCGGACCGTGGCCTGCCTCGCCATGTAGCGCATCTCGCCGTGGTAACCACGCTCGAGCCAGCGGTCGAGTTTGTCGCCGGTCGGGGACGGAGCGGGATCCGTAATTCCGCAGGCCTCGAAGCCGAGGTCATCGGCGACCCGCTTGACGATACGTGCCAGGTCCTGCGGGGTCATCGCTTCATCAGATCGCGACGCCAACGGGCGAAGCGCAGCACGTCCTGAACGGGCGGCACGGCGTGCTCATTGCCGTATGCTGTGTACATCCGCCAGCGCACGTATTCGACGGGGGGCAGGGGAAGGAACGGCGGAACGCGGTACCACCCGCGGCGGCGCATGGACCAGGCCAGCGACAGGAGGTCGAGCGCGACACCCGGGTGCATGCCCGCGCGCACGGTCAGCGCCACCGCCAGCGATGTCCACGAAGTCATTCCTCTGTATATTCGCCTTTCCATCCCGCTGGCAAGAGGGCCTCGCATGGCGTCCGATGCTCCGCACAGTGCCGACGTTCCGCGCGTGTCGGTTTCGCGCAATCCCTCCGGCAAGCATCTCGGGCCGACGGAGGACGAGAGGTTGCTCGTCACCCCGGTGGCGCAGGCGGAGCGCCGAGCGGTCCCGACCTCCGACCCCTGGCGGGTCCTGCGCATCATGGGCGAATTCGTCGAAGGCTTCGACACGCTGGCGCGGGTGAGCGACGGCGTGACCATCTTCGGCTCGGCGCGCACCCAGCCCGAGGATCCGATGTACGCCGCGGCGGTCGAGACCGCGCGGCAGCTCGCCAGCGCCGGCTTCACGGTGATCACCGGCGGCGGCCCGGGCATCATGGAGGCGGGTAACAAGGGGGCGCAGCGGGCCGAAGGACTCTCGATCGGCCTCAACATCGAGTTGCCGTTCGAGCAGGGCACCAATGCCTACCTCGATACGTCGGTCCACTTCCGCTACTTCTTCGTGCGCAAGACGATGTTCGTGAAGTACTCCATCGGGTTCGTGGTGTTTCCCGGCGGCTTCGGAACCCTCGACGAGCTGTTCGAGGCGCTGACGCTGATTCAGACGGGAAAGATCAAGCACTTCCCCGTGGTGCTCTTCGGTGCGGCGTACTGGAAGGGGCTGGTGGACTGGCTGCGGAATACGATGGCGGCGGAGCGGAAGATCGAGGCGACCGACCTCAAGCTCTTCACCATCACGGACGACCCCGAACACGCCGTGGCGTCGCTGGTCAAGGCGAGGCAGGAGCTTCTGGAGATGGCGGCTACGCGCAAGCCGGCGTGAACCCTCCGGACGTCGCAGCAGCAGCGCCCACGGGTCGATCTACGGGCGAATTTGCCCAGCCGCCAAGCAGGCGTTACGCCGGCTATGCGCTGGCCCTCCTCGCTGTCGGCAACCTGCTCAGCTATCTCGACCGCAATATCATTTTCGCGCTCTTCGAGCCCATCAAGCGCGAGTTGCTGGTCACCGATCAGCAGCTAGGCTGGCTGGGCTCGGCCTACGCCATCGTCTTCTCGGTTGCGGCCCTCTTTTCGGGCGTGCTCTCCGATCTCAGCTCGCGACGGGCGGTGCTCGCCAGCGGGCTCGCGCTCTGGTCGACCTTTACGGCGCTCGGGGCCGCCGCGCGCTCATACGTGCAGCTGTTCGTCACCCGCTCGCTGGTCGGCATCGGCCAGTCGTCCTACCTGCCGGCTGCGCAGGCGCTGCTGGCCGACTACTTCCCGACCAAGGGCCGGGCCCAGGCGATGGGCATCTTCTGGATGGGCCTCGCGCTCGGCGGCA
Organism: Gemmatimonadota bacterium; assembly: GCA_041476105.1. GTDB lineage: Bacteria > Gemmatimonadota > Gemmatimonadetes > Gemmatimonadales > JACORV01 > DASXPG01. Next base: position 18,015 of record JBGOSS010000002.1, read on the forward strand.
CGCTTGCCGTGTACCTCGGCGGCGTGCTCGGCACCTACATCGGGTGGCGCCCGACGCTCGTGGCGGTGGGGCTCCCCGGGTTGGTGTTTGCCCTCCTGCTGGGCCGACTGAGGGACCCGGCTACCCAGGGCCGAGGGGCGATGGCACGCCACCCGGCCCCCAAGTTCCGGGTCACGCGCCGTGCGGCGATGCGGGCCGCGTTGCCGTTGATCGCCAGCCTGCTGCTCGCCACCACGATCTTCGGTTTCCTCGCGCTGTTCGAGGGCCTGCCGCCCAACGTCGACATCGCCGTCTTCGGGATCGTGGCGGGAATCGGTCTCGTCTGGACGGTGTTCTTGTGGGTACGGCTGGTCCTGCGGCACCAGCACCTCTTCCCCATCGGCGGACCGGCCGACCTCATCGACGAGATGGTCGACGGCGCGGGCACGGTGCTGCGGACGCCAACCCTGGTCTGGCTGTTCGTCGGGGGCGCGCTCACCTCGGCGGCCATGAACTCGCTGGTGGCCTGGTCGACCAGCTATCTGCAGCGGGAGCTGGGGATGTCGCTGGTCGAGGCGGGCCGGCACATCGGGCCGATCGGCCTGTCGGCCGGCATGCTGGGGTCGTGGTCGGGTGGCCGTCTGGGCGACAAGCTGATGGAGCGTATGCCCGGGGGCCGCGTCCTCGCGGCGTCTCTCGGTTTCATCATCGGCGCGCCGCTCTGTTTCTGGATGCTGCTGGTAGACAGCCGCGCGCTGTTCGGTCTGCTCTTCTTTTTCGTGGTCTTCTTCTACACCTGGTACAACGGGCCGGTCGCGGCCGCGCTCTTCGACGTCGTGCCGCGCGGGATCGCCGCGACGGTCATGGGGGCCTACGTCTTCTTCATCCACATCGCCGGCGACGCCATCGCGCTCCCGGTCATCGGCGCGCTCTCGGATCGCTTCGGGATCCGCCCCGCCCTCCTGGCCCTGCCGATGATCGGCCTGCTCGGCGGCGTGGTGCTGCTGTTCGCCCTCTTCACGGTGAAGAACGACATGCAGCGGGTCAGACGGATTCCCGCGGCGTAAGCGCGAGCCGCATCTTCTCGACCTCCATCCGGTAGGTGCGCGCCGAGGCGTCGCGGCGCGCGTCGTCCCACCCCAGCTCCTTCTGCAGCAGCGCCGCGACGGCGGGCACGGCCGCCAGCCCCTGGTCGGCACGCAGGTGGAAGATGTGCGTGCGCCGGATGAAGACGTCGCTCACGGTGAGGGCCATCTCGCGCCGTGCCTGGTAAGCGACCTCCGCCGCTCGCCAGGGGGTTCCGGGAATGAGAGGGATCGCCAGCCCTTCGTCGTCGGCGATGAGCTTGGCCACCGCGGTCGCTTCGGCACCGTAGGCCCCAACCAGGTGTTCGGCGGTCGCCGGGTCCAGCCCCTCGACCACCAGCTGGCCGGTCAGCGCGGCGAGGTCGGCGATTTCGCCCCCCGGCAGCGGCTCCAGCGCCGTGGCAGCATGGGTCGGCAGCGTGCGGCGGTCGAGGGCGCGCAGTCGGCGAGCGACGAGGTTCACGACCTGGGCCGCCATCGCGCGGTACGTCGTGAGCTTGCCGCCCGCGATCGTGATGAGCCCGCTATCGCTCTGGATGATCCGGTGCTCGCGCGGGACGCCGGCATTGGCTTCCGCGCCGTCCCGCAGCAGCGGCCGGAGGCCGGCCCACGCCGCGCTCACGTCACCGATGCCGAGCCGCGCATTGGGGAAGATCGCGTTGGCCGAGCGGACCAGGTAGACCACATCCTCCCTGGTCGCGGCGACATCGTCGGGGCCGGCGTCGGCGTCGGTGTCGGTCGTCCCGATAATCGTGACGGCGCCCCAGGGCAGGACGAACATCACCCGTCCGTCGATTGGCGAGAGCAGCGTGACGGCGCCGGTATTCCCGATGCGGGCCTGCGGAACGGCGATATGGGCACCCTTGGTGGGGCGCAGCAGAGGGGCCGCCGCCGGCTCGTCGAGGCGGCGTAGCGAGTCGGTCCACGGGCCGGTCGCATTGACGACGGCGTGCGCCGTCACCCGGCTGCGCGCGCCGGTGAAGGCATCCTCCAGCTCGGCGCCCCGGACCCGCCCACCCGCCTTCTCGAGGTTGATGACGCGCACGTAACTCAGGCACCGCGCCCCATGGCGGTGCGCCGATCGCATCGTCGCGAGCACCAGGCGCGCGTCGTCGGTCTGGGCGTCCCAGTACAGCGCGCCGCCGGTGAGGCCGCGGTCGCGCAGCAACGGCTCGCGCTTCAGCACCCCGCGCCGCGACAGCAGTTGGTGGGCGTGGACGTTCCGGAACAGCGCCAGGATGTCGTAGAGCCACACGCCGGCGGAGATCTCCCACCGCTTCAGGCGGCTCCCCTGGAGCGCGGGGAAGAGGAATGCCCGGGGGCGGACCAGGTGCGGGGCGATGCGCATCAGGGTACGCCGTTCACGGCTGGCTTCAAAGACCAGCTTGAGCCAGCCGTGCTCGAGGTACCGCAGCCCCCCGTGAATGAGACGGGAGGAGCGGCTCGACGTGCCCCAGCCGAAGTCGCCGGCGTCCACGACCGCGGTACGGATCCCGCGCATGGCGGCGTCGCGCGCGATGCCCGCGCCCGTTATTCCGCCCCCGATCACCAGGAGGTCGATCGTCTCGCCGGGCAGGGCCTTGAGCTGCGCGTCGCGCGTGGACGCGGAGAATGGCGGCTCGCTCACGCGGTCAATCTGGCCCGCGATTGGGCGCCCGGCTAGCTTTCGCCGACCATGACCGAACCCCTTGGCCGGCGCGTGGCCATCATCTGCGGTTGCCGGACGCCGTTTGCGAAGGCCGGCACCGCCCTGCGCGACGTTACGGCCGTCGACCTGGCCCGGCACGCCGCGCGCGAGCTGCTGGTACGCACCGAGGTGCCGCCGGACGAGGTCGATCAGATCATCTTCGGCCAGGTGATCCCGTCGGTCCTGGTGCCGAACGTCGCCCGCGAAGTCAGCCTGCTGCCCCAGTTTCCCAAGACCATCCCCGCCTACTCGCTTAACCGTGCTTGCGCATCCTCCAATACCGCGATCGCCGACGCCTTCGATCAGATCCGGCTCGGCGAGGCCGACATCGTGATCGCCGGCGGAACCGAGTCGCTTTCCGACATCCCGATCCTTCACTCGAGACGCTTCTCGCAGATCCTGGTTGAAGCGGGGAAAGCCAGGAGCCTCGGCCAGCGCATCGGGACGCTGCTCAGGACGCGGCCGAAGGACCTGGTCCCGGTCACCCCCGCCATCGCCGAGCCCTCGACCGGCGAGTCGATGGGCCAGTCGGCGGAGAAGATGGCCAAGGAGAACCACATCAGCCGGGAAGCGCAGGACGCCTTCGCGCTGCGCTCTCATCAGAACGCGGCCGCAGGGACGCAGGACGGCCGGCTGACGGCGGAAATCGCCCCCTTCTTCCTGCCGCCTCGCTACGAGCAGATCGAATCCAGCGACAACGGCATCCGCACCGACACCTCGCTCGAGCAGCTGGCCAGGTTGAAGCCTGTCTACGACCGGAAGTACGGGACGGTGACCGCGGGCAACGCCTCCCCGCTCACCGACGGGGCCTCGGCGGTGCTGCTCATGAGCGAAGACCGAGCCAAAGCGCTCGGCTACGAGGCGCTCGCGTATGTGCGATCGTACGCCACCGCCGCGGTGGATCCCGGCTGGCAGCTCCTCATGGGGCCGGCGTGGGCGGTGCCGACGGCGCTCGACCGCGCGGGCATCACCTGGAAGGAGCTGGGCCTCGTCGAAATGCACGAGGCCTTCGCGGCGCAGGCGCTCTCCAACATCCAGGCCTTCGAGTCGAAGCAGTTCGCCCAGGATCGGCTGGGGCGTGCCGAGGCGGTCGGGCAGGTGAACTGGGACACGCTGAACGTCATGGGAGGGTCGATCGCGATCGGGCATCCCTTCGGCGCGACCGGCGGCCGGATCACCACCACCCTCGCCAATGAGATGCGGCGTCGAGGGGTGCAGTTCGGGCTGATTTCCGTCTGCGCGCAGGGCGGCATGGGCTTCGCCATGGTCCTGGAGCGCCGCTGATGGGCGCGTTCACGGTCCAGCGGGAGGGTGACGTCGCCGTCGTGGTGTTCGACCTGCCCGGCGAGCCGGTCAACAAGTTCTCGCGAGCGGTGAAGGACGAGTTCGCCGCCACGATGCTGGCCCTGCGCAGCGACGCCTCCACGAAATCAGTGGTGTTGATCTCCGGGAAGCCCGACAATTTCGTAGCAGGCGCCGACATCGAAGAATTCGTGGTGGCCAAGACGGTGGAGGCATTCCACACCCTCTCGCGCGAGGGTCAGCGGTTCCTCGACGAGCTGGCCGCGTTTCCCAAGCCGGTCGTGGCGGCCATCAACGGTGCCTGTGTCGGCGGCGGCCTGGAGATCGCACTGGCCTGCCACTACCGGATCGCGACGACCCATGCCAAGACCGTGCTCGGCCAGCCCGAGACTCAGCTCGGCATCATCCCGGGCGCGGGCGGATGCAATCGCCTGCCCAGGCTGGTCGGCGTGCGGGCGGCGCTCGACATGATCCTGACGGGAAAGAACATCCGTCCCGACAGGGCCCTGCGCATGGGCCTGGTGGACGAAGCGGTGCATCCCGCGATCCTGCGCGAGGTCGCCGTGCGCGCGGCCCGCGCCGGCCGCGTGCCATACCGGCGCGGACGCCCGGCGGGGGTCCTCGCCTGGCTGCTCGACGGCACGCCGACCGGCCGGAAGATCGTCTTCGCACAGGCCCGCAAGGCCACGCTGAAGAAGTCGGGCGGGCACTACCCGGCACTTCCGGCCGCGATCGAGGCGGTCGAGTACTCGCTGGCGCACGGCACGGAAAAGGGACTCGAACGCGAGGCGGATCTCTTCGCGCAGACGGCGATGACCGACGTCTCGCGGCGCCTGGTGGAGATCTTCTTCGCCACGACGGCGCTCAAGAAGGACGCGGGCGTCGCGACGCCGGCGCCCGCCCCGAAGGCGGTCGAGCGGCTCGCGATCCTCGGCGCGGGCTTCATGGGAGCGGGTATCGCCGTGACGGCGGCCGACCAGGCCGGGGTCACGGTGCGCATGAAGGACGCCGACCTGCCCCGGGTCGGCAAGGGGCTCAAGGCGGTCGCCGACGTGATCGGCGACAATGTGAAGCGCAAGCGCTACCCGCGGCGCGAGGCCGCGCGCCGGCTGGCGCTGATTTCGGGCGGCGTGGACTTCTCCGGCTTCCGGCATGCCGACCTGGTGATCGAGGCGGTGTTCGAGGACCTGGAGGTCAAGCGCTCGGTGCTGCGCGAGGTCGAAGCGGTGGCGAGCCCCGCCACGATCTTCGCGTCGAACACATCCACGATCCCGATCGCGCGCATCGCCGAGGCGTCGAGGCGCCCCGAGACCGTGGTCGGGATGCACTTCTTTTCCCCGGTGCACCGGATGCCGCTGCTCGAGGTCATCGTCGCCGAGCGGACGTCGAAGGAGACGGTGGTCACCGCCGTCGCATTCGGACGGCGGATGGGCAAGACGGTGATCGTCGTGCAGGACCGGCCGGGCTTCTTCATCAACCGGATCCTCGCGCCCTACATGAACGAGACCGGTCACCTGCTGCGCGCCGGCACGCCAATCGAAGCGCTCGACGGGGCGATGACGCGCTGGGGCTTTCCGGTCGGGCCCGTGACACTGATGGACGAGGTCGGACTGGACGTCGCCGTGAAGGCCGGGGGCGTGATGTCGGAGGCCCTCGGCGAGCGCCTGGCGCCGGCCATTCGCATCGACGCACTGGTCCAGTCGGGCCGCCTTGGCCGGAAGAACGGTCGCGGCTTCTTCGCCTACGAGGGCGGCAAGAAGGGCGCGCCGGACGAGGCCGTCTACGGCATCCTGGGCATCACCAGGGGCGCCGGGCCGGGTGAAGCCGAGATCGTGCAGCGCCTGACGCTGGCGTTGCTGAACGAGTCGGTGCGCGCGCTCGAAGAGGGTGTGATCCGCCAGCCGCGGGACGGCGACATCGGCGCCATCTTCGGCTTCGGCTACCCGCCGTTCCGTGGCGGACCGTTCCGCACCCTCGACGCGATGGGTGCGGCCCATGCAGCGGGAGCGCTGGAGCGCCTCGCCGGGCAGCATGGGCCGCGGTTCGCGCCCGCCGCCATGCTCGCCGACCTGGCGAAGCGGGGCGGTCGCTTCTACCCGGAGCGCTGAGGTGGTGTTGCGCGCGGGTCTGCTGTATCTCAGCGAGCAGCCGCGGGTGTTCCGGTTCGTGCGGAGCAACCCGATCGCCAGGAAGCTCGCCTCGCGCTTCGTCGCCGGCGAAACGCTCGACACCGCGGCCCAGGCGGTTCGCGACCTGAACGCCAAGGGCATCACGGCGAGCCTCGACCTGCTGGGGGAGAGCGTCCACAACCGCGGCGAGGCTCAGGCGGCGGCCGACACCGCCATCGCCATGCTCGAGCGGATCGCTGGCGACCGGCTGAACTCCAACATCTCCGTCAAGTTGACGCAGTTCGGGCTCGACCTCGACCCGGCTTTCTGTGTGGCCAACACCCTGCGCGTGCTCGAGCGCGCGCGGGTGCTGGACATCTTCGTGCGGATCGACATGGAGAGCAGCGCCTATACTGCGCGCACGCTCGACCTCGTCGAGCAATCACTCTTTCCGCAATACCCGAAGCACGTCGGCATCGTGGTCCAGTCGTACCTCTACCGGACCGCCGCCGACGTCGACCGGCTGATCGGCCTCGGCATGCGGGTGCGGCTGTGCAAGGGAGCGTACAAGGAGCCGGCGTCGGTGGCCTGGCCCGACAAGGCCGACGTGGATCGGAGCTACGCGGAGCTGATGGAGAAGCTCCTCGGGGGGGGCACCTATCCGGGGATCGCGACGCACGACGTCGCGCTCATCACCCGCGCCAGGGGGTTGGTGGAGGCGCGGCGGATCGCGCGCGACCGTTTCGAATTCCAGATGCTCTATGGCGTGCGTCGCGACCTCCAGGAGCAGCTGGTGGCGGCGGGCTACCGGATGCGGGTCTACGTGCCGTTCGGGACCCAGTGGTACCCTTATCTCATGCGCCGCCTGGCCGAGCGCCCCGCCAACATCGCCTTCATCCTGGGCAATGTCGTGAAGGAGGGCCTGCGATGATCGCCGACGACGACACGCTGTCCGGGTACCAGGCCACCCACGGCCGGCCGCCGGCCTTCGAGGGATCGGATGGCCGCGCCTACTCGGCCGGCGTCTTTTCCGACGACGACCCCGATCCGCTCGGCGAATACGGTGCTTCCCTGCTGTTCATCCGCTGGTCGCCCGACCAGCAGCCCGACGGCCACCTGGAGAGCGACTACCTGGCCCGCGCCACTGAGGCGGGGGCGGCCGAGGCCGAGGTAGGGCGCATGACGCTGGCGCAGGTGAAGGCCATGCTCGACGAGCTCATCGCGCGTCGCGACGCGGAGATCCGGGCATGACCGGCATCATGGGCGGGGCCGGACTGATGTTCGCGCCGTTCCGGGGCCTGCGGTACGCCGATCCGGCATCGCTCGCCGCACGGCTCGCTCCCCCCTACGACGTCATCACACCCGAGTGGCGGCGCGTGCTCGCCAAACAGGACGCGCAGAACATCGTCAACCTGGACCTCCCCATGGCGCCGCCAGGGGAGGATCCCTACGCCTACGCCGCCGATCTGCTGGCGATCTGGCAGCGCCGCGGCATCCTGGTGCGCGACACCGATTCCTCCGCCTACGTGCTGCGCACCACGCAGCGCCTGGACGACGGGCGCGAGATCCGTCGCACCGGCGTGTATCTGGCTGTGGCCGCGATCCCGTTCGCCAAGGGTGGACGGGTCCGGCCGCACGAGCGCACCCACGCAGGTCCCAAGGAGGACCGGCGCAAGCTGACGCTGGCGACCGGTTGCAACCTGAGCCCGATCTTCCTGCTGTCCCCCGATTCGCGCGGCGACATCGCGTCCACGTTGGGGCGGGTGACTGCGTCACCACCATGGGCGTCGGTCGATGCGCTGGACGGGCGGCACGAGGTGTGGGTCCTGCAGGGGCCGATGGCCTTGCGGCTGGCGACGCTGGCCTCCGACGAGCAGGTCTACATCGCCGACGGGCATCACCGCTACGAGACCGCCGTCTACCTCCAGGAAGACCGGGCACTGCCCAAGCAGTGGCAGGTGGGGGCGCGCCGCACGCTGGCGCACCTGGTGTCATTCCAGGACCCCGGCCTCGCGATCCTGCCGACGCACCGCATCGTGGAGGGGAAGCCGCTGGACCGCTCCGAGGTGCTGAAGGCCGCCAACCCGCTCTTCGCGCGGGCCCTGCCGGACCAGACGCCGACCCTGACGGCGGTCTTCGCCGACGGGAGCGAAGCGGCGATGGCGCTGCGACCCGACGCCGATCTCGGCAGGGCGACCGAGCTGGCGCAGCACCCTGCGGTACGCGGCCTCGCGGTCGCGGTCGCGGACGCCGTGTTCCTGAAGCTGGTCATCGAGCCACTGCTGAAGAAGGCCCCGACGCTCCGCTACACGCCCTCCGAGCAGGAGGCGCGCGCGTCGACGGGGGAACGGAAGACGGCGCTGGCCATCCTGCTGCCGCCTCCGAAGCTCGAGGAAATCCGGGCGGTCAGCGATGCGGGGGAGTACATGCCGCCCAAGTCCACCTTCTTTGCGCCGAAGGTACCCACGGGCGTCGTGATGCGGATGCTGGAAGGGGAGATGTAGTCGCTCGCTGTCTAGTGCGACAGCTCCTTGCGACCCTTCGCCAGGGGCGGGGGCGCGAAGATCCGGCCGGTGACCGTCTGCAGCGCGGAGTTCACGTCGTCTTCCGTCAACAGGTCGGTGCCCGCCACGACGCGTGCCCAGACGCGCTGGGCCTCGGCGCCGCCCAGCGCGATCGCCGCATCCCGCATCTCCGGTTCGCGTACGTTGTGCGAGCGCCGGGTGACGGCGAGGGACAGCAGCTGCCTGGAGAGGTCGTCGAGGGTGCGTCGGCCGTTCGAGCCGCGGCGGATGGCGGCGTCGAGCATCAGCCCCGCCAGCATCCCCTTCCGGTAGACCAGCAGCTCGGTGTTGTCGCCGCCCATCCGGCGGCGGTTCTCCTCCGCCATGGTCATCCGCGTGTTGTGCTCGATCGTCTGGTAGTTGCGCAAGGACTGGTAACAGAGAAACGCGAGATCGCCGGGGTTCGCACGCCACGACGAAAAGAGCCGCGCTGCGACGTAGTCGGTCACCCCTTCGATCCACCAGCGTTCCCCCTCCATCGCGCCGCCGAACCAGAGGTGCAGTGTCTCGTGAAAGAGATCGTGGCTGCGGCTGATCTCGAGTACCTCGCTCGGCTCCCAGATCAGGCCGACGCTCGCCAGGCCCTGGAGGCTGCCCGAGGTCCGGCCCTTGCGCCCCTCGTCGCTGATGTAGGTGACCAGCGGCTGGGGAATCGGCCCCAGCATTTCCGCCGAACGACTGAGACTGGCGCGAATGGCGGCCGTGAGGGCCGAATCGCTGAAGTAGCGGGTGCCGCGAATCGCGAGCTGCCACGTGGTCCGGAGCACCGTTCCGCTGTAGTACCGGAAATCCGGCGCGGAGGCGAGCGTGGCGCCCAGCAGATCGTCGCCGTCCGCCGGGAGGTAGTTGTCGCCGCGCGACGCCCAACCGGCCACGGTGCGCCAGCCCTGGGGGGCGATGATGTGGACGATGATCGCGGGGTAGGGGCGGCCCGTCTTGCGATACGCTGTGGGGTCGGGCGCGACGAACAGGCTGCGGGTCACCGCGTACAGCCGCAACGTGTCCATGCCCGAGCCGGTCGAGCCGTCGGGCACGCGGCGATGGAGGTCGAGCCGGTACCGGAACCGGATGGCGCCGGCCGAGGGGAGCGTGAGGTCCCAGCCGCTCCCGCTGCGGCGGCTTTCCAGCGCCACGCCGCGATCGTCGGTCGCGGCGAGCGCGTTGATGTTGGTGCCGGCCGGTCCCGCGGCGGGCGGGGATGCGAGCACGACGAGGCCCGGCGTCGAGACGCTCAGCCGCGCTTCGATCGAGAGGTGCGGGTCGCGAGGGATGATGGCGACGTCGTAGACGAGCGTATCCCGCGCGGCCTGGGCCGAGAGCGGCGCGGCGAATGACGCGCAGGCGAGCGCGACGGAGGCGATCCGCCGGCGAGCGGCTCTTGCGGTCATGCTAGCGAGCGTGGTTCATTCCCGTTCGTTCTCCCGTATGACGCAACCCTCACCATCCGAAAAACTACTATGATGCGGTTCTCCTCGGCCACCTTGCTGCTCCTGTTGGGAGCCTGCGCACCGGCGCTGCGAGCGCAGGGTCCGGCGGATCTCGTCGTCTACGGCCGCGTCTGGACCGGCGACCCGATCCGCCCGTGGGCCGACGCCGTCGCCGTAAAGGGCGAGCGGATCGCCGCGGTGGGCACCCGGCGCCAGATGCTCTCGCTGGTCGGCCGCGCCACCCGGATCCTCGACGCGGGCCGCAACCTGGTGACGCCCGGCTTCGGCGACGCGCATACCCACTTTCTGGGCGGCGGGTTTCAGCTCATCTCCGTGGACCTGCGGGACGCGGACTCCCCTTCCGAGTTCGTCCGTCGAATCGGGGACTTCGCGCGGGCGATCCCCGAGGATCGCTGGATCCTGGGCGGCGATTGGGATCACGAGCGCTGGAGCGGCGCGCCGCTGCCGCGACGCGAGTGGATCGATTCCGTGACGCCCAACCGCCCGGTCTTCGTGCAGCGCCTGGACGGACACATGGGCGTGGCCAACTCGCTGGCGCTCCGTCTCGCGGGCATCACGCGCGACACGCCGAGCCCCCCGGGCGGGCTGATCGTGAGGGACAGCATCACCGGCGAACCTACCGGGGTCCTCAAGGACAACGCGATGGACCGCATCTTCGCGATCATCCCCGCGCCGACGCCGGACCAGGCCGACAGCGCTCTGGCGCGCGCCATGCGCCACGCCGCGTCGCTCGGGGTTACGCAGGTCCACGTGATGAGCGACTGGGATGACTTCGCCGTCTTCCGGCGGGCGCGGGCGCGGGGCGCGATGATCACGCGGATCCGCGCCTACGTGCAGATCGGTGGCTGGCGCCGGCTCGCCGACACCGTGCTCATGGCGGGCCACGGCGATGCGTGGCTCAACTGGGGCGGGCTCAAGGGCTTCATGGATGGGTCGCTGGGATCGACGACGGCGGCATTCTACCAGCCCTACCTGGACGTGCCCGGCACCCGCGGGCTGCTGGTGACCGACTCGGCCACCCGGCGGAGAGAGATCCTGAGCGCCGACAGCGCGGGGCTCCAGATTGCCGTGCACGCCATCGGCGACCGGGCCAACGCGATGCTCCTGGGGTTCTTCGAGGAGGCGATCCGCCGCAACGGCCCCCGCGACCGGCGCTTCCGGATCGAGCACGCCCAGCACCTGCGCCCGCAGGACATCCCGCGTTTCGGCGGCCTGGAGATCATCCCCTCCATGCAGCCCTACCACGCAATCGACGACGGGCGCTGGGCCGCCCATCGCCTCGACACGGCCAGGCTGCGCGGCACCTACGCCTTTCGCTCCCTGCTCGACGCCCGGGCGCGACTGGCCTTCGGAAGCGACTGGACCGTGGCCCCCCTGGACCCGATCCAGGGGATCTACGCGGCGGTGACGCGGCGCACGCTGGACGGCCGGAATCCGGGCGGCTGGTTCCCCGAGCAGAAGATCACCGTGGAGGAGGCCCTGCGCGCCTATACCAGCGGCGTCGCCTATGCCGGGTTCATGGAGGAGCAGGTGGGCATCTTGCGTCCGGGGATGCTAGCGGACATCGTGCTGCTCGACCGGGACCTGTTCCGCGAGCCGCCTCAGAATCTCGACCAGGCCCACGTCACGGCGACCATCGTCGGCGGCCGCGTTGTTTACGAGCGGCGTTGAGGGGGCGGGGCCGGAACGGTACCTTTAGTGTCCATGGCCACACGCTCCAAGGCTGAGGCTCCTGCGCGGCGTCTCGCCAAGAAAGATCTGCTCGACATCTATCGGCTGATGCTCCTGTCGCGCCGGATTGACGATAAGGAGATTCAGCTCAAGCGGCAGAACAAGATCTTCTTCCAGATCTCGGGCGCCGGACACGAGGCCATTCTCGTGGCGGCGGGGAAAGCCCTGAAGGCCGGGTACGACTGGTTCTACCCGTACTATCGTGACCGAGCGCTCTGCCTCACCCTCGGCATGACCCCGACCGAGATGTTTCTCTCGGCCGTGGGCGCCGAGTCGGACCCCAATTCCGGCGGCCGCCAGATGCCGTCGCACTGGGGCCACCGCGAACTCAACATCGTCAGCCAGGCGAGCCCGACGGGCACCCAGTGCCTCCAGGCCGTGGGTTGTGCCGAGGCGTGGCTCCGGTACGAGCGGATCGGCAGCATCCCGGACCGGACCGCGAAGATGAAGGGCGACGAGGTGACGTACTGCTCCCTTGGCGACGGCACGACCAGCGAGGGGGAGTTCTGGGAAGCCCTCAACAGCGCCTGCAACCTCAGGCTGCCGGTCCTGTTTCTGGTTGAGGACAACGGTTACGCGATCTCGGTGCCGGTCGAGGTGAATACCGCGGGCGGCTCGATCTCGAAGCTGGTGTCGGGATTCCCGGACCTCCTGGTCGAGGAATGTGACGGCTGCGACCCGGTGGGCGCCTACGAAACGATGGCGCGCGCAGTCGCGTACTGCCGCGCCCGGAAGGGCCCCGCGCTGGTGCATGCCCGTGTGATCCGGCCGTACTCGCACTCCCTCTCGGACGATGAGGTGAACTACAAGCCGCCGGCGGAGCGCGAGGACGAGGCCCGGCGCGATCCGGTCACCCGCTTCCCCGCGTCGCTGATCGCCGACGGCATTGCGTCGGCGGAGGAAATCGCGGCGATCGACGCGGAGGTCAGGCAGGCGGTCGACGCGGCGGCGGACGCGGCGCTCGGCGCGCCGCAGCCCGCGGTCGAAACGGCCTTGCGCTTTGTCTACTCGCCCGATGTGGATCCGACGTCGGAGCAATTCGATACCGAGGAAGACCCGCAGTTCAGCGGTGATCCCACGACCATGGTGGACCTGCTCAACGCCTGCATGCGCGACGAGCTCGCCCGCGATCCCCGCATCCTGATGTTCGGCGAGGACGTCGCCGACGTCTCGCGCGAAGAACACCTGGGCAAGGTGAAAGGCAAGGGTGGTGTCTTCAAGGTCACCTGGGGCCTCCAGAAGCAGTTCGGGAGCGATCGGGTCTACAATTCGCCGTTGGCCGAGGCCAACATCGTCGGCCGCGCCATCGGCCTCGCCACGCGCGGTCTGAAGCCGGTCGTCGAGATCCAGTTCTTCGACTACATCTGGCCGGCGTTCATGCAGATCCGCGACGAGCTGTGCAACCTGCGCTGGCGCTCCAACAACGCCTTCAGCTGCCCGGTGGTGATTCGCACCACGTACGGCGGCTACCTCAAGGGCGGGGCGCCCTACCACTCGCAGACCGGGGCGTCGCTGTTCACCCACACGCCGGGGCTGCGCGTGATCTGCCCCTCGACCGCGCTCGACGCCAACGGCCTGCTGCGGACCGCCATCCGCTGCGAGGACCCGGTCATCTTCCTCGAGCACAAGCACCTCTATCGTCAGACCTACAACAAGGCCCCCTATCCGGGCCCGAACTTCATGATCCCGTTCGGGAAGGCCAAGGTGGTGCGCGAGGGCAAGGACGTGACGGTGGTGACCTACGGTGCGACCGTTCAGCGCACCCTGGTCGCGGCGAAGGAGGTGGAAGAAGCGCTCGGTGTGAGCACCGAGGTCGTGGACCTGCGGTCGCTCTCGCCCGTGGACTGGGACACGATCGGGGCGTCGGTCCGCAAGACCAACCGGGTGATCATCGCGCACGAGGACGCGCGCTCCTGGGGGTATGGAGCCGAGCTCTCGGCGCGCATCGCCGACGAGCTGTTCGCGTATCTCGACGCGCCGGTCCGGCGCGTGGCGTCGCTCGATAGCTTCGTGGCCTACGCGCCGCAGCTGGAAGACCACATTCTCCCCCAGGTGTCCGACCTGGCCGCGGCGATCCGGGAACTGGCCGCCTTCTGATGAGCGACGCCCGGCAGGGGCGCCGCGCGCTGTTCTGCCTGCTGTTCCTGCTGTCGGGTGCGGCGGGCCTCGTGTACGAGCAGCTCTGGATCCGCGAACTCCAGCACTTCTTCGGCTCGACGATCCACTCCATTACCACGGTGGTGGCCGCCTACATGGGCGGCCTCGGGCTCGGCGCCTGGTTCATGGGGCGGCGCGCCGACCGCCACCGGAACCCCGCGCTGCTCTACGGCCTCCTGGAGCTCGCGATCGGCGTCTTCGGGATGCTGTCGCCCCTGGTGTTCCGCGGTGTCGGGGCCGCGTACCTCGGCATCGCGCGGATCGTGGAGCCGGGGCTCTGGCTCGCCACGACCCTGAAGTTCCTCTTCGCCTTCGTCGTCATGCTGGTCCCGACGTTTCTCATGGGCGGCACGCTACCGGTCCTGACCCGGGCCTTCGCGGGCGAGCACACCGCCAACCTCCGCCGCGAGCTGGCGCTCTTCTACGGCCTCAACACCGTCGGCGGCGTGGCGGGCTGCGCACTGGGCGGGTACTACCTGGTGGAAAACGTCGGACTGCTGACGTCGCTGCTGGGCTGCGGCGTCCTCAACCTGGTGCTGGGCGCCGCCGCACTCGCGGCGACACGAGGCTCGGGCGGCATCCCCTGGACCGAGCCGGAGGAGGAATCGCTCCTTCAGGAGGCCGATCCGGCGGTGCGGCGGCTCGCGATCTGGCTCATCGGACTGACCGCCTTCGCCTCGCTGCTGTACGAGATCGCGTGGACGCGGGTGCTGGTACTGGTCGTCGGCAGCTCGACCTACGCCTTCACCACCATCCTGGTCTGCTTCCTGCTCGGCATCGGCCTGGGCAGCCTGGTGGCGATCGGGCGGGGACGCGCAACGCACGAGCTGCTGCTCCGGGCCGCGATCATCCAGGGCGCGATCGCGGTGCTGGCCGCGCTGGTGTTCCCGTTCTTTCGCGCGCTGCCGGTCTACATCGTGGCCACGATGCAGATTCCGTTCCTCGCGCCCACCCAGCTCATCGCGCTCCAGAGCATCGCGCTGGCCGTGGTCATCATCCCGCCGGCCGTCGGCATGGGCCTCGCGTTCCCGATCCTCACCGAGCTCGCGGTCCGCCGCGGCGGCACGACCGGAGCGGAAACGGGGCGTGCCTACTTCGCCAACACCATCGGCAGCATCGCCGGGGCCATCGTCACCGGCTTCCTCCTGATTCACCTGATCGGCAGCGAGCGCACGCTGGTCGTGGGGATTGTGGTCAACGTGGCCGCGGTGGGCCTGCTCTCGCTCCGCCTCTCTCGCGACGCCGGCAGGCGCCTGGCCAGGGGCGATCGGTCCCCGGCGCTCCTGGCCGTCCTGGCGCTCGTCGTCGCGCTGCTCACCCCGGGCTGGTCGAGCCGCCTGCTCGACCGCGGCCCCGCGATCTACGGCCGGGACATGTCCTCCGCCACCGAGCTCGACCACTTCCTGCGAGGCTACGGTTCCGAGCAGTTGCGCTATGACGAGGGCTGGAACGCGACCGTCTCGGTCTGGCGCAACGGCGGCACGACGTGGCTCAAGACCAACGGCAAGGCCGACGCCTCGAGCGTGGCCGACATGAACACCCAGGTCCTCATCGGGCTTCTGCCGGTGCTGGCGCACCCCAGGCCCTCGCGGGTGTTCCTTGTCGGGTTCGGCAGCGGTGTCACCGCCCGCACCATCGCCGACGGCCTGGGCGTAGAACACCTCGACATCGTCGAGATCGAGCGGGCGGTGATTCGCGCCGCGCCGCTCTTCGCGGACGTGAATCGGGACGTGCTCCACGATCCGCGGGTGCGGCTGATCGAGGACGACGCCCGGAGCGCCCTCCAGCTCGCGCGACAGCCGTACGACGTCATTGTGTCGGAGCCGTCGAACCCCTGGATCGCCGGGATCGCGGCCCTCTACACGCCCGAGTACTTCCGGATCGCGAAGAGTCGCCTGGCGCCCGACGGCGTCCTGGCGCAGTGGGTGCAGACGTACCGCGTGCCCACCAGCGTGGTCGCCGTAGTCGTCGCGAACATGCGGGCCGTGTTTCCGCACGTCGAGATGTGGTTCGCCAATCCCGCCGACCTCATCCTGCTGGCGTCCAATCGGCCGATCCGCTGGGACGGCGCCCGGGTCGCGGCACATGTGGCGCCCGGCGCGGCCGCGGCCGCGGCTTTCCGCGATTGGCTCGAGGTGCCGCGGCCCTCGGTGCTGCTCGGCCGCTTCCTGCTGGGCGACAGCGGCACAGCCCGGCTGGCGCGCTCCGCGCCGTTCCTCCACAGTGACAACCAGCCGGCCCTCGAGTTCGTGGCCGCGCGCGGACTGTTCGCCACCGGGCTCGGTAGCGTCTTCGATTCGATGCTCGCGATCCGGGACGCGGCGCACGACACGCTGCCGCCGCTGACGGGCTGGAACCTCGGGCCGGGCGAGTGGGAGGCGGCCTACGCCAGGTCGCTGCCGGCCGACAACCCGCGCGCGATGGCGTTCGCCGAGAGCGCACTGGCCGCGGATCCGCGAAACCCCGAGTACAAGGGCGAGCTCGGCATGGTGTTCTTCAACCGGGCCGCATTCCGGGCCGCGCTGCCGCACCTGATGGATGCCTTGCGCGAACTTCCCAACGACGCGCGCTACCTGCTGCACGCGGGACTCGCCACCTCGGCCGCCGGAGACCTCGCCGGCGGGCACGCGCTTCTGGTGCGGGCACGCGCCGCCGGCGGAGACTCGGTCTACGCGATGAGCTCGATGGCGGAAACCGCGGTGGGACGAAACGACTTCGTCGAGGCCGCGGCCATGGCGCTGCCCGCGCTCCGGGGCCTCCGACCCACCATCGCCGCGCCGTTCCCTGGGGCACTCCAGAACGCCATTCGCGCCCTCGCGCAGTCGGCTCCCCCCGAGGTTGCGGCGCCGGTGCTGGAGGCGGCGATCAAGGCGCGGCCGTCGTGGGACCTGGCGTGGCAGGGCGCTGCCTGGACCTATGTGCGGTGGGGCGGGAACCACTGCGCGCGAGGCGCCGAGCTGGCGGACGAGATGACGCGTTTCGGCTGGACCGACAGGGAGAAGGTGGACCTGCTGCGCCGGTGCGTGGCGCGCTGATCCCGGGCTAGCGGCGCTCCGGCGGCGGCGGCGACTCGCTCCCCGTCAGCTTCCGGACCTCCCGGGCCGCCGAGATCGCCACGTCCACGTCACGCGACAGCGCCCTGGCTTGCTGGGTGGCCTGGGTGAGATCCCCCAGCGCGTCCGCCACGCCCGACGAGCGCAGCCGCAGCAGGTCGAATCGCATGTTCTGCATGTGAATCAGGCACGACTCCAGCTGCTCGCCCAGCCGTGCCCGTCGGCCCACCAGCTGTTCGATCTTCTGCTTCTGCTGCTGTAACAGCGTGTGCCTCCGCTCGCTGTCGGCGGAGGCCGGCTCCGACTCCAGCGCGGCGAGGCGCGAGTCAATCCGGTCCACCTGGCTGTCGTCGATGTCGCGCTCGAGCGCCGCGAGCGAACGCGCCAGGTCCGTGGCGCGCTCCAGCAGCTGGTCCACCGTGGGGAGGATGTCGGGCAGCAGCGCGCGCTCCGACTTCGACATCCTCTCCAGCATCGAGAGCATCGCGGCCCGGTCGCTGCGCGCCTGCTCGATGCCGGCCGCATGAACGCCGAACTCCTGGGCCGTGACGGGGGCGCTCAGCAGCAGGTGCGCTCCGCCCTTGCCGGACTTGACCTCGAACGCGTCCGCTGCCGGTGGGCGGTTGATGACGTCGCGCCACGAATACCCCGACGTCCAGAGCCTCGCGTAGTCGCGCGCGATGCCGATGCCCCAGAAGCCGGCGACCATGTACCAGGGGAAGTGCCATCCGCCCAGGGTGCTCACCAGCATCAGCATGCCGTTGACGGCCGCGTACGTGGCCAGCCGGTGGCGGAATCGCGTGATCATCACGGGCTCGCCGGTCCGCTTGGCGAGCTCCTCGATCTCGCGCTCCTCCTGCTCCTTCTTGTCGAGCCTCCGCTCGCGCTTCTCGGAGCGCCGCACGCCGCGCTCGGACGACCGCCGGCTCTTGCCCACGCGCGAGTCGAGCCACTCGCGTGCCTCGTCCCGGTCCATCATCCGCGGCTTGCGCTCGGCGTCGACCTTGAACACCACGCCCCCGACGAGGCTACCGCCACCGCGCTTTGACTTGGCCCGGGGCGGCGGTGCCGTGTAGGTGCCGGTCTCGAGGGCGCGGCGCAACGCGTCGGCCGTGGGCCAGCGATCTTGCGGGTCCTTTTCGAGGCACCGCATGACCGTCTGCGAGAGCTCGATCGGCGTCTCGGGTCGCTTGCGATCCACCGCCATCGGCGTCTCGGAGATCTGCTTCATCAGCAGTGCGGGGACCGACGCCGCCTGGAACGGCAGCTCACCCGTCAACATCTGGTAGGCGACGACACCGAGCGAGTAGAGGTCGGAGCGACCGTCGATCTCGCGGTCGCCCGCCGCCTGTTCGGGGCTCATGAACGCCGGCGTTCCGATCGCTACGCCCGCTTCGGTGAGCGTCCCGCCTTCGGATGAAAGCGCCTTCGCGATCCCGAAGTCGGTCACCATCACCCGCCCGCGCGTCCCCTCGAGCAGGATGTTGTCGGGCTTCACATCGCGGTGAATGACGCCCTGGGCATGTGCGGCCGACAGGGCGTCAGCCGACTCCTTCATGACCCGGCGCGCCTCCTCGATCGAGAGCCGGCCCCGTCGCTTGAGGCGCAGCGCCAGCGATTCGCCGTCCACCAGCCCCATCACGAAATAGCAGAGCTCGTTGACGTCGCCGACGGAATGGATCGGTACGATGTTTGGATGCGAAAGGCGCGCCGCGGTCTCGGCCTCGCGCAGAAAGCGCTGCCGAATGTCCGCACGGAACGCGAGGTCTGGCGGCAGGACCTTGATGGCGACCTGGCGCTTCAGCTTCTCGTCTCGTGCGCGGTAGACAACGCCCATGCCTCCGCGTCCGATCTCGCCTTCGATCGTGTACGCAGTCCCCAGGGCTTCCGCCAGTCGTGTTTCGAGCACGCGCTCCCGTCGCCGGCCGGTTATCCAGTATCCGCATGCATGCGCGGCATAGATTACTGATGCCCCGCAGGTTAGGCAACTTCGGGGCCCGATGCTCCTGCCGTTATGGCACGGGTTCCCGGCCCTGCGCTGGCACAGTCGGTGCTGTCAGTATGGAGTGTACGACCATGTCGTAACCTGAGCCGTTCACTCTAGGAGCAATCACCGGAGAGGCAAGAAAACCCAATGTCCGAACGTCTGGTACTCCCCGTTCTGCCGCTGCGCGATCTCGTGCTGTTTCCGGGTGTGACGGCTCCGATCAATGCTGGTCGCCCCGGGACGTTGCGTGCGGTCGAGCGGGCATTGAAGGACGAGCGCCGGCTGATCTTCACCGCGGCCCAGCGCGAAAACAACGACGTGGTCGGTGCGTCGAACCTCTACACCATCGGTGTGGTGGCCAAGATCGGCCAGATTCAGCGCGGCCTGGGAGGTCTTCAGCTCGTTCTCCAGGGGGAGTACCGGGCCACGGCCCTGCACTATTCCGAACGGGACGGGCACCTCGAGGCGGTCGTCACCCGGACCGGTGACATCCCGCCCGCCGATCCCAACGACCCCCTCTTCCAGGCGATGCACAAGGAAGCGCGCGAACGCGCGGCGGAGCTGGGTCAGAAGAGTGGCCTGCCGGACGAGGTCGTCCGCCAGCTGCTGGCGCAGGTATCGGACCCGGGCAGTCTGGCCGACATGGTGTCGGGATACCTGGACATTCCGACCGCGGAGCGTCAGCAGCTCCTCGAGACCCTGCCCGTCGAAACCCGGCTGCGTCGCGTGCTGGTACACATCCAGCGGCAGATCGAGGTGACGGACGCCCAGGAGGACATCAAGACGCAGGTCCAGGAAGAGATCGGCGAGCGCCAGCGGGAGATGTACCTGCGCGAGCAGATGAAGGCCATCCGGCGCGAGTTGGGCGATGCCGACGACGAAAGCGATATCGAGGAGCTGCGCACAAAACTCGAGGCGCTGCGCCTCCCCGAGCCGGCTCAGAAGGAAGTCGATCGTGAGCTTGCTCGGCTCGAGCGAACCCAGAAGGAGTCCATGGAGGCGCAGGTGATCCGCAACTATCTCGAGTGGATCGCCGAGTTGCCGTGGACCGCGCGCTCCCCGGAGTCGCTGGACATCGCGAACGCGCAGCGGATCCTGGCCGAGGACCACTTCGGCCTCAAAGACGTGAAGGAGCGGGTTCTCGAGTTCCTCGCGGTGAGGCAGCTGCTCGAGCACACCCGAAAGGCTGAGCGAGCGGACCGGAAAGAAGAGGCCGGGAAGGCACCAAGCGGCGACGCGCCGCCGACACCGGGCCCCGTCACGTCCGAGGAGCGGCTGGTGGCTGATGCGGACGTGGGCTCGAAGGGCCCGATCCTGCTTTTCCTCGGGCCGCCCGGAGTGGGCAAGACGTCTATCGCCAAGTCGATCGCCCGCGCGATGAACCGGAAGTACGTCCGCATCTCGCTCGGCGGCGCGCGCGACGAAGCCGACATCCGCGGCCACCGGCGGACCTACGTGGGCGCGATGCCGGGCCGCATCATTCAGGGGATGAAGCAGGCCGGCACCAAGAACCCGGTGTTCCTCCTCGACGAGGTCGACAAGCTGGGCGTGTCCTTCCAGGGCGACCCGGCGTCGGCGTTGCTCGAGGTGCTGGATCCGGCGCAGAACGATTCCTTCCAGGACCACTATCTCGGCGTGCCCTTCGATCTCTCCGAGGTGCTGTTCATCGCGACCGCGAACTTCGTGGAGAACATCCCGGGCCCGCTGCTCGACCGGATGGAAGTTGTGGAGTTCGCGGGCTACACCGAGCTGGAGAAGCTCGCGATCGCGCGCGAGTACCTCATCCCGCGGCAGCTGACGGAGAATGGTCTGTCGAAGGAGCGGCTGGTCGTGGCCGATGCGGCGGTGCGGCGGATCATCAGTGGCTACACCCGCGAAGCCGGCGTGCGCCAGCTGGAGCGTGAGGTCGGGCGCCTGGCGCGCAAGGTCGCCAAGCGGATCGCCGAGGGCAGTGTGGACCTGGTGACGATCAACGAGGACGACGTCAAGGAGCAGCTGGGCCGGCCCCGGGTTCATCCCGAGCGCGCCGCGGCGACCGACGCCGTCGGCGTGGCGACCGGCATGTACTACACGCCGATGGGCGGCGACATCATGTTCGTGGAGGCGCAACTGATGCCCGGCAAGAACGAGCTGGTGCTCACCGGCCACCTGGGCGATGTGATGAAGGAGTCGGCGCGCGCGGCGCTCACGTTCGCGAAGACCCGTGCGGTGTCCCTTGGGATTCCGGATGAGAACATCCGCGATCGCGAGGTCCACATCCATGTGCCGGCGGGCGCGATTCCCAAGGACGGTCCCTCGGCGGGCGTGACGATGGCCACCGCGCTGGTGAGTGCGATGTCCGGTCGCGCGGCGCGGCACGACGTCGCCATGACCGGCGAGATCACCCTGGGCGGCCGCGTGCTCCCGATCGGCGGCCTGAAGGAGAAGGTGCTCGGCGCGGCGCGGGCGGGAATCACCGAGATCGTACTGCCCAGAGACAACGAGCCGGACCTGGAGGATCTACCGGACGAAGTGCGCCAGAAGCTGATCTTCCATCCGGTGCAGACGCTGGATGAGGTGCTCGGAATCGCGCTGGTGAGTCCGGAAGCGCGCGCGGTCAACGAGCTACTGGGGTCGGGGCTGAAGCGCTAGGGCAGGCGCGCGAGCAGCGGCTGGAGTCGCTGCAGCACCCGTTGCGCCATCGCTCGCGCCGTCGGCTCCGTGCCCTCCAGGAAGTACTCGGTCACGGTCGCGTCCGTCGTGTCGTTGGGGGCCAGCATGCCGTCACGCCGCCGGACGCGCGCCGCGACCAATCCCGGCGGTATCGGCCACGCTTGGGGAATCGCCCGCCGCTCGTAGGCCCGCTTGGCATACAGGTTCCAGATCGGTGCCGCCAGGGTCCCCCCGAAGGCGCCGTGGGTGATGGTCTGGCGCTGATCGAATCCCATCCACACACCCGCCACGAGGTTTGGTGTGTAGCCGACGAACCAGACGTCGGCGTTGTCGTTCGTGGTGCCCGACTTCCCGGCGATCGGCAGCGAGTCGGGCAGTCCACGCCTCGCCGCTGTCCCGGTGCCGCGCTGCACCGCGTCCTGGAGCATGCTGGTGAGCTGGTAGGCGACCCGCGGGTCGAGCGCGGCCGCCGGCGTGAGGACCGGCGCCTCGTAAATGGGCGTGCCGTTGGCGTCCTGTACCAGCGTGACGATCCGCGGCGGCGTCCAGGCCCCGAGGGTCGCGTAGCCGGTGTAGGCGCCGATCAACTCGAGCGGCCGGACGTCCGCCGCACCGATCGCCGTCGGCGCGAAGGGTGGAATCGGCGTGGTCATGCCGAGGCGCCGTGCCGTCCCGATCACCGAGTCCATCCCGACTTGTAAGGCGAGGCGGACCGCCGGAATATTGATGGAGCGCATGAGCGCGGTTCGCATCGTTACCGGCCCGCTCCAGGTGCCGTCGCTGTTCTCCGGTGTCCAGCGCGTGCCGTCGCCCTTGGGCAGCGAGATCGCCGAATCGACGAGCAGCTCGGTCGGCGGCAGCCCCTGTGCCAGCGCCGAGGCGTAGACGAACGGCTTGAAGGCGGATCCGGCCTGCCGAAGTCCCTGCACCGCCCGATTGAACTCCGAGTCCCGGAAGTCGCGGCCGCCGACCAGCGCCAGCACGTCGCCGGTGGCGGGGTCGAGGCTGACGATGAGGCCCTGCAGGTAAGGCGTTCGGGCACCGCGGTGCACCGCGCCCCCGGTGGCGTACCGCGGATGGCGGTAGCCCGGGAGACTCTCGACACGCGCCAGCCCCTGGACCAGCGCGACGCCGGCCGCATCCTGGAGGTAGGGGTCCACTGTGGTGGTGACGATCATGCCGGCGGTGTTGACCGCGTTGAGACTGTAGCGGTCGGCGAGCCACTGTCTCACCCACTCCACCACGTACGGCGCTCGCACGCTGTAGCCGTCGTTCGGAGCCACGCGCAGCGGAGTGGTGAGGGCCGCCCGCCGTTGCACGTCGGTGATGTAGCCCTGGTCCGACATGAGGGCCAGCACGGTGTTGCGGCGCCGCATGGCGGCGGCGGGGTGCTCTCGCGGGTCGTAGGCGACCGGCGACTTGGGAAGGGCGGCGAGTGTCGCGGCTTCGGCGAGTGACAGTTCGGTCGCGCTCTTGCCGAAATAGTGGCGCGACGCGGATTCGACGCCATACCAGCCGTGACCGAAATTGATGTAGTTGA
Source organism: Gemmatimonadota bacterium (assembly GCA_041476105.1). Lineage (GTDB taxonomy): Bacteria > Gemmatimonadota > Gemmatimonadetes > Gemmatimonadales > JACORV01 > DASXPG01. Next base: position 41,308 of record JBGOSS010000002.1, read on the forward strand.
TGTAGGCCTCGAGGATCTCGGCCTTGTTGTGGCGGCGCTCGAGCGCGCGCGCGAATTCCGCCTCCCGCACCTTGCGACTCAGGCCCGCGGTACCGGTTCGCTGCGTACGGTCCACCAGTCCCATCGCTCCTACGAGCTGCTGGGTGATCGTGCTCGCGCCGCGCGACCCGAATCCGTGCAGCAGGTTGTCTCGGATCGCGCCCATCACGCCGACGACGTCGACGCCGTCATGCTGATAAAACCGGCGGTCCTCGGTGGCCACGAACGCCTGCCCCAGGTACGCCGGCAGGTCCACGATCCGGGCCCAGCTCCTTGCCTGCGGCCCGATCTCGGCCAGCAACCCGCCGTCTCGATCAAGCACCACGGTGGCCATCGGAGGCTTCACGATCACGACATTGTCGCTGGCCTGCTGGGCTGTAGCCACGCCTGTCAACCAATTGGTTGACAAAGCCAGGACCGCGGCTGCTCGCCTAGCGCCAGGCACAGTAGTCCGAGAGCAGCAAGCCCACCGGAACATCGGGCTCCGTGCTACCGAGAGCGCCGACCCCCAATGCCGCCGAGAGCGCCACGCCGGACACCCCGGCCGGGTCGATATCATCACGGAAGTAGCCGCGCCGCTGGCCTTCCTCGACCGCGGTTCGCAGCCGGGCACGCTGCCGCTCACGCAGGCATGCACGGCGGCGGCGGCCTCGCGCGGGAAGGCCGAATTGGCGGCGGAGTCGGCGATGATCGCCAGAATACCGGGGAATGCACGGACAGCAACCTGAAGCGACGCCACGACCGCGCGGATCTCCTCGGCCGGGTGTTCAGCGGTCTGGGGCTTCGGCTCAAGGCGGGCCAGCAGCGCGCCGAGCGCGCGGCTGAAGAGTCCATCCTTCGAATCGAAGTAGTGGAACAGCAGCTGCTTGTTTACCCCCGCGGACGCGGCGATCCGCTCGATCCGCCCGCCGGCATATCCCGCCGAGGCAAACTCGGCTTCAGCCGCCGCCAGTATCTCGGCACGGCGCGACCGGGGAGGCGCTCTCACACCAGACTCTCAACCATACGGTTGATACGTTAGGGTGGTAGCTGACCCCTGTCAACGGGCGAGTGGATCACCGCCCTGGGCGGCGGGCCTGCGTCTGGGGCCAGCCGGTGGCGAGATCGTTCCAGTTCAGGAGCGTGTTGAACGCGAAGCCAAACGAGCCCTGGGTCTCCCAGCGCCAGAAGGGCCGGATCGCGAACATCACGATGTGACCCCGGCCAACCTGGGCGTCGAGAATGGCCGCCCGGGAGGCCATCTCGCTACCGCCCTCGAGGAGACCGGACACCAGCAGCGAGTCGGCGCGGCCGAATTGGAGGACGACACGCGGCCGCGCGCGGCGGGTCTCGGCCAGCACGGCGGAGTCGCGCTGCTGCTCGGTACCCCGCTCCGCCGTCGTGTCGGTCTGGAAAAGCGGTGTCTGGTTGAAGTACACGCTCACCGTGTCGGCGTACCCGTACGCGATGGGACTGCGGCGATCCGCGACGCGTGAGCGGACCACGCTGCCCCGGACCCGCAGCTGCCGCGGCTCGACGATGTCCACCCCCGGCGTAAGGCCGTACTGGACGGGGACGGCCGCCGTGCCGCCCTCGGTGACGAGCACACCGCCGGCGCGCACCCACGATTGGAGCGCCGCCAGCCCCAGCAGCCCGATGCCAGGACGCACGTCGGCGGTCGAGTCGATCCCGCCGAGGTTGGGTGTCTCCGGGGTTCGCCGCCAGGGGATCGGCGGCCCCGCCATCGGCTGCCCGTTGACGATGGAGCGCGCATTGTCGCTCACGTACGGGAGCATCAGCACGTCGAGCTGCGCGAGGCGCGCGCTGTCACGCAGCTGCTGCGTGGAGAGGTAGGTGTAGGGAATGGCGAAGTGATCGAAGGCGTAGCGCACCCAGCCTTCGTTCTGCGTGTTCTGCCAGGAGTGGACGAGGCCGATGCGCGGCAGATCGAGATCGTGCTTCGCGACGCCGGGGACGTCGCGCACCGCCACGGCGCTCAGGCCAAGGGAGGCGACGGCATCGCGTATCGCCTGCTCCGACCCCTGGGCCGAGCCCGAGAGCGGCACGATGACGGTTCCCGCCGAAAAGCTGCGCTCTCCGACGCTGAACGAGTCTTCCGCGGCGCTCATCGGCACGTTTTTCAGGCGATAGCGAAAGACGATGAGATTGCTCTCGGTCGTGGCGGGAATGAGGATGGCGCCACGACCTCCGCCGTCGGCGACGTCGCCCCGCACCACGACGTCGTCGGCGATGAGCGTCATCGCCTGGGCGAGCGCCGCGGTGTCGGCGACGGCGTGCACGGCCACGTTGCGCAACGCCCCGAAGGTCCAGCCGGTGTCGTCGTAGGGCGCCGGATCGTTGGCGCGGTAGGTCTGAGTCTCGAGCAGCGTCGACGCCAGTGGGCCGTATGGCTGGTCGAGCCGTACCAGGTAGTCCCCCGCCGCGACGCTCATCGTTCCGGCCGTGAAGGCGCTGGTCGCGCGGTGCACCTCGACCCCCTGCAAACGCAACAGGTTGACGAGCTCCGCGGCCTCCACGCGCCTCGGCTGGTTCGCGGGAAGGTGCCAGAGGTTCGGCCGGCCGGTGCGGCCGCGGTCGATGGCCCGCCGCGCCTTGGTCCAGAAGTTCTCGAGGAATCGCTGGCCGTTCTCGCCGACGTAGTTGAGCGCGACGATCACGCCGGACTGCTGGTAGTTGATGTTGTTGCGAATGCACCAGCGAATGCCGTCGAGGGGCGGATTCGGGCGGAACCATTCCACCGAGGTCTGGGTCCGCTGCAGACGCGACGTGTCGCACTCGGCGCCGAACGACGTATAGGTCTCGTAGAAGCGCCCCACCGAGCCGCGCAGGTTGGCGATGAACATCACGTAGTTGGGGGCCCAGCCGTCGTAGAAGTCGTGGGTCCAGACGCCCGGCAGCCCCCGCTTGGTGAGTTCCTTGATCTCCTGGAAGGCGAGCTCGTTCCATTCGCTGATGGTGATCGCGTCGATCGCGTGGTTGTAGGGTCCCGTGCCCGTGGAGGTGTAGAGGAACGGCACCGACTCGTGCAGGTCGTGCTGGACGGTGGGATGCCAGAAGAAGTACTGCGCCAGCATGTTGCGGGTGAGTGCCTGCGACAGCACCATGCCGTCACGGTTGTTGTCGTGGGCGGTGTACTTCCCCCAGTAGACCAGCGGCGGCCTGACGCCTTGGTGCGCGCGGCCGTAGTTGTAGACATCCACCATCCGGTCCCGGCCGTCCAGCTCCTGCACCGGCGTGATCACCGTGATGACCCGCTCGCGAATCGAGCGAAACACGGGTGTGTCCTCGACGACGAGCCGGTACGCGAGCTCCATCAGCATCTCCGGCGAGCCCGTTTCGGGCGAGTGAATCGAGCCGGTGAGGTAGTAGATCGGTTTTCCGCGCGCCACCAGCGCCCGCGCATCGGACTCGCTGAGTCCGCGAGGATCGGCCAGGCGGCGCGTGATGTCACGGTAGCTGTCGAGCGAGGCGATGGTGGCGGAGTCGGCGATCGCGACGGCGATCATCTCACGGCCCTCGTCCGAACGGCCGGCGTCGAAGATCCGCACGCGCGGCGACACCGCGGCCAGTGCGCGAAAGTAGCGGTTGACGTCGGCATTGTACGACAGGCGGCCGGGTGTGCCGGGGACGTAGCCCAGCACATCGAGCGGCGAGGGCACCCGCGGATCGTCCACCATGTGGTCGGTGAACTCGGTGTTGAACCGGGGCTCGGAGGTGTACGCGCGGATCTGCCGCGTGTAGGAGGTGTCGAGTGACTGTTGGGCCCCGGCCGCCGAGGCGACGGCCAGCGAGCCAACGAGAGTCGAGAAGAGAAGACGCATGGCCTGGTTCACTCCGCAGCTTGGGCCCTGGCGAAGGCGTCGGCGACGCCCTGAACGAGTGCGCGCAGCCTGAGGACGTCGGACGCGGATGCTGGCGTACCGGCCCCCATCAGCGAGCGACACGCCTGGTCGGCGTCCTGCGCACTGCTGGTGACTTCCGGAAGGCCGTACCCGCCGCCCGAGCCGGCGAGCCGATGGACCAGCAGGTGCAGGTGGCCGACACCCTCCGGGTCACCATTCTGCACCCGCGTCAAGGCACTCCACAACTCCGCGATCCGGGCAGGGGCATCGGCGAGATACTCGGCCCGCAGGGCTCGCAATGCCCGCGTCAGATTCTCGTCCGCATCGCCCATGGCTGGCAGTGGGCTCCTCAGGCGAGTTCGCGTCGTAGAAGATGCCGGATGAATGGCACGATGCCGATGGCGCTCGTCGCAAGACCGCTGGCGGTTTCGCCCGACAGTACGCCAACCACGGCGCGCCCGCGATCGGCGACAACCACCACCGGCTGACCGCCCCAGTAGCCTTTGAGCTGATCGGGTGATACCGGCCGGGCAAGTGCGCCCTCCAGCGGCGACTCGCCGAGCGACACAGCCCGAACCGTCACGCGCCGCGCCGCGGCGAAGGCGAAGCGCGCATTGAGCGGCTCCGCCCACGGACCGGTGACTGCCAGAACCTCGGATGAGGCAGCATCCACGCACGACGCCGCGCGGCTGAGGAGCTGAGGCGCGCTGGTGAGGTACTCGAGTTCGGTCGTTCCGCTCGACCCGGCGAGCGGCAACGACCGCAGCTCTTCCTGGAGCTCAGAGAGATCCCGACGAAAGGACCGGTCGAGCTCGGAGAGCAGCGCCGCCGGTCCGGCCGCGGCGTACTGAACGGGTATCGTAGCCGACTTCCGGCTTGCGCCTCTCCGCGCAAGAGACTCGAGCGCCTGATAGACATTAGCCCGAGCGACTCCCACCTCCCGCGCGACAGCGTAACCGGTTGATGGACCTAACCTTAGTAGAGCCTGGTAGATCTTGCCTTCGGTGGGTGTGAAGCCAAATCGCTCAAGCATGATATAGTAGTAGCATATAACACTACTATTAACAAGGCAGCCTGACGACTAGGAGCGGGACAGTTCCCAACCCGCGAGCCTGGCTATCAATGCCATGCGGAAGGACACGTCGGTCTGCTTGGCTTCCGACCGTTTCATGTCGCCCTCGAGCGGGAACAGGTGATAGGCCCAGGGCGAGGAACCCTTGGGAAGCGCCCGCAGGTTCTTGGGATGCCAGACGCCCTGCTTGTCCGTCTCCTTCATCAGGCGACTCCAGACCTTCGCCGCCGAGGTCGATGAGGTCAGCAGCTGAAGACGAGCCAGCGTTTCCATCCAATGGAGCGCCAGCGGGAGGTCGTCGGCCTGTCCCGACGCTGAGGCGTGTATCGGGTCGCCAAGGAGCAGGAAGTTCGGCTTGTACTGCTTCTTCCCGATGGGCACCGTGAACGACTTCTTCGGCGGAGGACTCGACAAGTAGGAGCCGAGACGCTCGACCAGGCCCGCCCGCTCGCGCTGCACGGCTGGCAGGAACGCAAGCAGACTCATCGAAAACACCGTGGGTGGGTAGGCCTGCGGATGCAGTATCCAGGCGCGCCCGCTCTTGGCGAACGGGTTTTCGGCCAACTCACTCCGGACGAAAGCCGAAACCTGGTTCAGGACCTTGTGCGCCGCCCCGCGCACTCGCGGGTCATCGCCGTGGCCGCCGTGGGCGAGCGCGGCGGATGCCGCCTCTCGCAGGATTTCGCGAATCCAAGGCTCCGCGCCCAGCTCCGCGGAGTTCAGCTTGCCGTATTCGAATAGCAGCTTCGGGTCTTCGTCCCGAGAGACCAGCCTGAACAGAAGCCGGGCCGCGAGTTTCTGGGGCCGGCTCTCCTTCGAGAGGGCCATCTCGACGAGCCGCCGGTACTGGGGAACGGTGCCGACGTCCTTGACCCCGGTAACCTTGTTTGGCGACACACCCAGAAGGTTGCCACCCCAGACACCGCTGTCCTTTTGCTTCTTCACGATCTGCTTCACCGCGGTTTGATTCTCGATCTCCAGCCTTAGAGCGTCGAGCTCAGGAGGAGAAAGGAGGCCCGGGAAGATCTCCGTGGCGACGCGGTACCGGATCGACGGACAGGCATTGGCCATCAGCCAAGTCACTGGGACGTTGTGACTTACAGGAAACGTCAGGGATCCGGCTCCGTGTGCTTGAGGGTGCCACGCACCAGCGGGCGGCTAACATACGCGATTGAGGCCGGATAACGCTAGGGGGTCGGCGAAGATTGGTGCCCTTCGCGGGTGAGAAATCGGGTGATCGCGGCAGCCGTTTCCTCTGGCCGCTCCTCGTGTGGCCGGTGCCAGCTGCGCGGAATCACCTCGAACCTCGCGTTCGGTAGCGTTGCCGCGAGCGTTCTGCCCATGGCCAGCGGGAAGACCGGGTCATATTCGCCCCAGAGGACGAGGGTCGGGACCCTCAGGGCGGCGGCGCGCTGTTGCGTGAGGTAGGCGAAGTCGAATTCGCGCAGGACGGCGTCCAGGGCGGCGCGGTATGCCGGGTCGTTGGCCGGCAGGTAGGCCGCATCGCTGTCTGCTTCGGTGATCCAGTGAGGGTCGTGCGGTGACGTGAAGCGCGTGCGCAGCGCTTCGTACTCCGCGATCGCACGCCGTGCGGCGGAGACCGTTTCGTCGCTCCCATGGGCGTCGGGCACCAGCGCGGGCGCCCCGACCACCGCCCCATCCACCAGGACGAGGTGCGTCACCATCGCCGGCGCGTCGAGGGCTACAGCCGCCGCGACCGCGCCTCCCAGCGAGTGCCCGACCAGGGTAGCCCGCTGCACTCCCAGGGCGCCGAGCGCGCGAACGACATCGTGTGCCAGGGAGTCGGTTTCGTAGCCCAGCGTCGGCTTGGAAGAGAGGCCGAAGCCGGGCAGGTCGAACGCAATCACCTCGGAGTGCTCCACCAGACGCCCGAAGACGCCCCGCCAGGCGATCAGCGATTCTCCGAAGCCATGCAGGAGAACGACGGTCGGCCCGCGCCCCGCGCGTACGTAGCGCAGGCGTAACCCGCCGGCGTCGACGTACGCCGCGTGCAGCGGCGCCCGGCCTCGCGACTCGCGGGCCGACGTCGCCAGGACGACCAGGACGAGCGCGATCAGCACCGCGGCCGCGACATGCGCCTTGGGCCAACGTGTCACGGTCGCAGCCCCTCGAGGCGCAGTCGCGTCAGGATCGCGTGACCGTGCACCCCGGACTCCGACGTCAGGATCACGCGTCCCTCGTGGTCGAAACAGATTCCCTCGCCCTGCGGCTCGACGACCGGCAGCGTGATGCCGCTTGGTAGGGTCAACGGAACATTGTCGTGGTCGAGCGCGAAGAGGTGCATGGAGACGTAGGTTCGCACGGCGAGCAGGCGGCCGTCGTTCGAGACCCCCGCGCCGGTCGCCACTCGGCCGCGGATGAAGCTCGTCTCCATCGCCAGGTCTCCCACGCGCTCGAGCATCCCGGACGGCGCGCCCGCCGTGGGCGCGCGAAAGAGCGTCGCCGGGCCGGTGCGGTCCTTGGTGACCAGGAGCAAGGTGGTTCCCGACACCGCGAGCGCTTCCGCGTTGTGCGGTCGATCGGGGTAGCGGAGGTCGATCACCGCTTCGAGGTCCACGGTGCGCGAGGTGTCGGCGGCGCTCTGCGGGGGCTCGGGCTCCGGGACGACGTAGACCTGGATCATGCGGCGGCTCACCTGATTGTCGCCGATGTCCCCGACGAAGAGACAATTTCCGGCGGACCGGGGACAGGGGCCGAGGGCGACATCCTCCCAATCCACGTTTTGCGCGCCGCGCACCAGGACGCGCCCAAGGTCCGTGCCCAGGGAGTCGGTCGCGTACAGGAAGGCCCGGTCGCCCGAGTCGTTGTGGGTCCAGAACACGCCGGGGCGCCTCCGGCTCTCGACGACACCGGAGCTTTCGTCGAGGCGGGGCGCCGCGAGGATGGCCGTGTCGACCAGCGTCAGCACCGGCGCGGGGGCTTGCGCCCGGGCGCCCCCGGCGGCGGCAAGGGCGGTCAGCAGGGTGATGATGGCGCGGCGCATGGGAGCGGCAGATTAGGCAAAGGCAGGCAGGGCCGCAATGCTTGCCGCTGCCCGGCCATCCGGGCATTCTTCAACACATGTCGACCAGCCTCCTCAGCCGCCCGGTCCAACGCCGTTCCCGCGAGGTCCGCCTTGCCGGGCGAATCCTCTACCTGGTGGACGATGCGGACCTGATCGCCACGCAGCTCGCCGGCCGGGACCTGGACTGGACGCCCTCGATCGCGCTGCTGGACAACATCTCGACCGATGAGATCACGCCCGCCTACATCTGCTACTACTTCGACGAAACCCTCGGCGACTTCCCCTACCTGGGGTTCAAGGCGGGCGACCGGTTCCCGATCACGCGGGGCAGTGTGCGGCAGGGCGGGTTCGTCGCCTCGGTCGCGGGGAAGCGGCGGGGCAAGGGCAGCTCGCGCGAGCAGTCCCCCTACGCGGAAATGTGCGCGGGCATCCAGCTCGTCGTCGGCGAGAGCATCGAACGGATCTACCGCGAGAATTGCCAGAACCTCGGCGTCTTCGTGACGACGGACTTCGCGATCCTCGAGAAGGTGAAGGCCGGCCAGCCGATTCCGCTCAGCGCCTTCACCGAGGGGGAAGGCCGCATCACGACCGACATCATCCAGTTCGGCGGGCTGTTCAACTACAACGTCGCCCGCCTGCAAGGGAACGTGTCCGCGCCCCCGCCCGGCACCTCCGCCCGGCCCATGACGGTCGCCGAGAAGATCTTCGCCCGGCACTGGGTCGTGGACGCGTCGAAAGAGCTGGTCGGCGTGCCCGCGGTTCGGCCGGGAGACGAAGGCTTCTTCCAGACCGACATCCGCTTCAGTCACGAGTACGTGACGCCGATGGCGGCGATCTTCTTCGACCAGCTGGTCGGCGTGGACGAGCCGCTCAAGGATCCCGAGTCCATCTTCTTCTTCCGCGACCACCTGACGTTTCTCGACCAGGTCATGCGCCCCGAGCACATCGAAATGGGCCTGCTCGACGTCGCCGCGCAGCTCGAGAAGAAGCAGCGCGAGTTCGCGCAGGCCAAGAACGTGCGACTCTACGGCCAGCTGGCGCAGCGGCTCAACCTGCATGGCGCGCTCGCGGCCGCCGGCTCCGAGGCGATCTGCCATTCGAAGATCCTCGAGGCCCACGCGCTGCCGGGCCAGATCATCATCGGCTCCGATTCGCACACGCCGCATGCGGGAGCGGTCGGCTGTGTGGCGTTCGGCGTGGGGACGACGGCGGTCTTCAACAGCTGGATCACGAAGGACGTCCGTGCCCAGGTCCCCAAGTCGTTCAAGGTGGTGGTGCGGGGTCGCAAGCCGGAGAACGTGACCGCGAAGGACTTCATGCTCCAGATCCTGCGCCATCCGTACGTGAAGAATGGCGACGCGATCGGCCAGATCATCGAGTACGCGGGCGAAGCGGTCGAACGCCTGAGCGTGGACGAGCGCGCCACGATGACGAACATGGCTGCCGAGGTCGGCGCATTCACCGGCATCATCGCCCCGGACGAACGCACCGTCGAGTACCTCGTCGCCCAGCGCGGCATGGACCGCGCCGAGGCCGACCGCTTCTGCGAAGGGCTGTTTTCGGACGCCGACGCCGAGTATGTCAAGGTGATCGAGATCGATGCCGCCACGCTGCGGCCGATGCTCGCGATGCCCGGCGACCCCGGCAACGGCCTCTTCGTCGAAGAGCTGGCTGCGCCCGTGAAGGTGGACATCGCCTATGCGGGCTCGTGCACGGCCGGCAAGAAGGAAGACATGGACATGTATGCGCGCGTCTTCCGCGAGGGCCTCGAGCGCGGGCAAAAGGTCCAGGCGGGCGTGGCCTGCTACATCCAGTGCGGGTCGCAGGAGGTGTTCCGCTACTGCCAGCAGCGGGGCTACGACCGGATCTTCCAGGATGTCGGCGCGATCTTCGTGGAGCCGTCATGCGGCGCCTGCATCAACGCCGGTCCGGGCGTCTCCCGGAAACCGACCGACGTCACGATCTCGGCCATCAACCGCAACTTCCCTGGCCGCAGCGGACCGGGGCAGCTGTACCTCGCCTCGCCCTATACCGTCGCAGCCTCGGCGCTCGCCGGCCGGATCACCGCCTGGGAGCCGGAGACGGTCCCCGTCGGCTGACCCTCCCTGTCGCCCGGCGGTCAATCATCGTATTTTGCCGATGATGACCACAGGCGGCATCGATGCCGGTCTTCGCCTGGCCGGGCTCTGCAAAGCGCTGGGCCACCCGGCCCGTGTCACCATCGTGCACTACCTCGCCGCGCAGCGCGCGGGCGCGACCTGCGGCGAGATCGTCACACGACTGCCGCTCGCGCAGTCCACCGTCTCGCAGCACCTCGCTGTTCTACGCACCGCCGGCTTCCTGGTGAGCGAGGGCATTCCGCCGCGCGTCATCTACCGGCTCGACAGGCGGGCGCTGGAGGTCTTCAAACGTGCCGTCTCCGCGCTCTAGCGCTCCGCCGAGAGGCGCAATGCGTTGAAGAGCAACGGATAGGTGACTTGGCTCTGGGCCCGGTATTGCGGCCGGAAGCCGAACAGGACGACGCGGCCGCGCCCGCGTCGCACTTCAACCAGGCCGGCCTTGCCCGCCACCTGTCCGGCACCCAGGATCCATCCTGACAGCAGGACGTCGCCGGCCGCTGCCGGGTAGCGGCCGATCACGCGGACCCGGGTCGGGTCGCGCACCTCGAACGCGGGCCCCGACTCGAACCACGCTGCCGTCTCCTCGCCGACGCGGTCGGCCATCGCGTGCGCGGTATCGAGCCGCAAGCGGAAAATGCTCCCCGGAGCGTAGAACTCCCGTGGCGATAACGAGGCCAGCACGTTGGTGACCGGAAGCTCGAGGGCGCCGATGGCGAAGTCGCACGCGTCGTTGAAGGCGATCACGGTGCCGCCCCCATCGACGAAATCCCTGAGCGCCTGTACACCGGGTTGTCCCAGACCTCCCGCCAGCCGTGGGGGATAGCGCCGAGGGGAGAGGCCGTCGAGCAGGTCGCGCGGCGACTGGTCCGGGAGGATGATGGCATCGTAGCGTGCGCCGAGGTTGCCGGCGCGGGCGACCGAATCGGTGACGCTCTCGTAGGGAATGTTGTAGGTGTCGAACACGTAGCGCGTCCAACCCTCATCGATCGAAGCGGCGTACGAGCGGTAGAGGCCGACTCGAACGGCCGGCCGCAGGCCCCTCGGAGTGGTCAGCCCTGCCGCCCGGAACACCGGCGGGTCGGCGGTCGCGGGCGCCGAGAGGCCGACCGGGATCGAGTCCTGTGCCGTCACGACGCGAAGGCCAAGAAGGAGGGGCAGCGTGTGCGCGGTGACATCGTAGGGGCGCTTGGGGGGCCCGCCGGGGTATTCGCGCAGGTCGGGGTAGTCCTGGCGCTCGAGCAGCGTCTTGGCGAAGGCTGCGTAGGGCTGCCGTAGCACCACCACGTACGTACCGGGCGTGAAACGGTCCGGGCCCACCGAGAACGGCTGGAGCGCCTGTCTCACCTCGACCTGCCCGTGGTGCATGATGTCGAGCAGCGTTGCCAGCGCGGTCCGGTCCTGATTGGCGGTGGGGATCACGAAGCCATACGGCCATCCATCCCAGCCCGATGTCGCGTGTCGCGCCACGAGGTAAGAGGCACGCCGCCACTGATCGGCGTTGCGCGCGACCTGCGTGAGCATCGCCATCGCCGCGGCGGTCTGGTAGCGGACGATGTCGCCCAGCGCCCACCGTCCGCCCGTCCAGGGCGCGACGAAGCTCCAGGAGCTGACGCGCGGATCGACGCCGAGGCCCGGGCGCAGGCTGTCGGGGTTGATGGTCATGGGAGTGGCAAGCTGGGCACTGGCTGTTTCGGTGAGGATGCGCACGGCGCCGTGGTAGTGCTGGAAGGCGCGCGCCGGCGTCCAGGCGTCGTAGGTCGAGTTCACTGATATGCCTTTGAATCCGTCCATCGTCAGCAGGCGCGCGACGTCCAGGCCCAAGGCGTTGACCCCCTGCACGATGATCGGGTCCACGTTCGGCTCGACGGGGTCCATGTAGGGGGGGATGAACAGCCGAGGGCCGAACGGGCCCATCTGGTGGATGTCCATCGTGACCTGCGGATGCCAGACGTCGTAGAGGCTGTCGACGACCATCCGCGTCTCGACCTGCGAAAACGCGTACCAGTCCCGGTTGTTGTCATGCCCGGTGTAGTGGTGATAGAGCTCGGGCGGGCTGGTGCCCTCGGAGGGCGTGCCGAGCGTCTGCTGATACCACCGCGAGACGATGTTGACGCCGTCGGGATTCATGGACGGCACCAGGATCACCACGGTGCGGTCCAGGATGGCGCGTTCTTCGGCGCTCTGGGCGGATGCCAGGCGCCAGGCGATCTCCAGCGGCGCGAAGAAGCCGCCGACTTCGGTCGAGTGCACGCTCGAGGTGATGAGGACGAAGGTGCGACCCTGCGCGATCAACCGGGCGGCCTCGGTGCTGTCGCGCAGCGTCCGGGGATCGGCGAGACGTGCCTGGGCGGTGCGCAGCGCCGATAGCCGCGCGAGGTTGGCCGGGCTCGAGATGAAGACCGCGAGGAAGGGGACGCTGTCGGTGGTACGTCCGAGCTCCCGGACGCGCACGCGGTTGCTGGCTGCGTCGAGGACGCGGAAGTAGCGCACGATCGAATCCCATTCGACCAGCCGGCGATCGGTCCCTGGTGCGAAGCCCAGCACCGAGGCGGGCGTCGGCAGAGGGCGCTGCGCCTGGGAGGCGGACGGAGCGGCGAGGAGCAGGGCGAGCAGGCCGATCGTGCGTCGCATGGCGAGTCCCCGAAAAGTGCGCAGATGGATCGAGCCCCATCCCGATGACCCGGGACGGGGCTCGAAGTTATCACCCGCGTTGGTGCGCGCTAGCTGAGGCGCTTGATCTCAACGCGGCGGTTCTGTGCCCGGCCGGCCGCCGTGGTGTTCGGGGCCTTGGGGCTGTCGGGACCGTAGCCGACCGAGGTGAGCGCACTGGCCGCGATACCCTTGCCGGTCAGGTACACCACCACGGACTGCGCACGGGCCTGCGACAGGCGGCGGTTGGCCGCGGCAACGCCACGGTTGTCCGTGTAGCCGCCGACTTCGAACCGCGCACCGGACTGCGTACGCAGGATGTTCTGGATCGACGCCGCGATCGCGTCGAGCCCAGCGTTCGACGACGGCAGGAGCCGCGACGAGCCGCTGGCGAAGTTGATGTTGCGCAGCACCAGCGACTGGCCGACCTGCGGGAGTTCCGCAAGCGGGCAGCCGTTGGCATCCACGCTGCGGCCGGCCGGAGTGTTCGGGCAGCGGTCGCGGGCATCCTCGACACCATCGCGGTCCGCATCGGGAGCCAGCGGGCAGCCGTTGGGATCGACGCGGGTACCGGCCGGCGTGTTCGGGCACCGGTCGGCGCTGTCATTCACGCCGTCGGCGTCGGAGTCACGCGGGCAGCCGTTGGCGTCCACCGGGGTTCCGGCGGGAGTGCCCGGGCAGCGGTCGGCGCTGTCGTTCACGCCATCGCCATCGGCGTCACGCGGGCAGCCGTTCGCATCGACCGGCGTACCGCGCGGCGTGTTGGCGCAGCGATCAAGGTTGTCGGCCACGCCATCGCCGTCGGCGTCGCGCGGGCAGCCGTTTGCATCGACCGGCGTACCGGCCGGTGTGTTCGGGCAGCGGTCGAGGTTGTCGAAGACACCGTCGCTGTCACTGTCACGCGGGCAGCCGTTGGCGTCGACCGGCGTATTGGCCGGGGTGTTGGCGCAGCGGTCGAGCCCGTCGTAGACGTGGTCATTGTCGCTGTCGCGCGGGCAACCGTTGGCGTCGACCATCGCGCCGCGCGGCGTGTTGGCGCAGCGATCCCGCTTGTCGGGCACGCCGTCCACGTCGGTGTCGCGTGGCGGAGCGCCGCCCATGAAGAACGCCAGGCCGGCGAGGCCCTGGCCCTCAAACGCCGAGCCGCCGGCGCCGGCCTTCAACTCCTTGAAGCGATCCATCGACATCCGGCCTTCGATCCGCAGCGCCGTGTTGCCGGTACCGAAGAACTTCAGGAGGCCGAGACCACCGTGGACGCCCCACTGGGAGGTGGCGCGATTCCCGTTACCGCGGAACTGCGTCACGCTGCCGCCGATGGGCACGAACAGCACGGTCGCCTTGTTGATGTCGGTCGAGAAGGTCAGGTCAACGGTCGGGACCAACACCGTCCCACCGCCGCCCGTCCCGAAGCCGGCACCGACGCCGAAATTCACGTGGTTGCCAAGCTGCTTGCCCAGGCTGGCAGCGCCGCCGAAGTCGAACTGGCTGGTGCTGTTGCGAATCCGTGTTGCCACGGCACCTCGCGCCAGCACGTCCGCATTCAGCGCCTTGTCGACCGAGAACAGCCCGCCCTGGATGCTGAACGCCCAGGAGTGCTCACGATGCGGTCCGCGCATCATGGGCCGCGCCGGCGGAGTCGCCGGACGCTGAGCTGGCGCTGTCGCCGGACGCTGCGCGGGGGCGGTGGCCGGACGCTGCGCGGGCGTGGTCGCGGGCGTAGTCGCGGGCGCCGGACGCGCCGGCGGCGGCGTCGCCGGTCGCTGCTGAGCGACCGCCAGTGTCGGCACGAGAGCCGCCACTGCGCTCACAGCCTTCAAAACTCGGTTATGCATGTTTTCTCCCCGGAGAGGTTAAGTCTGTGCACCAACAATCGTGCTCGGCACCTGATCACTCTGTGGTACGTCGCCATCAGTGCGAGCCTTGCTGAAAGCTGAGAGTCATCGCAGGCGCGCGCAGGCATTTCGAGAATCCACGGCCGCTCGGGCCGGATTGCCTTCCAAGTCTGCCGAATGCAAGACGGACTAGTTTCGCTATTCCCCTGCTAAACCGCAACCCCGCCTGAACATGGAACCCGTGGGGGTCACTCCCTGACAAACTTTGCGGCCCGTGCCAATTGGTCGGCGCTGGTGGACAACTGGATCGCGCTTCGGGACAGGCTTTCGATCGCCTGCAACTGCTCGGCGGCCGCGGCGGCGACGACCTGGGCTTCCGAGGCTGAGGTCTGGGCGGCGCCGCGCAACTCCTTCAGCATGCGCTGCATCTCGTCTGCCTGCATCGTGTTACGGCGCGGAAACTCGATCATGCGGCTGGATAGGTTGGCGGCGGTTTCGCTGGCCCGCACGATCCCCTCCAGTTCCGTGATCCAGCCCCGGGTCGAGGAGGCGATGTCGCCCAATTCGCGCCGCATACGCTCGAGCAGGTGGGCCGCGTGATCGATGACTCGCCGGGTGTCGGCCGTGGTGCGGGCCGCCTGTGCGGCCTCCCGTGCACTCTGCTCGGCCAGTCGTCGCACCTCGTCGGCGACCACCGCGAACCCGGCACCATGGGCGCCGGCGCGCGCCGCCTCGATCGTGGCGTTGAGGGCGAGCATGTTGGTCTGGCTCGCGATGGCGCCGATCGTCTCGGCGAAGTGACCGACCTGATCCGCCGCCTCGCGCAACCGCCCGACCTCGGCCGCGCCCTGCTCCACCGTCTCACCGATGCGATCGAGCGCGGTGGCGGTGCGCGACGTGGCCGTGCGAACCGCTTGCGCCGCCTTCTCCATCTCCTGCGCCGCGCGGTGCGTTTCTTCGCCCGCGGCCGCCGCATCGTGCGCGCTGGCGCGCAGGTCGAGCATCGCCTGCTCGGCGCGATCCACCAGGTGGGCCGCGGCGACCGCCCCCGTTTCAGCGCGTTGCGTGGCGGCGGTGACCTCCTGCGAGCTGGCGTGGATCTCTTCGCTCGTTGCCGTCAGGTGCTCGACGTACTGCGCGGTCTGCTCGGAGGACTCCACCAGCGGCGCGACGAGGGCGTTCAGCCGGAGCGAGAGGGCGAGGTTCGGCGCGAGTGAGTTCAGCAGCAAGGCGTCGACGTCGCGGTACATCCCGGCGTCGCCGTGGCGGATGCTCCAGGCCCCCACCAGTCGCTCGCCCTGGAAGAGCGGAATCAGGATTTCGGCTCCCTGGCGTTCCGCGTCGGCGAGGGCGACCTGCTGGCCCCGCCCCGACGAAACCACCGGCCCCTTGCGCCGCAGTGCCTCTCCGGTCAGCCCCTGGTCGGCGTGGAAGCGGACCAGCCGTGCACCCGTCCCCGTCTCCCTGGCGGTGTCGGCGACGACCTCCATCTCGTGACGCTGCTCGTCGTAGCGCGCGAACCCCATCTGCTCGTACGGCACCAGCCGCCGGGTGAGATCCTGGATCGTCTCGAAGTTGCGGTCGAGAGAGATATCGGCCGCGATAGCGCCCGACAGGCGCTGGATCAGCGCCAACTCGTCGGCCCGCACGCCGCTGCGCGCGATCCAGTGCGCCAGGGCCGAGGACCCGATGAGCCCCACGCCCGCCCCGAGGTGCCACCAGAAGCCGGCTGGCGCGCCCATCGCCAGCAACCATGCAATGGCCAGCGACGCGCTGAGCGCATAGACCACCGCCTCCCAGCGCAGTGTGAGCCGCGCGTCCACCCAGGCCAGCGCCTTGGCCGAAGCGGCCAGCTCGAGGTAGAAGGTGGCGTTGACGATGAGGGGCAAGACCACGAGGAGGAATAGCAGCGGGCCGGTGTTCGCCGGGGCCACCGCGGCCATTCCGAGAGCGCCGCCGAAACCGCGATCGTAAATGAACCCGACCAGCGTCGCGCCGGCCGTCAGGTGCGCGGCATTTACGAGGGCGGCGCGTGGGGCGAGCCGGCGAAACGGCAGATCTCCGGCCGGCATCCCGAGCAGCGCCACGAGCGCGCCCCAGGCCCATCCGTGCCGCAGGATCGCGAAGATGACGACGCCAAGAACGAACGAGGCAAAGCCCTTGCCCGGCAACGGGAGGCCGAACTCGCGGGTTGCGGCAGCAGCCGCGACCGTGAGCGCGAGTTCCACCAGGGGGAACGGCTGCGGAAAGTGCCCGCTCCAGATCGCCGCGACGATTGCAAGAACGGCGCCGGTCATCACGCCGAACTGGATGAGTCCTTCCCTACCGATGTCGTGCGACCCGTCGTGACTGCGCAAGATGCTTCCCCGATGATGCTTACGTTAACTGACTGACTAGTCAGTCTGTGCTCCATGGGCTTGCTGGCACGATGGCGGTCGTGAACCGGCAATCCGGCGAGGAGCCGAGGTTAAGGCCGCCCGCGGCCAGCGTCAAGCAACAGACTGTTGCCCTGAAGGAGGCCGTGGTAGAGTACTCAGCGAATCGCCGGACGTTTTGGAAGGAGCAGCCGATGCAAGTGCGCATCCAGTTCTGTGTGATGTGAAATTACCGGCCCCGCGCCGTCGGTCTGGCGGCGGAGATTCGCGACCGGTACCCGCACGCCGAGGTCGAGCTGGTCGAGTCGTCGGGCGGTGTCTTCGAGGTGGCGGTGGATGGCCGCCTGGTCTTCTCCAAGAAAGCACTGGGCCGTCATGCCCTTCCGGGTGAGATCATGAAGCTGGTCGGTTGATGAGAATCGCACTATCCACCGGCGGCGGCGACGCGCCGGGACTCAATGCCGTCATCCGTGCTGCGGTCCTCGCGGCGATCAACCGTGGTTGGTCGGTGTACGGCATCCGTCGGGGCTACGGCGGACTATTGGGCGACGACGGTGTGGTGGCTCTCGACGCCGACGCGGTGCGCGGGATTACGCACCTGGGCGGAACGATCCTGGGCACCACCAATCGCGGCGATCCGTTCTGCTGGCCGGTGCGGGAAGCCGACGGCACCATTCTGGAAACCGACCGCTCGGACGAGTTACTCGCGGCGTTCGCCGCTCACGGCTTCGATGCGCTCATCACCATCGGCGGCGATGGAAGCCTGCGCATCGCGGAGAGGCTCTTTCGGAAGGGTCTGCCGGTCGTCGGAGTGCCCAAGACCATCGACAACGATGTCGCCGGCACGGCGATGACGTTCGGATTCGACACCGCCGTCGCGACGGCGACGGACGCCCTCGACAAGGTCCACTCCACGGCGGAGAGCCACGAGCGCGTGATGGTGGTGGAGCTGATGGGGCGCAACGCCGGGTGGATCGCGCTCCACGCAGGCGTGTCGGGCAGCGCCGACGTGATCCTCATCCCCGAGATCCCGTTCGACATCGAGCGGGTGTGCGCGAAGATCCGCGACCGGGATGCGCGCGGCCGGCACTTCAGCGTCGTCGTCGTCGCCGAAGGCGCGCTGCCGAAGGGTGGCACCCGGGTGCTGAAGGGCACCGCGGGCAAGGGTGGCGGCATGGAGCGTTTGGGCGGCATCTGCCAGCACGTCGCCGACGCGATCGCCGCACGCACCGGCAAGGAGACGCGCACCCTCACCCTGGGCCACCTCCAGCGCGGGGGCTCTCCGACGACGTTCGACCGCCTGCTGTCGCTGCGATTCGGCGCCGCCGCGGTACGCTGCGTCGCGAGCCGGCAGTTCGGCGTCATGGTCGCGCTCCAGCCGCCGACGATCACGGCGATACCGCTGGCGGAGGCCCTGGCCCACCCGAAACTCGTCCCGCTCGACTGCGACACGATCCTGACCGCGCGCGACATCGGCGTCTGCCTGGGCGACTGACGCCGTGCATCCCGCCCGGGATCACTACCTCCCCCCCGACCGCTCGGCGTACGATGCGGCGCGGCCCCCCACCGGCCGCGTCATCGTTATCGCGCCCACCCGCGCGGCCTGCGAGACGATCGAGCTGGCGATGGGCCTCCGGTTGCCGACCGTGCTCGAAACCGGTCACGGGGACCAGCTGCGCGAACTGGCCGCCGGCGGGCTGGGCTTCGGCGTCGTCGCCGGGACCGGCACCGGCAAGACGCTCGCCATCCGGCCCATCGGCGAGACGATACTGCGGACTCCGCTCAGGGTGGGCGTCGTCAACCGCGAGCGGGAAGCCACGCCCGAGACGCCGACCTGGAATGTGGTGATCGTCACGACCGGCATCGCGCGGCGCTGGTTCCAGGCCGGCCTGATCACGGCGCGCGACACGCTGGTGGTGGACGAGATTCACCAGACCTCGGCGGAGCTCGAGCTCTGCCTGGCGCTCGGCAAGCGCGCGGGCTGCCGGTTCATCTGGCTCTCGGCGACGGTGGACCCGTCGTTCTACGCCCGCTATCTCGAATCGCGCGCCGTCATCGAAAGCAGCGCGTTCGATCCGGCGATGGCCGCCAGGGTGCGCGTGCTGCCGATGGAGGCTCGAGAGTTCCTCGACGCCCGCTTCCTGCGCCGGGTCATCAAGGACAAGCGAGGCGTCGCGGTATTCGTGCCGACCCGCGCCGAGGTCGAGGCGCTGGCTACCGAGCTGGGCGAGAAGTGGCCCGCGCTGACGACCGCCTTCTATCACGGAGGCGAGCCGATCCGCGTGATCCGCCCCTTCCTCGAGGGCACGGCGCCCAAGCCTTACCTCCTCGCCATGACCGCGGCGGGCCAGTCGGCGCTCAACATCCGCGGTCTCGACACCGTCGTCATGCTCGACGCGCGCTATCAGACCGTCATCGAGCGGGGGCGCAGCGTGCTCACGCGGCTGCCCCTCGGTGCCAACGAGATTCTGCAGATGGCGGGCCGGGTGCACGGCCGGGTGGCCGGCGGTGAAGTGGTCATCTTGAGCGACCGGCAGATCGCCTTCGAACGCCTGGTACCCACGCCGCCCGAGTTCCAGCTCGCCGGCGACGCGGAGCGGGTGGCGCTCACCTGCGGGGCGCTCGGGGTGGATGCCCGCGAGCTCGACCTGCCGGTGCCGCTGGACCGGCGCGCGTACACCGAGGCCGTGCGCATGCTGGAGGCGCGCGGAATCATCGACCAGGGCCGGCTCACAGCGTACGGGAGCGAGGTCGAGGAGCTCCCGGTCGAACGACCGTGGGCGGAGCTGCTGCTCGCCGCCGACGCCGAGCTCCTGCCGTCCATCGCCGTGGTGAGCGCGGTGGAGTCCCTGCACCGGATGACCCGGGAGGAACGCTCGCTGCGCGGTCTCCTCGTCGCCGGGTCGGATCATCTCACGGCCTACAACATCTACGCCGAAGCGGTGAACCAACATGGCACCGTCGGTGAGGTGTACGGGCTGCCCCGGCATCTCTTCGGTGAAGGGCTCGAGGCCTGGGCTGAGGAGCGCGGGGTGCTGGTGAAGGCGATCGAGGACGGCGCGCTGGGCATGGCCTCCGTCTACCGCTCCCTGGAACTGACGCTGCCGAAGGCGCTCCCCTACGCGGACGACCGCATGCTGCGGCTTTTCCAGGATCTCCTGGTGCGCGTCATGCCGCTCGACCTGGTGATCGACGAGGAGAGCGCCGATCACACGCCAGTGCGCGTGTCACGCGGCTCGGTGTGCGGATCGTGGGGCGGCATCGCGGGCACGATACGCTACTTCGCCGACCGCTCCGGCACTCCCCGGGCTGCGATCGAAGGCACCCAGCTTCCGCTCGACCTCATCCGACGGGCGGCGCGCTCCGCCGACGCCGAGGTGATCTACGACTCGCGGCACCGCCACAGTCCGCTGGTCGCGATCCGCCGGCTCCGGTACGCCGGGTTCGAGCTGGATCGCGAGCGCGAGGTCCTCGAGAGCATTCCACCGGAGCTGCTGGGAAGCGCGCGGGCGGCATTCGTCGAGGCGCTGATGACGGGCGCCGCGCGTCACAAGGACGCGCGCACCCTGCGCCACACCCTGGACCGCCTCGGCGAGCTCCACCGCCGGTCCGGCGGTGCGCTTGGCGGTACCGATGGATCGGCGGTGCGCACCGTCCTCGGTGCGAGGCTGGCGGACGGGCATTCGCTGGACGCCTTCCAGCGCGCCGATCTGGCCCTGTCGGTCGATGACTTCGTGCCGGCCGGAGAGCGCCGGGTGCTCGAGGCGCTGCCGTCGTTCGTGGAGATCGCCGGCGAGCGATGCCCGCTGGACTACGAGGTGGATGATGGCCGCGCGATCGTCCGCATTCGCATGAAGGAGCACCTCGCCCGGCGCCTCGCGAGCCATGAAGTGCCCGTCCTCGACCGGCCCATCGCGTTCACTGTGGTCCGGGGCAAGCACGCGGCGGTCCGAGTGGCCACGATCCAGGATCTGCGCCGCGCACTCAGCGACGGCGCGTCGGGGCGGCGGCGATCAGGGTCAGCCAGAACGCATCGTAGGCGGTCCTGACGACGCCCGGCTCCTGACGGCCCAGGAGCGCCAGCGCCAGACCGTCGAGGACGGCATCGAGCGAGGCGGCAACCTCTTCGCTGTTGGCGTGGGGTGTCGCGCCCAACTCCCTCACCAGCGAAGGGAGCCGCTGGACCATCGCGTCGCGAGCCGCGGCGCGCGGAGCCGAGAGCGCGGCGGCAACATCGTCGTCGGCGCGCGCCCACATCACCAACTCGAGCCAAGCACGCTCCAGGCCATCCTCCACCCCAGACGCGACCGCAGACCAGAGTGCGTCGAGGGCCGCGAGCCCCGTGCCCGAAGCCAGCGCCTCGGTCCGACGACCCGCCCGCCGCTCCGCAATCCTGGTAGCCGACGCAACCAGGAGGCGCGCTTTCGTGTCGAAGTGGTAGTGAACCAGCGCCGTCGATACCCCGGCACGCTCGGCGACGATTCCGATGGTCAGGCCGGCAAGACCAACCTCGCCAATGGCGATGCAGGCCTCGTCGATGAGCCGTTCGAGCGCGTTTGGCTTGGGTTTCATGGACTGACTGACTAATCAGTACGTCCATGAAGCGGCGTGTCAAGGGTTGGAGTCGGAACTGCGTCGCGTCAAAAGGAAACTTCAGCCTTCGACGGGCGTAGAATGAATCATACCAACCAGGGGGTCGTTCCATGAATTCGGAGATCTTCGTCAATGCGTTGGACGCCGTGAGCGATGGAGTACTTCTGTGCGATCGCCAGGGACTGGTGATGCACGCCAACCGTCCAGCTCGCGAGATGTTCGGCACGTCGGTGCCGGCCTCGCGCGCCGAGCTGTTGCGGCACCCTCTGGGCCAGACCGCGCGGGAGCAACAGCTCACTAACGCGGCGGTAGTGGTCATCCCCCGGTTCCGGGCGACCTTGTCGCTCGCGGAGCGGGAGCGGCAGGCGATCGAGCAGGCGCTGTCGGAGTCCGGCTGGCAGCTGGCCGTGGCTGCGCGGCGTCTGGGCATCAGTCGCACGACGTTGTGGCGCCGGCTGAAGCAGTACGGCCTGGCGCGTCCCGCGCATCTGGCGGGCGTTGCGTGATTTCGCTCCGCGGTTCCCGGCGCCAACACCGGCGTCGGGAGGCCGCGGCGGTCGGCACAAACTGACCAGTTCCCGCCGATGGTATCGCTAGGCAACCGCCTTCAGCCGTCTTAGCTTCCCGCCCATGCGTGGGCGTTTTTCCGCCATCAGCGTTGTTGCGGCACTGGGTCTGGTTGCCTGCCCGCGGACCGAGGCCGGTGCACCGGATCGCCCGGTCGGCCGCCTGGTACTGGAGCGGACCGCGCCGGTTCCGCGGCGTCTGCTCGACACGCGCGCGCGTGCCCGCTACTGCTTGCGCGACAGCACCATGACGATCGTGGGCATCGACGACCGGTGGAGTGCGGCCCTTGCGCTACGCACGCCGTGGCCGCCGCTGCGCCAGTTCACGGTCGACAGCGCGCTCGGCGCGGTGGGGACCGCAGCCGTGGCGGCCCGGCCATTGGGCGACAGCGCAGGCGGTGCGCTGATCGGGCGTCACGGCACGATCCTGCTCGACTCCGGCACGGCGTTCAGCGGACACTTCACGGTCGCGACGGGCGGGGATTCCGGCGGTGTGACGCTGTCGGGCCGCTTCGTCGACGTCCGAGCCGACACCAGCGGTTGCGCCACGCCGTGAGGCGACGGTGAGGGCCTCCCGTCCAGGTGTGCCCGGGTCGCGGAGCGGGCGATGACTCACCAGCCGCTCTCCGGCTTCTCCTTCGTCCGCAACGCCATCCAGTTCGGTTACCCGGTCGCCGAGTCGCTGCTATCGTTGGCGCCGCTGGTGGACGAGCTGGTGATCGCTGTCGGACGCAGCCAGGACGACACCCTGGCCCTGGTGCGCTCGCTCGACATTCCCCAGCTGCGGATTATCGAAACCGTGTGGGACGATACGCTGCGAGTCGGCGGACAGGTGCTCGCGCAGCAGACCAATCTCGCGCTCTCGCACTGCCGCCATCCCTGGGCCTTCTACCTCCAGGCCGACGAAGTCGTCCACGAGGACGACTATCCGCGCATCCGGCGCGCGCTCGCGCGCTGGGCTGACGAGCCGGCGGTGGACGCGCTGCGCTTCCGGTTCGTGCACTTCGAGGGCACGTACGCGTACGTGAACCCGGTCCGGTACCGCACGCAATGCCGCGTGATCCGCAACAACGGTACCATCGAATCGGTGGGCGACGCCGCCGGCTTCGGGCGCAAGGACCGCTCGCGGCTGCGGGCGCGGCGCAGCGGCGCCGCGATCTATCACTACGGGTGGGCGCGGGCGCCGGAGATCATGCGGCGCAAGACGCTGGCCTTCGACCGGCTCTGGGCCGACGATGCCGCCGTGGAAGAGCGCTGGCAGGGCGTCCCGGCGGAGGAGTTCAGCCAGGTGGACATCGCGTTCCGCTTCCGCGGGACCCACCCCGCAGCGATGCGCGAGCGGGTGGGGGCGCTGTCCTGGACCGTGCCGCGAGGCCGCCGGCCGCCCCTCGACTCGCCGCTGCTCAACCCGCGCTTCTACGCCGCCTGGCTGCGCAAGTGGCGTCTCCTCCCCCGGCCATGATCCCGCTCTCGGTGGTGATCATCGCCAAGAACGAGGAGCGCAACATCGGCCGATGTCTCGACTCGGTGCGGCCGGTGGCGGACGACCTGGTCGTGGTGGATTCCTTCTCTAGCGACCAGACGGAGGCGATTTGCCGCGAGAAGGGTGCGCGGTTCGTGCGGCACGCCTTTGCCGGCCACGTGGAGCAGAAGAACTGGGCGCTGACCCAGGCGCGCCACCCGCACGTGCTGTCGCTCGACGCCGACGAGGCCCTCTCGCAAGAGCTGGCGCGGGCGATCGCCGCGGCCAAGGCCGAGTGGCGCTTCGACGGATACTGGATGAACCGGCTCACCAGTTACTGCGGCGTCTGGGTGCGCCACTGCGGCTGGTATCCCGATCCCAAGCTCCGGCTCTGGGACGCGCGACGCGGCGCGTGGCGCGGGACCAATCCGCACGATCACTTCGAGCTCCTCGAGGCGGGCGCGCCGACCGGCCGGCTCAGCGGCGACCTGCTTCACTACAGCTATTACACGGTGGCTGAGCACTATCGGCAGATGGAGTACTTCGCCGAGGTCGGCTCGCGGGCGTTGCTCGAGCGGGGCGAGCGGGTCTCGGCGCTGCGGCCGCCGGTGGCGGCGGCCGCCCGGTTCGTGCGTAACTACGTGTTGAGGCGAGGTTTTCTGGACGGCACGACGGGCCTTCGGCTGTGCCGTATTGACGCCTACGGGGCGTATCGCAAGTACGCCCGTCTGCGCCAGTTACAGGCCGAGGCCGGCCGGCGCCCAGGGCCCACGGGTGCCGAGGACGACCCGGGCCCGGTAGATTCCCAGCCGCTATGAGCGAGCAGACGTATTTCCGGAAGGGCTTCGGTCTCAAGGACGCGATCCAGGGCGCCCTGACGGAGGACTACCACAGCGGGCTGGTGGACGAGGTCCGCGCGCGGGGCTACGAGCTGTCGCTGGACGGGTTGACGGTGCGGCTCGCCCGGGAGTTCGGATTCTGCTACGGCGTGGATCGGGCGGTCGAATACGCCTATGAGGCGCGCCGCAAGTTTCCCGAGCGTCGCATCTTCCTGGTCGGGGAGATCATCCACAACCCGCACGTCAACGCGAAGCTGTCGTCGATGGGGATCGTCATCATCGAGCACGGCGCCGACGGGGAGTTCGACTTCTCGGGCGTGACGGCGGAGGATGTCGTCATCCTGCCGGCGTTCGGGGTCACCAAGGAAGACTTCGACCGGCTGCGCGCCCTGGGTTGCGTGCTGGTGGATACGACGTGCGGGTCGGTGCTCAATGTCTGGAAGCGCGTGGAGAGCTACGCCCGCGACGGCTTCACCGCGCTGATCCACGGCAAGTATTTCCACGAAGAGACCAAGGCCACCGCCTCGCAGGTGACGAAGTATCCCGCCGGCAAGTACCTGGTCGTTCGCGACATGAACGAGGCGCGCACCGTCTGCGAATTCATCGAGCGCGGCGAAGGGCTGGCCGCTCTGCGGGAGCGCTTCGGCGGCCGGGCGGCGTCGCCAGACTTCGACTTCGAGCGCGATCTCCTGCGCATCGGCGTCGCGAATCAGACGACGATGCTCTCGGGCGAATCGCTGGCGATCGCGGCCGAGGTTCGCAAGTCCATCGGCCGGCGCTTCGGCGAAGACGACGCGGCCCAGCGGTTCCGCAGCTTCGACACCATCTGCTCGGCGACGCAGGACCGGCAGGACGCGGTGCTGAAGATGCTCGAGAACGGCGTGGACCTGTGCGTGGTCATCGGCGGCTACAACTCGAGCAACACCACGCACCTCGCGGCGCTGTGCGCGCAGGAAGTGCGCACCTACCACGTCGAGGACTCGGCGTGCATCCGGCCCGAGGCGCACTCTATCCAGCACCGGCCCGTCGGATCCCACGACGAGACCACGGAGACCGGCTGGCTGCCGGACGGGCCGCTCGTCGTCGGCATTACCGCCGGCGCGTCGACGCCCAACAACAAGGTCGGCGAGGTCGTGGAACGGATCTACGCGACGCGCGGCTTCGACGTGATGGCAGCGCTCCGCACGGTCTAGACCTGGGTGCCTGGCGGGTCCACCTCGCCCTCCTCGCGACGCAGATCATCTTCGCGACACTACCGATCGCCGCCAAGCTCGTCCTTCCCGTCGTCGAACCGTTGGCCATCGCGACGCTCCGGATCACCGGGGCGGCGCTGGCGTTTGCGGCGGTGAAGTGGGCGCGCCGCGCCGAGGGCGTCGTGCACTGGCGTGACCTGGCGGCGCTGGCGGGGCTGTCGCTGCTCGGCGTCGTCCTCAACCAGGTCCTGTTCATCGAGGGCCTGCGCCGCACGACCGCGGTGCACGCCAACATTCTGATCACGACGATTCCCGCGTTCACGCTGGGTGTCGCGCTGCTGCTGGGGCGCGAGCGCGCCTCGCTGGCCAAGGTCGCCGGCATCGCGGTCGCCGGCGGGGGCGCGATCTGGCTGGTCAACGCCCGCGGCGACGCGGCCGGGGGCGCATCCTCCTTCGGGGATGCGCTGGTGGCCGCGAACGCGGTGTGCTACGCCGCCTACCTGGTGCTGGCGAAGGACCTGCTCAAGCGCCTGGAGCCGTTGACGGTCGTGACGTATGTCTTCCTGCTCGGTGCCCTGATCGTGGCGCCGGTGGGCGTGCCGGCGCTGGCGCGCGTGCAGGCCGACGCCCTCGACCGGCGGACGGTCCTCGTCCTGGCATACATCATCGTGTTCCCGTCGTTCCTCGTCTATCTGCTGTCCATCTGGGCGTTGCGGCGCACGGCGTCGAGTTTCGTGGCGATGTACGTGTACGTGCAGCCGGTGGTTACGGCCTTCGCCGCGCGGCTGATCCTGGGCGAGCGGGTGACACCGCGGGCGGGCGCGGCGGCGGCGGTCATTTTCGTCGGGCTCGCGCTGGCGACGTGGGGGCACGGCCGGCTGGCGCCCGTTTCAGCGGAAGTCGTGTGACCGGATGTGCTCCGCACCCGCCTTCGGGTCGGGTGCCGCGAAGGCCCGGGCCCGGACGTTGAGGACGCCCTGCTCCTCCTGCAGGACTCCGCGTACCAACAGCAGGGGTGAGCGCACGACGATGCGCCGGTTGGCCTCGAAGAGCTTCGGCGTCACGACGACGTTCACGAGTCCGGTCTCATCCTCCAGCGTCACGAAGCAGAATCCCTTGGCCGTCTGGGGCCGCTGGCGGACGATCACCAGTCCGCCGACGGTGATCCAGTCGCCGTCCCGGTGCCGGGCCAGCTGGTCCGCGGTGATGACACCCTCGGCGCGCAGGGCGGCACGCAGGTGGCGCAGCGGGTGGCCGGCCGGCGAGAGACCGGTGACGCGATAGTCGGCCTCGGTGAGCTCGAAGGGCCGGAGCGGCGGCACGGGCGCGCCGCGGCGGTCGGCGGCGGGCGGCGCCAGCGGTCCCGCCGCGCCGCGGGCGTGCTTGAGCAGCTCCCAGAGGGCGGAGCGGCGGTTGGGCCACAGCGCATCGAATCCGCCGGCTTCGGCGAGGGCGCGCAGCTGCGTGACGTTGAGTCCGCTCCGTTTCGCCCACTCCTCGAGCGACGACGGACGGCGTTCATTCAACAGGGGCTCGAGCTTCTCCTGGGCCTTGTCACCGAGGCCGTGGATGTAGCGCAGGCCGATGCGCAAGGCGGGTGTGTGGAGCGTAGTGCGTGGTGCGTGGTCTGTCGGGTCGGGTTTGTCTCGCGCACCGTCTTCGACCGTGCAGTCCCACCCGCTCTTCGTCACGTCCACGCCCCGCACCTCCACGCCGTGCCGGCGCGCGTCCTCGACGATCGTGCCGGGGGCGTAGAAGCCCATGGGCTGGGCGTTGAGGAGCGCGCAGGCGAACTCGACCGGGTAGTAGTGCTTGAGATACGACGAGGCATACACCAGCAGCGCGAAGCTCGCGGCATGGCTCTCGGGGAAGCCGTAGTCGGCGAAGGCGGCGATCTGCTTGAAGATTCGGCGCGCGACGTCGGCGTCGATGCCGTTGCGCGCCATGCCGTCGATCAGTTTCCGGGAGATGCCCGCCATCCGCTCGTGCGAGCGCTTGTGTCCCATGGCGCGGCGCAGCTCGTCGGCCTCGCCGGGTGTGAAGCCCGCGGCGGAGATGGCGACCTGCATGCCCTGCTCCTGGAAGAGCGGGACGCCGAGGGTGCGCTCGAGGATCGGCTCGAGCGAGGGATGCGGGTAGACGATCGGCTCCTCGCCCGCGCGGCGGCGCAGGTACGGGTGCACCATCTCGCCCTGGATCGGTCCGGGGCGGATGAGCGCGACCTCGACGACGAGGTCGTAGAACTTCCGCGGCGCGAGGCGGGGCAGGGTGTTCATCTGCGCGCGCGATTCGATCTGGAAGACCCCGATGGTGTCCGCGCGGCAGATCATGTCGTAGACGGCGGGATCGTCCATCGGCAGCGTGGCGAGGTCGATGGCGACGCCCCGCGTCACACGGATCAGCTTGATCCCGTCCTGGAGCAGCGTGAGCATGCCCAGGCCGAGAAGATCGATCTTGATCAGTCGCACCGGCCCGAGATCGTCCTTGTCCCACTGGATGACGGTGCGCTCCGGCATGGCGGCGGGCTCGATCGGGACCACGTCGGCGAGCGGGTCGCGCGAGAGCACGAACCCGCCCACGTGGATGCCGCGGTGGCGGGGCAGGTGGTGGAGGCCTTTCACGACCTGGGCGAGGCGGCGCACCCGCAGGTCGGTACGGTCGAACCCCGCCCCTTCGGTGCCGCCCCGCTCCAGGCGCTCGGCGGTCTCGCCCGCGCTGTCGTACTGGTCGGCCTCGTCGGCCAGTCGCTCGGCCTGCTGGACCGAGAACCCCAGCACCCGGGCCGCGTCACGTACGGCGGCGCGGCCGCGATAGCAGATCGCCTCGCAGACCATCGCCGCGTGGTCGCGGCCGTAGCGGCGGTAGACGTATTGGATGACCTGCTCGCGATCCTTGTGCGCGAAGTCGATGTCGATGTCGGGGGCCTCGCGGCGGTCTTCCGACAGGAATCGCTCGAACAGCAGCTCCATGCCGATCGGGTCCACCGCCGTGATGCCGAGGCAGTAGCAGACGGCGGAGTTCGCGGCCGAGCCGCGGCCCTGCCCGAGGACGCCGAGTCGGCCTGCCTCGCGCACGATGTCCCATACGATCAGGAAGTACCCGGCCAGCCCCAGCTGCCGGATGATGCCCAGCTCGTGCGCGAGCTGGTGCTGGTGGCGCGCCGTGAGCCGGGAGTCGTACCGCTGGTGCGCACCGGCCGCCACCAGCGACGCGAGGTACTCGTCGGCGGTGACGCCGGGTGGCGTCGGGAAGGCAGGGAGCGCGGGCGTGAGCTGGCCCATCCTGAACGCGCACCGCTCGGCGACCTGGCGTGTCGCGTGGAGGGCTTCGGGGTAGTGACGCCAGTGATGCGCCATCCGCTCGGGTCGCTTGAGGTGCCAGTCGCCGCTGGGGCGCAGCAGCGTGCCGGCGTCATCGAGCGTGGTCTGGTGGCGCAGGCAGGTGAGGACGTCGTGCACCAGCCGGCCGGCGGGCGTAGCGTAGTGCACGTCGTTGGTCACCAGCCAGGGCAGGTCGAGCGATCCCGCGAGGGCGATGAGCCGCGGCACCACGGCGCGCTCCTCGGCCAGCCCATGGTCCCAGCATTCGACCGCGACGTCGCCGTGAAAGATCTCGGCGAGCCGGCCGAGACGTTCGCGGGCAGAACGCTCGTTGCCTTCGGCGAGGAGCCGGGGGACTTCGCCGAAGGGGCAGCCAGTAAGACAGTACAGGCCTTCGGTGTGGCGCTCGAGCCCGTCCCAGGTCACCCGCGCCTCTCCCCGGTTGGCGCCGCGGGCCAGGGTGACGAGGCGCGACAGATTCCGGTAGCCTCGTTCGTTGCAGGATAGGAGGGTCAGGTGCGAGAGCTGCCGACCCGAGAGCGTCAGCTCGAGGCCGATGAGTGCTTCGATACCGCGTTCCCGTCCGGCTTCGGCCCAGCGCACCGAGCCGCCCAGGTCATCATGGTCGGTGAGTGCGATACTCTTCATGCCGATGGCGGCGGCCCGCTCCACGAGCGTTTCGGGATTCGAGGCGCCGTCGAGCAGGGAGAACCCCGAATGACAGTGGAGCTCGACGTATGTCATGGATGACGAGAGTGCGTGGAATCCCGCTGCTCGCGGCCGTGACCGTGGCCGCGTGCAGTGACGCCAACGGCCCGGCCGGCTCGTCCATTCCCGTCGCCGTGACGTGGTTGGCGTGGCCCGCGGCGGTGACGGCTGCGCAGCCCGGCAGCATCCGGGTGGTCGGCTTTCACGGCGGGTGCGGGAGTTTCCGGCTCGAGGTTGCGCAGTCGGGCCCCTCGAACGTGAGCGTCAGCGCCGAGCAGCACTTCGATACCGACTCGCCACAGTTCTGCCCCGAAGCCGCCATCATCTTCGATTCGCTCCTTCCGCTGCCGCCACTGGTCTCGCCGACCGGTTCCACGGGCGCGTTCACGGTCGACGCGCCGATCTTCGATCCGCTGGGCGGCATGGTGCGGCGCGGGTTCGGCTACCTGGTCCTCTCCGACCAGCAGCCCGACGCGATGCTCCAGGTCGGCGGTCGCGCCGTGGTGCGCGCCGACAGCCTGGGGTGCAGCTGGGCCGAGGCGGCGCTCCCGGGCATCGCGGGCCCGTACGTGCTTTCCAGCAACCTGACGCTGGGCACCAACGAGCGGCGCAGCGCCTTCATCAGCGGATCCTTCACCCCGGCGCTCTCGCCGCGCTGCGGCCAGAACCTGCTGCTGCAGCTGCGCGTCGCCGAGGTGCAGGTCCAGTAGCGCGCTGCGCGGCGGCGGGGGGCGACGCCGGGTGCGGATCAATCCCACCAGCCTTCGACGAACCAGACCTTCTTCGACCGGAACAGCAGCCACAGCTCCCCTGACGCCGCGCGGGCGGTGAAGTAGTCGCGCACGCCGTCGGCGGTTCGCCACCAGCGGGGCGCCACGCGCTCCGGTCCGCTCCAGTCGATCACGTCGTACCAGGTGTCGTCTTTCCGGAACGCCTCGAGGCCCGAGCGGCCGAGACGGACGCGGACGGGGAGCGGGGACGCGAGCAGTCGCAGCGCGGAAGAGCGGGGGACCGGGGGACGGGACGGGGGGACCGGAAGGCGCGTCCCGTTCCGCTGTCCCCCGGTCGCCCGGTCCCCCGTGTTCAGGCTCCACGCACCGCCATCGGCGGGCAGGTGACCGTCGCGCAGTTCGGGTCGTGCCACGGCGTCGGTTCCCTCGCGGCCGCGGATGCGGTCGAACGCCGCTTCGAGCGCGGAGGGATCGGCCCAGCGGACGGCCAGGAGATCGCCCTGTTCGCCCGAGCCCGGGACGGTTTCGGTGGCGCGCAGCGCGATGGCGGTGACGGGTTCGGGAAGCTGCCAGTCCTCGAGGGCGGCGCGGCAGTGATCGAAGAGCGCCCCTTCGTGGGAGGTCGGCCTGGCGGGGCGCACCGTGCGCTCCACCG
The DNA here is from genome assembly GCA_041476105.1 of Gemmatimonadota bacterium. GTDB lineage: Bacteria > Gemmatimonadota > Gemmatimonadetes > Gemmatimonadales > JACORV01 > DASXPG01. The sequence goes on from JBGOSS010000002.1 coordinate 72,329, forward strand.
AGGAGCCGTCGTCGAGCGAGAGGGTGATCGCGATTTCGCGCGCGGCCAGTCCCTTCGCGCGCAGGGAGGCGCCCAGGGAGGCGAGTGCGCCCTTCATCACGAAGAGCAGCGGCTCGGCGTCCGCGACCGGTGCGCCGAGGTCGCACTCGATGGCGGGCAGGGTGTCGTCGCGCGGGAGGCTGGGGCCGCGCGCGTCGATCCCCCGGGCCAGGCGGTGCGCGGCGAGTCCTTCGGGGCCGAAGCGCGCCTCGACTTCGTCCCCGTCGAGGGCGGCAATCTGGCCGATGGTCGCGAGACCGAGGGCGCCGAGCGTTTCGGCGAGATCCTCGTCGAGATCGAGGAGGGCGATCGGGAACGGTGCGAGGAACGCCACGTCGCGGCCGCTGGGGACGAGCGTGGTAAGCGGGGGAGCGTGGGACGGCGGGACCGTGGGACGGCGGAATGTTGCGGCATAGGCGGCGATAGGGGAATCGGCGATGCCTACCCGGACCGGTCCGAGGTCCAGTTTCTTCGCGATGCGGATCAGGTGCTGGGCGAGCCGCTTCTCTTCCCCCAATCCCGCGGCATCGACCCACCACACACCCTCGTTCCGGATACGGTCCCCCGGTCCCCCCGTCCCTCCGTCCCACGTGACGCGGGGACTCGCCTCGAGCAGCGCACCGGTCACGGAGAGGGCGGCCCGCGCGAGTCGCTCCGCGTCCCACGGTACGGCGGCCAGGTCTCCCGCGAGCGCCTTGGCCTGGGCGAGCGCCATGCCGGGGGTGATGCCGCGCCGCGCCGCGTGCGCGCACACCGCGACCACGCGCGGCTTGGCGCGGATCTCCGCGAACAGAACGGTGGGTCTCGCTTCAGCGCCGTTCGGGCCAGTCGGGTGTGCCGGCGCGGGGGCGCTGGCCGCGGCCGCCGAGGCTGCGGCCGGAGGCGCCAGGGCGCCGGTCGCGAACCGCCCAATGCGGACGCAGGCGATACGGCAAGGCAAGGCCAACGGATACCTCCCCGGCGCGCGGGGCGCCGCCCTTCTCGACCTGGACTCGCACGGTGCGCGGCCCGGGCCATGCGGCGCCGGCGCCGGGGACGGCGGGAATGAATCCGGACGGGCACGGTGTGACGGAAAGTCGCAAGGCAACCGGGGCATACCGTCCCGCCGTCTCCCGCATCACCAGCACCGCGTTCTTGTCACGCGCGAGACGCTGGAGTCGCAGGGCCACGGCCCGCGCCGCCGCCGGCGCCTGGTCCACGATTACCAGGCCGAACGCGCCGGTGCGCAGGACCACGTCGGTGCACCACCAGGCGCTCTCGGTGCCGCGCGGGCGGATCACCCAGAAGGTGCCGAGCGCCGCGAGGTGCGCCGCGGCCTGCGGGGCGAGCGACCGCGCGGCATCGACGAACGCGACGCCTTCGTCGGCGCGCAGCGTGCGCTCGGCGAGCGCCAGCAGCAGCGCGGTGCCGCCGCTTCCCAGGGGCGCATCCACCGCCGTGATCTGCCCGCGCGGCAACCCCGCCGGCAGCAGCGCGTCGAGCTCCGGGATGCCGAACGGCAGGCCGCGATGACGCGCGGGGATCAGCCGCTCGAGCTGCTGCGGCAGGGCGACGTGGAGCTTCGGCTGTGCCATCGCTATGCTTCAGTCGAACCGTTCCCTTTTTTCCCGGAGTTTCGATGCGCCTACCGGTGTTCGCTCTCGCGGCCGGCTTCGTTCTGTCGCTCGCCCCCGCCGCGCACGCCCAGCGCACCCGCCGCGATTCGTCCACCGCCGCCCGGACCGCTTCGCTGCTCGGCGTCCTGGCCGACGACTCGATGGAAGGGCGCGATACCGGCAGCCGCGGGGGCGCCGCGGCCGCCCGCTTCATCGCCGCCCAGCTCGAGCGCGCCGGACTCCAGCCGGCGGGCGATTCGGGCTGGTTCCAGCGCGTGCCGATCGCCTACCAGACCGTCACGCTCCAGAACGGCCAGACCCGGCGCGGCATGCGCCTCCAGCCGAGCTTCGCCGCGCGCGACACCTTTCCGGCCGCGGACCGTGTGAGCGCGGTGAACGTTGTCGGCATCCTCCCCGGCAGCGATCCGGCGCTCCGGGACGAAGCCGTCGTTATCGACGCCCACTACGATCACATCGGCGCCACCGCCGCCGGCCGGTGCGCCGCGCAGGGCGCGGACTCGATCTGCAACGGCGCCGACGACGACGCCTCGGGGACCGTGGCCGTGATGGAAGTCGCCCGCATGCTCGCCAGCGCGCAGCCCGCGCCGAAGCGCACCGTCGTGTTTCTGCTGGTGACCGGCGAGGAGCGTGGCACCCTGGGCAGCCGCTGGTACCTCGACCATCCTGCCGTGCCGCTCCCGCGGACCGTCGCCAACCTCGAGATCGAAATGATCGGGCGGCCCGACTCGCTGGCCGGCGGCCCGGGCAAGGCCTGGCTCACCGGGTACGAGCGCTCGACGATGGGCCAGATCCTGCGCGACAACGGCATCCCGCTGGTGCCCGACCCGCGGCCCGACCAGAACTTCTTCGGGCGCTCCGACAACATCGCCTTCGCGTACCTGGGCATCCCCGCGCACACCATCTCGAGCTTCAACCTCCACACCGACTACCACCGCGCGAGCGACGAAGCGCGCTTCACCGATCCGGAGCACATGGCCGCGGTCATCAATGCGACGGCGCGCGCGACGCGCCTGCTGGCCGACGGCCCGGCGCCCACCTGGGCGCCCGGCGGGCAGCCCCACCGGCAGCAGGCCCCGGGAGGCGCACCCCGGCCGTAGATCGTCGCCCCCGCCGCCAGGCTACAGCGGCAGCACCCCCTGGGCGGCTTCCTGCCAGTCCGGGCCGGCCAACCGGGAGACCGTCGTCGGCGAGGCGGGAATCCCGATCTTCCGCCGCAGCATCGTCACGCGCCGCTTGAACGCGGCGACGTAGGCCGGAGCCATCTCGCCGTTCCGCACGAAGGCACGCTCGTACTTCGGCAGCAGCTCCGGAAACTCCTCCGCTACCACCGGCATGAAGCGCCGCCGCACGTTGGCGTACATCCGCAGTGTCGCGGTGCCGGCGAAGCGTGCTCCCGCATCCTTCGCCGCGCGCAGCAGGGCCTCCAGGTGCGGGGTGTCGTCGGTGATCCCCGGCAGGACCGGCGCGATGAGCACCCCGGCGCTGAGCCCCGCCTGCGCCAGCTTCTCGAGCGCGCGCAGCCGCGCGCCGGGCGCGGGCGAGCGGACCTCGAGCCGGCGCAGCAGCGGCGCGTCGGTCGTGATGAGCGAGAGGTGAATGGTGACGTCGCTCCGCTCGGCCAGGCGACGGAAGACGTCCACGTCGCGGGCGACGAGCGGCGACTTGGTGATGAGGCCGATGCGCAGGCCGTGGAACTGCGCCAGCCGCTCGAGGATCTGCCGCGTCACCTGGAAGCGCCGCTCGGCGGGCTGATAGGGATCGGTCGCGGTGCCGATCGCGATCGCATGGCCGCCCAGGCGCCGCGGGCGCAGCGTCAGGGCGAGAACATCGGCCGCTCCCGCCTTCACGAAGATGCGCCGCTCGAAATCCTCGAGACGCCACTCGCCCTGCACCGGCCCCCCGCGCGCCTCGGCCCGCTCGACCACGTACTGGTGCGCGAAACGCGCGTAGCAGTAGGTGCAACCGAATTCGCAGCCCACGTACGGGTTCACCGACCAGAAATCCATCCCCGTCTGGAGCGGTGAGTTGAGCACCGACTTGAAGGGGAGCGCGATGAACCGGGTGCCGCGCGCGCGCTGGTCGAGGACCGACCACGGGGCCGATGAAACGCCGTCAGCCATCAGCCGCATTTCCCCCATCCGCACGACGGGCAATGGGCGCAACCGGAGGCCTGGACCGTTTTGGAGCCGCAATCGGGGCAGGTCGTAGACTTGGTGGTAAGTTCAATAGTAGAAACAGTTTCCATGCACACCACCAGAGTGAGCTTCGGTGTTTCTTCGGGTCTGATGGGCAATATGTCGCGCCCCCGGGGACGGCGCAAGGGCGCGCGATTCGTGCCGACCGAAGCCGTGGCTGCCAGCCGCCGGCGCGGCTATGTTCTCGTTGCCTCACAACTGAAACGTTCCCTCGCGCACCCCCCAGGGAGAACGACCGTGCCGTTCAGCCTGCTGCCGCGCGAAGAGGAGTTCTTCGACCTCTTCGTGGAAGTCGCCCGCCGCAGTCACGTCGCCGCCGGGCATCTGGTGGGACTGTTCACCGATCCCGCGAAGGCGGTCTATCACACCGAGCAGATCAAGCGCCTCGAGCACGAGTGCGACCAGTTCACCCACGAGGTGGTGAACCGGCTCGACCGCACCTTCATCACGCCGATCGACCGCGAGGACATCTACAAGCTGGCCGGCGATCTCGACGACGTCATCGACGTGATCGACGGCGTGGCGCGGCGGGTGCAGATCTTCCGCACCGGCCCCGCCCCGGAGGGCGTCAAGCAGCTGGCGATCGTGATCGAGAAGGCGGTCGGGGCGCTGGCCGTCGGCGTGGCCCAGCTGAAGAAGCGGGACGGCGACGTGATGAAGTCCTCGCTGGAAGCGAAGCAGCTCGAGGAGGAAGCCGACGCGATCTACCACGATGCCCTCGGCCGGCTCTTCGACGAGGAAACCAACGCCATCGAGCTGATCAAGTGGAAGGAGATCTACGACAACCTCGAGCGCTGCGTGGACCAGGCCGAAGACGTGGCCAACGTGCTCGAGAGCATCTCCATCAAGCACGGCTGAGTGAATACCGCCGCCTTCGTCATCGCGATCGTCATGGTCGCGTTCGTTTTCGATTTCATCAACGGCTTCCACGACTCGGCGAACTCCATCGCCACCGTGGTGTCGACGCGCGTCCTGTCGCCAGCCGCCGCGGTCGTCTGGGCCGGCTTTTTCAACTTCGCGGCCGCGTTCGTGTTCGGCACCGCGGTCGCGAAAACGATGGGCAAGGGGCTGATCCACATCGAGATCGTGGATCCGCAGGTGATCCTGGCCGGGCTCCTCGGCGCCATCCTCTGGGATCTCATCACCTGGTACTACGGAATCCCGACCTCGTCTTCGCACGCACTGATGGGTGGCTACGCCGGCTCCGCGATCGCGAAGGCGGGCATCGGCGCGCTGGTCCCGGGTGGCTGGACGAAGCCGATCCTTTTCATTTTCGTCGCGCCGCTGATGGGCTTCCTGCTGGGTATGATCCTGATGATTGCGGTGGCATGGATCTTCCGACGCGCGCATCCACGCAACGTCGACATCTGGTTCCGAAGGTCGCAGCTCGTCTCAGCCGCTGCCTACAGTCTGGGGCACGGCGCGAACGATGCGCAGAAGACGATGGGCATCATCGTCGGCCTACTGTTCAGCGCCCAGGCGGCGTTCGCGCAGCATCCGTGGCAGTTTCTGCACATCACTACGATGGACAGGATACCGCTGTGGGTGGAGGTCTGGGCGTACGGTGCAATTTCTCTGGGCACCTTGTTCGGCGGATGGCGGATCGTGAGGACGATGGGCCAGCGCATCACGCGGCTGAAACCCTACGGTGGCTTTTGCGCGGAAACCGCCGGCGCGATCTCCCTGTTTACCGCATCGTATCTGGGCATTCCGGTCTCGACCACGCACACGATTACTGGGGCCATTACCGGCGTCGGGGCTGCGCAGAGGGTCTCCGCCGTGCGTTGGGGCATCGCGGGCCGGATCGTCTGGGCGTGGATACTGACGATCCCGATGGCCGCCGCGATCGCCGCGGTGGCGTATCTGGTCGTGCACGCGGTCATCTGAGGGAGGGGCGATGCCGAAGCTGACGGATGCCGAGGTCGCCGCGGGCCTGGCGAAGCTGCCGGGCTGGGCTCGCGAGGGCGGCGCGATCGTGAAGCGCTACACCTTCAAGGCCTTCCAGGACGGGATCCGGTTCGTCGACCGGGTCGCCGCGGCCGCCGACGCGGCCGACCACCACCCCGACATCGACATCCGCTACACCACCGTGACGATGGCGCTCTCCACCCACAGCGCCGGCGGCCTCACCGCCAAGGACGTCGCGATGGCCGCCGAGATCGACAGGCTCCTCTAGCCGCCGGCCGGCGCCGCGTCCGGCGCACTCTTGAGGTCCACCATCCGGCGCCCGTCGAGGTACTCGGTGGTCGGCGAGTCGGTGAGGGTCGCCAGTTGCTGGACGTCGTGCTGGATGCGGTGCGCCATCTCGATGATGGTGTCGACCCCCGCCAGATCGGGCGGCGACAACTCCGACGCGCGCAACGCGCCGGCCTCGGCGGTGATGGCCTGGAGCGCGTTGTTCAGCTCGTGCCGCAGTGTGATGGCGACCTCGCCAATCGCCGCCAGCCGCTCCGCCTTGACCAGCCGGCTGTAGTAGTCGTGCATCTGCTGTGACAGCCAGCCCACCGCGATCGCCAGCATCCCGTACGAGACGTAGATCGGCAGCAGCACGTCCTGGTTCACGGGCACCAGGTTGAGGTCGAGGACGACCTGGACGGCGAGATACAGCGCCGTCCCCGCGATGAGGCCGGCCAGCGCGCCGAGCATGCCGTAGTGCAGCGACAGGATGAAAGCCGGCGCGAGCGTGACCAGCCAGGAGATCTCGCGGATGGTGCCGAGCGACTCCGGCAGCGCTTCGAGCGCGACGATCGGCAGGATGTAGGCGACCACGCAGTACACGATCCACCGCTTCGGTAGCGGGGGCCGGTGCGCCATCTGCTGGAACCCGATCGTGAAGAGCGTGCGCGTCAGGATGCTGCGGGCGGGTTCCTCGGTCATGGCGCTACTCGCTGTGCAGGGTCAGGAGTCGCAGCTCGGTCATTTCGTCGATCGCCCAGCGCACGCCTTCGCGCCCCAGGCCGCTCGCCTTGGCGCCGCCGTACGGCATGCGGTCCACCCGGAAGCTCGGGATCTCGTTGCCCATCACGCCGCCGACGTCGAGGCGGTCCCAGGCGCGCAGCAGCTTCCCGGTGTCGCGGGTGAAGACACCGGCCTGGAGGCCGAAGGGCGAGGCGTTGACGGCCGCCAGGGCCTCGTCGAAGGCGCGGTAAGTGCTCACGGTGGTCACGGGCGCGAAGAGCTCTTCGCAGTTCACCGCCTGGTCGGCCCGCGTTCCCGCCAGCACGGTCGGCTGGAAGAGGTTGCCGCGGCGGGTGCCGCCGGTCAGGACCTGCGCGCCCTGGGCGGTGGCCGCCCCGATCCACGACTCGGCGCGCCGGGCCGCGGCCTCGTCGATCATCGGACCGACCTCGGTCGCGGGATCGAGCGGATCGCCGACCACGAGCTTCGAGACCCGCGCGACGAAATCGGCGAGGAACCGCTCGTACACCTGCTGGTGCACGAAGATGCGCTGGACCGAGATGCACGATTGCCCAGCGTAGGCGTACCCCCCGATGGCGCAGCGCTGCGCCGCGTGTTCGACGTCGGCATCGGGCTCGACGATCACGCCGGCATTGCCCCCCAGCTCCAGCGCGACGCGCCGGGTGCCGGCCGCGGCGCGGATCGCCCAACCGGCCCGCACGCTCCCGGTGAAGGAGATCATGCGTACTCGCTCGTCCTGGACGAGGCGCTGCGCGACGTCGAGGTTGCAGGGCACGATGTTGACGCCACCGGCCGGATAGCCGGACGCCGCGACCAGCTCGCCGAGCCGCAGCGTCGTGAGGGGATCCTGGGGCGGCGGCTTGAGCGTGAGCGACGCGCCGCAGGCCATCGCGGGCGCGATCTTGTGGGCGGCGAGGAGCACCGGAAAGTTGAACGGCGTAATCGCCGCGATGGGCGAGAGCGGGAAGCGTCGGGTCAGACCGAGGCGGCCGGTGCCGGACGCCATCACGTCGAGCGGCAGGACCTCGCCCTGGATCCTGGTCGCCTCCTCAGCGGCGTCGCGGAAGACGAAGACGGCGCGCTCCAGCTCGAGCTTCGCCTGGGCGACGGGCTTGCCGGCCTCGCGCGCCAGGCAATCAGCGAACTCGGGCAGGCGCGCGGCCAGGCCCTCGGCGATCCGGCGCAGGCACTGGGCGCGCTCGAAGGCCGGCATGCGCCGGCAGGATTCCGCCGCGGCGACGTTGGCGGCCACCGCGGCGGCCATGTCGGCGGCGGTGCCGAGCGGATGGATGCCGACTTCGGCGCCATCCCAGGGCGCGCGGATCGTCGCGGTCGCCGCGCCGCGGCGCTGCTCGTTGAGGATCATCATGCCGCGGCCCCCACCTGCCGGAAGGCGAGCGCCACGAGCTCGAGGGCCGGCAGGAGATCGTGCGGTGGGGAGCCGAAGCCCAGGCGCACGTAGCCGTCCATCAAGAACTGGTCGCCCGGGACCAGGAGCACATCGTGCGCCGCGCGCAGCGTTTCGGCCAGCGCGGACGAGCCCACCTCGCCGCGGTACTTCGCCCACACGATCGCGCCGGCGTCGGGCGCACGCCAGGTGAATTCGCCGTCCTGGGCCTGGAGCCAGCGCTCGACCAGCGCCCAGTTGCCGCGGATGATCCGGCGCGTGCGCTCGAGGATCTTCGGCCGCACGTCGGGCCGCAGGGCGAGTGTGGCGAGGGCGTCGCTCATGACGGTGGGGCCGATCGTGGTGTAGTCCTTGCGGGCCCACAGCTCCTCGATGTGCGCCGCGGGCGCGACGCACCAGCCAATGCGCAGCCCGGGCAGCCCGTAGGCCTTCGAGAGTCCGTTGACGACCACGACCTTCCGGGCCCGTCCCCAGAACGACGGGGTGACGGGCCCCGCGCGCTCGGCGCCCTGGTAGACCTCGTCGGCGAGCAGCCACGCACCCGCCGCGTCGGCGCGCGCGGCGATGCGGTCCATCGCGCCGGCCGTCATGACGGCACCGGTCGGGTTGTTGGGATTGGTCACCACCACGAGTCTCGTGCCCGGGGTGATCGCGGCGTCGATGTCCCCGGGATCGGGTTGCCAGCCGAGCTCGGCGCGCAGCGGGATCGTCCGCACGTCGGCGCCGAAGTTCCGGCTGAGTCCCCAGGTCTGCATGTAGGTCGGCACCACGATGGCGACGCGGTCGCCGGGCGCGATCAGGCGCCAGCAGTTGACGTAGTTGGCCTCCGCGCTGCCGCTGGTGACCAGCACCTGGTCGCTGGTCACGCCCGGGTAGAGCGCGGCGATCCGGGCGCGCAGCGGGTCGCTGCCGTTGGACTGGGGATAGCCAAGCGGGCGGTCGAGGGGCGACTCGCCGCCGCCCGCCAGGCGCAGCAGCTCGGCGGCGGTCATCGGCTCGACGCCGCTCTCCGAGATATTGAAGCGCACCCGGTTTTCCCAGGTGCTCTGCCAGCGCTCCATGACGAACGGCTGAAACGACATCGCCCCTCCGGGTGGAAGGGCGATGTTAGTCTCTGGAGGTTAGGCGGGCAAGTTTCTAGGGGAGCTTGCGCAGCCTGATCGACCCGTTGACCGTCTCGAGCTCGAGGCGGCGGCCGCCCTGGCCGATGGTGCCGGCGATGTGGCGCGGGCTCATCCGGCCGTTGACGGTAATCGGGAAGTCGGTGTCGATCGAGCCGTTCACCGTCCGGGCGTCGACGTCGGCGCTGATACTCGCGGGCAGGGTCACGTTGACGGCACCGTTGACCGAGTGGAAACGCATCGGCTGCTGGCCGATGGCGTGCAGCACGGCCGTCACGCTGCCGTTGACCGAGGTGCCGCTCGCTTCGCCGCCGGCGGTCTCGAGCCGGACGCTGCCGTTGACGGTGTTGACGTCCACGTCGCCGCTCAGGTCGGAGGCCTCGACGTCGCCGTTCACGGTGTTGCCGTCGAAGCCGACGCCGCGCGGCACGCGCACGGTGAAGTCCACCTCGACGTCGTTGTTGCGGGTGTTCATCCGCCCGCCGCCGGCCGCACAGCGGTTGTTGTCGCCCGGGTACACCGCGCAGATCGTCACGCCGCCCTCGTGCTCGATGACCTCGATGCGCACCTCGTCGGGGTCGCTGCGGCGGCCGTGCTTGGTCGCTGAAACTTCGACCTCGGCTCCCGTCGCCGCCTCGGCCGTCACGTCGCCGTTGATACCGCGGATCTCGACCGTCTTGCCCGCGGCGATCCGGCCGTGCCAGCTCCAGCGATCGCCCTGCCGGCCGCCGGCGGCGGCGCTCCGCAGGTGGGTCGAAGACCGGCCGGTCGTCAGCCAGGCCGCCGTTGCAACGGCGAACCCCAGAGTGGCGAATCGCATGGAATCACTCCTCACGTGGACCCCCAGCGCCAAGGCGCCGCAGGCTGATGGTTCCGGAGAACGAGTTGAGCTGGACCCGCGCGCTGCCGGTGCCGAGCCGGAACTCCCAGTTCTTGCCGTTGATCTGCGTGTTCTGCGCGAGCTGAATCTGAAAATCCGACTCGAAATCGCCGCTGAAAGTTTCAATCCCGATTGTGGCGTTCGGGGTGCCGGGTACCCGGACCGTCACGTCGCCGGAGTGGGCGCTGAACCGGTAGCGGCCCCCGTCCACGATGCGCCCGGTGTACTCGACGTCGCCGCTCACCACCTCGGCCGTGATGTCGTTGCTCTCGATCTGGTCGAGCGAGACGTCGCCCGAGACGCTCTCGACCGACACGCGGCCGCGCACGGTGCGCAACTCGACGTCGCCGCTCGTAGTGCTGAGGTCGACGGTGCCGCGGGCGTTGGTGAGGGTGATGTCGCCCGAAATGGTCTCGATCTGGGCGCTGCCCTCGACGCAGTCGGCGGTGACGCCGCCCGACATCGCGTTGATGTCGAGCTGGCCGCAGACGCCGCTGATCTCCATGTCGGACGACATGGCGTGCAGCTCGAGCGCGGTGCCGTTGGGCACGGTGATGGTGTAGTCCACGTCGCCGTGGCCGCCCCGGTTGACGGTGCGGACGCTCACCCCCGACGGCGACTCGTTGATCTCGACGCGCGCGCGGTCGGATTCGGCCTGCACGCGGATCTGGCTCCGGTTCCAGGAGCGGATGACGATGTCCCCCGACTGGTTCGACAGCGAGAGGCGTGCGTTGGCGCGTACCGCCAGCGTCGTGTCGATAGTGCGCTGCGCCCGCAGGGTTCCGGCACCCAGACCCAGCAGGGCGACGGCGGTGACGGCGGTGCGAACAGCGTGATCGCGAAGCATGCTTCTCCCTTAGCTGGCCGCGGGCATGGTCGCCACGCGCCGCAGCAAATCGAGTTTGCGGTCGAGTGTGCGCTGCAGCTGGCCGTTCAAGTACATGTTGTTGGGGTCGCGCGCCAGCGCTTCCCGGGCCTGGCGGATCGCGAGATCGATCACCACCAGGCTCTGCTCGACGATCCGCACGGTGGCGGTGTCGAGTTGACTGCGGCGGGTCGCCAGCAGCTGCTGCATGCCGGTGATCGCCGAGTCGTAGGAGGCGAGCCCTTCACCGCGGCCGTCGCTCACCGGCGTGGGCGAGACCGCGCGAACGGCGATCGCGCCGCCGGGCCGGGCCGGTGCGGCGCCCGGGGTGCGATGGGTGAGCAGCACGCCGGCGCCCGACGACAGGGCCATCAGCGCCACGGCGGCGGCAGCCAGCTGCGGCATGGTGAAGGCGAAGCGGCGGCGGCGCGAGTCGAGCGGTACGACGTCGGCGGTGCTCGGCGTGTTGATCTGCCGCGCGATACCGGCCCACAGGTCCTTCTCGGGGGCACGGTCGTCGAGCGAGGAGGCCCGGCGAACCAGCTGCCGCAGACCATCGAGCTCCGCGCGGCACTCGGCGCACGCGGCGAGATGGGCCTCGGCCCCGGCCAGGGCGGCGCCGTCCAGCTCGCCGTCCAGGTACGCCGACAACGCTTGGTTCAGGTGTGCAGTCATCGTTACCGCTCCAGGTGTCTGCGCATCAGCATGCGTGCGCGATGCAGCTGCGCCTTCGATGTCCCCGACGTGATCTCCAGCATCTGCGCGATCTCCTCGTGCTTGAAGCCCTCGACGTCGTGCAGCACGAAGATCTGGCGGGCTCCCTTCGGCAGTTCCTTCAACGCGGTCTCCAGGTCCATCGCGGATTCGGGCGACTTCTGCCGCGAAGGGGTGTACTCCAGTGCCGCGTCGTCGTCGAACAGCTTGCGGCCGCGGTTGCGGCTCTTCTGCCAGTTCAGCACCAGGTTCACCGTCAGCCGGTGCAGCCACGTTCCGAAGGCCGATTCGCCCCGGAAGGTCGAGAGCCGCTGCCAGGCGCGCACGAAGGCATCCTGCACCAGCTCGTCGGCGTCGCCGTCGCCGCCCACCATCCGCCGCACCAGCGAGTGGATCCGTGCCGTGTGCGCACGGTACAGCCGCTCGAAGGCCTGTTGGTCCCCCGCCGCGGCGAGGGCCACATCGGCCCGCTCGCTATCCCCCTGAGCCAGGTGGTTATCCGGCGACGGCGTTCGGTCCAGGCCGGCCTCCAGGCGGATCGCAGCAACGGCTGTCATGCACTTGAATAGACAACTCGAAGCGGCTAAACGGTTGAAATGGCTCGTTCTACAGCTGTAGTGCGGCCAGTCCCTGTATCTGCTTGAGCTTGCGGTGGAGCGTGGAGCGATCGATGCCCAGGACGTCCGCGGCCTTGAGCTTGTTGCCCCCGGTTTTCTCGAGGACCTGGAGGATGTGGCGCCGCTCGACCTCGGCGAGCGTGAGCATCGCGACCGCCACGCCCGGCACGGCACGGGCGCCGATGCCGGCGGTGCGGACGATGTGCGGCGGGAGGTCCTTCAGGCTGAGGGTGCGACCATTGCGCAGGGCCAGGGCGCGGGCCAGGACGTTCTCCAACTCGCGGGTGTTGCCCGGCCAGGTGTAGGCCGTCAGTGCGGCGAGCGCGTCGGGCGCGAGATCCGCGGGCTCGAGCTGGAAGCGGTCGGAGAGCCGGCCCGCCAGATGATGCGCCAGGGCGGGGATGTCCACCGGCCGCTCGCGCAGCGGCGGGAGGTGGAGATGTACGATGCTGAGATGATCGAAGAGATCCGCGCGCATCCGGTGCGAGGCGACCGCCTCGAGCGGATCGCGGTTCATCGCGGCGATGAGGCGGGCGTTGCTCTTCTGGGGCGCATCGTGGCCCACCGGCTGGAAATCCCCCTCCTGGAGGAAACGCAGCAGCTTGGGCTGGACGACCAGCGGCACCTCCGCCACCTCATCGAGGAAGAGGGTGCCGTGGTGCGCGTTCTCCAGGGCTCCGAGCCGGTCGCGCCGCGGTTCGGGCGACGCGGCGTGCCGCAGGCCGAACAGCTCGGCCTCGAATTGACCGGGCGGGATCGCGGCGCAGTTCAGCGCCACGAAGCTGGCACGGCCCGATGCGCCGTGAATGGCGCGCGCGACCACTTCCTTGCCGGTGCCGGTTTCGCCGGTGATCAGCACCGGTGTCGCCGTGGGCGCGACCCGGATCGCCGCCTCGAGAATCTCCTGCATCTGGCGCGAGAGCCCGACCAGACCCGCGGGGATCTCCACTCGCCGCCGCAGCCGGGCCAGCTCCCGCCGCGTCTCGGTCGCATCCTTCGCGCGCCGCACCGTGATGCGAAGCTCGGGAAGCTTGGTGGGCTTCTCGAGGTAGTGGTGGGCCCCGGCGTGCAGGAGTTCGACAGCGGAGTCGATCGACGCATGCGCGGTCATGATGATGACCGGCACTTCGGGACGGCGCTCGCGCACCGCCGCGAGCAGCTCACGGCCGTCCATCCCCGGCATGATCAGGTCGGAGAGGATGACGTCCACTTCGTCGCCCCGGTCGAGAATCCCCAGTGCGGCCGCGCCCGAGAGGGCGGGCAACACGACCCAGCCGTCGGCCTGGAGGACGGTGCTGAGCAGCTTGATTTGCGACTCGTCGTCGTCGACGACGAGAATGCGGCCGGTCTCGGTCATTCAGCTCGCTGGCGTGGGAGTCTGCTACAGAAACTGTGGCGAAGAGCTACAGAGGCGCAAGAAGCAGCGTTGTGGCTCGTCAGCCGGCGCTGCCGTCGTGGCAGAGCCGAACGAGGTCGTCGAACGAATCCAGCCACCAGGTGGGCCGTTCCTGCTCGATGCGGCTTCTCTCGAAGGGTCCCCAGAGGCAGGCGGCGGTGTGGGTGCCCGCGCTGCGTCCTGCCGCGATGTCATGCGGGGAGTCGCCGACGAAGAGGGCTTCCCTAGGCTCGGTGCCGAGCTGCCTCAAGCAGGCGTGCACCGGTGCGGGGTCGGGTTTGCTCTCGGGGAGGGTGTCGCAGGTGACGAGCGAATCGAAGAGTCCGTCGAATCCGCAGAGCGACAGACCGCGCGCGAGGCCGCGGTCGTTCTTCGACGTCACGATGCCCAGCCGCGCGCCGGCCCGCTTGAGCCCCTTCACCGTATCGAGCGCGCCGGGGTAGGCGCGCACCATGGCGTCGTGGTTTGCGAGGTTCCACTCCCGGTAGGTGGCGATCATCGCTTCGATCTCGGCCGGGTCGTCGGTGAAGCTGCGGAACTGGACCCGCAGCGGAGTGCCGAGGCCCTCGAGCCAGAGGGCGTCCGACATCGCGTCGCCGCGGTGGACGCGCATGGTGTGGCGATAGGACTCGAGGATGAGCTCGATCGAGTCGATCAGGGTGCCGTCGAGGTCGAAGAGAACAGTCGAGTACCGCACGACCGCAAGATAAGGCACTCGCCAAGTCGCCAGGGATTGAATGGGGCGACGGTTTCCTAACCCGATGGACAACGCGAGGCCACGACGATCGCCGCGACGAGGACCAGGCGCGGCGTGCCGTCGAGTGGGGGCGCGGCGGGCGGAAGCATGGTCTTCGCCAGCTCGACGATCCGCGCGGCGAGCTCGGTGGGCGGCCCGTTCTCGCGGGCGAGGCGGCCGATGAGCCGGTCCAGTCCGGCAGGGACGTCGCAAGCGAGAATCTGGCCGGCGCGCTCGAGGGCTGAAGCGTCGGCGCGCTGACGATGCGTGTCGATGGCGCCGCGGGCCAGGAGATCGAGCGCCGCCTGGCGTCCCGGACTCCCAGCGCTTCCGCGCCGTGCCGCGGAAAGCGCGACGAGCTGCGCGCGTGCTTCGGGCATCACGCCGGCCAGAAGCTCTGCGAACTGCGAGGGATCGGTCGGCACGCCGGCCGAGTGGAGTGCCCGCTCGGCGAGCTCGCCCAGCGCTTCAGGGTCGCGGCGCGGCGGCGCTTCGCCGGTGTCGGCGAAGGGGCGCGGTACACCGCGGCCCCCGCGCCATTCGAGTGCGAGCAGGACACCGGCTCCCGGGGGGCCGTCATCGTCCGCGATGCCGGCGGCGACCAGTGGTGCGGGCGACCTCCGTTGGGGAGGGCCGGCCAGCGCGCGCCACCGCTCGCGCGCCTCGAAGGGCGCGACGCGCCGCCAGCTTTCCCGTTCCAGCGCTTCGGGGGCCGGGACACCGTCTTCCAGCCACCACAGGGCGGCGAGCGGATCGGGCTCGGCACCGGGCACCTGGCCCTGGCTGGCGAGTTTCGCGCGGAGCGTGCGCAGGACGGCGGTGAGCTCGCGCAGCCCGCCCGCCGCGGTGAAGTGCGCCACGTCAATCTGCCGATGCGGCGAGTAGAGCCGCTCGATGCGCCCCACGCGCTGCATCACGCGCACCGGGTTCCAGGGGAGATCGTAGTTCACTACCGCGCGCGCGTCCTGAAGATTGAGCCCCTCACTGGCCACGTCGGTCGCGACCAGCACGTCGGCGTCGAGCAGGGGATCGGCCCTTCGGCCGCGGCCGATCGGCGCGAACCCGTCGAGGGCTTCGCGGCGCGAGAGCCGCGTCGTGCCGGCCCAGGCCCCATTGCCCATGACCGCGATGACGCGCATCTGCCGGCGCAGGCGGCGCAGCAGGTACAGTGCGGTGTCGCGGTATTCGGTGAAGACGATCGTCCTGGTGCCCGCCAGCGGGCCGGTGAGGAGCGCTTCGAGCGCCTCGGCCTTGGCGTCGCCGGTTCCCGATGCGGCGTCGACCAGCGCGAGGGCGCGGACCAGCGCGGAACGAGCCGCGGCCAGCGCATCCCAGGGACGCATCGAGCCCGAAGGCGCGAGCAGAGGCCAGAGCGCGAGCTGCGATTCGTCGTCGGAACGGGCGAGTGAGGCACGCACATCCGCGCGCGAAACTGTCACGCCCTGTTCGGCCGCCCGGGTGACCTCGTCGAGCACGTCGCGGTGGCGCGCCAGGCTGCGCCGGAGGGCGGCGCGGCTCGATTCGAGACGTCGCAACAGTCCGAGGTGCAGGAGGGCGGCTCCGCCGGTCGCCTCGCCGGGTGCGCGGGCCAGCGCCTGGAGGACGTCGAGGATGGCGTTGAGCGATCCGCCGTAGCACGCCGCCAGGTCGTAGCGCACCGGGGCGCGCAGGGTGCGTTGCGGAAACGCGGCGCGAAGCTCGGGGAAGCGAGCCTCGACGAGGCGTCGGGTGCGGCAGACCGAGACCGCGCCGAGGGCGAGTGCCGCGGCGGGATCACGGTGGCGTAGCGCCTGGCCGAGGTCGGCAACGCCGAACTCGCGAAACCGGTCGCGCGCGGCGAAAAGATGAATCAGCGCATCGAGGTCGGTGGGGGTGTTGTTGAGCGGCGTGGCCGAAAGCAGGGCGACGCGGCGTCCCGCGACGAGGCGCGACAGGGCGTCGTAGCGCCGGGTGCGCGGATTGCGGAAGGCGTGCGCCTCATCCACGATCACCAGCGAGCATCGCGCCGGCGGCACGGGAGCGCGGCGCGCCAGCACGGCAAGGCTGTGTATCGTGAGCGGCATCTCCACGGCGGCCGCGGCCCGCTGCCATTCGGTGATGAGTGCCGCGGGAACGAGCGCCACAGCGTCACCGCCAGCGGCGCGTTCCATCTGTACCAGCGCGAGGGCGATGAAAGTCTTGCCCAGCCCCACACCGTCGGCGATGAGGACGCCGCCGAAGCGGCGGAGGATCGCCCGCGCGCGGACGACGGCGTCGGTCTGATGCGGAAGGAGCCAGGACGGCATCGACCCATCTCCGCCCGGCGACTCGAGGGGCTCGAGCATGCCGGCGAGAATCGCGCGGGCCGCCTCGGCCGGTGGACGCACCCGCGCCGTGGCCAGCGCCGGAAACAGCGGATCAGCGATCCCCGCCAGCGCCTCGGCGCAGAGCCGCGTCGAGGCGGCGAAGGGCGGCGGCGACGTGATCGTCGAGCCGGAGTGCGCGAAGCGCCTGCGCAGCGAGATCATCGTCGTCCACGTCCTTTCCGTGAAGGGCCGCGCGCCCGATGGCAGCCAGGGCGCCCACTTCGGGCCCCGCGACGTCGTCGGGGAGCGGCAGCGCCGCGACCGTGGCAGCGCTGAAGCGGAACGCGCCACCGCTCGCGCGCTCGGCGAGCACGGCAGCGAGCGCGCGGATCGGAGAACTGTTGAGCCAGGCGGAGAGCCAGCAGGCCGTGTGCGCATCGGGCACAGTCACGCCGTAACAGGTGTTGAGCGGGATCGGGCCGCCGGACTCACGCTGGACCGCCACCGCCTCGAGCCGCCTCGCGATATCGCGCCAGATCACGATCCAGCCGGCCCGCAGGAGATCGGTCCGGAAGAGAGTCCAGGGCGGGCAGCCGCGCGCATCGGTACGGCGCGTGAGCGCGGCGGTGTGGGGCCGGAGGTACTCGGCCACGTCGCGCGCGACGGCGCGGCAGGGATTGCCGAAACCGTCGAGCGCCGCCAGCACGACAGCCGAGGGGCGTGCGACGAATGGCGCGATGTCGCGGCCGAGGATCGCGAGTACGCGGGACGACTCCGGAAGCTCGCCGGCGCGTGCGAGCTCGCGCACGAAGATCTCGTTGGCCCCTGTCTTCACGCCGAGCCTGGGCCGATAGCGGCTGCCGAGCGGCGGACCGGAACGCAGCGCGTCCCGCACCGCCTGCATGACGGCACCGGGCAGGACCATCCACGGCGACCGCGGAGCTTCGGGATCGAGGGCGATCTCCCGTTGCGCGGCCTGACCGGCGATGCAGATCCCCGAAGCGCCGGTAAGCGAAACCGACACCGGAACCACGCCGTCGGGCCGCGCCCGCCGCAGAACGCAGATCATCGGAAACACCGTCGCCGCGAAGCCGCTGGCGGGACCGTGCGAGCGATCCTCGAGATGCAGCACGCTCGCGCTTTCGCCGAGCAGGGCGCGCAGCGGGCCGGCATAGCCGGCGCGGAGGAGCTTGGCGGGCAGCAGGAAGCCGACCACGCCCCGCGGGCGCGCGAGCTGGAGCGCCCGTTCGACGAAGGCGACCGAGAGATCGGGGAGATGCGCGAAACCGCGCCGGCCGGGAGCCGTGGCGCGGAAGGACTTGTACCGGGCGCCGAGCATGGTGCGGGACGTCAGCGGCAGCCGCTCGCCGCGCACCCAGGGCGGATTGCCGACGACGGCGTCGAACCCGCCGGCGGCGAGGATATCGCCGAAGTGGACGTCGTAGGCGAAGAAGGGCAGCGCATCGTCGGCCGCGATGCGTTGGCGGATCGCGAGGAGTTCGCGCCGGCGCCGGCGCCATTCCGAGACCCGCCGTGCCTGCGCCGGATCGCGCCGGGCGCGAGCGCCGAAGAGGTCACGGCTGCCCGCCGCCGCGACGTCGGCCAGGCGTGCCGTGAGCGAGGTGATCGCGGCGTCGGTTGTCGCCTGGGCGAGGAGCCGTTCGTCGTGCCGCAGGCCGAGCGCGAGCGCGGCCTTCTGGCGGCCGGTCGCGGCGAAGTACTCGGCGCGCCGCTCCGCCACGGCCAGGAGCCGCGCGGCGGCACCGGGTAGTCGGGCGCCGCCGGCAACGTCGAGTGGTGAGAGCAGGCTGTCACCCTGGCGCAGGTTCTGGTCGAGGTTAGGCAGCGGCAGCGCCTCCTGCCAGGAGGCGTCGTCTTCGGAGACGAGCGCGAGCCAGAGCCGCAGCTCCGCGAGCCGCACCGCCATCGGATCCTGGTCCACGCCGAAGAGGTTGTCGCGCACGATGCGGCGCCGGCGCTCCAGCGTCGCTTCGCCGGGAACGTGCCGGGCACGCAGCACCTCGAGCTGGGCGAGCGCTTCGAGCAGGAACGCGCCGGAGCCGACGGCGGGATCCAGGATGCGGACGGTGCGAATCGCGTCGGCGCCGTGTCCGCCAAGGGCCGCGTCGAGCGCCAGCCCGACGGTGCGGCGCAGCAGCTCGCGAGGCGTGAAGTAGGTGCCCGATGCGCGGCGTCGGTCCGACGCCATCAGGCCCTCGAAGACCCGGCCGAGCATCTCCGGGTCCACCGCGTCGTCGTCGGCCTCGTGGACCGTGAAGTGGAAGCGTTCGAAGAGCTCGTCGAAGAGCGCGCGCCAGGTGTCGTCGGGAATGGCGGCGGAGGGAAACCGCCGCTCGAGGGCGTGGCGCTCAAAGAGCCCGCCGTTCAGGAAAGGGACGCCGCCCAGGGCGCGGGCCACACCACGGCGGGCGCCATACGGCGTGCTGAGCGCACCGAAGCACAGCGGCTCGAAGACGGAGGCGTGAAAGGGGCGGCCGGAGCGGAGCGCTGTGTCGAGGAGCGACGGTAGGAAGTCACTCCGCCCGGCCAGCCATCCCTTTGCCTGCACGAAATAGAGGAAGAGCACGCGCGTCAGGATCACGAGCGCGAGGTCGCGGCGCTCGCCGGCCGTGGCGCGCGGCACTCCCGTGAGCGACTGGGCGGCGCGCTCGTGGAGCCGCGTGAACTCCCGAAAGAAGCGAGCCGTGAGCCCCTCTTCGGCGAGCGCGTCGGCGACGCGCATCGAGAGGGTGAGGGCGGTATCGGTGGGGCGCGGGGTGAGCCCGCCGAGGATCTCCGCGGCGACCGCAGAGGGTCGTTCGAGTGGAATGCGGAGCTGGCGGGCTCGAAATCCCGTGAGCGCGGGTGCAACTGTCGCCACGGCCAGTGTGGCCGTGGCGCCCCTGCCCAGCGCGAGGAGCATGTTGCGCTCGCCGGCGGTGGCCCGGGCCAGGCGCTCGGCGGCCTGGGCGACGTGACCGCGCGAGACGCTTTCGAAGAGCGCGCCGTAGACGACGAATGGTCCGCGGCGGCCCACCACCGCGGCGCGGCGCACTCCCAGCGAGTCGCCGCCCAGGCCCAGGCGTTCGCGGGCCGCGGCGCTCAGCTCGTCGCAACCCGGCGTGTAGCCGAGTTCGGCGACCAGCTCGTGGAGATCGTCGAGGCAGCGGATGCGCGCGAGCAGATCGGTCGTAACCGGCACGCGCACACGGTAGGAAAAAGCGACGGCCGGGCACTAACCCGGCCATCGCATGTTGTAGCGAATCTATGCGCCGTTCTACTCGCCCATCACCTTGATGACCACCCGCTTCCGCCGCTGCCCGTCCCACTCGCCGTAGAACACCCGCTGCCAGGGCCCGAAGTCGAGCTTTCCCTTGGTGATCGGCACGATGACTTCGTGCCCCACGGTGAGCGAGCGCAGGTGCGCGGCGGCGTTGTCTTCGCCGGTGTCGTTGTGCTTGTAGCGCTCCGGGTCCCACGGCGCCACGGTGTGCTCGAGCCAGTGCAGGATGTCGTGCCAGAGTCCCGATTCGTGATCGTTCACGAACACCGACGCGCTGATGTGCATCGCCGAAACCAGCACCATCCCCTCGGCGACGCCACTCACCTTCACCTGGGCCTCGACCTCGCCGGTGCTGTCGATGATCTCCTGCCGGTGCTTCGTTTCGAACCAGAGGTAGTGCGTGTGCGACTTCACCGGGATACCCTCGTGCAACCGTTGCGGGCCATGGAACCACCCATGACAACCCCAGTGGAGGATGTCATGCGGACCTTGGCCATAATCTGCACCCTGCTCGCCGCCGGCACAGGCGCCGCGCCGGCCCAGGCCCCGGCGGCGCAGCACGCGGGCCGCCGCCCCCCTCTGCCGCGCGAGCGCGAGATCGCCCTCGCCCGCAGCGCCGCGCCGCCCGCCGTCTCGGACTCGGCCACGATCTACGTCCTGGGCGACAGCCTCTACGAGGTCGCGGTGCGCGGCACCAACGGCAACGCCTGCTTCGTCTCCCGGGACTGGATGGACTCCATCGAGCCGCACTGTTTCGACGCCGAAGGCGCCGCCACGGTGCTCCAGATGGAGATCCTCAAGGTGGAACAGTTCCACCAGGGCCGCTCGGCCGAGGAGGCCGACCGCGTCGTCGCCGACGCCCTGGCAAGCGGACGGCTGCGGCTTCCTCGCCGGCCGGTGATGTCGTACATGATGTCGGCGGAGCAGTGGCTGATCGACGACGAGCGCCACGTGGGCGGCCACTGGCACCCGCACCTGATGATCTACTACCCGTACATCACCGGCACCGATCTCGGCCTCGGGAGCGGCGATATGAAAACGGCGATCGTCTTCGACGGCGGCAAACCCTGGGCGAGCATCATGATCCCGCTGCGCGACTTCGTCCAGGCCGCGGGAGGGCCCGCATCGCGCTGAGCGGGGCCGAGGACCGCGTCCTGGTGAGCGCCGTCATCACGCACGGCGACGAGCGCGCCTTCGGCACGCTCTACGACCGGCACACGCCCGCGCTCTACCGACTGGCACTGCGACTCACCGGCGGCCACGAGCCCGAGTCGCAGGAGATCGTCCACGACGCCTGGGTCCGCGCCGTCGAGCGCTGGACCACCTTCGCCTGGCGGTCGGCGCTGCGCACCTGGCTGAGCGCGATCGTCATCAATCGGTGGAAGGAAATGGCGCGCGCCGAGTCCCGCGACGTGGGCCCGACGGTCGACGAGCTGGCGCTCGGCGGCGACGACGCGGCGCTTCGCGGCACCTTCGACCGGATCGACCTGGAGCGCGCGATCGCGGCGCTGTCGCCGGGTTACCGCCAGGTGTTCGTCCTCCACGACGTGGAGGGCTACACGCACGACGAAATCGCGGAGCTGCTGGACGTTGAGCCCGGCACCTCCAAGAGCCAACTGTCCCGGGCCCGCCGCGCCCTGCGCGCCGCGCTCGGCCCCAGAGGAGACGTCCCGTGAACGACGACCACGATGACCCGTTGCGCGCCCTCGACCGCGAGGCGACACCCCCGCCGCACCTGAAGGCGCGCGTGACCGCCACGCTCGGCGCACGCGGCCTGCTGCGCCGCGGCGCCAGCACTCGTCGATGGGTGGCCGCCGCCGCGGCGGCCGTGGTCCTCTTCGCCGCCGGTCTGGCCCTGGGCCGTCGGATGCCGGCGGCCGCCCAGGACCGCGCTGGCCCGCGGTTCGCGCTCCTGCTCTACGAGGACTCGACCTTCGATCGCGGCGTTTCCGAGCACACCTACGTCGCCGAGTACAGCGCCTGGGCGAAAGGCCTGCGCGCGAGCGGCAACCTGGAAGGCGGCACGGCGCTCGCTTCGCTCTCCCAGGTGCTTCACGCGGCGTCGGGCAGGGTCCAGGTCTATCGCGGCGACGTGGCGAGCAGTGCGGGAGTGATGGCGGGGTTCTTCATCATCCGGGCGGCCAGCGAAGCCGAAGCACTCACCATCGCGCGGACCTGTCCGCACCTGCGGCACGGGGGGCGCATTGCGCTCCGGCCGGTGGTCCCGACGTCGTGATCAGGCGTGGGAGTAGGTGCGGCCCTTCCACTCGATGCGCCCCGTCCCGCGCCGCGCCGAGCGCAACAGGATGCGCGCCAGCACCAGGGCACCGAGCGGGTGGAAGATCCCGTACCACATCGGCACGCGGCCGGCACGCAGCACCGCCCCGATGAGCAGCGAACACCCGAGAAAGGACGCGGCCCCGAAGGCGAGCTGCGCCGCACTGCGCGTGAGGGCACCGACGACCAGCATCACGCTCGGCGCCAGAAAGGCGAGCGGCATCCACAGGGTGCCGAGCACCGCTACGTAGGTCAGCGCCCGGGAGCGCATGGTCTCCAGGGTGCCGCGGAAGAAGTTCTTGCTCCAGCCCTCGACGATGCCGCCCAGTGTCGTGTACATCCGCACCGACATGTCGTCGTCGGCCAGCGCGAAGAACAGCCGGCGCCCGGCCTCGGTGTACCTCACCGCGAGCAGCAGGTCCTCGATCACCGTGTCGTGAACCCTTTTGTGTCCGCCGACCCATTCGTACGAGTCGCGCGTCACCAGGATGAACTGCCCGTTCGCGATCGCGTGCCGCGGATTGCGATTGCGGTTCAACCGGCGCGGCGTGCCGAAGCGCAGGCCGAGCAGCAGGAAAAAGAAGGGCTGCACTGTCCGCTCCCAGAAGCCGGTCATCTCCTGGTGCGGCATGACGGTCAGGAGATCCACCCGCTCGGTTTCCAGCGCGGCGACGGCGCGCGACAGGAGATGCGGACCGTGAACGGTGTCGGCGTCGGTGAAGAGCAGGATCGGGCCCTGCGCCAGCGCGAAGCCCTGCCAGCAGGCCCACGGCTTCCCGTACCAGCCCTTGGGGAGATTCTCTCCGCGCACCACCAGGAGCCGCGCGTCGTCCAAGGCCACGCGCTCGGCGATCCTGGCGGTGTTGTCGGTGGACCGGTCATCCACCACGATGACCTGGATCTTGCGGTAGTCGCTCTTGAGGATCGACCGCAGACACCGCTCGATGTTGTGCGATTCATTGCGTGCGGGAATGATGATGCTGACCAGCGGTGAGGCGTCGGGGGCCAGGGGCTCGTAGTCGCGCAGGTTGGGTTTCGGCGGGCCCATGGCGAGTGCGGCGAGGCCCGGCACGCCCCAGGGCGTCGCGGCGGCCAGCCCCGCCCACCAGGGCCAGGTCAGAGGGCGATCTCCTCGCCCTCGGCGCGGGCCACGACGGCCGCGCAGGTCTGGTGACTGGCGGCGTGCAGGCCGGTGCGGAACATGTCGGGGATCCGGTCCACGCCCAGCAGGAGGGCGATCGCCTCGACCGGGAGCTGCACCGCGAGCAGCACCGGCGCGGTGGTGAACACCGTCGCCGACGGGATCGCCGCCACCGAGAAGGTCATCAAGAAGCTGGTGAGGAGCGCGACGGCGTACTGCGCCGGCCCCAGGTGAATGCCGTAAAGCGAGGCCACCGTGACCACCGCGGCCATCTGGTAGATCGCGCTGCCGGGGCGGTTCAGCGTCGCGCCCAGTGGCAGGACGAAGCTGGCGATCGAGTTCGAGATGCGGAGCTTGTTGAGCGCCGTGTCCATCATCGTCGGCAGCGCCGCCATCGAGGTCGTGGTCGTGAAGGCGACGGCGATGCCGGGCGTGATGGCGCGGGCGAACGGGAGCACCGGGACGCGGGCGAGCCACCGCGCGAGCGCCGCGAGGACCAAGGCGGCGAAGAGCGTCGTCCCGAGTACCACGGTGAGTACGAAGATGCCGAGGCTGCGCAGCGTCTCCCAACCGAAGCGGGCAGCCACCGGCGCGGCGAGGCAGGCGACGCCGACCGGCGCCAGCAGCATGATCCACCCGATGAGGCGGATCAGGGCCGCGACCAGCGCGTCCATAAGGTCCACCACGGTGCGCCGCGGGGTCTCGGCGAGCGAGCCCACCGCGGCGCCGAGCGTGATGGAGAAGACGATCAATGGGAGCAGGGCGCCGTCGGCGGCGGCCTTCACCGGATTGGCCGGCACCAGGTCGAGCAGAAACTGCCGCGCCCCCATCACCCGCCCGGCCTGCTCGGTCACCTGCTGGGCGCCCGCGGCGGCGGCGGCGCGCAGGGCGGCAGCCGACTCGGGCGAAACCGGCGCCAGCGGCACCAGGATGAGCGCGAGGATCAGTCCCCAGATGCCGGCCAGCAGGATGGTGCCGAACATGAAGCCCAGAGTGCGCGCGCCGACGCGCCCCAGCCTGCGGATGTCGCCGATCGCCGCCACCCCCGAGACCAGCGCGGTGAACACCAGCGGGATCACGCACATCCGCACCAGGTTCATCCAGATGGTGCCGGCGGGCTCGATGCCGATCGCGAAATCCCTGAGCGGGCCGGGCCCCTGGGCCGAGGCGATGAGGCCCAGGGCGAGGCCGGCCAGGAGGCCGATCGCGATACTCAGGGAGAGGGAGGGCCGTTGCACGGGTGCCTAAGCTTGTGGAGGGTGGCGAGCGAATGCCAGATTCCCGGCACTTCAGAGGGAGCTGAACCGTGTCGAATGCACAGACCGCCGCGCCGCGCTGGGCCCTGATCCTCGGCGCCTCGAGCGGCTTCGGCGGCGAATGCGCCGTCGCGATGGCGGCGGCGGGCTACGAGGTCTGCGGCGTGCACCTCGACCGCAAGGCCGGGATGGCGCTGGCCGACGAAGTGAAGAGAAAAGTCGAGGCGCATGGCCGCAAGGCGCTGTTCTTCAACGTCAACGCGGCCGACGCGGAGAACCGGAAGGAAGTCGTGGACGCACTCGTCGCCGAGAAGGCGACGGTCGCGGTCCTGCTGCATTCCCTGGCCTTCGGGGCGCTCAAGCCGTTCATCGCCGAGGACCACCTCACCGAAGCCCAAATGGACATGACGCTGAACGTCATGGCGCACAGCCTGGTCTACTGGACCCAGGACATCGTGCTGCGCGGGCTGATGGGTAAGGGGGGGCGGATCTTCTCGATGACGTCGTCCGGCTCGACGCGGGCGATCTACGCTTATGGAGCGGTGTCCGCGGCCAAGTGCGCCCTCGAGTCCCACACCAGGCAGCTGGCCTACGAGCTGGCGCCGCGCGGCATCGCCGCCAACGCAATCCGGGCGGGTGTCACGATCACCGCCGCTTCGAGCAAGATCCCTGGGAGCGACAAGCTCTTCGAGGGCGCGGCGCTGAAGAACCCGGGGAAGCGGCTCACCACGCCGGCGGATGTGGCCGGCGCGCTCGTCGCCCTCTGTCACCCCGCGGCCGGATGGCTCACGGGCAACGTCATCAATGTGGATGGCGGCGAAGAGATCTCAGCCGGATGACCGCTCGTTGAGCAGGCGCAGATCGAGTTCCAGCGAGTGCAATGAGGAAAGCAGCTCGGCGAGGCTGTCGGCGGTGGGGACCGGGACGCCGTCGCGGCTGAACATCTTCGCGACCAGCGCGTCGGTGTAGCCGACGACGGCGTTCGAGACACCGCTGTCGCACGCCCGGTTCACGCGGAAGACCGCCGGCAGCTGCTGGCGCGCCGGCAACGCGACGATGAGATCGCCAAGCTCGAGAATCAGCAGCTCCCGCAGGTGCTGGAGCTCGTCTACCACTTCGCCAGCCGAGAGACCGCGCGCTTCAGCGAGGCGCCCGTACAACTCCGTGGCCGAATACCACGCATCCCGCGTCTCCCGCCGCAACGCCCCGGTCATGTGCCCAAGGAGCGACACGATCAGACACAGCGTCCGCCGCAGCTCGAATGGCTCGAGCAGATGGCTTCCCGCCTGGCGGGTCGCGATCGATCCGAACCACGCCTCGACGAGGTCATCACGCGCCTCGACGATGCGCTTCGCGACGGCAATCAATGTGGGAGCAGATGGACGGGCTGCGTGGATGGTCACAGGGGGGGCAAAATAGCCCTCATGGCGACCCCCCGGCTAGCCAAGGTGCGTCTCGTGGGTGCGGACGGCGGACCCCTGCGACTGGACGTTCGCACCGGCCAGGCCGGGCTCGAGTGCCGGCCGGCCGTGGTTATCTGCCATGGTTTCAAGGGGTTCAAGGACTGGGGCTTCTTTCCCAGGCTGGCTGAGCGGCTGGCCGTGGCCGGCTTCACGGCCGTGACCTTCAACTTTTCCGGCAGCGGCGTGAGCGAGGGCGACAGCTTCGACGAGCTGGACCGGTGGGGCCACCAGAAGCCGACCGCCGACCTCTCCGACCTGGCGATGGTGGCCGACTATGCGCGCACCGAAGGGTCGGGCTGGGTCGGGCTGGTCGGGCACAGCCGCGGTGGCGGCTTGGCGGCGCTGCATGCGGCCGGAGACGGACGGGTCAACGCGCTGGTGACATGGGCGGCGATCGATCATTTCCTCCGGTGGCCGGAGGAGCAGATTGCGCGATGGCGGCGCGAGGGGCGGATCGACGTCGTGAACGCCCGCACGGGGCAGGTGCTGACCATCCTGCGGGATGCTCTAGACGATATCGACGGGAATCGCGACCGGCTCGACGTGGTGGCGGCCGCCGGCAGGATCCGCGTGCCCTGGCTGGTGGCTCACGGCGGCGCCGACGCCACAGTACCAGTGGAGGTCGCGCACCAGCTTGTCGCGGCGTCGCCCTCCCCCAAGACCGAGCTGTTCATTCTGGAAGGGGCCGATCACACCTTCGGCATCAAGCATCCGTGGCAGGGATCCAACGCCGATTTCGACCGCCTCATGGACCTCACGGTGCGCCACATGGCCGCCGCCCTGTAGCCACTCCCGGAAAGCAGAAGCGGCCCGGGATCTCCCGGGCCGCCTTGCCTCCGTGGTTCGCCGGCGTCAGAGGCCGGCTCGCCTGAGCACATCGAGCCGGTCGTCGGCCTCGAAGTAGGCAATCAACTCATCCTGACGCCGCTTCCAGAGGAGGCTTGCCGCGGCAACCGCGGCAACCGCCAGCAGACTGACACCGAATGCCTTGATATCGACCTCCCGTGTGAGGGTGGAACAGACAATCTAACAACTCGATCAATAGGCAATTTCCGCGCCACTTGTCCCGCCTTCCGTCCGTACGGATACTTGCCCGGATTGTGACACGTCCCAACGTCGGTTTTTCTGACACGCTTCGCCTGGCCCTGTCGGGCCGATCCCCCACGGTAATCGAGGCCGAAGGCGCTCGGCGAGCATCGGTGGCGGTCGTCGTGAGCGCTCGGCGCGATCCGGCGATGCTGTTCGTGAAGCGACTCGAGCGAGCGTCCGATCCCTGGTCAGGCCATGTCGCGTTTCCAGGTGGATTCCGCGGTGACCCTCGCGAATCCCCCGTCGCAACGGCACAACGCGAAACCGAGGAGGAGACCGGTCTGCCCCTCGGCAAGGCCGGCACCGTTCTCGGCGTGCTCGACGATGTCTTTCCGCGGTCCGTGCACCTGCCTCGTGTGGTCGTCACCCCATGCGTCTTTGTGGTCCCGGATCGGCTGCCCGTGAACCCCACCAGCGAGATCGAGCTGGCACTCTGGGTTCCGGTCAGCGAGGTCGTGAACCCCGCCAATCGACGCCCATTCACCCTGGCGCTGCCCACTGGACCAGTGGAATTCAGCTCCATCCATGCAGGCGGGCTGATTATCTGGGGGCTGACCGAGCGGGTGATCAACCAGATCGTAAGTCTCACCCAATAGGATCGTTACGAAGCCCCTCTTGACGGACGTGCAACTGTCATGATTAGTTTAGGGGATACTAAATATCAATTTAGTGAGTGAAATATCATGGATCACATAGATCAGCAGGTAGCCGACGTGTCGCCGGGCAGCCATCCGTCGCTGGAAGACGTGCATGGCAGTATCCCTGTGCCACACCACCAGGCGGGATTCTGGCGAAACTGGCGGGCCTTCGTGGGGCCCGCGATTCTCGTCAGCGTCGGTTACATGGATCCGGGCAACTGGGGGACGGATCTGCAGGCCGGCGCCCAATTCAAGTATCAGCTACTCTGGGTCGTGGGCCTGGCCAGCCTCATGGCGATCTTCATGCAGGTGTGTTCCGCCCGGCTGGGCGTCGTGACCGGCAAGGACCTCGCCCAGGCTTGCCGCGACTGGTATCCCTCGTGGACCCGCTGGCCCAACTGGATCATGTGCGAGGCGGCGATCTGCGCGTGCGACCTGGCCGAGGTGCTCGGCAGCGCCGTCGCGCTGAACCTGATGTTTCACATTCCGCTGTTCTGGGCCGTCCTGATCACGGGTCTCGACGTGCTGCTGCTCCTGGCGCTCCAGCGCTTCGGCATGCGAACCATCGAGGCCGTCGTGCTGCTGCTCATCGCCACGATCGGCACCTGCTACTTCATCGAGATCTTCATCCTTCCTCAGACCCAGCCCAGCTTCGGGGAAATGGCGCGTGCCCTGGTGACGCCGGGCTTTCGCGAGGCGGGAATGGTCTTCGTGGCCATCGGTATCATCGGCGCCACCGTCATGCCGCACAACCTCTATCTGCATTCGGCCCTGGTGCAGAGCCGCAAGTTCCAGAAGGACGAGCTGTCGGTCCGGCAGGCGATCCGCTTCAATACCATCGACTCCGTCGTGGCGCTGATGATCGCCTTCTTCGTCAACGCCGCCATCCTGGTGCTGGCCGCGCTGGTCTTCCATGGGCGGGAGAGCGTGACCGTCGCGGGCGGACAGGTGGTGCACTTCGGCGCGAGCACCGACTGGATCCGGATCGCGTACCTGACATTGGCACCGCTGCTCGGGACCGCGCTTGGAAGCACGCTGTTCGCGGTGGCCCTGCTGGCGAGCGGACAGAGCAGCACGATTACCGGCACCCTCGCCGGGCAGGTGGTGATGGAAGGCTTCATGCACTGGAGAATCGCGCCCTGGCTGCGGCGGCTGATCACCCGCTTGATCGCCATCGTGCCGGCGATCATCATCATCGGCGTGCGCGGCGAGGGCAGCGTGACCGATCTGCTGATCCTCAGCCAGGTCGCCCTGGCGACCCAGCTACCGTTCGCCATGCTGCCGCTGCTGCATTTCACGAGCTCCAGGAAGCGGATGGGAGCGTGGAAAAACGGCTGGCTGCTCATGATCGCCGGCTGGACCAGCGCCATCCTGATCACGACGATGGACGTCTACGGACTGCCGAACTCGCTCAGGTCCGCCTGGCACATCATCACGGGTCACTAGCGGCCATGCGGGAGGGACTCGCGCGTGTATGAGACGATTCTGGTGACGCTGGACGGAACTCCCACCGACCAGGTCATCATCGAGCATGTGAAAGTCCTCGCCCGGCTCGCGCACAGCCGGGTGGTGCTGCTCCACGTGGCGGATGGCTGGGCGGCCCGCACCTACGGCCCGGACGCGGTAAGCCCGGAGATCGCCGAAGACACGGCGTACCTGAACAAGGTCCGCGAGGAGTTCCAGTCCGCCGGCATTCCCGCGGACGCGGAGCTGGGCTTCGGCGAGCCGGTCAAGGAGATCGTCAAGTGGGTCGAAGAGAAGGGCTGCAGCCTGGTGGCGATGAGCACGCACGGGCACCGGCTCCTGGCCGACATTTTTCTCGGCACGACGGCGAGCCGGGTCCAGCACGCCGTGAGCGTCCCGGTTCTCCTCCTCAGGGCGAAGTGAGGCGCCCTGGCGCGGGCCGGGCGCACGGCAGGTCGGCCTGATGGGCGCCGCGATCGCGCTCTCCCGGTCCGTCGAGGACTACCTCAAGGCGATCTACCAGCTCACCGAGCGGGAAGACGACGCCGCCACCACCGACATCGCCCACCGCCTCGGGGTCGCGCCGGCCTCGGTGACCGGGATGATCAAGCGGATGGCCGAGTCGGGGCTGGTCGAGCACGAGCCGTATCGCGGCGCGCGGCTCACGAGCGAGGGGCGGCATGCGGCCCTCGCCGTCATGCGGCGGCACCGGATCATCGAGGCGTACCTCATCACCAAGCTCGCCTACGACTGGTCGAGCGTGCACGAGGAGGCGGAGCGTCTCGAACACGCGGTGTCCGACGAACTCGTGGAACGAATGGCCTTCGCCCTCGGCTTCCCGAAGTTCGATCCCCACGGTGCGCCCATACCCACCAGGGAGGGCGAGATCGAGCAGCCGGTCTACGTGCGTCTCGCCGACATCGACGCCGGCGCCCACGTGGCGCTTCGCCAGGTGGGTGACGATGACTCCGAGCGGCTGCGCTACCTGAAGTCGCTCGGCCTGGTGCCGTCGGTCGAGTTGATGGTGCTGGACAAGCAGCCCTTCGGCGGGCCGATCACGGTGCGCATCGGCGTCAAGGACACGCGCGACCGGGTGATCGGCATGGAGCTCGCCGAGCGGCTGATGGTCGAGCCGCTCTCATGACCCTCCAGGCCGTCACTCCGATACGGGTGGCGCGGTGGCTGGCCTTCGTCATGATCTCGGGAGCGGTGTCGCTCGCCCTCGTGGGCCGTGCCGACGTGCCACGCCTCTGGGTCTTCCTCGGCCTCTACTGGGCGGTGGGGCTGTGCACCCTCGCGCTGCTGGACCCCGAGGTAGTGAGGGAGCGTCTGCGGCGCGGCCAGAAGACGGCCGACCCGGTGATTCTCGCGGCCCTCCGGATCTTCTCGCTCGGCCAGGTGGTCGTGGGCATGCTCGACGTGGGGCGCTTTCATTGGTCCGACACCGTGCCGCCCCTGCTTTCGCTCGCCGCGCTCGTGGCCACGTCGCTCGGGTTCGCGCTCATCCTGTCGGCGATCATGGAGAACCGGTTCTTCATCCCCGGCGTTCGCATCCAGAGCGAGCGGGGGCACCGACTCGTCGACACCGGTCCCTACCGGCATATGCGGCACCCGGGTTACACCGGGATGACCGCCGTCTCGCTGGGCAGCAGTCTGGTGCTGGGGTCGTGGCTGGGGTTCGTGTTCGGCGTAGTGGCGGGCGGGGTCTTTGTCATTCGCGCCTGGCGCGAGGACCGCTTTCTGAAAGCGAATCTGCCCGGCTATCCCGAGTACGCGGCTCGCACGCGCTTCCGCCTGGTGCCCGGAGTCTGGTAATCCGATCGGCTGGAAGGGGCGGCCGGTATCAGCGCGCGCCCTGAGAACCGCTGGTCCGCCGCGACGATTCGAGTCCCTTCAGGAACGTCGCGAGCCGCCGGTCCCGCGCGGTCCTGATCTGCTCCAGCTTGTTGCCGTACGCCTTCTCCACCATCGCCGTCAGCGCCTTGACCTGCTCCGGCTCGAGCTTGGTCCATTGGGCGAGGCTGCCCCACCACAGCTCGAAGGTCTGCATCAGGCGCTGCATGAACGCGCCCAGCCCGCCCTCGCCGGCGCCGAGGTGGTAGGTGAGGTGCGGCCCCGCGGCGGCCCAGCCCAGGCTCGGCCCGAGCGACACCGCGCGATCGATTTCGTCCACGTCGACCACGCCGCTCAGCACCAGGTCGATGCACTCGCGGTACACGGCTGCCGAGATGCGCCCGACCACGTTGCCGGGCACCTCGCGTTTCAGCGCGATCGGGAGGCGGCCCAGCGCCCGGAGCCAGGTGCACGCCTGCTCGACGGTTTCGTGGGCGGTGAACTTCCCGGGGACGACCTCGATCAGCGGGATCAGCTCCGGCGGATTCAGCGGATGCACGGTGACGAGGCGCCGCTGGTCGCGGCACCGCGAGCCGATCTCCGTGACCGGCAGGCCGCTCGACGATGTGGAGATGATCGCGTCGGCCCTCGCGACGCTCTCGATGTTCTCGAAGATCCGTTGCTTGAGCGCGAGATCCTCGGATGCCGCCTCGATGATCCAGTTGGCCTCACCGCACGCCTGGAGGAGCGAGCGGCCGGCCTTGAGCCGGGCGAGGCCGCCCTCGGCCGTTTCCTGCGGGGCGCGGCCCAGGGCGATGAGGGCCCGTACCCGCCCCGCGATCTCCTGCATGGCGGAGTCGGTGGCCCGGGTGTCGGCATCCAGGATCGAGACCGGCCATCCGTGCGACGCGGCGAGAGCGGCCCAGCCGCGGCCGATGACCCCGGCACCGACGACGGCAAGGCTGACGGAGTCTGAGGCGGGCGCTGTCATGGCGCAGAAACTATGGGATGAAATCTGCCGGCGTAAGCCATCGCCCGAAGAGATGCTCGAGCAGGAGCTGGTGCACCCGACCCTTGTCGAAACGGCGATAGACCATGACCCGCGGGTCGCCCGCCGAGAGGTCGCCGGTGGCGGTGCGGCCCCGCAGGGGGCCGTCGGTGAGGTCCACCCGCAGTGGCCGCGGCTCGCTCTCGCCCCAGGAGGGCTCGACGGCGAGCGCTACCGCGAGTGGATCGTTGATGACGGCGCCGGCGAACCCCTCGTGCACGTGGTGAAAACGCACGTAGGCGCCCAGCAGCTTGCCGAACCAGCGGGCCTCGGCATCCTGGTGCGCGGCCAGCTTCTCGACGGCCGATGCCGGCATGGCCAGCTGGCGTGTGACGTCGAGGCCGACGAGCTCGGTGCGCAGGCCGGCGCGGAGCACCTCGTCGGCGGCCTCGGGGTCGCACCAGACGTTGAACTCGGAGTGGGGGCCGGTGTTGCCTCGGGCCTCGATGTTGCCACCCATCGCGACGTGGCGCGTCACGAGAGAGCGTACCAGGCCGGCGTCGAACCGCAGCGCCATGGCCAGGTTGGTAAGCGGTCCCAGAGTCACGAGCGTGACCGGCGCGCCGGCGGCGCGCAGGGCATCGCAGATGCTGGACCCGGAGGGCTCCACGCTGGGGGCCGGCGGCGCGTCGAGGTCGCCCAGGCCTTCCTTGCCGTGGGTCTCCTTCGCCGTCACCAGCGCACGCGTCAGTGGACGGTCCCATCCCGCGCGGATCGGCACGATGGTCCCGGCTCGCCGAAGAATGATGCCGGCGTTGCGGGTCGCGGCTTCGAGCGTCGTATTGCCGTAGGTGACGGTGACGGCGAGCAGGCGGCATCGCCGCCACTTTGCGGCGAGGAGCAGGGCGAGGGCATCGTCGATCCCGGGGTCGGTATCGATGACCAGCGGGACAACCGGCTCGGTCACCAACGCGCCTCCCGGCCGATCGAAGGTCTTCCCCTCATCGCGGGGCCGCGCCGCCGTGCTGTGCCAGCCACGCGTGCCGGCGCCCTTCGGCCGCCTCGAGATAGCGCAGGCGCTCGGCGAGGAGCCGCGTCAGCGAGGCGTCGATCAGTGCTTCCTTCCGGGCGGCGGGCGCGGCGATCGCCAGCAGGTACTGCTCCCACCAGGCGCGCAGCGCGGACGTGGTGCGCGCGATGCCGCGCGCGTGAACCGCGTTGAAGTCGTCGAGAGCGGTGTGGTGAGGATCGCCACGGCGCACCCGGACGTATCGCCACAGATCCGCCTCGGGAACGGTGTCGAAGTCCATCGCGATCCTGCCGATACGCAGGCGCCGGTCGGCGATCTCCCGCGTGACGCGGTAGACCTCCGCGCCGTCGCGGACATTGGCGTCAACCGTGAGGGCGGCAATGGCCCGGCCGAAATCGGGCATCGCGCCTCGCTCGTGGAGCAGCCGCAAGGTGTCGGCGAAGGCGCGGCCAAGGGAGTCGTCGCCCCGGGTCAGTGCCCGCAGCGCGAGCCGAACCGACGCGGGGACCGAGTCGAGGTGGCCGGCGTCCTGGTCGCGTAGCGCTTCCAGCAGCTCGGTCTCGAAGAGACTCTCGGACAAGGTGTGCAGGTTCGTAACGATGTCGATGCCGATGCTGTTGCGGGTCGGTGCGGTGCCCAGCAGGCCGAAAAGAGTGAGCGCTTTCCTGGTCCAGGCCTGGATGGTCGCGTCGAAGAAGATCGGGTAGATGCCGACCTGCACCGTGTGTATCGCGTTGCCGACGTCGGCGATGTAGTGCATCGCGTTGCCGGCGTAGAGCGCGCTGAGGGTGCGCCAGGCGGGCCGTCCGCCGAGATTCGCGAGCAGCGAGAGATCGGTGTAGATCTGCGCGTTGTCGGGCCCGTAGGTCTCGACCGGGCCGGGGAAGCCGGTCGGGATGGCGAAGTTCCAGGGCTCGGTCTTCAGCACCGCTGGGTCGGTGGACTTGGCGTGCCGGTTGAGGCCGCCGTGGGCGTGACCCTGGCTCGAGAGCCCGGTGAGGCGCCCCATGTTGAGCGTCATCGGATCGAAGGGAACGGTGTCGCCCGAGGCGGAACGGCTGAG
Source organism: Gemmatimonadota bacterium (assembly GCA_041476105.1). Taxonomy (GTDB): domain Bacteria; phylum Gemmatimonadota; class Gemmatimonadetes; order Gemmatimonadales; family JACORV01; genus DASXPG01. The sequence continues at coordinate 106,645 of JBGOSS010000002.1, forward strand.
CGTCCCGTCCGGCGCGCGGAGCAGCCGGTTCTGGTTGCGCCGGTCGAGGTCGGGGTAAATCGAGCCCATCTCCAGCGCGGTTCGCAGCGCGAGCGCACGGCCCGGGGCATAGTCGGGGTTGGGATCGTGGCGCCGATCGAGGGGTGTCATGGTCCGGTACACCGCCGCGAATGAGTCCACGCCGAGGACCCGCGCCGCGCCGTTCATCATCAGCAGCTCTCTCATCGCTCGGGCGTCGAAGGCAGCTGCTGTCGGGTAGCGAGCCAGGAAACCGCCGCGGACCGACGGGTCGGCGAGGCGGCTGGCACGGCCATAGAGCCACAGGCGGAAGGCGGCGACGTCGGCGTCGCCCAGGCCGGGGAGCATCTCCTGCGCGACGCTCGCCCCCGATGGCGCGCGCAGGGCGCTGAGGGTGCGGCCCGGAAGGAGGTCGTGGACCCGGACTCCATAGGCGAGCGCGAGCGAGGGCGCCGCGATCAGGAGGGCGGAAAGGGCCAGCCGGCGTACCCGCGATGGCATGGAATACATGGAACAAAGGTGAGGCCGATCACACCGCGGTGCCAATCGCGGGGTGTCCCGCCGGGGGTCGGAACTTTCTTTTCGCGATTCCGTATATGGTGTGGGACGCCTAAGCAACGTCCCGATTGTCCCGCGCCGCAGGAGGCTCCTTCATGCCTCCCGTTCGCCGCCAGGCGAGCCGGCCGGGACGCCGGACCACAAAGCCGGTACCAAGCATCGGGGTTCGTAGCCACCCAGGCAACGAGCCCCGTTTTGCGCTAGCTTCTGCGCCCGATGGAAACCCCGCAGCTCAAGCGCGTGTTGTCGCTGACCGACGTCGTGCTCTTCAACGTCGTTGTCATTTTCTCGGTTCGCGGCATGACCACCGCCGCCAAGATGGGTCCACTATCGGTCCTGCTTTGGCTCGTCGCGGTCGCCGCGTTCTTCATTCCACTCGGTCTCACCGTCACTGAGCTGGGCACGCGCGATCCGGGGCTGGGCGGCTTCTACTGCTGGACGCGGGACGCCTTCAGCGAAGCCCACGGCTTTCTCGCTGCCTGGTTCTACTGGGTCTCGAACCTCACCTACCTCCCTTCGCTGCTGATCTTCCTGGCCGGCGCGGTGGCGTTCGTGGTGGGCAAGCCGGCGCTGGGCGAGGACCCGGCCTACGTGGTCTCGCTCTCGCTCACGGTATTGTGGTTCACCGCGTGGCTCAACGTGCGCGGTCTCAACGTCGGCAAGATCGTGACCAACGGCGGCGCGGTGGCGAGCTGGATCGCCGCGCTGATGCTGATCGCCGCCGGCGCGGTCGCGCTGGCGCGGTTCGGATCCGCCACACCGTTCACGCACGGTTCCTTCCGGGCGGCGGCCGGTGGCGCGCAGACCCTCGCCTACTTCGGTACGCTGTCGTTCGCGCTGGTCGGCCTGGAGCTGGCGCCGGTGATGTGCGCTGAAATCAAGGATCCCCGCCGCACGCTTCCGCGGGCGGTTCTGGTTTCGGGGATCGTGATCGCGGTGCTCTACGTGGCGGGGACGCTGGCGATCCTCGTCGCCATTCCGCCGGCGGAGGTGAGCCCGGTCTCCGGAGCGCTCGGCGCCTTCCAGGCGGTGGCCAGCCACGTGGGCTGGCCGGTGCTGGGCGCCGTGGTGGCGGGCCTGGTGTCGTTCTCGGTGCTGGGAGGACTGGCCGCCTGGCTCGGCGGCGCGGCACGGCTGCCGCTCGCCGTCGGCCTCGACCGCTTTTTGCCGCCGGTGATGGCGAAGCTCCACCCCAGGCACGACACGCCCCACGTGGCGATTCTCTTCCAGGCCGCGCTCACCAGCGTATTCATCGTGGCGTCGCAGACCGGCTCGACGGTGCGAGAGGCGTATCTCGTGCTGCTCGACACCACGATCATCCTGAACTTCATTCCGTTCATCTACATGTTTCTGGCGCTGCCGCTGCTGAGGCCCGCGACCGAGGAGCCGGGGGTCGTGCGCGTGCCAGGCGGCAAGGGCATGGTGTGGCTCGTTGCGCTGGCCGGTCTCGGTGCGACGCTGCTCACGCTGGTGAGCGCCGTGGTGCCGCCGCCCGACGTCGGCAACGTCTGGGTCTTCGAGGGTAAACTGTGGGGTGGCCTCCTCGCCTTCTCGGGTGTCGGATACGCGATCTACAGGCGATATCGTGCTGCACTCTAATGACGGTGACAAGACTGTGAGTGTGCGGTGTCTGATATCTGTGGCTCTCGCCGCCGTTGGGGCCGCCGCCCTCGGCTGCGGCAACCGGACGGCGCAAGCGCCTAACGCGGTGGCCTTCGCGTGGCCCGATCATTTTGCGTACCGGCTCGACTATGTCTCGGAAGCGCAGCGCGATCGTCAGCCTATCGTGAGGTACGTGGAAACGAGGACCGCGCGTTTCGTGATTCGCGACGGCCAGTACCTCGTCGGGTTCGACAGCGTTCTCAAGACCAACCAGCGCCCGGGTGAGCCGCTCACCAAGGTGCCCGACTTGCCGGAAGACACGCTGGCTTTCTACGCGAAGATCGGGCGTCACGGCGAGCTGACCGACGTCGCGCCCGGGTGCGACCCTGCGCTGCCGGAGTGCCGCAGGGCACTACCGTCGGTGGTGCTGATGGAGCTGCGCCGCGTGATTCCGCGGCTACCGCTGTGGGAAGCTCCGCGCGGCGGCCACTGGGTCGACACGCTGAACTTCGACGATGCGTCCCGTCCCCGCGGCACGCGCGGCTCGGTGGTGACGTCGTACGGCGGGCGCGGCGACACGATCATCGGCGGCCGGAGCTACTGGCTCATCGGCTGGCGCTCGGTGCGTCACTCGTGGCGGGGTGACGACACGGGGCCGACGCTGGGCGCCGAGCCGCCGGTGGAAGAGGCGGGCATGACCTTCGTGGACAAGCAACTGTTGCTGCCGGTCTTTTCGACGTGGGGCGGCGCCGTCCCGGCGCCGCCCGAAGCCCGGGTGCTGGGCGCGACGGGCACCGGTTTCCGAGGACGCGCCTACCTGGCTGGAACGATCTTCGACAGCCTCTATTCCCGGCAGCTCGAGCCGTGACGCCAAGTACCATGTCCGACCTGGCGCGGATCGGCGTGGCCCTGCTGGTCGGGCTGCTGATCGGGCTGGACCGCGAGCGGGCGGAGCTGCGCAAGGCGCGCGAGGTCTTCGCCGGGATCCGGACTTTCCCCCTGATCGCGCTGGCCGGCTGCGTGCCGATGCTGGTCATCGACACCGTCGGGCCGTGGCTGGTGGTCGCCGCTTTCCTGGCGGTTTCGGCCGTCGCGATCATCGCGTACCGGGCCGGCGTAGTGGAAGGGCACATCGGCTCGACGACCGAAGCGGCGGGGATCGCGACCTTCCTCCTCGGTGTGCTGGCGGGAGCGGGCCAGCTGCTGGTCGCGGGGGCGGCCGGCATCGTGGTCGCAACGCTGCTGGTGGCCAAGCCGAGGCTCGAGGGCCTCTCGCGCGCGATGACGCAGGATGAAGTCGCCGCGGTGCTCGAGCTGGCGGTGATCTCGGGCATCGTGTTGCCGCTCCTTCCCAATGTCGGCTATGGACCGTGGGGCGTGCTCAATCCCCGCGACATCTGGCTGGTCGTGGTGCTGGTCGCCGGGCTCTCGTTCCTGGGGTTCGTGGCGGTGCGTCTGTTGGGGGAGAATCGCGGCCTCGCGATCACCGGCGCCGTGGGAGGACTGGTCTCGAGCACGGCCGTGACGGTGGCGATGGCCGACCGCTCCAAGGAATCGGAGGCGCTCGCGCGTCCGGCAGCCGCCGCGGCGGTGCTCGCGTCTTCGGTCATGGCGATGCGGATCGCGGTGCTGGCGGGTGCGATCAACAGCGGAATCCTGCCCCGCCTGCTGCCGGTCACGGTCGCGATGGCGTTAACCGGCGCGCTGGGCGCCCGGATCCTCGCGCGGGCGGACCGCAGCGAGGTGGTCGAGGCGGGCAAGCGGATCCGCAACCCCTTCAGCCTCCGGCAGGCGGCCCTCTTCGCCCTGATCTACGCGATCATCCTGCTCGCCGTGCGCGCGGCGCAGCAGTACGTGGGGAGCGGCGCGATGTTCGCGGCCGCGGCGCTCGCCTCGGTGGCCGACGTGGACGCCGTCACCATCGCCTTCACACGCCTGGGGCCGGGTGATACCGCCTGGCGCACCGCGGCCGCCGCGATCACCGTCGCCGCGGTGATGAACACCTTCGTGAAGCTGGGGATCGCTTGGACGCGCGGGTCGGGTGCCTTCCGGCACGCCACCGCCCTCGCCCTCGGCGCGATGGCGCTCGCCGGCACGGGCGTTGGGGCTTTCGTGTATCTGCGCTGGTGACTCGCGAGCCGGCGTGTTGACGCGCGGGTTGCCCGCGGCTTAGCATTCTTCGAGGTGATGGGGCTCACCCGAAACCGCCGTGCGTCGTCGTTACGGCTGATGGCTCCTACGCGAAAACTCCTCGGCGTGGGGGCCTTTTCATGGCGGACGCAGCGGGACGCGAGCGCGTTGTGGTCACGGAGGGGCAACGGCGTCACTTCGCGGTGCTGGCCGTTCTGCTCGAGGAAATGCTCGGGGAGCTGGAGGAGTTTGCGGCCGGCGCGGAAGCCCCTGGCCGTCTGGTGACTCGCCAGCACGACCTGCCCCCGGGATTCGGGGAGTTGCTGGCGCCGGCGGCGACGCGGGTGCGAGACCGGCTTGCTCGATTGGCGGCGATTCTGGAGTTGGAGTCAAGGGAGCGTTCCGATGCGAGGCTTGCGTACGCGTTGCTTCTCACGAATGTCGTGCGCATCGAGGACGCCACCTCCGCGAAGATCAGCGGCTATGGCGAGGTGCACGAGAGCGTGGCCCGGGTTGTGGACCCGCTGCTGGGGGATATTCATCATGATCTCAGCGCCCTCGCGGCTCGGCTTCGAGACCCGCCCTCGCGCTAGGGCGCGCACGCGATGCTCTGGTACGTAATGTTCGGCAGCGCCCTCGGCGGCGGTGCGCGGTTCCTGCTGGGAACCGTGATACAGACGCGGACCGGCGCGATCTTCCCGGTCGGGACCCTCTTCATCAACATCGGCGGGTCCTTCCTTCTGGGCTTCCTGCTGCGCTATGCGATGGCCGGCACGGCAATCAGCCCCGAAGTGCGCGCGCTCCTGACCACCGGTTTCTGCGGTGGCTACACGACCTTCTCCACCTTCAGCTACGAGACGGTCAAGCTGGTGGAGGATGGGGACTATGCCCGGGCGGGAGCGTACGTGGTGCTGAGCGTGCTCTTCTCACTCGCGGCGGCATTCCTCGGTGTCGGGCTGGCGCATGCCGTGCTCGACTTCCGCCGCCGGATCTAGCGCCGTCCCACCCGCGACACGGGAGAACCCCATGCACGGCCTGAAGGGCGAGCGGGTGCTGATGCGCATCCACATCGGTGAGCGCGACAAGTACGAAGGCCGGCCGCTGTACGAGACGATCGTCGAGCTGCTGCGCTCGCGGCACTACGCGGGAGCGACGGTGCTGCGGGCCATCATGGGCTTCGGCGCGAACGCCCGGCTTCACACCGACCGCATCGAGCTTCTGTCGCTCGACCTGCCCATCGTCATCGAGGTCATCGAGACGGCGGAGAAGATCGAGGCCATCCTTCCCGAAATCGACCACATGATCACGAGCGGCCTGATCACACTCGAGCGAGCCAAGGTGATCATGTATCGTGCCGAGCTCCCCCCGGAGCGCCGCACCGGAAGCTGGCAGATGGACATCACGAGGGACTGGACGACGGATTCCCCGGCGTAGTCGCAGGCTCGGGCGGGGCGCTGGCATTCTCCACCGAGCGCCGGAGCTCTTCGAGCCGCGCGATCCGTCTCCGCACGGCGTCTTCCCCTTCGGCGTGCGCGGGCCGGGCGGCCGCGAGAGCCCGCTCCGCGGAGCGGGCGGCACCTTCCAGCGCATGCTCGACCTGCCACATCAGGCGTCGGCGGCTTTCGAAGACGCGCTCGCGCAGATCGTTCTTGACGCGCTCGCCGTTCACCTCGAAGAGGCGCGCCAGGTAGCCGCGTGCCGCGCGCTCGATCGCGCGATGCCGATAACGCTGCGGGACGATCTGGTCGAGGGCCCAACGCCACGGCGACGGTCGGTGAGCCTCACTGAGAAGCGCGGCGAAGCGGAACTCGCTCGGCACCCGGAAGGTGAGCTCGGTGGGTAGCGGGTGCGAGGGCCGCTCGCCGTCCGCACCGGCGGCGTGCGCCACGCGGGCGAGGTAGCCGTTTGCCGCCGTCACGAATAGCTCCGCTGTCTCGACGTAGAGGGTCTCAGCGTTCCGCTGCACGGTCGTGAGCCATTCGCGCACGGTCTGGCGCGCAATCTCCTCCGCCAGGTCCATCGACTCTCTTCGGCGAGCGGTCCCCCGTGACCGCAGCGCGCCCAGCCGGGCGGCAAGCGTCTGCTCGGCCACCGCCAGTGCCGTCCGAACGAACTCCGCCCGCAGCGTCTCGAAACCGTCTTCCAGGTGTCGCGCTTCGGCCGCGAAGGAGGCGTCAAGCGCACGCAGGCCTGGCTCTGCCTGCTCCACCGCAGCGCGGAGCGCCGCCAATCGTCGCTCGGAGTCCCGAAGCGGCTGGAGCAGCGCAGCTTCCGCCTCGTGAAGCTCACGGCGGCAGCGGTCCCCGATACGCCGCACGCCACGGGCGGCCGCGGCATCGAGCAAGGAAGCCCCCGACTCGCTCACCAGTCGCCGAAGGGCGGCGCGCAGCCGCGGGCCGTCATACGTGTCAAGGTCGAGAGCATTCACAGCAAGTGACGGCTCCAGACTCCGGCCCAGGCGCTCCTGAAGGCGAGTCTCGGCGAATCGGGCGGCGGCCAGCCGGTCGGCATCGGAGAACCGGTCCGCCTTCCCGACGACAAGGAGCAGATCCCGCACCTGCGCTCCGAGTTCGGCGGCGAGAGCCAGCTCGTCACCTGCGAGCGGCGGATCGACGCCCATCAGCACAATGGCGGCATCGACATGCGGCACGAAGGCGTGCGTGGCCTCCGCGTTCCATGGGAATACCGAGCCCAGGCCCGGTGTGTCCACGAAGCAGAGTCCGTCGGCCAGGAGAGCGCTCGGCACCGACACTTCGACGAGCGCGACGTGCCTGGCGTTGCCGGGGTTCCGGTCTTCGGCGACGAACTCCGCGAGGCGGGCGATGTCGATGTCGCTCCATCCCCCCGGCGAACGGCAAACGCGGGCCGCCGGGCGCTCGCCAAAACGGATGACCGTCGTCACCGCGGTAACGGGGAGTATGTCCACGGGCAGGACGGCATGCCCGATGAGCGAATTGAGCAGCGTGGACTTGCCGCGCTTGAACTGCCCGATGCAGGCGACGTGAAACCGACCTTCGTCCAGCCGTTTCGCCAGGGACGTCGCGTCGTCCCGCACATCCCCGGCGCCGAGCTCGAGGGCGACCGCACCCAGGCGCTCCAGCGAAGCGCGGTACGTCAGCGGACCACCAGCACCGCGCACGATGCGTGCTCCACGACGCGATCGGCCGTCGACCCGAGGAACAGGTTGTGGAGCGGCGAGTGTCCGGCGTGACCCAGAATGATGAGGTCGAAGTCCCCCTCTCGCGCTCGGCGCGCAATCGTCTGCGCCGCGTGCCCCGGGACAATCTCGTGGGTGAGGGCTCTCCCGTGGCGCGATGCGAGCGCGGACGCCTCCTCGTGGATGCCCCGGAAGTACTGGTTCGCGAAGCGCTGCGCGTCTTCCACTTCGCCGACCGTGCCGGCGAACGCGGGGAGGTGCTCCTCGACGCTCAGGACGTGAACCGCGGCTCCGGTGAGCTGCGCCAGCTCCAGTGCGCGGTCGAAGGCCCGGCGGGATCCATCGGAACCGTCGAGACCAACGAGGATTCGGTGAAACATCGGCCCACCCCCTTCAATCGGCCGAAGTGGCGACGGCGGCGGTGACCTGGTGGGGGCCCGGCGCGGCGTCGGAACGCCCCGGAATGCCGGGCTCGAAAAAGCGCTGGGCGATCAACGTCGGCACCACGGCACTGCCGATGACCGTCGTGACGAGAATGGTGTACTGCGCCTGCGTGATGATGTGATTCGTCAGCCCGAACAACGCCGAGATCGTGCCGAATGTCAGGCCGGTGGCCATCAGGAGCGTCGCATACATCCCCTCACGGCGGTCGAAGCGGAACAGCCTGGTCAGCGGCAGAACCCCCGCGACCTTGGCCCCCATCTTCACGAGCCCCAGCGCGACAATGAGCAGTGCGCCCGTCGCGACAGCCGGCAGGGACACGTACAATCCGGCCTTGATGAAGTAGAACGGCGTCAGCATGCTGAAGGCGATCGCGCGCATCCGGTCCATCAGAATGCGATCGCGCACGAAGACGCCGGCAATGACGAGCCCCACGAGATACGCCGGCAGCACCGCTTCGCTCTGCGCGACCCGGGCGAGGCCGCCGAGCAGAAACAGCACCAGGAACACGAACTTGACCTCGGGCTCGCTCACGCGATGCCCGACCCGGGCGATCACGTACCGGGTAAGCCGTGGCAGGTACCAGAGCACCACCGCGGTTACGCCGACGAAAAGCACCATCCAGGCGTTGAAATTGGCGAACAGCACCCCCAGCGCCAGCACGGTCCCGAAGTCCGTGACGAAGCAGGCCGCCAGGATCAGCTTGCCGAGCTCGGTGCGGTTGAGTCCGGTTTCGACCATGGTGGCATAGACGACGGCGACCGACGTCGTCGAAAGCGCGATCCCGGCGATCTCGGAGGCGCGCAGGTCCCACCCGGCGACCCAGTATGCGAAGGCAAATGCCAGGAGCAAGGGCGCGAGGAAGCTGACGAAGCCGATGACCAGGGCCGGCTTGAGGTGCCTCTTCAAGGCATCTGGCTCGATCTCGGCTCCCGCAAGAAACGTCAACAACCCCGCACCGAAGGTCGCCAGGAAGTCGATCCAGGGAGCCGAATGCAGCCCCAGGAAATTCCCGGCCACGATGCCGATGAGAATCTCGATCAGCGCGACGGACACTCCGACTCGGATCGAGATCAGGCTGGCCGCGAGGGCCAGCGCCATCCAGGCGGCGGCAACCAGCCATACATTCGAATCCACGTGCACCTCATCCGGCGGGTTCGAGGCCCATTCCTTCGGCTACGACACAAAAAGACCCCTGCTCGGCCACGTTCAGGGCCAAACAGGAGTCATCAACCGCCGGCGCGGCGGTGGTTGCGGGTGAACTCCATCACCCCGCAGCTTCCGCCGCGTCACCCTATGATAGCCGATCCAGCGTCAGTAGGCCATCACATCCCGGATCTCGGAGACCCGCAGCCGCACGTGCTCGCCGCTGTCGCGGCGCCGGGCTTCAAGAAAGTGCTCGCCCGACTCACGGTACCAGGTGCGCGGCTCCACCAGGACGGTTCCGTCGGCGAGGACGACTCGCACCACGCCCTTGAGGATCATCGCGGCTTCCAGCTTCTTCTGGAGGTTGGTGCCTCCGGTCGAGCTCGCAAAACTCAGCTGCTGCATCGGCAAACACTCCGGTCCCAGGGCCGAAAGTGATGTGGGGTTGCGCCGAAATGTAGGCGCCGCTCGCCGTTTGTCCGTGAGGCTCGTCACGCGTCATGGCTCACAGTGGCCGCCGGCACTCGCCGCCGTTGGCCCGGGTGGCCGCCGCCGCGCTATCTTCCCCTGCCATGATGCGGCTCGCGCTCGCCCAATTCAAGCCCGGAAAGGGCGTCTACGCCGAGAACCTGGGCCGGATCCAGGAGATCCTGGAAGGCCTCTCGGAGCGTCGGGACGCGCCCGACCTGCTGGTTTTCCCCGAGTCGGCACTCACCGGCTACCTCCTCGAGGGGGGCGTGCGGGACCTGGCGGTGACCGCCGGGCAGCTCTTCGAGGACCTCCAGGCCGGGCACAAGGCGTCCAAGGCGCCGGCGATCGACCTGGCCATCGGCTTCTACGAGAAATGGCGCGGTTCACTCTACAACTCCGCGCTCTATGCGACGCTGGGCGGCAAGGACGCCGGCATCGTGCACGTCCACCGCAAGGTCTTTCTGCCCACCTACGGTGTCTTCGACGAGGAACGCTTCGTCGAGTCGGGCCTCGCGATCAACGCCTTCGACACCCGGTTCGGGCGGATCGGCGTGCTGATCTGCGAGGACGCCTGGCATTCGCTCGCCCCCGCCGTCCAGGCGGTGCAAGGCGCCCAGCTCATTCTCATTCACTCGGCGTCGCCGGCGCGGGGCACCCAGCCTCTCGAGGAGACCATCTCCCGGCCGGCCAACGTGTCGCGGTGGGAGCGCATCGCGCGCTACATCGCCGAAGAGCACGGCGTCTGGGTGGCGACCAGCCAGCTGGTGGGCTTCGAGGGCGGCAAGGGGTTCGCCGGCGGCTCGTGCATCGTGACGCCGCGGGGCGACGTGCTGGTGCGCGGCCCCCTGTGGGAGCAGGCGCTGGTCGAGGCCCGCGTGGATTTCGAGGAAGTCGGACGCGCGCGCGCCGACACGCCGCTGCTGGCGGACCTCCAGACCAAGCTCCCGCACCTGATCAGTTCGCTCCAGGCCGTTCGGCCGGACGCTCGGATCGACGGGCGCACGACCGAGAGCGAGTACGATCGCGCACCCGCAAAGCGGGCCTCCGAGGTGTCGCCGACCCTCGCCGCCGGTACCGCGGATCCGATGGCGATGGACTGCGAGCTGGTGGAACGGTGGCTGGTCGAGTTCCTCGAGGAGGAGGTTTCGCGGCGCCGCGGATTCAAGGAGGTCGTGATCGGGCTCTCGGGGGGCGTCGACAGCGCGCTCGTCACCTGCCTGGCCGTGAAGGCGTTCGGCAAGGAGCACGTGCACGCGCTGATGATGCCCTACCGGACGTCGAGCCCCGAGTCGCTGACCCACGCGAAGCTCATCGTGAAGGAACTCGGCATCGACGGCCGCGTGGTGGACATCAGCGCCGCCGTGGACGGGTACCTCGCCCAGGAGCCCGACGCCGACCAGTCGCGCCGCGGCAACGTGATGGCGCGGGTGCGCATGATCGCGACCTTCGACCAGTCGGCGAAGCTCAAGGCCCTGCCGCTCGGAACCGGCAACAAGACGGAGCGGCTGTTCGGCTACTTCACCTGGCACGCCGACGACTCGCCGCCGATCAACCCGATCGGCGACCTCTTCAAGAGCCAGGTGTGGATGCTCGCCCGTCACGTGGGCGTGCCCGCCGTGATCGTCTCCAAGCCGGCCACGGCGGACCTCGTGAAGGGGCAGACCGACGAGGGCGACCTGGGCATCTCCTATCCCAAGGCCGACGCCATTCTCTACTGGCTGCTGCGCGGCCTCACGTCGCCCGAGATCCAGTCGCTGGGCTTCAGCGCGCACGACGTGCAGGTGGTGGAGAAGCGGCTTGCCTCGACCCACTGGAAGCGGCGGCTGCCGACGGTCGCGATGCTCAGCCCGACGGCGATCGGGGAGTATTACCTGCGGCCGGTCGACTACTAGCTGGTGGCTGGTAGCTGGTAGCCGGTAGCCGGTAGCCGACAGGGTAATGCACGCCATCAGCTACCTGCCACCAGCCACCAGCCGAGAAAGGAGCCACGCTTGGAGGGAAAGCCTCCCCGCCTCTCTCACACCACCATCGCCGAAGTCATGCTGCCGCACATGGCCAACGTCCTCGGCAACGTGCACGGCGGCGTGCTGCTCGGGATGATGGACCGGGTGGCGGCGGTGAGCGCGATCCGGCACGCCCGGCGCACCTGCGTGACGGTCTCGGTCGACCGGGTGCACTTCCGCGAGCCGATCCACCTGGGCGAGCTGGTGACGATGTACGCCAGCGTGAACTACACCCACCGCACCTCGATCGAGTGCGGCGTGCGAGTCGAAGCCGAGAACCTCATCACCGGTGTCAAGCGGCACACCAATTCCTGCTATCTCACCTTCGTCGCGATCGACGAGAATGGGCACCCCGTCCCGGTGCCGCCGGTGCTCCCGGAGACCGACGAGGAAGCCCGGCGGTTCAAGGACGGCGAATCGCGGCGCGCGCAGCGCATCGCGGAGCTCAAGGCCAAAGCGAAAGCCGGGGCGTGAAGCCCGAGCGCGTCGTCCTCGTGCTGTCGGGAGGCGGCATGAAGGCGATGGCGCACATCGGCGTGTTGCGGGCGCTGCAACAGGCGGGGATCCGGCCGTCGGGGATCGTCGCCGTCTCCGCGGGTGCGATGGTGGGCGCGCTGTTCGCGAGCGGCATGCCGTACGAAAAAATGGTCGCGCTGGTCACTCGCCTGGAGCGCGGCGATCTCGCCGTCCTCAACCGCGGCGGGCTGGTGGTGCGCGGCGTGGGCGCCCGGAGCGTCCTCAAGCCCGAGCCGCTGCACGCGCTGTTGCGCCGGATCCTCCCGGTGAGCGGCTTCGACGCGCTCCAGGTTCCGCTGCGCATTCCGGTGACCGACATGGACCGGGGCGAGGTGGAGATCTTCGGCTCGGCGGGCCGCACCGACTGCTCGCTGGCCGACCTGGTCTATGCCTCGATGGCGCTGCCGCCCTATCTTCCCCCGACCAGCATCGGCGGCCGTACCTATGCCGACGGCGGGCTGCTCCAGGTCCTGCCGATCGAGCTGGTGCTGCCGGGCGAGGCCGACCTGGTCATCGCCTCCGACGTCGGCCCGGTGCACCGGGGGCATCCGGAGTGGCGTACGCTCGCGCCGTCGCTGATCGCGCTCTTCGACCGGGCGCTCGCGATCGCGATGGCGGACCAGAAGGCGCGCACCCTTGCGGCGTGGCGGGCCGACACCTCGCGGCCGCCGCTGATCCACGTCGAGCCGGCAGTGGATCCGTACGGCACCTTTGCCTTCGATCGCACGGTAGATTTCATTGAGGCGGGTTATCGGGCGGCGCATGAGGCGCTGGCGGCACGATAGAGGGCAGCTGGCAGCCGGCAGCTGGCAGCCGGCTAATGACAGCCAAAGTGTTGGAGCAATGAATGACTGAGGCCCTTCCCGATGTCACGCTCTTCACCGTCGAGAAGGCGAACCGCGCCTTGCCGCTGGTGCGCCGGATCGTCGCCGACATCACGGCGGAGCATCCCCGCTGGCGCGACCTGGTGGCGCGCTACGAGCTGGTCGCTGGTGGCGCGAGGGCGGAGTGGGGCGAGTCGAACGAGATGCTGGCGTTGCGACACGAGGTCGACCGCGTCGCCGCGCGGATCAGCGCCTACGTCGCCGAACTGGAGCAGATCGGCGTTGCGCTGAAGGGCTTCGAAGAAGGGCTGGTGGACTTCTACGGCACCTTCGAAGGCCGGCTGGTGTGTCTGTGCTGGCGGCAGGGCGAAGACGCGGTGGCGCACTGGCACGAGCTGGAGACTGGCTTCGCGGGGCGCCAGCCGATCACCCCGGAGTTCGTCGCGGCGCAGGAACCGGTTCCGGCGCGGGGAGCCTGATGCACGCGCTGGCGATCGCACTGCACCTCATCGGCGTTTCCGTGTGGCTGGGCGCGGGCCTCACATTCATGATCTTCGGCCCCGCCGCGAAGCGGATGTCGCTCGAATCCTGGGCCAACACCTGGATGACGCTGGCGAGAGTGCAGCAGGTGCTCGTCGCGCCGGCGTGCGCCGTGGCGACGCTGACCGGCATCCTGCTCACCATGGAGCTGGTGCAGGGTCACTTCGACATGGGCGGCGCGACGTGGTTGATGGCGATGCAGGCGCTGGGGATGGTCGCCGCCATACTCACGATCGTGTTCGCGACGCCGCTGGCGGGACGCATGGGTACGCTGGCGCGGCGGTCCCTGGAAAAAGGGCAGATGGAGCCTGCGGCGGAGAGGGTCAGGAAGATGCTGGCGCTGGTGTCGTCGATTTCCGGGGTGCTGGTCCTGGTCTCGATGTATTTCGGCGCGGCAAAACCGTAGGCCTCACCGCCTGGTCCCGAACCACTCGCAGCCGGTTCGGACCGGGCATTCCTCGCACTTCGGCTTGCGTGCCGTGCAGATCAACGCTCCCAGCTCCATCAGCGCCTGGTTGAATTCCCACGACGCCTTGCCGGAACGGGGCTGAATCGCCAGGGCGAATTCCCGGAGCCGGCGCAGAGCGCTCTTTCCGGCAGCCCTGCCGCCATGGCGCCGTACCGCCTTGCCGAAGAACCGCCCGAGGACCCTCCCCACATTCGTATCCACGGTCGCCGCCCGGCGTTCGAAGGCGAAGCAGGCGACGGCGCCCGCGGTGTAGTGGCCGACGCCGGGCAGGGCCTGGAGCTGCTCCACATCCGACGGTAGCCGCCCGTCGTAGTCCCGGACGACGAGTTTCGCGAGCGCGTGCAGGTTGGCGGCGCGGCGGTAGTAGCCGAGCCCCTCCCAGGCTTCGCGGACGGCGCGGGGCCGTGCGCGGGCCAGGCTGAGGGCGGTGGGATAGCGCCGGAGAAATGGCGCATAGTAGTCCAGCACCCGCGAGACCTGGGTCTGCTGGAGCATGAACTCGGAGACCGCGACAGCCCAGGGGTCGCGGGTGTGGCGCCAGGGCAGATCGCGCGCCGCGCGGCGGTACCAGGCTGCGAGGCGGCGCCGAAAGCCGGCGGCGCGGGGGTTGGACTTTGACGACACGGCCGGTGAGAATACAGGCTGACCATGGACTCGTCCACCCCGCTGATCACCTCGCCAAGCCTCACTCCTCCCCTGTTCGTCCGGTTTCTTCGCAACGTCGGCCGGGGCGCGGTGGACTCGCTGACCCAGGTCGGGCGGTTCGGGATGCTGCTCGTCGAGCTGGTGCGCGCGTTGCCGGAGTGGCGGCAGTGGCTGCCGCGCGCGATGGAGCAGTGCCAGGCGATCGGTTACGGCTCGCTGTTCATCGTCCTGCTGACGTCGGGTTTCGCGGGCGCGGTAACGTCGCTCCAGGCCGGCTACCAGTTCACGGGCAGCGTGCCGCTCTATGTCATGGGCGCGGTGGTGGCCGAGAGCATCGTCCTCGAGCTGGGCCCGGTGCTCACCGGGCTGATCCTCGCCGGGCGGGTCGGCGCGCGCTACGCGGCCGAGCTGGGTACGATGCGCGTCACCGAGCAGATCGACGCGCTCGAGGCGCTGGGCCGCAACCCGATCTCGCACCTGCTGCTGCCGCGGATCGCGGCGGGCGTCTTCATGGTGCCGGCGCTGGTGATGCTGGCGAACCTCACCGGCCTGCTGACCGGCTGGCTGGCGGCGAAGAGCTCGCTCGGAATCACGGACGCGGACTTCATCTACGGGACGCGGTACTTCTTCCGGACCTTCGACCTCTGGTATTCGCTGATCAAGGCCGAGGTGTTCGGCGTCGTGGTGACGCTGATCCCCTGTTACGTGGGCTTCTCGGCGGACCAGGGCGCCGAGGGGGTGGGCCGAGCGACGACGACGGCGGTGGTGGTCGCGAGCGTGAGCATCCTCATCCTCGACACGGTGCTGGCCAAGATCCTGCTGCCCACGTGATCGAGCTGCGCGACGTCCACAAGGCGTTCGGCCGCCAGGTGGTGCTGGACGGCGTGGACTTCGTGGTCGAGACGGGGCAGACGGTCGCGCTCCTGGGTCCGTCGGGGACCGGCAAGAGCGTGCTGCTCAAGCACATCGTCGGCCTGCTGATGCCTGACAGCGGCGACGTGCTGGTGGACGGAATGTCGGTGCCGCGGCTGAGGCGCAAGGAGCTGACGGCGCTGCGCCGGAAGGTGGGCTACGCCTTCCAGATGGGTGCGCTCTTCGACTCGATGAACGTGTACGAGAACATCCGGCTCGGCATCGTGGACGAGGCGCTCTATCGCGACAAGGCGTTCTGCGACGCCCGGGTCGCCGAGGTGCTGAAGCAGGTGAACCTCTCGCCCGACGTGGCGAGGCAGATGCCGGGCTCGCTCTCGGGCGGGATGAAGAAGCGGGTGGGCATCGCCCGGGCGATCGCCGGGAAGCCGTCGTACCTTCTGTACGACGAACCGACCAGCGGGCTCGACCCGGTGAACGCGGACGCCATGGACGCGCTCATCGAGCAGCTCCAGCACGAGCTTCACGTGACCAGCGTGGTAGTGTCGCACGACGTGCGGGGGTCGTTCAAGGTGGCCGACCGCATCGCGCTGCTGCATCACGGCAAGATCCGGAAGGTCGGCACGGCGGAAGAGTTCGTGAACGCGAAGGACGAGGTGGTGCGCGAGTTCCTGGAGCGCGATTTCCAGCTTCTCGAGGCGGAGCACTAGATGGAGCTGCGTTACAAGCGCGAAGTGGCGGTCGGCCTGATGCTGGTCATGGGCGCGGCGGCCTTCACCTTCCTGATGATGTGGCTGCGCGGCAAGTCGTTCGCCAAGGCGGTCATCGTCCCGGTGACCTTCGAGGACGTCGCGGGCCTCAAGGAGGGCGACCCGGTGCGCACCTCGGGGGTGCGGGTGGGCAACGTGGACCAGATCGTGCTCGAGAGCCCGGGGCACGTGCGCGTCTACCTCGAGCTGCGCAAGGGCCAGCCGCCGCGCGAGGACGCCACCGCGAAGATCCTCTCGTCCGATCTCTTCGGAGCGCGGTACGTCGAGTACTCGCCGGGCGTGGCGGCCCGCGCCCTGGCGCGGGACAGCGCGCTGAGCGGGCACCGGATGCAGGATATGAGCGAGATGGCCGAGGTGCTGGCGCGCAAGAGCAACGCGCTCCTCGACACCGCCACCGCGACGGCTGTTGTAGTGTCGCGCGAGCTGCGCGCCACTCTCCAGAACACCCAGACCCTGCTCGGCACGCTGAACCGGGGCGCCTCGGCGTCGAGCGACCAGCTGGTCGGTGCCCTCGAGGACCTGCGCCAGTCGCTCCAGCGGGTCAACCTGCTCCTGGCCCAGAACGGCCCGGCGGCGTCGGAGGCGGTGCACAACCTGCGCAACGCGACGATGCACGCCGACAGCCTCACCCGCACCCTGGCCCACGCCACGGCGCAGTTCGACTCGATCCTCGTCAAGGTGAACAGCGGGAGCGGCCCGGCGGCGGCGGTGCTCAACGACAGCACCGTGGTCCGCGAGCTGCGGAGCACCAACGAGGCGCTGCGGGCGCTGCTCACCGACTTCAGGGAGAACCCGGGCCGCTACATCCGCCTGCGGTTGTTCTAGCCTGCTCAACGTCCTCTTCCTCGGCACTTCGGCCGCGCGGCCCACCGTCGAGCGCAACGTCGCCGGCCTGGTGGTGACGCGCGAGGGGGAGAGCCTGCTCTTCGAGTGCGGCGAGGGGACGCAGCGGCAGATGATGCGCTACGGCGCGAGCTTCGGCCTCTCCGACGTCTTCTTCACCCACTTCCACGCCGACCACTACCTCGGGCTGATCGGCCTGGCGCGCACCCTGGGGCTCCAGGGGCGCACCGAGCCGATGCGTTTCTTCGGGCCGAAGGGGGCGAAGCGGATCCTCGGCGCGGCGATGGTGATGGGGAGCGAACGCACGACGTTCGAGTACGAGATCACCGAGGTGGAGCCGGGCGAGGCGCTGGCGCGAGGCGACTACGAGCTGCGCGCCTTTCCGGCCGAGCACGGCAGCGGCGCCATCGGGTGGGCGCTGGTCGAGCACGACCGGCTGGGCCGCTTCAACCCCGACCGGGCGCGTGAGCTGGGGGTGCCCGAGGGGCCGCTGTGGGGCAAGCTCCAGCGCAGCCAGGCGGTGACGCTCGACGACGGCCGGGTGGTCACGCCTGAGAGCATCGTCGGGGTGCCGCGGCCGGGGCGCAAGCTGGTCTACACCGGCGACACCCGGCCCTGCGTGGCGACGATCGAGGCGGCGGCGGGAGCGGACCTGCTCATCCACGAGGCCACCTTCGGGGAAGAGGAGGCGGAGCGCGCCAGCGAGACGCTGCACGCCACGGCGAAGGAGGCGGCGCAGGTCGCGAAGATGGCCGGCGTGCGGCGGCTTGCCCTCACCCACCTCTCGGCGCGGTATTCACGGGACCCCTCGCCGCTGCTCGACGAGGCCCGCGCGGTGTTCGCGGAGACGGTCATCGCGAAGGACGGCATGGTCATCGACCTGCCGTTCCCCCAGGAGGACCAGGCCTAGGTGCCCGAGCTCACGCATCTCCAGACCGACCTGCTTCGGGAAGTCACCAACGTCGGGGCGGGCCACGCCGCCACCGCACTGGCCCAGCTCGCCGGCACCAGGATCTCCATCGACGTTCCGCAGGTGTTTGTGGCGCCGCTGCTCGAGATCGTGGACCGCGCCTCGCCCGGCGGCGAGGACGTGGTGGTGGTCTCGATGAAGGTGCTGGGCGACCTGGTGGGCCAGATCCTCTTCGTGATGCGATCCGAGAGCGCCGCGCAGCTGATCGACATCCTGCTGCGCCGCAAGCCGGGGACCAGCACCGTCCACGGCGCGATGGAGCGCTCCGGCCTCCAGGAGACTGGCAACATCCTGGCGTCGAGTTTTCTCAACGCGCTGGCGCGCTGGATGGGGAAGATCCTGCTGCCGTCGGTGCCGGTGGTGACGGTCGACAAGAGCGACGTCGTCACCCGTCAACTCGGCGGCGGCAACCAGGACACGGTGCTGGCGGTGGAGACCTCGTTCCTGCTCGGCAACGCCGATGCCGGGCGGCGGATCAGCGGCGTGTTTGTGTTCTTGCTCGAAGGCCCATCCCTTGAGGCAATACTCAGCGCTCTGCGTGTGAGATAGCTAGTTCTGCCCCGCCGTCGGAAACACCACCGTACTCTCGTGTCCGTCCCGGCTCACCGACGCCACGCCGAAGAACCAGTTGTCGATCACCCTGCCGGTGGCGACGTAGCGCGTCGCGGTTCCCACGTCCTCGAACTGATCCCAGGTTGGTGAGTCGGTGCGCCGCCAGTAGACGCGGTACTTCGCCACGTTGGCCGAGTCTTCGGGTGGCTGCCAGGTGATGGTGGCGGCGTAGCGGCCGGCGCCGGCGGCGCGCGCGTTGCGCGGCGGGCCGGGGGCCCAGGCGAGTGAGGCGAGGGAGGCGGCGTTGAGGGCGGTGACTTTCGCCAGGTAGGTGAAGTTCACGCCTTCGGGGAGGTCGCCGAAGGCGGTGTCGTTAAGGACGCGGACGTCCTGGTGCTGGCGGGTGTAGTTCTCGTGGGCCTCGGTCACGCGCACCGCGGGGAAGCCGAGGTCGGCGAAGGCGGTGTGGTCGCCGCCGCGGCCGTAGCGATCGAGACGATAGACCAGCCAGACGTCCACCGACGGGATGTGGCGGCGGGCGATCACCTGCACGTAGCGGGCGAGCTGGCGCGAGATGCCGTCGACGTCGCCGCCGGTGGTGCGGCGCTGCCTGAGGTGGGCGGAGTCGTTTTCGGTGGGCGGGATGCCGTCGGAGAAGACGCGGATGGTGCGGTCGTCGTCGTTGCTGCCGTCCCCGCCGTGGGTGTTGCCGACGATGTCGTTGTTGAGGTTGCCTTCGAGCCGCCAGCCGTTGGTCTGTGCCCACTTTGCCACGATGCGTCCGCCGTTGAGGCCCTGCTCTTCGCCGGCGAGGGTGGCGTAGACGATGGTGGCGTTGAAGCGGAAGCGGGTGAGGATGCGCGCCGCCTCGAGCACCGCGACGGTGCCGCTGCCGTCGTCGTTGGCGCCGGGGGCGGAGTCGGTGGCGTTGCTGGCCGAGGTGACGCGGCTGTCGAAGTGGCCGGTCATGATCAGGACGCGGCCGGTGTCGGAGGTGCCGCGCTGGATGGCGACGACGCTCACCACGTTGGTCGGCGTGGGGATGCGGTTGGTGGGTCCGACCATGTCGCCGACAAACCGCACGCCGAGGCAGTTGTCGCAGGCGGCCGAGATGCGGTCGAACTCCGACTTGATCCAGCGGCGTGCGGCGCCGATGCCCCGGGTGGGGCTCAGGGTGTCGCTCAGGGTGTGGCGGGTGCCGAAGGCGACGAGCCGGCGGATGTCGGCCTCGAGGCGCTGGGCCGAGGGGGCCGCGACGATCTGGGCGATTCTGGGATCGGTGGACTGGGCTGCGAGTGGCGAGACGGTCGAAACGGCCAGGGCGGCCGAGACGGTCAGGCGGGCGCGAAAGGTCACGGAGGTCTCCAAAGGTGGCGCATCAGCCTATCCCTCCGCCTCGGCCATCGCAACATCGTCGGCGAAACAGGTCCGGCAGGAGCGCCGCCAGGCCTGGAAGTGGTCGAGGTCGATCGCGCCGGTGAGGTGGTGCTCGCGGGCCGGCTCGTCCTGGAGCAGGGCGGTGGAGAGGTACTTCTTGTTGTCGTCGGCGAAGACGGTGACTACCACGGCATCGCCGCCCAGCCGGTGCTGGACCTGCGCCGCGGCGAGGAAGTTCGCGCCCGAGCTGATGCCGACGCCGAGCCCGAGCTCGCTGGCCAGGCGCTGGGCCATGCGGATCGCGTCGCCGTCGTCCACGGCGATCACGTCATCCAGCTCGCCGAGGTGCACGATGGGCGGGATGAACTCGTCGGAGATGCCCTGGATGCGGTGCTTGCCGGTGCGGTGACCGGTCGAGAGCGTGGGCGAGTTGGCCGGCTCGACGGGGTGGACCGCGACGCCGGGTCCCTGCCCGCGCAGGAAGCGGCCGACGCCCATCACGGTCCCGCCGGTGCCGACGCCGGCCACGAAGGCGTCGGCGCGCAGGCCATGGGCCTCGAGTTGGGTGCCGATCTCGGGGCCGGTGGTCAGCAGGTGTGCGGTCGAATTGTCCTCGTTGGAGAACTGGCGCGGCAGGAAGGCGCCGGGTGTGCGGGCCGCCAGGGCTTCGGCTTCCCGGATGCTGCCCTCGAAGCCGCCCTGCTCCGGGCTCACCAGGTGCAGCTGGGCGCCGTAGGAGCGCAGCAGGTTGCGGCGCTCGGTGCTCATCCAGTCGGGCATGAAGATCGCGACTTGGTGGCCGAGGGCGCGGCCGATGGCGGCGAAGGCGATGCCGGTGTTGCCGCTGGTGGCTTCGACGATGAGCGCGCCCGGCTCCAGCGCGCCGCGCTGATGGGCGGCGCGCAGGATGTGGAGGGCCATGCGGTCCTTGATGGACCCGGAGAGGTTGAGGTGCTCGGCCTTGGCGTACAGGACGCGCGGGCGCCCCTGGTAGTGGTAGGCGATGGCCAGGAGCGGCGTATTGCCGACCAGACTGCGCAGGCCCGCGAGCCGGGCGGCGTGATTGGGAGGCATGGATCAGGCTAAGGGGTGGACCATGAAGGGTGTATGAAGGCGGCTCGCTCGGTGACTCAGGACCGGGTGCGCGGCTCGTTCAGGATGTTGCGGTGGCAGACGAGGCAGGCGTCGCCCTTGACGGTCCAGGTGTGGGCTTCGTGGCAGCGGCTGCAATCGCCGATGCGGGTGGCGTGGATACCGCGGTGGAACGGCGTGAGCGTATCCGGCCTCGCGTGGCAGCCGGCATTGGTGCAGGTATGCCAGGCCGCCTGCGGTATGGAGTCGCGGTGAGGGTCATGGCAGTCGCCGCAGCGTCCCTTGTGGGGGTCGCGCTCGGGCTCGAAGTCGGCCATCTGGCGCCGCATCTCGTGGCAGCCCAGGCATTGTCGGGTGGAGGGGACGAGGCCGCTGCGCGCGCGGGCGACCACCGGGGTTTCCTGAATCGGCGCGGTGAAGGCGTGGCAGATGGTGCAGTGCAGGGCGGTCTGGCCGGCCATGCGGCCCAACCTGATGCGAGTCTGGTCGTGGCAGCCCGACTGGGCGCAGGTCTGGGCCACCGGAACGAAGCGGTGGGCGGTGACACCGTGGCAGGTCAGGCACTCGATGCCGAGTTTTTGCGCGGTGTCGGAGAGGACGTGGACCGAGTGGCCGGCGGTGGCGACGATGCGCTGCCAGGTGCTGTCGGGGTCGTTGCGCACGTGGCATGAGGCGCAAACCGCGCGCGGGACGGGGGCGTGGGGGCCCACGCTTCCGGGCCGTTTCACCATCCACAGGCCGATCTGGCGCACCTCGGCCACCAGCGGCTCGTCGTGGCAGTCGTGGCAGCGCAGGGTGGCGATGCGGTGGTGCTTGCTCTGCTGGAAGCGCTGGTAGACCTCGTCGTGCAGGGTGTGGCAGGAGAGGCAGAACTGGTTGTTGTTCTGGGAGTAGACGAAGAAGGTGGCGCCGCCGGTGGTGAGGAAGGCGAGGACGACGACGGCGGCGGCGCCGATGATGGCCTTCCAGAGGACCGGGGTCTCGAGATGGCGGCGGCGGACCCAGTCGAAGAGTGCGCGGCGGTGGCGCCAGGCGAGGAAGGCGGCGGCGATACCGAGGGCGATGGCGAGGGCGGCGCCGCCGAGCATGACCCAGCGGGGGACGCTGAAGAACCAGCGAAAGACGCGCTCGACCGTGGTGATGTCGTGGGGCGGGTAGAACACCGTCATGGTGTCGCCCGGGGCGCGCACGTCCACGTGGAGCGGGGGGTTCTGGAGCATCACGCCGGACTATGCACGTCTTTGCGGCGGCGGCGCAACTCGCCGCGGGGGTGTCGGTTGAGCAAAGGGGCGGGCCCGGTTAGCTTTTGAGGCTTCGGTTTTCGGGGCTGTAGCTCAGCTGGGAGAGCGCCTGGATCGCACCCAGGAGGCCAGGGGTTCGAGCCCCCTCAGCTCCATAAATCACCGGTTCTCTGCCCCTTGGTGTAACTGGCAACACGCCTGACTCTGGATCAGGAGAGTCCTGGTTCGATCCCAGGAGGGGCAACTGAAAACGCGGCGCGAGATTGTCTCGCGTCGCGCTTTTCTGTTTCAGGCGGGGTTAGTCAGTTTACGGTCTGGGACGTTCGCGAATGATCGACCATGACACGCCAAACCGGTCACGCAGCTGGCTGAAGCGGGTCGCATAGAACGTCTCCTCCATCGGCATGTAGATCTCCCCGCCCTCAGCAAGAAGCGTGTGGACCCTCTCCGCTTCTTCCGCCGAATCGACAGAAAGATAGACATAGACGCTGCGGATTCTCTGGAAGACGGATAGAGGAACATCATTGGCGATCAACACCGTACCTTGCCGCCAAGATGCTTTTCGTAGAATTGGAATGCCGCTTCGCAATTCCCGCCAAAGTTCAATGGGGTATAAAGCTTCATCGCTGTCTCTCCTGGTGTCCGAGATACTCATCGAGGTTGTCAAGTGTTCGAGACGTTCCGACGTCAATCCGCATCTTGAGCAAGGCGTCGCGATCGGCCATCGACTGGCACGCAATCGTCATCGTGAGCGTGGTCCTGCCCCCGTGCTCGCTGAAGACGAGGGTTCCGACCGATTCGGCGCCCGACGGCGATATCCGCGTCGTGAAGACGAGGCGTGCGGGCGCCAAGATTTCGCGGTACACGCCCGTGAAGGGATGTCTCATTCCCTCGGGCCCGCGGTTGACAAATCGAAATGCGCCGTTCGGCCGGAGGTCGATCTCACACACCGCGAGCGGCGCTCGGCCCGGATCCCACCACTGAGCGACGTGCTCGGCCTTCGTCCAGGCGTCGAAGACGACCGTCCGCGGCGCATCGAAAGCCCGCGTGATGACGATCTCGCGTTCGGAGGGCGTCGTGACCTTCGCACTTCTGGTGTTCTCCATACCGGATGTTTCCTTATCGCCTGGGGCGTCCACGGCTCTTCTCCTGCTTCTGCATATCCTTCAGGTAGTGGTCCAAACTGGCGAACTTCCGCTCCCAGAAGCGCCGATACGACTCCAACCAGTCATCGATGCTCTTGAGCGGAGCCGCGACCAGCGTGCGCGGACGCCGCTGCGCATCGCGCCCGCGCGCAACGAGGCCTGCGCGCTCGAGCACCTTGAGATGCTTGGAGATGGTCGGCTGGCTGAGGGCGAACGGCTTCATGAGTTCGGATACGTCGGCATCTCCCGATGCCAGACGCGCGAGGATCGCGCGTCTGGTGGGATCCGCGAGCGCCGCAAAGGCCCGGCTCAGCGCCTCGACCTGCTTATTAATCGCCATACGGCTATATTGCTTGTAGGCGATATAAAGTCAAGGACCAGGAGCTCATCCCTGCAACGCCGGCGTGCAGCCGCGGGCGCGGGTCAGACGCTTTGACTCTCCAGTTGCCCGGTCGTACCGTTGACGCCGTGTTGCCTCAACAAGCGTCTCCCGACGCGCTCATTGAAGCTGGCAGGCTGGCCCTGACGAGCGGCTCCTGGGAGGATGCCAGCGCACGATTCCAGTCCGCGCTGGCGGGCGGCGAGCTTCCGGAAGCCCTGGAAGGCCTGGGGCTCGCGTCCTGGTGGCTCGACGCCGCCGCGCTGACGCTCGATGCGCGCGAGCGGGCCTACCGCGCCTATCGCGAGCGGGGTGACGCGCGCGGCGCCGCCCGCGTGGCCATCTGGCTGGTTTGGGACTATCTCGCGTTCCGTGGGGAGTTCGCCGTGGCCAGCGGATGGCTGGAGCGTGCCCGCAGCCTGCTGGTCGGCTTGGAGCGGACGCCGGAGTACGGCTGGCTGCTGGTGCGCGAGGGCGAGGTCGAGATCTTCCGCCGCCACGACCCGCGGCGGGCGCAGGACCTCGCACGCCGCGCCTCCGAGCTGGGGCGCGTAGTGAACGATCTCGGCGTCGAAATGAGCGGCCTGGCGCTCGAGGGGCTGGCGCTGGTGACCGCGGGGGACGTCGAGGCCGGGATGCGCCGGCTTGACGAGGCGACCGCGGCCGCGACCGCGGGGGAAGTGAAAGAATTGCACGCGGTGGGCGTCGTGTGCTGCTGGCAGATGTTCGCCTGCGAGCAGGTACGGGACTACGATCGCGCCGCGCAGTGGTGCCACCGCGTGAAGGAGTTCGCAAAGCGGTGGCGCAACCTGACGCTGTCGGGCGTGTGCCGTTCGCAATACGCCGGCGTGCTGATCTGGCGCGGCAAGTGGGAGGAGGCGGAGGCGGAGCTGACCGAGGCCGCGCGCGACCTTGCCAGCGCCAAGCCGGCGATGGTGGGGCAGGCGCTGGCCCGCCTGGGCGAGCTGAGGTTTCGCCAGGGACGACTCGACGAGGCGGCGCGGCTGTTCGATCAGGGCCAGGGCTACCCCGCCGCGCTGCTCGGCAGGGCCGCGCTGCTGCTGGAGCGGGATGATCCGGCCGGCGCCGCCGTCGAGATCGACCGGCTGCTCCGCCAGTTGCACCCCCAGGAGCGCACTGGCCGCGCGGTCGTCGTCGAGCTGGCGATCCGCGTTCAAGCCCGGCTGGGCAACTTGGAGGAGGCCGCCCGGAATCTGGCCGAACTCGAAGGGATTGCGATGAATGTCGGCACCGTGCCACTTCGGGCTTCCTTGCGCGCGGCGCAGGGAGTGCTCGCCGCCGCGCGCGGAGACCACAGGGAGGCGAGCCGGCGGTTCCAAGAAGCGGCGGACCTCTACCAACAAACCGGAGCGCCGTTCGAGGTCGCGCGCACGCGGCTCGAGCTCGCGGTCGAAGTGGCGCATCTCCACCAGCGCGCGCGCGCCCGACAGGAGGCCGCGGAGGCGACTCGGGCGCTGAGGGAACTGGGTGCGTTGCGTGCGGCGGAGTCCGGGGAAGCTCTGCTCCGAGAGCTGGAAACGCGCCCTCAGCGCAGCGGGGCGACCGGGCCGCTCACCAGCCGTCAGATCGAGATCCTCCGATTGGTGGCCGAGGGCTCAAGCAACGGGGAGATCGCCAGGCGCCTGTCGTTGAGCGAGCACA
>JBGOSS010000003.1:0-129169 GCA_041476105.1 Gemmatimonadota bacterium
AGTAAGACTCGCGGCTCGGCAATGCCGCCGCTGATAGCGGCGACGGGCAGATCAAGGCGGCTGTCAGCCGCCGCCCTTGCCGAGCAGCGGCTCTCAGCCGCTGGGCCGCGCTCCCGCGAGTAAGACTCGCGGCTCGGCAATGCCGCCGCTGATAGCGGCGACGGGCAGATCGAGGCGGCTGTCAGCCGCCGCCCTTGCCGAGCAGCGGCTCTCAGCCGCTGGGGATACGATTCAGACCCCGATCAGTCCTGACGAATCACCTCCCAGATCGGTTCGGCGGCCCGCGGCTCCGCGCTCCGGAAGTCGTGGCCGAGCAGCGCCCCGATGGTCGCCGCGATCTGGCCCTGCGTCACGGAGCCCGCGTCGCGCTCGCCCAGCCTCGGGGTGTCGGGGCCGAGGACGGCGATCCAGATGTTCTCGGCGCCCTCCACGCTACGCCCGTGATCGGTCCAGTCGTGCGCCGTCCCCCCGCGCCCATGGTCGCAGGTGATGATGAAGGTGGTGGTGCCGTGGTACTCGGGCATCGCCTGCATCGTGTTCCACAGGTCCGCGACGAAGGCGTCCACCCGGTGGGCGGAGCGCAGGTAGAGGTCGTAGCGGCGCTGGTGCGCCCACTCGTCGGTTTCGCCGTACCCCACGAAGAGCACCCTCGGCTTGCGCACCTTGATGTACTCGAGCACCGACGCGTGGGTGAACGCGTCGAAGGTGTTGTCGTCCCAGTACCGGATCATGGTGGCGAAGAGCGTGTTGAGTTGGCGCTGGCGCTCGCCGGCCGGTGAAGGGAAGGGCGCCTCCCATCCCGAGCGCACCCAGAGCCCGGTGCGGGCGCGGGCGAAGATGTCGCGGAAGGCGTCCCAGGTGGCGAAGGCGGCCACCCGCCCCGAGAACGCCGACTGGCGGTTGAGCCACTCGAAGACGGTGACGTTGGGATTCGGCCCGAAATCGTTGCGGTCGATCTGGGGGTCGCCGAAACCGGCCGACATCTCGTTGTAGCCGGGATAGGAGAACTTCAGGCCGTTGGTGACGTGGGCGTCGCTGCCGCGCGCGAGGTTGCCGAAGATCTGCCCGTCGCGGGCGACCTTGGTCCAGAGAAACGGCATCAGCGCGCGGCGCGCGGCGGCTCCGTCGTCGCGGCCGCCGAAATCGCGCCGCAGCGCGGTGGTGTCTTCGACGCCCTGCTCGGAACTGATCAGCGAATCGGCCGCACCCCCGAAGACCTCCTGCCAGCGCAGTCCGTCGGAGACGATCAGCACCACGTTGCGGGTGCGCAGGCCGGTGTTCTGCGCCGGCGCCGCCGACCAGGCGGTCGCCGCCGCGGCGGCGAGTACGAACAGCGCGCGCCGCGGGTGCCGCCCGATCATCAGGGCCTGCCCGGGCGCGGCGTCGCGGGAGCCGCCGGCCGCGGGCCGGCCATGGCACAGCCCTGCCGCTGCACCCCGTCCACCACCAGGGCCACCCGGTACGCCGAGACCAGGAAGGTCTTGGGGTCCACGCAGGAGAGCCTGAGGATCTGCATCTGGATGTTCTTCGGCCCCGGGCCGGAACGCTTGGTCAACCAGGTACTGGAGGAGTCGTTGCCATCCACGCGACCCGCGGGGAAGACGACGCCGGCGGGATTGTCGGGCCAGCGGTACCGGATGCCCTCGCCAAAGACTTCCAGCGTCCAGGGGGTGTTTCCGGTTCCGCGCGCCACGTAGATCGCGTGGGTATCGCTGATCACCGGGTCGGGTTGGGGCGATGGTGGCTGACCGGAGGCGCTGTCGCCGCCGGTGGGTCCCGCCCCGCCGGCGGTGCCCTGGGTGCCGGCCGCGCGGTTGGCGGGACGCTCGCGCCCGGTGCAGGCGACGATCGGAATGACGACGACCAGCAGTGCTGCCGAGATGGGTCTCATAGGTGTGAATCCTAAGCTAACGTTTTCGCCTTGGCCGCGGCGCCCTCCTGGAGTGGCCGCAGCTCGGGGTCGCACTCCCGCCAGAGCGACGCGGCCCGGCGGTACCACGCGGCAGCGAGCTGCGGCCGCCTCGTCTGCTCAAAGAGCGCCGCTGCCCGCAGCGCCGCCGGCGCCGCGAAGGGCAGCTCCCAGGGTGAGCGCTCCGCGATCGCGGTGTACCAGCCGAGCGCCTCGTCGTTGCGGCCCGCCTCCTCCAGCAGCGTCGCGCGGAGGAACCGGTCGAAGGTGCCCGAATAGAAGGGCGACGCGATCGCGTACTGATACCAGATGTCGGTGCCCGCGCCTTCGAGGGTGTGCAGCGCATCCGCGCCGCGCCGCTGGAGCACCCGGCCTTGCGCCTCGAGGGCGCGCGCGAGCCGCTCGACCAGCGGCCCTTCGCCCTCGGGCACCGGCAGCTCGGCCATCGTCTCGCCCCACCGCGCGCATCCGGCCGCATCCAGCATCCGCGCATCGAGCACCCCGAGGAGCCAGGCCCTGAGGTGGGGATGCACGGCGTTGTGGAGCAGCAGCGGGACCGAGACCTTGGGCCGCGCCGTGGCCGGGTCCCACCCCTCGAGATCCTGCCGTACCGCGCGCAGCGCGGCGTCGGGGAAGGGGACGAACGGCATCGCGGCGAAAAGGGCCCGCACCTCGCGCGTCCACGACGACGCCAGCGGCTCCGCCCGATCCAGCTCGGCGAGCGCGGCCTGGACCCGCCCGCCGGCGAGCTGAAGGTGGGCGAGCACCAGGTGGCACAGCGCCTTCAGCTCGTCGGAGCGGGCGATCCCCACGAACTCCCTGCCGATCCGCTCGGCGGCGGCGAGGTCGCCGGTGTAGAGCGCCACGTCGCCGAAGGTCGTCACCGCCGACAGGGCGCGCGCCGACGGCAGCTCCGCCTCCACGATCCGCTGATCCTCCTCGCGGCCGAGGGCGAAGGCGCGCAGCGCACGCATCGCCAGCGCCTGGTCGCCCATCGGGCTCACGGCGATGACGCGGGTGACCAGGTCGTCGAGCCGCGGGTGCTCGCCCTGGAGCGCCGCGATGCGTGCCAGCTTCACCAGCGACGCCGCGTGGCCGGGGTCGAGCGCGATGACGCGCTCCAGCGGCTCCCGCGCTTCGACGATCGAGCGGCCCCGGTAGGGATTGCTGTGGAAGAGGAGATCGCCGAGCAGGTACCAGGCCTCGAGATCGTCGGGGTAGGCGGCGACCGCGGTGCCGTAGCGGCGCTCGGCTTCGGCCACCTGGCCGCGGAGCCAGGCGTACTGCGCATCGAGGAGCAGCTGGTCGCGCGCCGTCAGGCGGTCGCGGTGGGCGATGGCGCGCGCCGAGGCCTCGCGCGCGGGGAGCACCATCGCCGTCCCCGCGTAGGCGCCCGCCAGCCGGTAGTGGGCGAGGGCGAAGCCGCCGTCGAGCGCCGTGGCCTCGGTGAACGCCGACACCGCGTCGAAGTGGCGGCCCAGGCGCATCTCCTGCTCGCCGCGCAGGAAGGCCTTCAGGGCCGGGAGGGAGCTGGTCGTGACGGCGGCGATCCGGGCCAGCCGCGCGCCCGGGCCGGCGATGCGCGCGGTGATGAGCTGGCGCACGATGTCGTCGACCACCTCGAAGAGATCCGCCTCGCTCGCCCCCTGCGCTTCGGCGCGGCTCACCACTTCCTGGGTGTCGCCGCGCCGCAGCGTGGCGCTGACGCGCAGCCGCCCGCCGGCGCCGATCACGCTGCCCTGTACCACGTACTCGGCGCCCACCGTCTGGGGGTCGGCGGTACGGAGGTCGCCCGCGCCGTCGAGGGCCGTCAGGATCAGATCCATCATGCCGCCGGCGAGATAGCCTAACGAGGCATCGCCGCGCACCGTGAAGGGTGCGACGGCGACCACGCCGGGCGTCGGCGCGTGGGAAGGCGGGAGCGGGGGAGCGGGGGAGCGGGGGTGTGCGGGAGCCTGGGAGCGGATGCTCGACATCAGCGCGCGCGTCTCGGCGTCGGGGTCGACGTCCAGCTCCTGCTTGAGGCGCCGGGCAAAGTCGTCGTAGGCCCGCAGCGCTCCGGTCCGGTCTGCGGCCCTCACCAGGATCGTCATCAGGCGGCGCACTCCGCCCTCGTCGCCCGGCGCGATCGCCGCCGCGCGGCGCGCCCATTCCGCCGCGACCGCCGGGGGCACGTCGGCCTGCTCGGCCCGGACCCACGCCGCCTCGGCGGCCCGGAGCTGGAGGCGGCGGCGCTGCTCGTCGAGCCAGCGCTCCGCCTCGGGGGCGCCGGCGACGAAGAACCCCTCGAGCAGCGGTCCCTTGTAGAGCGCGAGCGCTCCCTCGCGATCGTCCGCCTCCATCAGCCGGTCGAACTCAGCGGCGTCGCAGACCAGCCGCGCGGGAGTGACGCCGACTTCGTCGTCGGCCCGGTTGACCACGACGTCGTCGCCCAGCTGCTGGCGAAGGAAGTAGAGCGCCCGGCGGAGCGCGGCGCGGGCGTGCTCGGTATCGAGGTCGGGCCAGAAGAGCGCGAGCAGCGTGTCGCGGCGCTGGAAGCGCCGGGGCGATTCGAGGGCGAGGTAGAGCAGGAGGGCGAGCCGTTTCGGCTGTTGCAGGAGGGGACGGATGTCCCGCCCCGCCGCGTCGCGGAGATCGAGCGTGCCGAGGGTGGTGAGGGTGATGACCGGGTCCACAGGCCTCAATATCGGAAGGGCGTGACCTGAGCGGCCCGACCCGGGTCACGCCCGGGCGCACAGCGGGGCAACGGGGTCGTTCGAGCTTGTCCAACGAACGTAACCGGACCGCTTCGGTCCGGCCAACCCCGGGAGCGTCGATGGTCCGCGCCATGCTGATCGGAGGAGTGGCGGGCTGGCATGCCGCTACGTGGGGGATGTACCAGGACGCGCTTTACGAGGGGTTCAGCGCCCGGAAGTACGGGCGCAGCGTGGTCGTCGGCGCGGTGTCGGCGGCGCTCATCCAGTCGCTCATGGGCTTCGACCTCGCCGGCGCGTCGGGGATGGTCCTCCTCTTCGGCCTCGCCTACGTCCTGGAGCGCGGCGTGGTGGAATGGCACAAGAGCTTCATCCGCGAGGAGGACCAGGGGAAGTACTTCATTCCGATGGCCTTCGCGGTGCGGGGTCGCGTGGTGGCGAGCCCGGCCTGGCGGCGGGTGGCCGGCGCGGTCTACGCCGCCGGTGTCGCGCTGGTGGTGCTGGGCGTGGTACGGCTCGAACGCTGGGGGCCGACGACGTACCCGATCGCCATGGCGCTGCTGGTGGGGAGCGTCGGCGGATGGATCTCCGCCTGCGGGGGCGCGTGGAAGGACGCGCCGAAGGAGGGTTTCCAGCTCATCAAGTTCTTCCGCAGTCCGGCATTGTCGGCGGTATACGGGCTCGCGCTCAGCACTCTCACCAGGAGCTATCCCGCCATCGCTTTCGGCGCGCTGGGTTTCACCATCGCGACCATCGAGACCCACAAGAAGTTCGGCCGGCCCCACGAGCCGCCGGGCAAGTTCGCGGGCCGGCCCCTCGCCTACCCCGAGATGCTCACGGCGCGGCGGTTGTTTGTGCCGGTGTACGCGGCGCTCTGCGCGCTGATCCTTGGGACGCTGGTCACCGCGCTGGCCGACGCCGGCTTCGGGCTCCGCACGCCGGATGTGCTCGTCGTGCTGCGGTGATCGCGGCCGCGCGCCTCATCCGGAGCCTCCCCACGGCGGCGTGGACCCTCGCGCTCCTCCTGCCGTGCGCGGCGCCGCTCCGCGCGCAGCAGGACTCCACGGTGGGTGCGCCGCGAGGGTACAGCGGAGGAGGCCTGAGCGTGCTGGCCACCGAGTACGGCCGCATCCCGTTCTTCACCTACCGCACGACGCACTTCGAGGGCGCGCTGGTCGCCCCCGATCTGGCCGCCAACCTCTTCGCGATACCGATTCCCCTCCTGCTCACCCTCGACGCCCACCTCGGTGTCGCGATCCCGACGGGCTCCGATGCGGTGCGACTCGTGGTCAGTGGTGGGCCCAGCCTGCTCATGCCCCTGGTCGGCGAAGGCCCGGGCTTCTCCGTCGGATTCGGCGCGGGCGCGGGTCTGATCGTGCGCTCCGGGCTCGATCATGCGGTGCGCTTCGACGTCGGCCGCCGTTACATCCGCGAACTCGACGGCCAGGATGCAGGGGTCTGGTACTTCGGCCTCAGCTTCCTGACTCCCGACCGTGTCGCACGACGGCCGGCCTGTCCGTGCAGCCAACGCTGACTGCGGCGGCCTTCAGTGGAGGAGAAGCGCCTGGCCGAGCTGGAGCAAAGCGGCGGACCCGGCGCCGGACTCGCGCGGATGGACCTCGTTGGTCGTGTTGAAGGCGGCGATGACCGCCACCGAGGTGCGGGGGTTCAGGAAGACGAACGAGCGGAAGCCGGCCTGCTCGCCGGTGTGGCCGACCAGCAGCGTCTCGCCGTCGTGGCGCAGGAAGAACGAGAGCCCGAAGCTGTCGCCGGCGCGGTCCCCCTGGGGGAGCGGCACCACCGTCCGCCACATCTCCTCGAGGCTGGCGCGGCGCAGCACGGTGTCGTAGCGCCGCGACCGCGCGCTGTCGCCGCGCGTGGCGCCCGACAGAAAGGCGACGTAGGTGACGAGATCGCCGAGCGGGGCGTTCCACCCGCCGTTCGGGATGGTGATGCCGGGGTCGAAGTCGCGCCCGTTCGCCAGCACCACCTGGTGCCCGGCGCTGTCGGCGCGCAGCGTGTAGTTGTTGGAGCGCTGGTCGGCCAGGTGCCAGGGCGTGGCGCCGAAGTAGCTCGCCGTCATCCCGAGCGGCGTCCAGATGTTCTTCTGGATGTAGGTCTGGTACGGGTCGCCGGTGATCGCCTCGATGATGCGCGCCAGGTAGATGAAGGCCGGGTTGCTGTAGCTCCACCGGCTTCCGGGCGGGAAGGCGATCTCCTGGTACGGCATCATCGCGACCAGCTGTTCCCAGCGCGTCGGCTCGAAGGGCTCCCACGGCTTGCCGGCGCCGTAGGGCCAGGTCGGGTTCTGGAAGCCGGCGGTGTGCGAGAGCAGCATCCGGATGGTGATGGCGTCCATCGAGCCGAAGGGATCGTGCACCTGGCGCAGCTCGGGGACCCAGGTGGTGACATGGTCGTCGAGCGAGAGGCGGCCCCGGTCGCGCAGCTGCATGATGGCGATGGCGGTCAGCGTCTTGGTGATCGATGCCCAGTGGTAGATCGAGCGCTCGTCGGCCCGCTGGTTGAGGTCGCGGTCGGCCCACCCGGTTTCGTGGTGGGCGACCGTGCGCCCGCCCTCCACCAGTACGGTGCCGGCGCCCACGATGCTGTCGGCGCGGACCAAAGCGTCGAAGGCCTGCACGAAGGCCGGCCAGCGCTCCAGCGCGCCGCTGGCCGGGGCCGCCTGGGCAACGGCGCGCGAGACCATCGCCGCCGCGGCGAGGCCGATCGCCAGCGCGAGGCGCACCGGCCGGCTCACGGAACGTTCCCCCGCAGGATCTCGGCGAGCCTGGTGCTGTCGATGTTGCCGCCGCTTACCACGCAGACGACGCGCCGCGCGTCGGGGCGGTGGGCGAGCGCCGCGGCCAGCGGCGCGGCACCCGCGCCTTCCGCGACGACCCGCGCCCGCTCGATCAGCAGCCGCACGGCGTCGGCGATCTGCTCCACCGACACCACCAGCGCGCCGGCCAGGAGGTCCCGCGCCATCGGCCACATCTCGGCGAAGACGCTCTTGCCCCCGATGCCGTCCACGAAACTGGGCCGGGGCGTGATGGTGCGCGCCTCACCCGCCGCGAGCGACGCCGACAGCGGCGCGGCGGTCTCGATCTCGCAGGCGTACACCCGGGTGCGGGGACTGAGCGCGCGCGCCGCCGCGGCGATGCCGCAGCTCAGGCCGCCGCCGCCGAACGGGACGAGGATCGCGTCGGCGTCGGGCAGATCCTCGAGGATCTCGAGCCCGATGGTACCGTTGCCGGCGATCACCCCGGCGTCGCAGACCGGATGCACGAAGAGGCCTTCCATCCCCGGATAGCCGTGATCCACCAGCGTCTGCCACCACTCGTCGAACGGCACCACGATCGCCCGGGCGCCGAGCCGCTCGATGGCGGCGAGCTTGTTCCGGGGCGCGCGGTCGGGGACGATCACGGTGCACGGCACGCCGGCCGCGCGGGCGCACCACGCCACCCCCTGCGCCATGTTGCCCGCGCTCGCCGTGTAGACGCCGCGCGCCAGCGCCGCGGGGCCGGCGAGCGCCATGGCGTTGCCCGCGCCGCGCAGCTTGAAGGAGCCGATGGGCTGGAGATTCTCGAGCTTGAGGTGGATCTCGAAGGGGACGTCCGGCAGCTCGAGGCGCACCAGCGGCGTGCGGCGCACCAGCCCCTCGAGCCGCCCCCGGGCGGCGAGAATCGCCTCCAGCGTGACCGCCGCTAGCGGGATTGCGACGAATCCGACTTCAGTACCAGCTCGACGCGCACGCGCGTCGTGTCGCGGACGCGCACCGCGATCTGTTTCTCCCAGGGCTCGAAATCGTCGGTCTCGATCTCGAGGTTGTAGCTCCCCGGGGCCGCCGAGAAGGTCCGTCCGTGTTGCTGGGTGCTGTCGAGCCAGATGATCGCCTCATCGGGAAGATCGCCGATGACCCGGATGTAGCCCACACCCGCCGCGGCGGCATCCGCCGCTTGCCGATGCGTCGTGTCGGCCGGAGCGGCGACCTGGTGCGCCGGGGGGGCCGGCACCGCGGCAGCGCCGGGCGCCGCCGCCTTGCCGCGGCCGAGCAGGATGTACGCCGCCCCGCCCAGCACCGCCACGATACCGGCGGCGATCGCCCACTTGGGGATGCCTCCGCCTCCGCTCCGTTTCGGCGGCGGCGCGGGCGGGGCGGCAGAAACGCGCATCGGCGGCGGCGCGGCGACGGGTGGCAGCTCCACCGGGGCCAGGGGCGCGTGGACCAGGTCGGGCGTGTGCACCGGCGCCATCACCGGCGGCGGTGGCGGCGGTGGCGGAGTCGGCGGTGCCATCACTGGCGGTGGTGGTGGCGGCGGAGCCGGCGGCCGCACCACGGGCGGTGGCGGCGGTGGAGGCGGCGGAGCCGGCGGAGCCGGCGGCTGCATCACGGGCGGCGGCGGCGGCGGCGCGGGTGGTGGAGCCTGCGGTGGCGGTGCCTGTGGCCGGGGCGGCGGGGGCGCAGCCGCTGGCCGTCCGCCACCAGGCTGGAAGGCGGGCGGCCGGTTTGGCGCGCTGGGCGGAGGCGCCGCCGGCGAAGCGTCTGGGGATTTGACCAGCTGGAGGCCGCACCAACCACACTTGTCGGCGCCCGGGGTCGTCTTTTTTCCGCAACGTGGACAGTTCACGAACACTCGAGAGGCAAGGGGAACCGAGAATGCCGATGGGTGCTTGCGCGCGCAAGGGCGCCCCGGCTTGACACTATGGTACCATGGTACAAGTATGCCAGACGCCCTCAGCGAGCGGGCTGAGTCCCCTCGCTCGGGCGGCGCGCGGTGACGGCGCCCCGCCCGGGCATCACGCCTGGCTGATCAGCCACTCCTTCGCCTCGTCTTCGGTGTTGAAGGTCGGCAACCGCCGGCCCGTCAGCTGGCTCACGGCGGCGTACACCGAGCGTTGCAGCCCCGACAGACCCACCAGCGCCGATGCCCTGGCATACTGCTTGTTGTGGACCGTCAGCTCCTTGAGTGCCTCGATGAGCTTCCGATCGAACCGGGAGTTGGTGACGATCGTCAGGATGAGCAGCGAGGCGGGCGGCTGCTTCGCGGCAATGGACTTCGACAGCGCCACCAGCGGCAATCCGTCCGCCGCGCTGGGGAGGTTGGAGGCGTCCTGCAACAGAATCTGCTTGCCCTTGTACTCGATGAAACGAATGCGCGATGCGGCGTCTCCCGCGGCGGCCGGATCGGTCATGTCGGCCTCAGTCCTCGTTGCTCGAGGCGTCGACCACCCGGGCGTTCGCCGGCGGACGGAACATGAAGCTCGACGCCGGGATCTGGACGTTCACCTTCATCTTGTCGAAGGTGATGCGCCGGATGGTCCCCGAGGCCTCGGTGATCTCGACCTGGTGCGGCAGGCTGTCGCCGCGGTCCACCCAGATGATGACGCGGCGGTAGGGCCCGTTGGGCTGACGCGGCACGAATGACAGCGCGTCGGCGGGGCGGTTGCCGATGTCTTCGCTGCGCAGGTAGGACACGGTGAAGCGCTCGCGGGGTTGCTCCAGGAACTCGGCGACGACGTCGGGCGTCCGTCCCGGTCCCCTGGTCACCGCCGACGTCACGACCTGGTTGGGCGCCGACGAGGGAAGGTAGACCCAGAGCCACGAACCGTCGGCCAGGATCACGTCGCCGGCCGGCTGGCGCCAGCGCATCGAGAACTTGTTGGGCCGCTGCTGGAGAAACTCCCCCCGGCTGGTGGAGTTGGTGCCGATCATCTCGTCGCGCACGTTCTGGGTGAAGTCGGCGCGCAGCGTGCCGACGCGCTGAAAGGCCGCGACGGCGCCGTCGAGAATCGGTCCGGCGTCGGTCGCCTGGGCGGCGAGGCGAAGCGGCAGGGCGAGACCGGCCCCGGCCACGGCCGCGGCGAAGGCCACGCCGCGCCGCAGGACTCGTTGCGCCGTCAACGGGCCTCCACCGGTTCCGCGACGCGCCGCCCGATGACCTCGGCGATCGCGCGGCACTGCTTCATGAGTTCGGTGAACTGCTCCGGCGTCAGACTCTGCCCGCCGTCGCTCAGGGCGCGCTCGGGGTGGGGATGCACCTCGATGAGCAGCCCGTCGGCGCCCGCCGCCACCGCCGCCCGCGCCATCGGGATCACCTTCTCGCGCAGGCCCGTCGCATGGCTCGGGTCGGCGATGATCGGCAGGTGGCTCAGCCGCTGCACCACCGGGATGGCCGTGAGGTCGAAGACATTGCGGGTCGCGGGGTCGAAGCCGCGGATGCCGCGCTCGCAGAGCACCACCTGGTCGTTGCCTTCGGCGAGGAGATACTCCGCGCTCAGCAGCAGCTCGGTGATCGTCGCGGCGATGCCGCGCTTCAGCAGCACCGGCTTCTTGGAGCGTCCCGCCCGCTTGAGAAGCGAGAAATTCTGCATGTTCCGCGCGCCGATCTGGAGGATGTCGGCGTACTCCGCGACCAGCTCCACGCTCTCCGGCTCCATCACCTCGGTCACGATGAGCAGCCCCGTCTCCTCGCGCGCCTTCTTCAGCAGCTCCAGGCCCTTGCGGCCCAGCCCCTGGAAGGCGTAGGGCGAGGTGCGCGGCTTGAAGGCCCCGCCGCGCAGGATCACCGCGCCGGCATCGCGCACCGCCCGCGCCGACTCGATGATCTGGGCCTCACTCTCGACCGAGCAGGGGCCCGCCATCACGCAGATCTCCTCGCCCCCCAGGGTGAGGCCGCCGGGCAGCCGCACCAGCGTGTTCTCGCTCTTCCATTCACGGGAGACCTGCTTGTAGGGCTGCGAGACGTGGATGACCTCCAGCACGCCCTCGAGGCCCAGCAGGCGCGACGCGTCCACTTTTCCGTCGTTGCCCACCAGGCCGACGGCCGTGCGCTGCTTGCCCGGCATCGGGCGGGCTTGGTAGCCCATCTCTTCGATGGCGCGAACGACGATCTCCACCTGCGATGTCGTGGCGCTGTGCGACATGACGATGAGCATGCGACCTCGGAGCTGTCAGCGTATCTCGAACCGATCCCCGTCCCGCGCTACGATCGTCGGCCCACGGTACGTCCGTCCGACGATGCCGAGAATGTCCTCGGCCTCGACGGGAGGATAAAGATGCGTCAAAACCAGCCGTTTTGCCTCTGCCCGCTCCGCCAGCCTCGCGGCGCCGCCGGGCGTCAGGTGAATGGCCATCGCCCTGGCGTCGGGCAGGGAACACTCGGCCAGGAGCAGGTCGCATCCTCTGGCCCAGTCTCCCAGCGCGTCGCCGGGTCCGGTATCCCCTGTATACACCAGGCGCCCCTCCCCGGTCGCAACGGCGTACCCGAGGCTCTCGTCGGTGTGCGGAGTCTTGCAGGCGGTCAGCGTGACGCCAGTCACGAGCTGGATGGCAGCTGGCAGCTGGCGGCCGGCAGTAGACTGTTCGCTGGCAGCTGGCAGCTGCCAGCCACTCTCCGGTGCGATTTCGACCACCTCGAGCGAGAACCCCGGCTCCGTGACCCAGGATCCCAGTGCGGCAGCGAAGCCGTCGAGCCTGGCACGCAGGCCGGCCGGGCCGATCAGCGTGAGCGGCGCGCTGCGCGGCTCCATCGCGCCGTACTTCATCGCGAAGAGCAGCGCGGGCAGCTCGCCGAGATGATCGGCGTGGAAATGCGAGATCGCGACGTGGGTGATCTGCTGCCAGGGCAGGCCGTGCCGCGCCAGCCCGTGGACGGTCCCGGCGCCGCAATCGAGCAGCAGGCGAACGGCTGGCAGCTGGCGGCTGGCAGCTGGCGGCGGACTGCCGGACAACGTGGGCCCTTCGACCTCGACCCAGTGCGCCGCGCTCGCGCGCGTCGCCGACGGCGTCACCGTTCCCGTCCCGACCGTCACCAGCCTGATCGTCACGGACCCAGGTAGACGATCCGCTTGGTGTCGCGGAAGCCCGGAGCGGTGAGGCGGTAGATGTAGACGCCGGGTCTCGCCGGGGCGCCCGTGTCGTCGCGGCCGTCCCAGGCGAAGCGATCGTCGCAGGTGCCGGGTGCGTCCCCGGCGGGCCGGCCGTAGCGTCCTGCCGGCAGCACCGCGGGCACGGTGGGCGAGGGGGCGAGGCGCCGCACCAGGCGGCCCCGGATGTCGAAGATCTCGAGGTGTACGTCGCCCTGCTGCGCGACGTCGAACCAGATGCAGGTCGTCGCCAGGCCGACGGTCGCGTTGGGGAAGGGGTTCGGGAAGTTCTGGAACAGGACCGTCGCGACGGGCGTCGAGGCGTCGGCGACCAGGAAGGTGCCGGGGCTGGTGACGATCTGGCTGTCGGCGCCCAGGTGCGCGACCACGCGCCAGCGGAAGGGCAGGTTGCGCTCCAGCGGCGTGGTGGGCTGGAAGGTGGTGTCGGCGAGTCCGCGCGCCGATGCCACGGCGAGCTGCGGCGAGCGCGACGCCGGATAGACGTCCACATCGTAGCGGAACGGCCCGGGCGGCTGGGTCGCGTCGGGTGAGCGCCACACGAAGAGGGGCAGAGAATCGCGGATAGTCGCGCCCTGCGGCAGGGCCAGGGTGAGCAAGGTGGTCCACGCCGGCACGACGCTCGGGCCCTGCACCAGCGTGGATTCCGCGACGCCGAGGGTCGACGAGGCCACGATACGCCAGAAGAGCCGCGTCCCCGCCGGCACGCCGCGCGTCACCGTAAAGTTCGGTGTGGATACGATGGTGTCGATCAGCAGGTTGCGCTGGCTGGAGTCGGTCCACACCCGCAGGAAGTACAGGTTGGGCCCGGCACGCGAGGGCGGCGTTCCCGCTTCCCAGGTGAAGGTCGGCGTCACGGTGCCGAGGTTGCCGGGGCTCGGGCCCGTGGCGCGCACGCCCTGCGGGAATCCATAGAGCTTCAGTCCGTCGGGAATGCCGTAGCCGAGGATGTTGTCGGGCCGGGCGAACTGGGTGGAGGCCTGGAAGAGGCCTTCGCGCAGGTCGATGGCGGGGCCGGTGCGGCTGCCCTGCACCAGGGCGGCGAGCCCGGCGACGAGCGGGGTGGAGAACGACGTGCCCGATACCGTCACGGTGCCGTTGTCGATGGCGGCCACCGTCACCAGGACCCCCGGGCCCGAGACTTCCGGCTTGATGCGCCCGTCGGCGGTGGGCCCGCGCGAGCTGAACGGTGCGACCCGTCCCAGGGAGTCGGTGGCACCGACGGCGACAACGGAGTCGGCATCGGCCGGTGTCCCGAGCGTGCGCGCGGCGGGGCCCTCGTTGCCGGCGGCGACCACCACCAGGACGCCGAGCGCCGCGGCGCTGTCGGCCGCCACGGTGGTGATGGCGATGTCGCCGTTGAGCATCGCCGGGGTGTAGGTGAAGCCGTTGTCGAAGCTGAGGTACCCGAGGCTCGAGCTGATGATCTGGGCCCCGAGCCCGGCGGCCCACTCGAGGGCCGCCACCCAGCGGTCTTCTTCGACCCGGGTCTCGGTCAGCGTGTACTCGGTCTTGGCGAGCAGGAACTCGGCATCGGGAGCGACGCCGTACAGCACACCGGGGCTGCGGCCCGCGATGAGCGACCAGGTTCCCGTGCCGTGCCCCATCTCGCCCTGCGTCTCACCGGGCTGGTCGCGGACGATGCTGTCGTTGTTGACGAAGTCCATTTGGGCGACGACGTTGGCGCCCGCCATCAGCGGGTGGAGGGTGTTGAACCCGGCATCGAAGAGGGCGACGCGGACGCCGGCGCCCCTCAGGCCCCGGGTGTGCAGCGCCCCGATATCGAGCTGGGCCGCGACCCAGCGGTTGGCGCCGTAGATGGAATCGCCCGGGGCTGAAGGCTGAAGGCTGAAAGCTGAAGGTGGGCCGTCTGACAACAGCCTTTGGCCTTCGACCTTCGGCCTGTAGTACGTCCCCACCGGCTGGACGCGCACCACGCCGTTCAGGCGGCCGATGGCGGCCAGGGCGGAGCCGCTCAGCTCCACCGAGACGGCGTGGACGAAGCGCGAGGTGAACCGGACGCGTCCGCCGCGGGCGGTGAGATCGGCGGCGAGCGCCGCGAGGTCCTGGGCGGGACGCGCGATCACCCAGGCGACCACGGTGGTGTCGCCGCGGGCGACGGCGCGCGCCAGGCGCGGCGAGATGGCGCGCGGGACCTGGGCGTGCAGCGGCGCCACGGCGAACAGCACGGCCGCGGCCGCCAGCGCGCGTCGCCTCACGCCGCGGCGGTCTGCTCGTTCAGGCGCACCGACACGACGCTCGACACGCCGGGCTCCTGCATGGTGACTCCGTAGATGGCGTCGGAGGCGGCCATGGTGCGCGGGTTGTGGGTGATCACGATGAATTGCGTCCTGGCCTTGAACTCGTCGAGCAGGCGCGTGAAGCGCCCGATGTTGGCGTCGTCGAGCGGGGCGTCCACCTCGTCGAGGAGGCAGAAGGGGCTCGGCTTGCCCAGGTAGATGCCGAAGAGCAGGGACAGCGCGACCAGCGAGCGCTCGCCGGCGCTCAGCAGGTGGATGCGCTCGGTCTTCTTGCCGCGCGGCCGGGCGTGGATCTCGATCTCGCTCTCGAGCGGGTCGTTGGGGTCCACCAGGAAGACGTCGCACGCGCCGCCGCCGAAGAGCGTCTCGAAGACCCGCTGGAAGTTGGTGCGCGCCGACTCGAAGGTGGTGAGGAAGCGCTCGCGGGCGACGATGTCCAGCTCGCGCACCGACTGCTGGAGCGCGGTCTTGGCGTGCACGATGTCGTCGCGCTGGGTGATGAGGTGCGTCACCCGTTTCAGCTCTTCGTCGTGCTCCTCCACCGCCAGCGGATTGACGGGCCCCATCGCCTCGAGCTGGAGGCGCAGCTCGTCGGCTTCGGCGCGCAGGATCTCGGGCGGGGCGGCGACCTCGGCCGGGCCGGCCAGGATCTCGTCGAAGGGGCGCCCCCACTCGGTGGCGAGCCGCTCGCCCATGACGCGGCGGGAGGCCGACAGCTCGCTGGCCTCCAGCTCGATGCGGTGGCTTTCCTCGGTCAGCGTCGCGACCTGGCTGCGCGCCTCCTCGAGCCGCTGCTCGCCGATGCCGAGGGTCTCGGTCGCCGAGAGGACGCCCTCGGCCGCGCTGATGGCCGCGCGTTCCAGCTCGGCGAGCGAGGCGCGGCGCTCGGTGAGGTCCTCGTGCCAGGCGGCCCGCTGGCGCTCCAGCGCGGCGAGTTCGGCCTCGAGGCGCGCCGCTTCCTGCTCCAGCGCGTCCACCCGCGCGCGGTGCTCCCGCGACGCGGCGGCGGCGGACTCCTCGCGCTCGTGCACCGCGCTGAAGCGCGCGGTGACCTGGACGTCCTCGACCTGCCAGTGCACCCGGCGCTCGCGTGCCGCCTCCTGCTCGTCCTCGAGCTGGGTGAGGCGCGCGCGCTCTTCGCCGAGCCGCCCCTCGAGGCGCACGCGCTCCAGCTCCGACTGCGAGAGCGCCGTATTCACTTCGGCGAGGCGCCGCTCTACCAGGACCAGCCGCTCGGTGAGGCGCGCGACGTTGCTCTCCTCGACCTGGAGGTCGCGCTGCAGGTGCGCCACCTGGCGGCGCGCGTCGTCGGCTTCGGTCGCGGTGTGGCGCTCGAGCATGCGGGTCGTCTCGACCGCGCTCTCGGCGCCCGCCGCGTCGCTCTCCATGCGGGCCAGCCGGTCGGCGGCCGCCGCGAGCATCCGGGCCTGCTCGCCGAGGTCGGCCTCGAGCCGCGCGGCATCGTCGCCCAGCGCCTCGAGCTCGGCGCGCCGGCGCAGCGGGCCGGCGGCCGACAGCGGTCCGGGCAGATACACGGCGCCGTTGGCGCGCAGGATCGCCTCGCCCGCGGGCGCGAAGGGCTGAGCGCCCGCGACCAGCCGCGCGACCCAGGCCGCCGCGTGCGCCTCGCCGCTGACCTTCCGGGAGAGCGCCCCGTCCGCGCCGCCGCCCACCGGACCCGGCTCGACCGGCAGGAGGAGCAGGGGGCCGGGCGCCGTCTCCCGGTGCCAGGCATTCACGGCGTCGCACACCACCAGGTCGCGGACCAGCACCGCGTGGAGCCACTCGCCCAGGACGTTCTCGGCTTCGGCGACGTCGTCGCGCGAGGCGCGGACGAAGTCCGAGAGCGGACCCAGCACGGCGCCCGCGCCGAACCGCTCCCGCGCATCGAGCAGGGCCGCGGCCGCGGGGGCGAGCCCCACGTGGTCGCGCTCCAGCTGCGCGAGGGCGTCGCGCCGCGCCGCCGCCTGGGCGAGCGCTTCCTCGGTGGCGCGCCGGTCGGCCCGGAGGCGTGCTTCGTGCTCGCGGGTTTCGGCCAGGGCGTGCCGCGCGCGGTCGGCCTCGAGGCCGAGGGCCACCAGGCGCTCGCCGATGGCGGTGTGACGCGAGACGACGTCGGTCTCGTGGTTGCCGGCGACTTCACGCTCGCGCCGCAGTCCCTCGCGCCGCGCCTCGGCGCCGCCGAGGGCCTCGCGCAGGTCCGCCAGCTCGCGCTCCAGCGCCTGCCGCTCGCCCCCCTGGCGCCGGACCTCCTCGGCCTGGCGCTGGAGGCCGTCCTCCAGCGCGCGCACTTCGGCCCGCTTGGCCGCGAGGGCTTCCTTCGAGACCTCTTCGGCGCGGGTGCGCAGGCCGAGCTCCATCTGGACCGCGCTGCGATCCCGCTCCGCCGCCGCGCGCTCGGCCGCCGCGGCCTCGCGCTCGCGCTCGAAGCGCACCGCCGCCGCCTGCGCGTCACCGCGTTCGGTCAGGGCGCGCTCGCGGCGCGCCGCCGAGTTCTGGGTGCGCTCGGCCGAGAGGTTGAGGTCGTTCTCCAGCGTCATGGCGGCGACCCGCATCTCGCCGACCCGCTTCTCGACTTCGTTGCGCTGCGCTTCGGCTCCGGCGCGCGACTCCACCGCGGCGTGGCGCTCGCGGTCGCGCTCCTGCTGGGCGGCGCGCGCGGCCGGGAGATCCCTCGCGAGCTGCGCGCGCCGCTGGTCGATCATCCGCAGCGCGTCGTCGATCGCCGCGACGTCCAGCCGCGCCAGGGCGCTCACCAGCTGGTAGCGGCGCGTCAGGATCTCCCCGTGGCGCTCGGCGCGCTTCTTCTGGCGGGCGAGCGAGCGGACCCGGCTCTGCACCTCGCCGATCAGGTTCTCGACCTGGATGAGGTCGGCCGCCGTCTCCTCCAGCCGCCGCTCCGTCGAGCGCTTCCGGTCGCGGTAGAGTCCCAGGCCCGCGGCTTCCTCGAAGAGGGCGCGCCGGTCGTCGGGCCGGTCGCTCAGCAGCGCGTCCACCATCCGCGCCTCGATCACCACGCTCTGGTCGGTACCCAGGCCCGTTCCCGCCAGCTTGCCGATCAGCTCGCGGCGCGTCACCGCCGCGCTGTTGATGAAGTACTCGCTCTCGCCCGAGCGGGAGACCCGGCGCGTCACGACCACCTCGGCAAAGTCGAGGTCGAGCAGCCGGTCGGTGTTGTCGAAGAAGAGCGAGACCTCCGCGAGGTTCTGCGCCCGCCGCCCCGAGCTGCCCTGGAAGATGACTTCCTCCATCCGGGCACCCCGCAGCACCCGGGGATTGTGTTCGCCGAGCACCCAGCGGACCGCGTCGCTCACGTTCGACTTGCCGCAGCCGTTGGGGCCGATGATGCTGGTGACGCCGTCGCCGATCTGGATCTCGACGGTGTCGGCGAACGACTTGAACCCCGAGAGCTCGAGTCGGCGAAGCTTCATGGTACGTACCCCGTTCGCGGGACGAGATTGCCCGCGTTGCCGGTTGGAGTGAGAAGGTCCTCGAGGAGCGCCACCTGGGCGCCGGCGTCGTAGGCGCCGGCGTAGAGCCGGAAGCTGCCGTCGGCCTGGCCCAGGATGAACGAGGGGACGCCCGCGGCGCGCAGCCGGGCGCGCTCGGCCATCGCGGCGTCGCGCGTGCGCCCTTCGCCCAGGGCGACCGAGAGGGGCACGCTGGCGACGCTGCCCGCGTCCGCCGACAGGAGGCGCGCCGCGCGCAAGGCGGCCAGCGCCGCGTCGGCGCGCGCCCGCGTCGCGAACGGCCCGGCATGCACCCGGTAGAGCGGGGGCCGGCCGCGCAGCCGGACCGGCGCGATCATCGCCGGCGTGCCGTGGGCCGCGAGGGTGTCGGACAGGACGAAGGCGTCGGCGAGGCGGGGGAGCGCGGCGACCTGCACGGCAAAGGGCAGCGACTCGGCGGCGGTCGGAGCCGGCGGGGGCGCGGCCTGCACCGACTCGGCGCCGGCGCGAGCG
Organism: Gemmatimonadota bacterium; assembly: GCA_041476105.1. Classification (GTDB taxonomy): domain Bacteria; phylum Gemmatimonadota; class Gemmatimonadetes; order Gemmatimonadales; family JACORV01; genus DASXPG01. Next base: position 18,710 of record JBGOSS010000003.1, read on the forward strand.
GCGGGGGCCGGCACGGCACCCGGCACCGGGCTCACTGCGGGCGCGGCCCGCGAGCCCGTGGGCCCCAGGACGCCGAAGCGGAGCGCTGCCGCGCCGGCGGCGAGGATGATCAGCGTCCAGACCATCCAGCCGCGCCGGGGCCGGCTCGACTCCACCAGCATCGCCATCGGCGCCGACGTGCGCTCGCGGAAGACCGGCTGCGGCGGCTCGGGCCGCCGATCGGGCTGGGGCTCGGGGAGCGCGGCGTGCACGCCGCTCACCCGGGCCACCGACTCCTCGTCGGCGACCACCGCCAGGAGCGGCATCCCGCGGCCGACCGCCAGCGCGAGCGCCGGGGCGTCCACCGCGGCCAGCTCGAGTCCCTGCGGCGCGAGCACGATGATCCCGTCGGGCTCGGCAGCGAGTCCGGCGAGGTGCTCGGCGGCGACGTAGAGCAGCAGCAGCGCTTCCTCGTGCCGGAAGCCGGCGCTCAGGCGCTTCCAGCGCGGGTGCTGCATCAGCGGCTCGGCGTCGGCCGAGTAGGTGCCGGCGGGGATGAAGAAGAGGTCGGCCTGGGGCTGTTCTCTGACGATGCGGTTGAGTGAGGCGCCGTACTCGAAGACGTCCACCAGGCCCTCGTCGTTGCCCTCGGCCCCGTGCAGGGTGGGCGCGCCCACGAAACAGTCCACCAGCACCGTACGGCGCCCGCCTGCCGCGGCGGCGCGGGCGATGGCCCAGGCCATGTCGGCGGCCCAGCCCCGCAGCTCCGTCGCCGGCACGAGGGCCACGACCGATGCGCCTCCGAGCAGCGCCGGCACGCCGAGTTCCAGGTCGGCGGTCAGGAGCTGGGTGACGGTCATGGTCAGTTGCGCGCCTCGCGGGAGCGATCCACGACCCAGTAGGGGCGGCCGATGGAGCGGCCCGCCGAGTCGGCGGCTTCACGGGTCCAGAAGGGTCCGACCATCACGCGCCAGGTGTCGTCCTCGGTCCGGGGTGTGACGACCTGGGCGTACGGGCTGTGCAGCTCGGCGACCAGGGTGTGCGCCGCGCTCTCGCTCGAGGTCGAGGTCAGCTGGATCCAGAATCCGGCCCGGGCCTGGTCGGCGACCAGCGCTTTCCGGTCGGCGGTGGCCGGCTGGCGGCTGGCGGTCGGCGCCTGGCGGTCGGCGGCCGGGGGCAGCACCGCCGCGGTCTTGCCGCCATCGGCCGCCCGCTGGCCGGCATCCGCCTGCGCGGCCGCCGCGCGCATCGCAGCGGTGGCCGACGTCGGTGCCCAGCGGCCCGCGAACCACAGATCGCGGGCGCCGTCCGCCACCGCGGCGAGCGAGTCGAGCGAGTGGATGTCCCGCGCGACGATGGACGTGCCTTCGCGCGAGAGGATGACCCCGCCCTCGGCGGCGGCCGGCAGGTCGCTCGACCAGGTGCCGCGAAACCGTCCCACCACGCTGTTGCTCGCCACGCCGACGACCCAGGTGTCGCCCACGCCCCGCTCGGCCGCGGCGCGGGCCAGCACGGCGCGGCCCCAGGGATCGGCGCGCAGCGCCGCCGCCGGGCCCGGGAGCGATACCGCCGCGCGCTCGCGGTGCGTGAAGCGGTCCACCACGGCGATCTCGTTGCGGTCGCGCAGCGCGACGTAGAGGCGGTGGCCCGACGGCGAGAAGATCACCGCGCGCGGCGTGCCCTCCAGGCGGATGAACCAGGGCCGGTCCATCTCGCGGTCCTCGAAGACCACGAGACCCGAATCGGTGGCGAAGGCCACCGCGTCGCCATCGCGGCTGGCAACTTCGTCGACCGCGGTCGGCACGGCGAGCGACTGGGCGGTGCCGTTCTCCCGCGCCACGACGGCGAGCGAATCGCCCGCGACGGTGTGGCGGATCACGATGAGGCGCGGTCCCGGCGCGGCGAAGATGTGGGTCACGCCGCGCCCCAGCGATCCGGGCCAGGTGCGCGTGCCCCAGGGCTGCGACTCGGTCACGGCGCCTGACGAGTCCACAGCGAGGAGCGAGCCGTCGGCGCCGATGGTCGCGCTCGCGTGGCGCGGTCCCACGACCTTCTGGCGCAGGCTCACCAGGTCGAACGACGCGATCGCGCCCGTCGAGTCGAGAAAGAGCAGCCGGCGGCCCGGGATGTCCACGCCCACCGCGCTGCGGGCGCCGCTGAGGCGGCTGCCACCGCCCCCGAGCGTGGTATCGAGCGAGGGCAGGGAGTAGATGTCGAGTGGCCCGCCGCGCACCGGGATCCGGAAGGCGACGGCCGTCTGGGCCCGCGCCTGCGCGGACTTGGAGTCGGCGGCGAGTCTCGCGCCGGCGTCGCGTCCGGACTTGCCGCAGCCGCCGAGAATCAGGGCGAGGAACAGGAGCCGTTTGGGCACGATGTGAGGAGGAAATCTAGTCCCGCGATGAGCGCACTCCAAGAGCCGGAAAGGCTGAAGGCTGATGGCTGAAGGCTGAAGGCTCGAGGATCGATACAGATCCAAAACAAAGCCCCGGAATCCCGGGGCCCTGCCTGCCTTCAGCTTTCAGCCTTCAGCCTCTAGAACGGCGGATTCAACGACAGGATCCAGTACCCGCTCTTCCCGGGCCGGGTGCGCGGCACGGCGTAGTCGATGTTCAGGATCACGAAGCCGAGCAGGTTGATGCGTATCGATGCGCCGTACGCGGTGAGCGGCCAGCGGTCGTTCGACGTCGGGTTGGCGGGACGGCTCCACAGAATCGAGTTGCCGGCGGTCCACGAGATCCCCGCGTCGTACCAGACGGCGCCCTCGATCGGCGGCAGGGCGATGGGGAGGAACCCCAGGGCGTTGCCGCGGATGAGTGGGAAGCGGAACTCGGCGGTGGCGACGGCCATGCGCGAGCCGATCAGCCGGTTGAGCTCGGCGCACGTTTCCTGGGTGCCGTTCGCGCCGCACTCGTTGTTCACGTACGAGCCGTAGGTGTAGCCGCGCACCCGGTCCGGGGTCCCCAGGAAGAGCGGGAAGATGTTCTCGTCGCGCCCGAACCGCCCGACCGACGTGATCCGCCCGGCGAGCGTCCAGGGGAAGCCGAGGGAGATGTACTTCCGGTAGTCCCCGACCAGCTGCGTGTACTGGTAGCCGCCGATGGCCTGCCCGACCTCGAGGCGGTAGCGCGTTCCATAGAAAGTGCTGGTATAGCCGAAGAGCGAATTGTCGTACACCAGCGCGGCCGACGGCACGGCGTAGAAGGTGTTGCGGCCGTTCGAGATGCTGTCGAAACCGGCCCTCGGGATGCCCCCCAGGTCGTACTGGGTAATCCGGTTGAGAGTGCTCTGGTAGAGGTCCACCCCGTACAGGCTCGCCTCGAAGCGCTGGAACCGGTTGAAGGGCCGGATGGCCTGGGCGAAGAGCTGGCGCGCGATCCACCGGTCGAGCGGCTGGCTGACGATGTCGCCGCTCGGGGTGTTGGTGACGGTCCCGTTGCCGGAATAGTAGTAGTAGACCTCCTGCGCCCCCCCCACGGACCAGTTCCAGCGATGCGCCAGGTTGACGTAGGCGGCGAAGATCTGGGCCTCGGAGATGCGGCCGTTGATGGAGCCCGCGAAGGAGAGCAGGTGGTCGCCCAGCAGGTCGGAGAGCTGGATGGCCGCGCCGCCGAAGAATCCCCGGCCGAAGTTGTCGCGGGCGTAGCCGATGGTGGGCCGGCTCACGAAGTCGGCGGCGTAGTGCACCTTGTAGGGCCGCAGGTGGAACTCGCTGGTATCGGGCAGCGCCAGCTCCGCGCTGTCGAGGAGCGATGCGACCGACAGCGGTGCCGGCCCGCCCGCCGCGGCGGCCGCGGGCTCGGTATCGCTGGGGCGCAGCGTGCCGCCCTGGCGGTAGATCGAGCCCGAGGTTGGCGAGGGCGTCGGCGAGGCCGGAGTCGGTGGCGGTGCCACGGGTCCGGGCAGCGTCGCCGGATTCGGCGCCGGCGCGGCCGCGGCTGCGGCGCTCTGCATCGACGGCGCGTCGCTCACGGGCGGGCGCCGCAGCTGCGAGCCGAGCGCGTTCTCGAGGCGCAGCGGCTGGGCGGCGGCGTTGGCATACTGGATCGCCTGCGCCGGGTTGCTGCGGTACGGCTCGCGCTTCAGCGCGCGCGGGTTGTCGATGGTGTAAACGTTGTACGCGCCGTCCTCGTAGTAGGTGATCGCCATCCGGTCGGCGTCGCGGGCCCACGAGATGGCGGGCGAGAGATCGGTGATGCCGGTGATGCCGGTGTAGGCGCGCGTAATCTGGTAGATGTCGTGCGCGCCGAAGTCGTAGAGGAAGACGTTGTTGATGCCGGTGCGGCTCGACAGGAAAGCCAGTGACTGGCCGTCGGGCGCCCACACCGGGTTGACGTTCTTGCCTTCGTCCATCCGGTCCAGGACCTGGATCGAATCGCCGTCCAGCCAGTAGAGGGCGATGCGCAGGTTCCCGAAGCGCAGCATCGAGAAGTCGGTGTCGGGGCCGCGGTCGGTGCAGAAGGCGATCTTCTGGCCGTCGGGCGACCAGGTCGGCATCAGGTCCGCGTAGGCGTCGTCGGTGAGCTGCCGCAGATCGGACCCGTCGCGGTTCACCAGGAAGAGGTTGCTCCACCCGCCGTTGAACCCCGTGAAGACGATCCGGCTGCCGTCGGGGGACCAGCTCGGGTTGGTGATGCCGACCATCCCCAGGCGCAGGCGCCCAACCAGGTTCCGGTGCCGTACGTCCAGGATGTTCAGCACGTCCTCACCGCGGTTCTTCGAGACGAAGAGGAACTCCCGGCCGTCGGGGCTCCACGCCCCGGTCGAGTTGATGAACCGCAGCGACTCGAAGTTGGCGTTGAGCGACGACTGGACGAGTTTCTGGACCTTCTTCCCGGTCGCGACGTCGGCGATGTACATGTCGACGAAGAAGAAATTGCGCTCCGAGAGGTAGACCACGCGGCTGCCGTCGGGCGAGACCTGCGGCGACACGTGATAGCCGCCCCCCGAGTTCCGCTCGTTGAGCACCAGGTGCGACATGGCGCGCGGCCGCTGCTGGTCGGGGAGCTGCGGCAGGTAGGTGTTCTGCACCGCCTCGACCCACTCGTCGCCGAGGTTCTCGAGGCTGATCCCCAGGACCCGCTGGAAACTGTGCTCGATGCCCCCCGACAGCGTTCCCTGGAGAATCGCGCCGATGGACTCGTCGCCCCACTTCTGCCCGATGTAGGCCCACAGGGCGTGGCCGTACCGGTAGGGGAAGTAGCGGTTGTCGTAGGTGAGCTGCTCGATGGTCGGCATCCGGCCGTGGATGGCCGCGTCGCGCATCCACATCGCGGTGTGCGGGTCCACCGGGCCGATCGACAGATACTCGGCCATGCCTTCCATGAACCAGAGCGACGGGTTGACGGCGCTGATGGTCTGCAGGCCGGCGCCGGCGTGGCCGTGGCTGAAGATGTCGTACTGGAAGGCGTGCACCATCTCGTGCTGGAGCACGTGCTCGAAGTCGGCGTAGGAGCCGGTGAACGGCAGCACCATGCGGTTCCGCGCGAAATCGGTAAAGCCGCCGGTGCCCTCGCCGAGGTCGCCCTCGGTGGTGTTGGTCTGCGCGAAGTCCGACTGCGACTGGTAGAGAATGATGGGCTTCTTTTCCTGGAACTCGTGCTGCAGGATGCGCGAGAGCCTGGCGTAGGCGCGCTCCGCCATCCGCGAGGCGTCGAGCGCCGCCTGGCGTTCCGAGCCGTAGTAGTGGACCTCGAAGTGCTGCGTCTCGATGACGTGCCAGTCGAAGGTGCGGTACTGGACCTTGTTCTGGCCGAAGTACTGGGCGCGGGCGGCGGCCGGGACCAGGAGTCCCAGCAGGGCGATCAGAACGAGGCGTCGACGCATGAGTGCTCCCCTTGGGATCTTACGACGTTACGACAAACTGCGGTGGGGCGCATCTCCCCACAGTCCTTCCAGCTGATAGAAGGCCCGGAGCGTGGGATGGAAGACGTGGACCACGAAGTCCACGTAATCCACAAGCACCCACCGGCCCTGGTTCAGCCCCTCCACCTGGTACGGCCGGACACCGTCGGCCTGCAAGTTCGCGATCACGTGCTCGGCGATGGCCCGAACATGCGTGTCGGAGGTCCCGGAAACGATGACGAAATAGTCGGCCGCGTCGGACAGGGTGCGCAGGTCCAGCACCAGACCGTCCACGGCTTTCCGCTCTTCGCACGCGGCGACCGCTGCGTCGAGCGCCGCGCCGGACTCCGGACGCCGCCGCGGCCGGCTCTTCGCCGTCCGCGTTGGCGGCCTTTTCGTCATATCCGGTTGCCCGCCGTTTTGTTCCCGGCCCCCTCGGGGATGCCGTCCTCAACCTGCCAGAAAACGCCCCAGGCGTCGGGGCCGGCGTGCACGCCGATCACCGCCGTGATCGGGTTGACCACGATCTCGAACGGCCGGAACCGCCGGTGGAGCGCGTCCCGGATCTCGCGCGCCATCGGCTCGGCGTCTGCATGAACGACTCCCATGCGCAGCCGGACGTAACGGTCCGGCAGGGCCTGCTCGATCAGGTCGAGGACGCGGGGCAGCAGGGCCGCCCGTCCGCGCACGCGGTCCACCGGGGTGACGCGGCCCTCGTCGTCGAGGGAGAGGATCGGCTTCATGTCCAGCAGGTTGCCCAGCCACCCCTTCACCCGGGAAACCCGGCCCGACCGCACCAGGTTGTCGAGGGTGTCTACGGTGAAGAACATCCCCGACCGGCTGCGCAGCCTCTCGACCTCCGCCACGATCGCGGCGGCGTCCCACCCCGCCTCGGCCAGCTCGGCGGCGCGCAGCGCCAGCAGCCCCAGCCCCAGCGACGCGCTGCGGCTGTCCACCAGCTGGACGCCGCCCTGGCGGAAGACCCGCCGCGCCGACTCGGCGTTGGCGTAGGTCCCCGAGAGACCCGAGGAGAGAATGACCGCGATCACGTTCTCGGCGCCCGCCCGGGCGTGCTCGAACGACTCGGCGAACTTGGCGACGGTCGGTTGGCTGGTCGTCAGCTGGGCGCCGGTGCGCATCGCGCGGTAGACGGCGTCGGCCTGGATCTCGATCCGGTCCTGGAAGACCTGGTCGTTCATCATGACCTGGAGCGGCACCAGGCCGATGCCGTGCCGGTCGAGGACATCGTCGGGAAGATCGCAGGAGCTGTCGGCCACGATCGCCACGGCACGCGTCGCCTCGGTCAGCATCCGGTGCTGCTCCCGCATGTCCTCGGCCTTGCGGGTGACGACCTCCCCCCAGCCCCCGGCGAGCTGGAAGAGCGTTTCCGGCTCGTTGAGGTGTACGTGCACCCGGAGCAGGTCGGCGGTGCGGAGCACCAGGAGCGAGCCGCCCCCCAGCTCGTGCAGCCGCTCGCGGGCCTGGGCGCTGCTGGGCAGCGCGTCGCCCCGCACCAGCACCTCGGCGCAGAACCGGTGGTCGCGGTCCTCCACGACCTCGGCCAGCGCCGCCGGTGCGGCGCCCATGAAGGCCTGCGCGTCCTGGACGGCCTCCTCGCTGACGGTGCCGTCCATCAGCCGCACGATCCCCTCGAGCATGCGGACGAAGCCCATGCCGCCGGCGTCCACCACGCCGGCCTTCTTGAGCTCGCGCAGCAGGTCGGGGGTGTGCTCCAGCGCGACTTCGGCGTGGACCAGGGCCTGCCGCACCACGCCGCCCACGTCGGCGCCGCGATCGGCCGCTTCCTGGGCGCCGGCGGCGGCCTGGCGGCACACGGTGAGGATGGTTCCCTCGACCGGGTTCTCGAGGGCCGCCTCGAGGCGCTGGAACCCCTGGCGGATGGCGATCGCGAGCTCGCGGGCGCGAATGCGGAACCGCGCGCCCACGCCCTCGTCGAAGCCGACCAGGAAATGGGAGAGCATCATCCCCGAGTTGCCGCGCGATCCCAGCACCGCGGCCTGGGCGACGGCGCGCGAGACCTCGGGCAGCGGGGCGTCGCCCACGCGCTGGAGCGCTTCGGTGATGGACTTCATGGTGAAGAAGAAGTTGGTGCCGGTGTCGCCGTCGGGGACGGGGTAGACGTTGATGCGGTTCAGCTCTTCCCGGCCCGCCGCCACCCACTGCGAGGCCGCGAGGAGCGACCGGCGCAAGCGGGGTCCGTCGAGATAAGCGATCGCGGCCGTCAACGCCTTACTCGCGGACGACCCAGACGCGCACCTCGGGCTTGACCTCGCTGTGGAGGCGGATCGGGACCTTGTAGACCCCGAGCGCCTTCAGCGGCTCCTCGAGCTCCACCGACTTCTTGTCCACGCCGAAGCCCTCGGCCTTGAGCCGTTCGGCGACGTCGCCCGCGGTCACCGAGCCGAACAGCTTGTCGCCCTCGCCGGCCTTCATCGTGAAGGTGAGGGAGACCGCTTCGAGCCGGGCGGCCACGTCGCGCGAGGCCTGGACCTCGGCGGCGTGCTTGCGGCCCTTCTGCGCCTGCTCGGCCTCCAGCCGCCGCTTGTTGGCGTCGGTGGCGAGGTAGGCCAGGCCGCGCGGCAGGAGGAAGTTGCGGCCGAAGCCGTCCTTGACCGTCACGAGCTCACCGGCCTGGCCGACCTTGTCCACGTCCTGACGAAGAATGACGTCCATTGCGAAGCTCCCGTTGTTGTGTGCTCAGGGGCTCAAGGCTGAGGCTGAACGATGCCGCTTTCTTCAGCCTTCAGCGTTCAGCCGTTTTTCGCTTTCAATGCCAGCTTGCGCCAGTCCACCCACGTATCCGTCACGCCGAGGGCGAGGGCGCCGAACATCACCAGCGGCATGAGGAAGATGGTGAGGACCGACGCCGCCAGCGCGACGAACGGCCCGCCCACGCCGGCCGCGGCGGCGATCGCGGCGACGATGCCCAGCCCGCGCACGACGTACAATCCCCCGAAGAAGGCCGCGAGGTTGCCGCCGATCAGGTGCAGCGTCTCCACGCCGGGGAAGACCAGCGTGATCAACGCCAGCACCACGCCCCAGATCAGGTGGTCGCTGAAGCGAAAGTCGCGCAGCGCCGGCAGCGGGTCGCCCTCGGGGTGCCTGACGATCCAGCGGTACAGCGCCCAGGCCGCCGCGAGCGCGGCCATCGACTGCAGCAGCACCAGGGCGGGCAGCAGGCGGACCACCAGCGCGACCATCTGGTCGAGTGTCGCCTCGATAGTCTGGAGCAGCTCGGGGCCGCCCGCCGCGCCCTGCAGCTGGCTCGCCAGCAGCTCCAGCACCAGCCGCGCCTGCATGCTGTAGTGCCGCGTCGCGAGCCAGAAGAGCTCGTTCCACGAAAACGGCGTGACGCCGATGAGGAGGACGCCCGCCGCGGCGGCCGTCGCCACCGCGTACAGCCCGACGCTCACCAGGCGGCCGCGTGCTTCCTGCGCGCGGAAGCCCAGCGTGACGGCGACGCCCCCGGCCAGGAGGCAGACCCAGGCCCCCTCGAAGCGCCCGAAGTCGTCGCGCGTCCCCACGATGCTCCACACGGTGAAGGCGAGGAGCGCGCCGGCCAGTGCCGCCTCGCGCCGTGCCGGCCGCTGGAAGAGGAGGAGCAGCGCGAGGGGCGCCGCGACCATCGCCGCGGGGCTGACGAAGGCGAGGCCGAGGTAGAGCAGCGCGCCGAACAGGAACCGCAGCGCGCTCCGGGACGCCCGGCGCGGCGGGGCCGTCAGGCTATTGTCCGTAGCCCTTGATGTACGGCAGCAGGGCCAGCTGGCGGGCGCGCTTGATCGCCGTCGCGAGCTGGCGCTGGTGACGGGCGCACATCCCCGAGAGCCGGCTGGGGAGGATCTTGCCGCGGTCGGTCAAGAACCGTCCGAGGGCACGATCGTCCTTGTAGTCGAGGACCCGGACGCCCGCTTCACAGACCGGGCAGGTCTTGGACCGCGTGGACTTCATCATTATTCGTCATCCTCCTCGACGCCGACGGGCGCTTCGACCGGAACCGGCGCCGGCGCTTCGGGCCCCTGCGCGACGACGAGAAAGCGCACCACGCTCTCCTCGAGCTTGATGGCGCGCTCGAACTCCGGCAGCACGGTCGGCTCCGCCTCGAACTGCGAGACGACGTAGTAGCCGGTTTCGTGGCGCCGGATCGGGAAGGCGAGACTGCGCTTGCCCCAGTGATTGACGGCGGGCTGGACGCCGGCGCCCAGCAGGGCGTTGAACCTGGCGAGCCGCTCGTTCACGGCGGCCTCATCCAGGGCGGCGTCGAAGATGTAGACGACTTCGTAGCGACGGGTCACGAAAGGCACCTCCTCTGGTCTGATCGGCCCCCGCTGGTGCGACGGGAGCAGGCGGTATGTGAGCCGGAAAGTTAGTCGGGAAGTGGGGAAGAGGGGAAGTGGGGAAGTCGTCCCGCTAGATGGGGGCGGCTCCCGCCTGCCGGACCGTGCCGGTCCGCTGCACCTTCCCCCACCCGAACTCCTTGCCCTTCACGGCGCCGACGACCGCCTTCCACAGGATGTAGTACATCGTCTGCCGGTACACGAACCGCTGCCAGAACATCCACCACAGCTGCTTCATGTCCTCCTCGTCGAGGCGCACCGCCACGATCGCCGCCGCCAGCTCGACGGCGAAGAACAGGCCGTAGAAGAAACCGGTCTGCGCGAGGATGCGGGCAAGCTGCGGCAGCGGCTGGAAGTCCTGGTGCGTCGCGAAGTACGAGAATGCCACCGCCAGCACCGCGTAGAGCAGCCGCAGGTCCACGATCGGCCCCACGATCTGGAACACCACGCTGAACAGCCATTGCGCCGGCAGGACCAGGCGGCCGAACCAGCCGTGACGTCCCAGCGCGCCGCGATGCTTCCAGAGCACCTGGAGCGATCCGTAGGTCCAGCGGAAGCGCTGGAGCAGGAAACCCTGGAAGGTCTCCGGCGCCTCGGTCCATCCCACGGCCTCGGCGTCGCTCGCGATGCGTCCCCCGGCGCGCCGCAGCCGGAAGGTCAGGTCCATGTCTTCGGCGAGGGTGTCGCTGACGTAGCCGCCGACCGCCAGCACCGCCGAGCGCCGCCAGGCGCCGATCGCCCCCGGCACGACCAGCACGCCGTTCAGCCAGCTGAAGGCGCGGCGGTCGAGATTCTGGCTGGTGATGTACTCGATCGACTGCCAGATGGTGAGGGCGTTCATCCGGTTGCCGACCTTCACGTTGCCGGCCACCGCGACCACGGCCGGATCGGCGAAGTGGCGGACCAGCTGCGCCACGGCGCCAGCCTCGACCTGGGTGTCGGCGTCGAAGCCGACCAGCACCTCGTGGCGCGCCGCGGCGATGGCCAGGTTCAGCGCCGCCGCCTTGCCGGCATTGGCCTGCCGCAGCAGCCGGACCCGCGGCTCGCCGGCGAAGGCCGCCTCGACCACCGCGCCGGTGCCGTCGGTGGATCCGTCATCGACCACGATGATGTCGAGGTCCGGCCAGGTGCTCGCCAGCGCGGCGCGCACGGTGCGCTCGATGACGGTGGCCTCGTTGTAGGCCGCGATCATGATGGTGATCGGTGGGCGCCACGCCGGGTCGAAGACGAGGCGACGCGTGCCCCGCCGCGCCGCGAGGGCCAGCGGGACGACCAGCATCACGCGCAGCAGCGCCAGCACCAGCGCCGAGAGGAATCCCGCCGTGAGCAGCATCTCGGCGACGTCGAGGAGCTCGAAGGTGGCCTTGTCGAAGCCGACCAGGACGAGGTCGCGCGCCGTCACCTTCGGCATCACCGCGTCGAAGGTGGTGTTGAGCAGCGTCGACACCGTGACGAACCGGTAGCCCTGCGCCTCGAGCCGGCGCACGATCTGGGGCACCGCCTCGACCGTCGCCGACCGGTCGCCGCCGGCGCTGTGCAGCAGGATCACGTTGCCGTGGACGCTGTGCGCCTGGGCCACCGTCGTGTCGGCGATGGCGCCCCGGCTGCGGGGCTGCCGCACGCCGTTGGCGTCGAAGTCGAACAGCCGCCAGTCCTGGGGATCGATCTGCTCGCCGACCGTCACGTACCCGAGCGACGACGCCAGGACGAGGGGACCGGCTTCATCGCCGTTCTGCGGCTCGGCGTCGGTGTTGTAGGGGATTCGGAAGAGCGTGGTGGAGCGGCCGGTCACCGCCTCGAGGACGCGCTGGGTCGCGTTCAGCTCGAGGATCGCGCGGCGGCGCCTGGTCACCGCCATGTTGGGGTGGGTGAAGGTGTGGTTCCCCACCTCGTGACCGCCCTCGACGATGCGTCGCACGACGTCCGGGTACTTCTCGACGTTCTGGCCCACCAGGAAGAAGGTGCCCGGCACGCCGAGCTCGGCGAGCGAGTCGAGGATCATGTCGGTCCAGCGGTCGTCGGGGCCGTCGTCGAAGGTCAGCGCCAGCAGCCCGGCGTGGTACCCCTGCCGCCGGACCACGAACGACTGGGGATAGTCGAGGTAGCTCTCGTCGGTGATCAGGCCGGTGACGGAGTCGAGGTCGGTGTGGCGCAGCCCGTCCTTCGGCAGCGCCGCGACCGACAGGATCTCCCCCTCGTCGCTCGTATAGGTGAGCCCGCCGGGGGCGTGTACCGTGTCGAGCACCGAGGGGTGCGGCAGCGAGCCGCGGTGGCGGCGGTCGTAGATCGCCCAGAGCGACGGATCTTCGGCGCCCAGCACCCAGAGCGCGGTGCCGATCGCGCCGTGCCGCTGGACCAGGCGCAGCTGGTTGTAGACGCAGGCGGCGTCGAGAAACCAGACCTCGTGCGCGTCGGTCGTGTCGCCGCGATAGACGTAGGTGGGATTGAGCGCGACGTCGTCGAAGTCCACGACCTGCTGCGGCGTCTCGCCCTCCCGGTGGTCCTTGGCCGCTTCCCAGGCGCGTTCCACGGTGATGGGCACGCCGCCCAGCCCCCGCGTCCAGTCGATCCCGTAGCTGCCGACGCCGACGACGAGCTTGCCCCGGGGCACCGCCGCCGCGAGCCGGGTCAGGATGCTGTCGTACCACGGCACCGCCGCCAGCGGGCCGGGCTCCTCGCCGGTGCCGGTCTGGGCGTAGGCCATCAGCACCACGAAATCGGCCGAGTGGGCAAGGCGCGCCACCATCTCGGGGGCGAGCCGTGCCTCGACGTCCACCGTGACGAGGAGCGATTCGGGGAGCACGGACTTGAGTTCCGCGAGGAACGCGGGGAGCCGCGCGTAGTCCTCCTCGTGCAGGGACTCGAAGTCGACGTTGACGCCGTCGAAGCCGTTGCCCACCAGGAAATCGCGGACCTTGAAGGCGACGGCGCGGCGGCGCTCGGGGGAACGCAGCATCAACGCGGCGCGCTCGGGGTCGAAGGCGCGGGCCTCGGCGTTGTTGAGGATCGGCAGGATGTCGATGCCGTGCGCGTTGGCGATCTGCACGACCTCGGTGTTCATCGGCGTCACCACGGGGTCCCAGTCGCGCAGGTCGAGTCCGGACCCGTCGCGCGCGAGGTGCATCCACTCCGGCATCAGGTGGGTGAGCTTGTCGGCGTTGGCGATCAGCTGGTTGCGGCCGTTCTGCTGCCACGTCACGTAGAAGGCGGCCACGATGGTGTCGGCCGCGCCGGGCGGCACCGGCCGGTCGGCCGCGATCTCGCGGGCCAGAGCCGCGCGGGCCTGCTGGATGAAGTGCCGCGACAGCCGCGCCCGCCGGGGCGCGATGAGGCTGCCCGAACGCCCCTGCTGGAGACGGGCGGGCTGTCCCGTCAGCCCCGGTTGGGTGACGAAGGGGGCCGCGAGCAGGCTCAGCACGAAGATCACCGCCGCAAAGCCGGTGGCCACACCGATGGCGAGCGTCGCGCGGTTGATGACCCGGCGCCGGCGGCCCGAGGGGTCGAAGAAGACCGGGTCCGAACCCGGCGTGACCCGGCGGTTCATGCCAGCTCGGCCTCGCGCAGCCGGCGCCGCCGCCAGAGATAGAAGGCGAAGCCCAGGAGGAGCAGCACGGCGCCGGCGGGCACCTCGTAGTGGCGCACGTCCTTCATCAGCCGGACGCCGAGCTCGCCGGCGAACCAGCCCAGCGTGGAGAAGGCCGCCGCCCAGACCAGGGAGGAGACCGCCGTCCAGAGCGCGAATGGCCCGAAGGGAATGCCCGCGGCGCCGCAGGCCAGCGGCAGCGTCAGGCGCAGTCCATAGAAGAAGCGGATTCCGAGCAGCGCCTTCAGGCGGTGGGTGCGGATCATCGCCAGGGGTCTCTGCAGTGCGGGGCGGCGGGCGATGGTGCGGGCGCGCTGGCCGATGCCGTACAGCGTGACGCCGTGCAGCCAGCTGCCGGCGGCGCAGGCGGCGCCGACCAGCCAGATCTCGCCGTGCCCGTTGTGGGCGGCGAGGGCGCCGGCCAGCGGCGCGAACTCCTCCTGGAAGGCGGCCGCGACGGTCATGGTCGCGTAGAGTGCGATCGCGGGAATCACCGATCCAACCTACACGTTGCACCGGAAGAGCAGGACGTCGCGGCGTTGAAGAGTGTGCTCTTGCCGACGTTGGGGAGTCCGACGATGCCGATGCGTAACATGGGCGGAAAGCTAGCCGGGCTTCCAGGGCGGGGCCCGGCCCGCTTCACTTCACAACGAACTGATCGTACTCGCCGAGCTCGAAGCCGCGCGCCCCCGTGCGCTGGTGGAAGTTGGGGCAGAAGATGATGTAGGCGCCGGGCTCGAGCTGGAGGTGAAACCAGGCGCGCATCTGCGGCACGAGGCCGGGGATACCGCCCACGATGTCGGGCGGGTCGGGCCGGCGGCCCTCGAGCCACGCCACGTACTCGCGCATCTGCCGCGGCTCGGTGGCGCGCATGATCACGGCGTCGTGGCCCTCGCGGCCATAGTGCTCGAGCATGATGATGTTGTCGCCGCCGGGAATGTCGGTGCGGCGGTTGCGGCCCTCGATCAGCAGCGTGCGCTGCGAGCTGGTCCGCAGCGAGACGCCGAACTTCCAGGTCTTGTCGGACGTGACGATGGCGCTGCCGGCCGGGATGACCGGCGGTTGCGGCCGCGCCGGCGCCACGCCGGTGACCGTCAGCGTCCGTACCACACCCTTGGTATACCACGCCTTGCCGTCGCCGGCGTTGAGGTGGCAGAGCGCCAGGTAGGTGCCCGGTCCCAGCAGCTCGACGACGGTTGTCGACTTCCCGGGCATGACGGGGCCGGCGCCGCCGCGCGGGCTCAGGCTGCGGGGCAGGTCGGGTCCCTGGCTCAGGGCGGCCATGGCCTGCTCGGCGGTCATCTGCGGAGCCAGCCTCAGTAACCGCAGCTCGTGCGGCGCCTGTCCGCGATTGGTGAGGCGGATCTCCACGGCGCCGTTCGGCACCGAGTCGGGTCCGGTGATGCCGGTGTCGGTCGCGGTGAAGGCGATCACCTTGGGGGGGCCGACGGGGGTGCCGGTGGCACGGCTGGCTGCCGCGAGCGCCTCGGAGGGATCGAGCACCTCGGCCTGCGTCGACTGCTCGGCCGCCGCGCGAGTCTCCGCTACCGCCGCGGCGCCGCCCTGGATCGCCCGCCTCCCCTTCTTGCAGCCGCCTGAGGCAAGCAGCGCGGCCAGCGCCAGCAACAGTGGCGTTCGGGCTCTCATTCCTCGGCCTTCGGCTTGCGGTTGAACATCGCCATGGCGCGCTCGATCCCCTGGGCGGCCCAGCACTCGACCGCGTCGCACATGCCGGGCATCAGATCCATGATAACATCGCGCTCGGCGCGCGGAAGGTCGTCGAGGACGAAGTCGGCCTGGTCCACGCCCGCGGGCCGGGGTCCGACGCCGATGCGCAGCCTGCCGTAGTGGCGCGTGCCGAGCGCGGCCTCGACGCTCTTGAGGCCGTTGTGGCCGCCGCTCGAGCCCGACGCCCGCAGCCGGAAGACGCCGACGTCGAGCGCCACGTCGTCCACGAGGATAAGGATGTCCGGCACGGCGTCTTCGGCGGTCGGTGCGCGCAGGCCGCGCAGCACGCGACCCGAGTCGTTCATGAAGGTCAGGGGCTTCAGGAGGTGCACGCGCCCGGCGCTGATGCGGCCGCCCGTCGCGCGGGCGTTGGCCTGTCGCTGCCAGCGCGGGAGGTGCCAACGCGCCGCGAGGGCATCGGCCAGCCAGAATCCGGCATTGTGGCGGGTGCCCTCGTACTCGGTGCCTGGATTGCCCAGGCCGACGATGAGTTTGGTGGCCGCGGCCTACTCCTCGGCGGCTTCTTCCTCGGTCTTGCCCTTCTTGATGACCTCGGGCTCCGCCACCGCCACCGGCTCGGCGCCCTCGACCACCGCGGCCACGGGTGCCACTTCCTCTTCGAGGCGCGGCGCCGAGACCGTCGCGACCGTCAGCGAAGCGTCGGTGAGGATCACTACGTTCGGTATCGAGAGGTCCGAGACGTGCAGCGACCGGCCGATCACCAGGGCTGAGACGTCGAGCTCGACGTGTTCCGGGATGTGCTCGGGCAGCACTTCGATTTCGACGGTGCGGAGCACCTGGTCGAGGATGCCGCCCTGGTTCCGCACGCCCTCGGCGGTGCCCACCAGGTGGACGGGGATCTCCAGCCGCAGCTTCTCGCCGGCGTGGATTTCCTGGAAGTCCACGTGCAGAATGCCCTGCCTGATCGGATGGCGCTGGATCTCGCGGATCAGCGTCCGCGTGGTCTGGCCGCCGATGGCGACTTCGACGATCGTGCTTTCGGGCGCGATCTTCTCGAGGAGGCGCTCCAGCTCGACGCCGCCGAGGCTGAGGGGCTGCGGCTCACGCCCATGGCCGTAGATCACCGCGGGTACCTGGCCCAGGAGGCGGAGGGCTCTTGCGCCCTTCTTGCGGCCGGGAGTGCGGGCTTCGGCGGTCAGCTGTGCGTTGGCCATGACGTTCCCACTTGGCGGCTATGCGCGTACGCGTAAGTGAAGCAACTGTATCTGGATGAGCCGCCCAAGATAGCTGGAGGGCGCGGAAGATGGTAGTGCGGCGCCCGGCCCCTTCAGCGGACGACGAGCCGGTATGGCAACGCGGCCCCCGCGGTGCCGGTGATGTGCAGGTAGAAGATGTCGGTCGTCGCAGGGGTGTAGGTCACGCTCGCCACCTGGCCCGTGCCACTCGCCTGGCCGCTCGCCCGGGTAGCGAAGAAGCCGTCGGCGATCTCGATCCCCGCCTGGAACGACGCACCGGTGACCTCGACGGTGATCGCCTGGCCGGTCCATCCCACGAAGAGGAAGAGCTCGTCGGTGGAGAGCCCGTTGGGGAAGGGGCAGGGCGTGGTGGCGCTCACCTGCTGCACGTCGATGCCGCGCGTCACCCAGGTGCTCTCGCACGCGGAAACATCCGTGGCATGGACGCCCGCCAGGAGCCGGTAGTGGCCGAACCCGCCGACGTCGAAAGCGTTGGCGCCCACCACCCACAGTCCTGGGGGGAGCAGGGCGCGCACATTGGCGGTGGAATCGTCGATCTGGTCGAGGGAGACGCCGACCACCTGGCCCGTGGAGTCGTACAGGAAGAGGTACGGGACGTAGGTCGGGGCCGTCATCGAGACCTGGACGTTCGTCGCGGCGGCCTGGGTGAGGGTGTAGAAGTCGATCGCCGTGCCGTCGAAGATGACGCAATCGCTCGCCGAGAGGGTGCCGTTGACCGTCACGCCCGTCGTCATGGGCGGCGTGTTGGAGCAGGGGTCGCCGTTGAGCAGCGCAAACTGGGCGGCCGGTACGCCGGCGATGGCCGCTTCCACCGTGACCGGTCCTTCGATGGTGCCCAGGTGCACCGTGGTGGATGCTTCGCCGTTGGCGTTGGTAGTGCTGGTGGCCGGCGCCACCGAGGCACTGCCGGTGGTGACGCTCCAGCCGACCGAGACGCCCTGCACCGCGAGGGAGTCCGTGGTCAGGACCCGGATGCGCAGCGGGATGGAGAGGATCGTGCCCGCCGGGCCCGCCTGGTCATTGCCGGAGACGACCAGGATCGACGCGGGGGTCCGGCTGGGGCCCGAGGTGCCGTCCCCGCAGCTGGCCAGCACGATGGCGGCAAGTGCCGCCGCCCCGCCCCGGGCCACCGCCGTCGCCGCGCCGCGCAGGAGCCCGCCGTTCGGCGCCGCGTCAGTCAAAGAGCGAGCTGACCGACTTGTCGCGATGGGTATTGGCGATGGCCTTGGCCAGCAGTGAGCCCACCGACAGGACGATGAGCTTGTCGAACTTCCGCGCGTCCGGAAGGGCGATGGTGTTGGCGACGGCCACTTCGTCGA
The DNA here is from genome assembly GCA_041476105.1 of Gemmatimonadota bacterium. GTDB lineage: Bacteria > Gemmatimonadota > Gemmatimonadetes > Gemmatimonadales > JACORV01 > DASXPG01. The sequence goes on from JBGOSS010000003.1 coordinate 36,732, forward strand.
TGGGGGCGTCGGTGAGGCGCTGGACCGCGGGGCCCGAGAGCAGGGCATGGGTGGCGCACACGAAGATGCGCTGCGCCCCCAGCCGCTTCAGCGCCTTGGAGGCCTCCGTCACCGTGCCCGCGGTGTCGATGAGATCGTCGGGGATGAGGCAGTCCTTGCCGTCGACGTCGCCGACGACATTCACGACCTCGGCGATATTGGCCGAGGGGCGGCGCTTGTCGATGATGGCGAGCGAGGCATTGAGCCGCTTGGCGAAGCCGCGGGCCATCTTGGCGCTGCCGACGTCGGGAGCCACCACGACCGGCTCGACGAGCCGCTTCATCCGATAGTGGGCCGTCAGCACCGGCGCGGCGTAGAGGTGATCCACGGGGATGTCGAAGAACCCCTGGAGCTGGTGCGCGTGGAGGTCCATCGCGAGCACGCGATCGGCGCCGGCGCGGGTCACCACGTTGGCCATCAGCTTCGCGCTGATCGCGACGCGGGGCTGATCCTTGCGGTCCTGGCGGCTGTAGCCGAAGTAGGGAATCACCGCCGTGACGCGGGCCGCGCTGGCGCGGTGCGCCGCATCGATGAGCAGCAGCAGCTCGATCAGGTTCTCGGCGGGCGTGTTGGTGGGCTGGATGATGTAGACGTCCCGGCCGCGCACGTTCTCGTCGATCTTCACGAACAACTCGCCGTCGGCGAAGCGGCGGATGGTGACCTGGCATAGGGGCTGCTTGAGCTCGGCGGCGATTTCCTCGGCGAGGGGCCGGTTCGCGGTCCCCGCGAGCAGCATCAAGGGGCTTCTTGCGAGAGAAACGTCAGGCATCGGGCTTCAATACTAACAGCTTAGGGCACAGTTCGCAGGCGCGCCACGATCTGCTTCCGATGATGCTGCGCATGGCGCACGTGGAAGCGCATGAACTCCGGCAGCGTCAGGTCCCCCAGCACCGGATGCTTGAGGAACAGGTCGCTCGCCCGCGCCGGCACCAGCCTCCGCTCCAGGTCGAGAAAGGCCTCGACGCCGGCGCGCAGCCGCCGCTCGGTCGCCGCGCGATCGGGGCGCGCCGCGGGGCGCGTGGTCTCGGGCGCCTTGCGGCCGCGCGGAAACCACCCGACCCCGAGCAGGGCGACGTGGGCGAGGCGCTGGGCCACGCTGCGCGGCCGCCGCCGCATCGGCGGCTTGTCGACGCGCGAGGCGAACCCCTTGGCCGAGTTCTCCATCGCCGTGGCGAGGTGATCCACGATTTCCGCCGGCGACCACTTGCCGGGCGGCGCGCCGAACCAGGCTTCATCGCCCCGGCCCTCGAGCGGCGCGAGGAGGTAGGCGGGGAGATCGGAAAACTTCGTCATGACCGGGAAACTACTCCGGCCGCACCCGGAGCCGGACCCAGGACCGCACCGGCTGGCCGCCCCGCTGCGCCGGGACAAAGCTCAGGCGCCGCGCCGCCTCCACCGCCGCGCGCGTAAAGTCGGGGCAGACCGAGGGCCCCTCGAAGGGCAGCACCCCGTCCACCCCGCCGCGCTCGTTGACCTGGATCAGCATGATGACGGTGGACACGCCCTGCGGGCAGCGGTCGAGTCCGGGCCGCTCCGGCGTCGGGAAGGCTGAATCGCGCATCTCCGCGCGCGTGTCCCAGCAGGCGTGCATCGGGTTGGTCGCGTTCATGAACGGCTCGCCGCAATTGATCGACGCCCGCATGAGCGAGTCGAACTCGCCGGGCTTCATGCCCGGCAGGGCGGGAGGCATCGTCCCGCTGGGTGGCATCGCGCCCCCGGGCGGCGCCGGGGGTGCCGGGGCCATCGCTCCCGGCGGCATCGCCGAAGGCGGCATCGTGCCGGCCGGCGGCGCGGCTGGAGCCGGCGCCGCCTGCGGTGTGGTGGGCGTGACCAGCGTCTTGGGTGTGATGGGCCTGGCCGAGGGTGGCGGCATCACGTAGACCCGCATCGGAGGCGGCGGCCGCTGCCCCGGGCGCAGCACGAAGACCGAGGCGCGGGCGACGATCGGACGCCGGCCTTCGGCTTCCGCCGTCACGGTGATAAGGACCGTCCCCGGCATGATCGCGTGCACCGTGCCGTCGGTGGCGACGGTGGCGATGTTGATGTTGCTGGAGCTCCAGCGGAAGCGGACGGTGACGGGATTGCCGTCGCCGTCGTAGGCCGTCGCCGAGAGCTGCGCCTGCGCGTCCTGCACCATGCGCATGAAGGGCGGTGCGATCTGCACTTCCGTGACACGCTGGGCCTGCGCCGGCCCGGCCAGCAGACCGGCCGCCGCGAAGGGGATCAGGGCGCGATGCACGCGAGGCGACACTCAGCGACCTCCGGTGGCGGCCACGGGGCGGATCTGGAGGACGACCCATGAGGGAACCGCGTGGCCGCCCTTGGAAGCGGGGACGAAGGTGATCGTGCGGGCGGCCGCGAGCGCCGCCGTGTCGAAGCCGGCGCACCCGGAGCTGTGCGTCACGCTGGGCTCGCCCTCGGTGGCGCCGGCATCCGCCACGTGCACCAGCACGTTGGCGGGCTGGGGCGCGGCGCCGCAGCTCCCCGGCACCGATGCCACCGGTGCGACCCGGGGCACCGGGCGCGTGTCGTAGCACTCGTGGTTGACGTTTTTCACGGCGTAGGCGGCGCTGCCGCAGGTTGTCGCGGGGGCGCGCGCGCCGGCGGAGGACGCGGCGCGCTGGCCGACCTCGACGCTGGCCCAGGCCGCCACCGGCCGGCCGCCGCGGCGCGCCGGATCGAAGCGGGCGTCCCGCAACAGGCCCAGCGCGTTGGTCACCCGCTCGTCGTCACCGTTGGTCGTGGCCAGCCGCACATCGTTGACCTCGCCGTCGGCCGACACGTGGGCGTAGAAGCCCAGCGGACCGCCGGTATCGGGACCCTCGGCGCTCAACGCCAGGGCGGTCCGCGGCCGGGCGGGGGTGTCGTAGCAGATGTTGCCGGGGTTGTAGGAGGGTTGCGCGCACAGGGCCACGGCGACCCGCGTCGCGAGCCGGTCCAGCAGCGCGAAGAGGCTGTCGGTGCTGCCGGTGACCTCACCGGTCCACAGGCGCGCCACGTCATGGGTGTCGTAGAGCGCAAGGCTCAGCCGGAAGGTGCGACCCGATTCGACGTAGTTGCCGATCACCATCTGGTTGGCGCCCATGCCGTACGCGAAGCGCGCGTTGGAGTCGAGCGGCGCGGTGGTGCTGCGGCGGTCCGCGATCCAGCGCGACAGCAGGCTGTTGCCGTCCACGGTGCCGACGCCATTGCGCAGGGCGAGAGCCTCGCCCAGCATGAGCGCGGCGCTGCGGCCGAACTGCGCGGTGTCGCTGGCGCCCACGGTCGAGAAGGGGAGGACGGCGATGGTCGGCGCCGACGATGCCGGCGCCACGGTCACGCTTTCGGTTGTGGCGCCCTGACCCTCCGCGGTGGCCCGCGAGGCGGCGGGACCCGCCCGGCCGCGGCCCGCGAGCCAGGCCGCGAGCGCGACGATGGCGAGGCCGCCTAACGCGGCCGGGACCATCCAGGGAGCGCGAGTGGTGCGCGCCTGGGTGGCGTGCGCCGCGCCGGCACCCGTCGTCAGGGCCCGCAGCGCCTGCGCGACATCCTCGGCGCTCTGATACCGCTCGTCGCGCGGCTTGGTCACGCACCGCGCGACGATGCTCGCCATCGCCGCGCTCACGTCGGGCCGCACCGACCGGATCGGCGGCACGTCGCGGCTCACCTGCTGCATGATGACCGCCCGGGAGCCGCCGGAGACGAAGGGCGGATCGCCGGCGAGCATCTGCCAGACCAGGATCCCCAGTGAGTAGATGTCGGAGCGGTGGTCCACCTGCTCGTCGCCGCTGGCCTGCTCCGGGCTCATGTAGTGCGGCGAGCCGATGGCGATCCCGGTGCCGGTGAGCTTGTCCTCCCCCGAGCCCGCGGCCGCCTTGGCGATGCCGAAGTCGGCCACCAGCACGCGGGCCTTGGAGCCCTGGAGCATCACGTTGAGCGGCTTGATGTCGCGATGGACGAGGCCGGCGGCGTGCGCCTCGGCGAGGGCGTCGGCGATCTCGGCGCCGATCCGCGCCACCTCGGTTTCCGGCAGCCGGCCCTCGCGGCGCAGCTTCGCCTCGAGGGTCTCGCCGGCGATGAGGGGCATGCCGAAGTAGACCAGCCCCTGGCCCTCGCCCACGAAGAAGATCGGCAGGATGTGGGGATGGTTGAGCCGCGCGACGGTTTCCGCCTCGCGCACGAAACGCTGCTTGCTCGCGCGGCTGGCGGTCAGCTCGGGGCGGAGCACCTTGACGGCGATGCGGCGCGAGAGCTTCCGGTCGAAGACCGCGAAGACCACGGCGAAGCCGCCCTCGCCGAGCGACCCCTCGACGGTGAAGGCGTCGCCGAGGGCCGCCTGGAGGCGCCGCTGCAACACCTCGGTATCGGAGTCGCCCTTCTCCCCCGACGTCTCGGGGTTCGGACTCCCGCAGTGGGAGCAGAACGCCGAAGCGGCCGGAATCTCCTGGCTACAGGTCGTACAGGTCGGCACGATCCGAAGGTCCCCCTCCTACCTTAGATGCGCAAGCCGGCGGTTTGTTTGCAGGCAGTCGCACGGTCGCCAAGTGTGAAGCGGGCCACTATTCGCACAATCGTGGCCCGCTTCCCCAGCGCGCTGGGCCTATCCTCAGGCTCTAGTTGGCGGGCACAGACCGGTGGCCGACTACCAGGGTTGCGCGCGATTCTGGGGTCGACCGTCTCTGTTGTGAGCTGGCGAACGCAGGAGGAGCGTTTGCGATTCGGGCCGGAAGGCCGCAGAAGCCGAGCGCAACAGGAGAACTGGAAGAGAATTGCAAACCGGCTGCGACGCGCCACCACCGTGCACACCCGGTCATGCCGGTCTGCAGGTTTCCGAGGGCCTCGTAGTCCTGAAGAAGCGAATCGTCGGGCGAGTACGCCGGAGAAAACGACAGCTGCGGGCTCTGGTTCACGGCTGGTCCCGAAATGGACGACGGCGGTGTGACCGTGCGGAAGTTGCTACTGAACGCAAAGGGACTGTTGAACTGTTTGGTGCTCTGCACGATCGCCGCGCGGCGGCCGTCGTGCGACCACGTCGCATCGACCCCGCTGAAGAAGAAGCCGTCAATGCACTGAAGGTTCACGTCCGTCGCAATCTGTGTGCGGTTGCCGCCTCCGGTCGGAAGGATGTACCAGCGGAAGATCGTACCATGGACGTCGCCGCACCCCGGCGGCGGCGTGTAGGTGGTGTCGCTCATGGCAAGCAGTAGGGCGTAGTCAGCCGACGGCGCGACAAAGGAAACGCCCCGGATGAAGTGCGGAATCTGCGGTCGGAGAGCTTGAAACTCGTTCAGAACCAACGGTCCCGCCGGGAAACTCGGACCCTTGAGAGTCGAAATAGGGTCACCGGTTGTCGGATCGCTCGTTTGAATGAGTGTGTCCCTCTCGAGGAATGCCCTCCACTGGCTCGCATACTGCGCGACCTGGTGCCCGAGGTGGTCGAACACGGTCGTTCGCTCCTGGAAGTTCACGTCGAAGTCGTGGACCGATATCAGCCGCCCACCCTGAGCGACGGAGATGTCCGTCACGCCGATGGATCCGGTCACGGGATATGACCGGCTCGCTACGCCCGCTGCGTCGAGTGTGATGGATAGGCTGTCGTCTCCGGCTCGCACCTGGTAGCCGCAGACCGGCAGACCCGTCCTGCTTCGGGCCCTCAGGGCCAGAGGAGAATACGCGTCCAGGACTCTCCCGCCTCCAATGCTGCGTCTGCTCATGGCACTGCCATCAGAACCGATCGTTGTATCACCTGCGAGAAGTCTCTTCACCTCCGCGCCGGAAATCGATGGATCGAACGTCATCAGCAGAGCGGCGGCCCCGGCGACCAGCGGCGCGGCCACGGATGTTCCTGAGTAATCCGTTGTGGAATTTCCCGAGGCCAGCGAACGGACATTCTCCCCGGGGGCTACCACGACGCCTGTGGCTCCTTGAAGCTCGTTGCTGCTTGACCACAAGGATGTGAAGGCAGCATTGGCTGCGGTGACAATGATGACCCTCGCAGTGTCCGAGTCGCCCGCCGCAAACAACTGTGCTACGGCGCGAAGGAAAACACTTGGCTTCTTGTCAACTCCATTGGCGAAGTCACTGACGGGCCGCTTGTCTGCGTCGTTGCCAGCGGCGATAACGATGAGGTTGCGGGAACTCGCCGCCAGGAACTTCTTCAGCAGGGATCGTGCGTAGGAGGCGCCTTGACTGCGTGCCAAGGTGTCAGTCGGGGTAAAATCGGCGGCCATGACAAGAATATGAGCGCTGTCCGAGGATGCACGAGCAAACAACGTGTCGAGGTAGAGCAGGCGCTTGAAGATTGAGGTCCCACTAGCGAGGGCATACTGCCTGATTCGCGCCCGCCAAGCCGCACCCGCAATGCCGATTCCATTGTCTGCATGGGCTGCCGCAAGGCCGGATACCAGCATGCCGTGAGCCTGCGTGCCGGGCTGCTGCAAGTAGGTGAGGATGTCCCCCGTTGCCGGCTGCAACTCCCCGGGCAAGAGTTGAGGCGTGACCAGCGAGCTATCAATGTCCGGATGGCTCATGAACAGGAAGTCCAGCACGCCAACATCCACTGGTTGATTGCCGTACTCCGCGGTCTCGCAACCCCATGCCAGCGGGAGACGTGTCTGGATCTGCGGACGTGTCCCTGTCGGAGGGCTAGAGGCAAACCAATCGCTTCGATGGGCCAGGAAGCCATCGTTCGGCCATCTGCCACGCACGATGATCGGGCTCTTGAATCGGTACACCAATGGAACAGCGAATTCCACAATGGGGTCGTTGCTCATTGCGGATCCGATGGAATCCCAAGTCGCTTTCGTAATCGGGTCCGGAATTCGGAGCATGTATGACTGCGTGAAGGATTGGCCGCCGATGATCGAGGCCTGGTACCTCGTCAGGAAAGCCCGTATCGCGGCTCCTGCCGTCGCGGGTTTGAAAGCGACTTGAAAGACGTCGCGCTGAGAGAGCGTCGAGTCGTGGTCGGCCACGAGCTTGGTTGTGTCGAATGTCATGTTGAACGGTGCGGTCGGTATTGCCGGAACTGATGTGTCACCGGCGATGATGCTCAGAATGAGCTTGGGTTTGCTGGCGCTTTCGCGTGAGCCAAACTCGATCCTCCCTTCCGTGGTTTCGACCGTCCTCTTGAGAATCCAGCCGTTGTTCACCGTCCCTGCGAGAAAGGCCCGAATGTCCGACGTCACGTCGAATGTGACCACCCCCGTCGTGGCATTCGTGATCGTCCGTGTCGCGGTCGGCGTCGCTGCCCAGGGATTGCTGGTTGTCGGCGTGCCCATGACCCAAGGGTTGTCGGAGCAGTCCGCGTTGCTGTTGGAGGGATTGGCGTCGACTGCGCAATTCCAGGTCGTGCCCGCCTCGGTCCAGGCCTGGGTCATCCGGAACAAATTGACGGTCTCGTTCGGCCCCCAGTTCTGGAGGTTGAACGTGACGGTCAATTGAATAGTCGCCGATGCTACGGAATCGGCGCCGACGGTCGTGGCCAAGCTCGCCTGATCAAAGCGAATCAGGGCACGATTTTGCCCCGAGGCGCGGAGACGCACCAGCACGTCGGAACCATGATTCGCATTGGGAGCGTCGGATTCGAGATACGTGTCCGCCGCCGGCGTCATCGAACTGTCTACTCCGATGGCAAAGCGCGGAGGACCTAGAGGGTTCTGTTGTTGGTCCGCGCAGGACAAGGCCGCCGTGGATGCGAGTACCGCCGCAAGAAGAGATGGGATCACGCTCGGCCTCACTGAATCGAAGGGCTGAACCAACGATAACTCCAAATCTGGGGGGTGCCGCACGCTATTCCCAAGTCGGCCTGGGCGTAACTGGGGTTAGCCCCAGGTACCATCGTCGCCGAGCACGCTTGCAGGCTCTTGCAGCGTGAGCTTCCCGACGGCAAAGGTCACCGGTGCCGGCTCGGCTGAGGTTATGGTTATGGAAGCATGATCGCCGTGCATCACGAAATTCAGGCCATGCGCCGCCAGGGCCGGAGCGCGATGCTCATCGACCTGCTGGTCGTCATCGGTCTGGGCGGCTTGCTGTTCGGCCTCATCAGCCTGGGCCGCGAGTGGGCCGGTGTGCAGCGGCCGGCCATCCATATCGATCTCTCTCCCTGGGCGCTGCCGCGTTACACGCTGTACTCCCTTTCGCGCGGTCTGCTGGCGTACGCCATCGCCCTGGTTTTCACCCTGGTCTACGGCTACTGGGCCGCCAAGGACCGCCGTGCCGGCCGCATCCTGGTCCCGCTCCTCGACGTGCTCCAGAGCATCCCGGTCCTGGGGTTCATGCCCGGCCTCGTCCTCGCGCTGGTGGCGCTCTTTCCACACAGCAACGTCGGCCTCGAGCTGGCCGCGGTGATCATGATCTTCACCGGCCAGGCATGGAACATGACCTTCAGTTACTACCACTCGCTGCGCTCGGTGCCCAAGGAGCTGGTCGAGGCGGCCACCGTCTATCGGTTCGGCTGGTGGCAGCGCCTGCGCCGGGTCGAGCTCCCGTTCGCCACCATGGGCCTGGTCTGGAACAGCATGATGAGCATGGCCGGCGGGTGGTTCTTCCTCATGATCAACGAGTCGTTCCAGCTCGGCCATCGCGATTTCCGCCTCCCCGGCATCGGCTCCTACATGAGCGTAGCCGTGGAGGAGGGCCAGGTGCCGGCGATGGTGTACGCGATCATCGCGATGACGCTGATGATCGTGGCGCTGGACCAGGTCCTGTGGCGCCCCGTGGTGGTCTGGGCCCGGAAGTTCCGGGTCGAAGAGGGTGGGGCCCAGCACGAGGTGTCGTCGTGGTTCCTCGACTGGCTGCGACGCTCGCGGATGCTCGCCGCCGTCCGCCGCGTGGTGAGGTCGTGCCGCTCGCGCGCCGCGCCGGCCGGGGTGAGGGTGACCGGGCCGGCCAAGGCGCCGGGGCGCGTGGTCGCCCTGCTGTCGCCGACCTTGCTTGGGTTGCTGCTGTTGATCCTGGCCTCCGGTGGCGTGCACCTGGCCACTCTGTTGCGGCAGGTGCCGCGCGCCGGCTGGTTGCCGATGCTGTGGGCCGGCGGGCTGACGCTGACCCGGGTGCTGGTCTCGACCGCGCTCGGCACGCTGTGGGCGCTGCCGGCGGGGCTCGCGATCGGGCTCTCGCCGAGACTGTCCCGCGCGTTCCAGCCGGTCGTCCAGGTGGCGGCGTCCTTTCCCGCGCCGATGCTGTTTCCCCTCGTGATCGCGGTTCTCCAGTGGGCCGGCGTCTCGCTGGGGGTGGGCAGCATCGCGCTCATGCTGCTGGGCACCCAGTGGTACATCCTCTTCAACGTCATCGCCGGGGCGATGGCGATTCCCTCCGACCTCAGGGAAGCGGCCCGCAGCTACGGCATCACCGGATGGCTGCGGTTCCGGTCGCTGTACTTTCCCGGCACCTTCCCGTACCTGGTGACCGGGTGGGTGACGGCCGCGGGGGGCGCCTGGAACGCCAGCATCGTGGCGGAGTTCCTGACCTTCAAGGGCCGGACGATACGCACCGAGGGGCTGGGCGCGCAGATCAGCGCCGCGGCGGCCGGCGCCGATTTCCCGCGGCTCGCGGCGAGCATCCTGGTGATGTCGGCCATCGTGGTGGTCTTCAATCGCACCGTCTGGCACCGATGCTACGCGCTCGCCGAGCAGCGCTTCTCACTCAGCAAGTAGGAGGACGAACCTTCGCATGAGCGTCGCCCACACCGCCACCGCGCTCTGCGAGGCGCGAGGCGTCTCGCACGACTTTATCCTCCCCAACGGCAAGCCGCTGCGCGTCCTCGAGGATGTCAGCGTCGACGTCGGGCCCAACGAGGTGGTGGCGCTGCTCGGGCCGTCGGGCTGCGGCAAGTCCACGATCCTGCGGATGCTCGCCGGGCTGATCACACCGTCGTCGGGGGAGGTCCGTTACCACGGCGAGCCGTTGCGGGGACTGAATCCGGGCGTGGCGATCGTCTTCCAGAGCTTCGCCCTCTACCCCTGGATGACGGTGAGCGAAAACGTGCGCGTGGTCCTCGACGCGAAGGGTCTGAGCGCCGAGGCGATAGCCGCCCGTACCGCGCAGTCGATTCACCGCGTGGGCCTCTCCGGGTTCGAGGAGAACTACCCCCGGGAGCTGTCGGGCGGCATGAAGCAGCGCGTCGGCATGGCGCGCGCCCTGGCGGTCCAGCCCGAGATGCTCTTCATGGACGAGCCGTTCAGCCAGGTGGATGCGTTGACGGCGGAGAGCCTGCGCGGCGAGGTGCTCGACATCTGGGCGGCGCACGACGTCCAGGTCAGCTCCATCCTGATGGTCAGCCACGACATCAAGGAGGTCGCCTTCATGGCCGACCGGATCGTGGTGCTGGGCGGTGCGCACCCGGCACGCGTTCAGACGGTCGTGGTCAACGACCTGCCGCGGCCGCGCGACTACCGGTCGCCGGAGCTCCAGCGCCTGGTCGACCGGCTGCATGACATCATCACCGGCAGCGAGCTGCCCGATGCACCCGCGGCGCACGCGCCGCCGCCGGCCGGGCTCGTCGAGCCGCTGCCGAGTGTGGGGCCGGGAGAGATCATCGGACTCCTGGAGTACCTGGAATCCCGCGGCGGTCAGGAGGACGTGTTCCGGATCGCCGCGGCGACCCACCACGAATTCGGCCAGGTGATCACGGTGGTCAAGGCGGCGGAGATGCTGAACCTGGTCGATACGCCCCGGAGCCTGGTGGTGCTCGAGCCGTTGGGGCGGCGGTTCGTGCAGGCCCCGATCGAGGAGCGGCGCGCCATCTGGCGCGAGCAGCTGCTGTCGCTCGCCCTGGTCCGGGAGATTCACGAGGCCATCGGCCGGCAGCCCGCGCGGGAAGTGGGGCGGGAGTTCGTGCTGGAGACGATCGTGATGCGGATGCCGCAGGAGAACCACGATCGGATCTTCGATTCGCTGGTGGCCTGGACGCGGTACGCCGATCTCCTGCGCTACGACAAGGACCGCGAGGTGCTGAAGCTGATACGCTAGCTGAATGTCTGCCGGGAGGACGGCCGATTCGCTAAGTTAGGCTCTGCAACACCTTGCCCCCTCGTCCAACGGCAGGACCCCGGACTTTGGATCCGGTTATGGTGGTTCGAATCCACCGGGGGCAATCAGACTCGTAGCCAGGCGCCAGGTCGCCAAGCCGGTCAGGGTGATTCACCTGGGGACTTGGCGACTTTGCGTCCCGGCGACGTGCCGAGCGAGCCTAGCGGTGCCGGATCGCGTATCCCGCCAGAAACGACGTCCGCATCGCCCCTTGCGACATCACCAGCGCCACGTTCAGCGGGATGGTGGCACCGCCCATCCGCAAGCTCTTGCCGAACCCCATCGCCAGCGCGGCGCCCACGGGACTGAGGTTTGGCCCCATGCCGAACTCAAAGCCGTTCTGCAAGCGAATGCCGACCAGGAGCGAGCCGGAGGGGATGGCGATCCCCTGGTCGAGCCCCGCGATGAGGAAGATCTGCTGCGCGACGAGCATCGGACCGCCGTTCCTCGGCCGGCTGACCTGCTCGAAGTGCCAGCCGAAGAGGCTCATGAGCGGCTTGAGGTTGAGCTCGTGGAGTCTCGCATCGGCCTTCGGCCCCGTGATGTAGGTGAAGCCGACCCGCGGGCCGTCGAGCTCGCGCCGCTCCATGACGGGCACGCTGTCCGATGACTGTTGGGCGGCAAGGGGCGCCGCGGCGGCGGCGAGGAGCAGGGCGGCAATGAGGCGGGCGCGGTGCATGGGGCCTCCTGGTTGTCGGCGCTGGGCCGAAGGTTCGCGTCCAACCTCGGCCAGGGCCGTCAGACAGGCGTCAAGCCATGGCGCCTCGGGCGAGAAGCCGTTGCCGCTGCCCCTCGGTGACCAGGTCGCGGGCGACAACCTCCCTGGCGACGCGGGCGACGAAGCCGTAGCCGCGCCCGTCGGCGGTGATCCACCGCTCCCATTCCGCTTCGTCGAGCGCGTCGGCCAGTGCGCTCTCGGCGAGACCCGTTGCGCGCGCGAGGCGCTGGATGTCGGCGCGGCCCTCCAGCACCGCGGCGGCCGCGACCGCCGCCTGCGTGTCCTTGCCGAGGCGGCGGAATCCGATGCGGATCGCGGCCACGACCGTTTCGGGCAGGTCGCCGGGAAGCGTCTGGTCGAGCGTACGCTGGGGATCGGGCCAGGCCCGCGGCGTGCCGTGGAGGTCGAGGCCGAGGGCGACGGCGTGCAGCAGCTCGACGGCCAGCAGCGGCAGGCCCGCCGAATCAGCGGCGAGTCGCCGGGCGAGGCGGTCGGCTTCGGCGTCGCTGTAGGATGGCATCGCCCACGCCGCGAGCCGGCGCAGCGCGTCGGAGCCGAGTGGCTCGAGGGTGACGGTGGAGCCGGTGATCTCGCGGCCGAGCCGCGAGCGGAGGAGATCGATCTCGTCGCGCGGCGGGTGCGGGGCGGCGGTCAGCACGATCAGTACGGGACAGCCGGCGAGATCGCGCGCCAGCGCCTGGAGCAGCCCCAATGAGTCGGCGTCGAGCCAGTGGGCATCGTCGATGGCCAGCACCAACGCCTGTTCCGCGGCCGCCGCTCGCGCCAGCTCGGCGAGTGCGGCCCCCGGACCCAGCGCCCGCGGGCTCGTTCGTGCCGCGGGGAAGCGGTCGCCCCACTCCTCGAGGCGCTGGGCGAACGCGGCCAGCGCTTCGCCCGACGCGGCCGCGATCCCGGGGGCCGACAGCAGGCCGCCCCGCGCCAGGGCGAACACCGCGGTCCAGGGGACGCCGCGGTCGGCAGGCGTGCCCCGGACCTCGGCCACGGCGGCGCCGTCGAGCCGGGCGCGTTCGACGATCTCCTCGAGGAGCCGTGTCCGGCCCGTGCCGTTCGCGCCTTCGATCAGGGCCACCGCGGCGCGGCCCCCGCGGGCGCCGCGCCAGACGTCGATGAGCCGCGCCAGCGCATCGTCGCGGCCGATCAGCGGCGCGCGCCGCGACTCGGCGCCGCGTGGAGTGCTGTCGCGCCGCTCACGCCACGCCCGGCCCCGGCGCACCTGCTCGGCGAGCATCGCCGTCGGCGCGTCGGGTCCGGCGCCCAGCGACTCCTGGAGCCGGCGCGCGAACGCATCGAAGACTGTCAGCGCCTCGGCGCGCTCGCCACGCAGCGCGAGCGCCGTCATGAGGGCCCGGGCCGCTCCGGCGGACACCGGCTCGAGTCCCAGCGCGCGCCGGGCGCACTCGATGCTGCCGGAGAGATCGCCGGCGCGCTGGAGCGCCTCGGCGCGGTGGAGCAGGGCCTCGACGGCCCGGGCGCGGATGGCCAGCCGCTCGGCAGCGAGCCAGTCCTCGAAGCCCGGTGCCTCGCCGACGCCGAAGCCCTCGAGGAAATCGCCGACGGCGCAGGCCGCCGCCGCGGCCCAGTCCCCCGCGCCGGCGCGGGCCTCGAAGTCCTCCACGTCGAGCGTGACGCCGTCTTCGGCGAGGCGGACGCGGTCGCCCGAGGCGTCGAGCAGGTCGTCGCCGCCGGCCTGCCGCAGCACGCGGATGGCTTCGCGCAACGAGTGGCGCGCGGCGCTCTCGGGCTTGTCGCCCCAGAGCAGCCCCATCAGGTGCTCGCGGGTGCGGGTGCGGCGCGGCGAGCGGGCGAGGTAGACGAGCAGCGCGAGGTTCTTGCGCCAGAGCAGCTCCGGTGGCGCCGGACGCCCATTCACCGTGACGTCCACCGGGCCGAGCGCCCGGATCGTGATCATGCGCCGCAGCCCAAGGCCTGGTGACGCGTGCGAGCGCTGTCGCCCCGGACGCGGTAGCGCGGATCGGCGTTCTTCCAGAGCCGCGCCACGTCGGCGAGATCGCGGCAGAGCTCGCGGCCGTTGGCGTTCGGGGCGATCTGCGCCCGGCGCCAGCGCGCCAGCGTGCCGAGCGCCCAGTCCGCGTCTTCGGCCTGCACCGGCGCGCTCGGCTGGCCCACGATGTCGTAGTTCCCATACCACAAGAGGTCGCGCGCCGCCGAGCTGGAGTCGCCGTCCCGCAGATGCCAGTCGGCGCGCAGCAGGTGGAGGGCGGAGCGGAAGAAGGGATCCCCCGCGCGGTTGGCGGAGTCGAGGGCGAGCAGCCGATGGGTGCGCTCGATCGCGCGCCGGGGATGAAGCCGGGCGAGCGTGTCGGCCTCGAGCAGCGTGGCGAACGGCGCGGGCATCGGTTCACCCGCGACGAGCCCCGGCCAGGTGCGCTCGTCCAGGTGCGCGCGGCGCGCGAGCAGGGCGAGCATCCAGGCGGCGCGGCGGCGTTGCGTCGGGGTGGCTGCGTCCATGCGTGCGATGGGGCCCAGCGCGGCCTGGAGACGCGGCCAGGCGGCGCGCGCATCGAGGGAATCGAAGAGGACCCGCATCGCCTCGAATTCGGCGGCGACCAGCGCGTACTCCGGGTCCGCCGATTCTCCGCGCAGCCGCTGGGTGACCGCCTGCGCGGAATCCAGCCGTCCGAGCGCCTGGTAGCCGACGATCTGCGCGATCAGCCCCTGGGCGTGCAGATCGGGGCGGCCCGGCCACTCCGCGAAACGCCGGCCGAGCCAGACGACTCCCTCCGGCGCATCGAAGACCAGCATGTAGCTGCCGCCCCAACGCAGGTCCGCGAAACCGGCGATCATCGGCTGCGCGAGTGCGTAGCTCGTCAGCCCCACGGCGGCTTCGCCGGGCAGGAACCGCCAGGCGAATCCGACGTGCAACAGCGCCTGCTTGATGCGGGTTTCGATGTCGTCGGGGGCCGCCTCCGTGTCGTACTGGCGCAGTGCCTGTTCGGCGGCGGCGGAGTCCCCCTCGGCGATCGCGACCCAGGCGAGATGCTCCAACGCCGGCGCGAAGTGCGGGCGCAGTGCGACGACGGCCTTGAACTCGTCCATGGCCAGAGCGCGGTTGAACCCGGCCAGCGGGCCGCGGTGAAACAGCTCGTCGCCGTAGATGAAGTGGCCCAGGTCGAAACGCGGCGACCGCTCCACCATCTGCCGCAGCGCCTCCCAGCGATTCACGGAGTCCGTCCCGGCCCGGATCACCTCCTGGTACTGGGGGGTGAAGGCGTCGATGGATCGCGCGAGCCGGTGGGTGAGGGCGGTGTCGGGACTGTTGCGAAGCCAGCGGGTTACGGTGACGAGCCGCAATTCGCACAGGGCGCAGCTGGTGTCGGTCCGCGCCGCATCCTCGTACGCCTTGAACGCCTCGGCCCACTGCCCCCGCGCGTAGAGCGCTTCGGCCTGAGCCCACATCGTGAGCCCCGTGGTCGAGCGCGGAAGCGCCTCCACGGGAAGATCGCGAAACGCGCTGTTGCGGCTGTTCCAGATGGCGCGCAGGAGGTGGTGGGCCGCCACGTCGCCGGCGGTCGCCCGCGGCGCGGCTGCGCGGTCTTCGAACAGGGTGCCGCCGCGTCCGGCGCCCGCGGCGCGGAAGGTGACGTGCGCCGTGTCGCTGACGAGGCGCACGCCGCCCTCGATGGTGATGTCGGCCTGTGGAGGGCCCGGCGCCAGCTGGAAGTCGATGTCGGCCGCGCCCCGCAGGGCGTAGAGAAGCTGGGCGGTGAGGCTGTCGGCGAAGCCGCTCGACGCGCCATCCTGCGCCGCCAGCGGTTGGATCTGCACCCGCACCGCTCCAGCCGGCGGCGCCGGCCAGAGTCTCCAGGTCGCGATCGCGGCGGCGAGCACCAGCGCCCCGCCGGCCCAGGCGAGGACCCGCCGGGTGGTGACCTGCGCCGGGCCGCCGAGGGCGCGGCGGAAGTCGGCCGCGCTCTCCCAGCGCTCCGCGGGCGCCCAGGCGAGGGCCCGCCGCAACGCGGGCACCGCCGCCGGCGGCACGCCGCTCCAGTCGGCCCGCTCGGTGTGGGAGTCAAAGGTCCACTGCCGTCCGGTGAAGGCCTCGAAGATCACCATCCCCGCCGCGCCGATGTCGGCGCGCGGAGTGACGTCGCCGCCCGCCAGCTGCTCCGGCGGCATGTAGCCGGGTGTGCCGACGACGTGCCCGGGTGCCGTGAGCGCCGGGGCGTCCGGGGTGGTCGTCTTCGCGACGCCGAAATCGCCCAGGATCGCGCGTCCCCCGGCGAGGAAGATGTTGTGCGGCTTCACGTCGCGGTGCACGATCCCGTGCGCGTGCACGGCCTCGAGCGCCGCGAGCAGGTCGTCGGCCAGACGCAGCGCCTCCGCGCCGGGCAGCGGCCCGCGGGCCAGGCGGTCGGCCAGCGTGTCGCCGTCGAGATAGTCCATCACGTAGAACGCGAGACCCTGCGACTCGCCCGCGCGATGCACGGGGACGATGTTGGGATGGTTGAAGGAGGCGAGGGCGCGCGCCTCGCGCAGGAATCGCTCGGTGGCGTCGGCGGTGGCGAGGTCGGGCCGGATGATCTTGATCGCGACCAGCCGTTCCAGCGCGCGATCGCGGGCGCGATACACCACGCCCATGCCGCCACTGGCGATCTCATCCTCCACGTCGTATTCGGCCGCGAGCGCTCGTCGCAGGCGCTCCGTCAATACCGACACGCGGGACCGCCGAGTGACTAGGAGGCGCTAAACAACCCTCTTCGCACCGCTTGCGCAACCGACTCCACGTCGGCTGTCAGCGGCCGGTCGGCGGTGAGGCGCGGGACCAGGCCCCGGATGGTGGCCAGGGCCCGCTCCAGGCGCGGGCTGGACTTCAGCGGTCGGTGATGCTCGATGGCCTCGGCGGCGCAGATCAACTCGACGGCGGTCACGTAGCCGAAGCCGTGGACGGCGCGGCCCGCTTTGCGCGCCGCGGCCGGCCCCATCGCCACGTGGTCCTCCCGGTTGGCCCCGGTGGGCACCGACTGCACGCTCGCCGGAGTGGCCAGGACCCGGAGTTCGGCGAGCACGTCGGCGACGGCGGTCTGGAGCATCATGAGGCCCGACTCGACGCCCGGCTGCCTGGCCAGGAACGCCGGCAGCCCGCTCGACGAGTCGGGATTCATCATCCGCTCGACGCGGCGCTCACTGATGGCCGCGACGTCGGCGACCGCGATCGCCACGAGGTCGAGCACCTGGCCGACGATCTGGGCGTGGAAGTTGCCGCCGCTCACGATCTCGCCGGTTTCGGGGAAGACCAGGGGATTGTCGGTGGCGCTGTTGATCTCGATGGCGAGGGCGCGCCGCGCGTAGGCGAAGGCGTCGCGCGCCGCGCCGTGCACCTGGGGCATGCAGCGCAGCGAGTAGGCATCCTGCACTCGCGGATCGCCGACGCGGTGCGACTCGCGGATTTCGCTGCCCTCCAGCAGCCCGCGCAGCCGGGCCGCCGATTCGGCCTGCCCCGGATGCGGGCGCACCGCCTGGATCGCCTCGGCGAAGGGGCCCGGTGAGCCCAGCAGGGCGTCGAGCGACATCGCCCCCGCGACCTCGAGGGCTTCCAGCACCCGCTCGGCCTCCAGCAGCGCGAGGACGCCAATGGCCGAGCAGAACTGCGTGCCGTTGATGAGGGCGAGGCCGTCCTTCTCCCGGACATCGAGCGGCGCGAGGCCGGCGCGCTTCAGGACTTTCCCGGCGAGCTGAACCGTCCCTTCGAACTCCACGTCGCCTTCGCCCATCAGTGCCAGGGCCACGTGGGCCAGCGGGACGAGGTCGCCGCTGGCTCCCACCGAGCCGAATTCCGGAACGACCGGATGAATGCCGCGGTTGAGGAACTCGAGGAGCAGCTCGACGCACCGGACGGTGCAGCCCGAGTGACCGTGCGCCAGGGTGTTGGCCCGCAGCAGCATGAGGGCCCGCACCACGTCGCGCGGCATCGTGACGCCGAAGCCGGCCGCGTGACTCCGGATCACGTTGATCTGGAGCGCGACGCGCTGCTCCGGCGGGATGATGACTTCCGCCAGGCGGCCGAAGCCCGTCGTAACGCCGTAGACGCTGGTGCCCGCCGCGATACGCTCCTCCACCACTCGGCGCGCGGCCTCGAGCTGCGAGCGGCCGGCGGGGGCGAGCGCGACCTTCAGCGGGGCGTCGGCGGCGACGCGACCGACGTCTTCGAGAGTGAGGGAGTGGCCGTCTATCGAGAGCATGGCTCAAAGCTGAAGGCCGAAAGCTGAATGCTCAACCTTGGGCCTTCAGCCCCGGTGCCTCGGCGAGCGTGCTGCCCCGGAGAATGGCCGGATCAGACCCCAGCAGCTGCCACGCGCCGTCGCGCTGGCGCTCGGTGTCGTAGAGCGCCACCACCGCGCCGCCGCTGCCGCAGAGCCGCACCAGGAACGCATCGGTCTCGCGCAGGCGATCGAGCCAGTGCCCGATCGCGGGCAGCCGGCCGGCGACGGCGCTCTCGAAATCGTTGTGCGAGCGGCGCCGCACCTGCTCCCAGTCGCTCAGTGTCGCGGCGGGAACGACGGCGGCGAACTCGCCGGTCTGCTCGGTGCGGCCGCGGTCCTGGTCGATCCAGGCGTAGGCGTCGGCGGTCCTGACCGGCGCGGCCGGCGGCACCACCAGGATCGGCCGCGGCGGCAGGGGCGGCAGCGCGAGCAGCCGCTCGCCGCGCCCCCAGCCGAGGGCGAGCGGTGTGAGCGCCAGGAAGAAGGCCACGTCGCTACCCAGCTCGGCGCCCAGGGTCATGAGGTCGGCGGCCGGGAGCGGGTGGCCGTAGAGCGCGTTGAGGGCGAGGAGCGTCGCCGCCGCGTCGGAGGAGCCGCCGCCCAGGCCCGCGTTCCAGGGGATGCGCTTGTCGAGGGTGATCGCGGCGCCGCCGCTGACGGCGGACTCACGCAGAAACCGCTCCGCCGCCTTGACGATGAGATTGTCGCGTGGTGCGCCCAGTCCCGCCGGGGCGCCGGTGAGGGTGACGCCGGCCGGGGCGGTCTCGACGACCAGCGCGTCGGCGATGCTCACCAGCTGGAACAGCGTTTCGATCGCGTGGTAGCCCTTGCCGTCCTTGCCGAAGACGCGCAGCCAGAGATTGATCTTGGCCGGAGCGGAAACGGCGAGGCGCGCGCTCACGGGACCGGCGCCGGCGCGGTGGCGGCCTCGCCCGACCGCAGCGAGCGCAGCGTGAGGCCGGTGCGCGCCAGGATCACCAGGCCGATGACGGTGATGGGGATGAACCACCCCATGTGAATGCCGATGGCGAAGCTGAAGGCCACGGCGCCGGAGACGCCGTAGAGGCCGAGCACCAGCTGCGCCAGCTTCTCGAAGACGCCGAAGAATCCCGGCGCCGCCGGTACCGCGACGCCGAAGGCGACGACGCCCTGGAGCACCAGCGCCGCATTGGGCGACGCGTCGATGCCGAAGGCGCGGAACCCGAGGATGATCGACGACGCGTTGGCGAGCCAGACCGCGAACGACCA
This sequence comes from Gemmatimonadota bacterium, assembly GCA_041476105.1. Taxonomy (GTDB): domain Bacteria; phylum Gemmatimonadota; class Gemmatimonadetes; order Gemmatimonadales; family JACORV01; genus DASXPG01. The sequence goes on from JBGOSS010000003.1 coordinate 55,989, forward strand.
GATGAGGACCCGGAAGACGTCGCGCGACGAATGCAGCACGCCCAGCCCTCCGACCAGGTTGCCGAGCACGCGGATCATGCCGGGCGCGAGCCGCGCCGGCGCGATCCGGTGGATCAGCCGCCCGGCGGCCGGCACCGCCCGGTCCTTGGCGCGCACCAGGACGATCAGGACGACCAGGCCGCCCACGAAGATCGCGGCCATCGTGCCGGCGAGCGCGGGGATGCTGGTCGAGTGGATGGTCGCGCCGGCGGGGAATCCGGGCGAGATCACGGCGAGGGCGAGCAGCAGCACGAGGACGACGCCGTCGAAGACCCGTTCCACCGCGATCGAGGCCAGGGTGGTGCTGAAGGGCACGCCGATCAGCGCGGTGCCCGCGTAGGAGCGCACCACCTCGCCGGCGCGGGCGGGCAGCACGTTGTTGGCCATGAAGCCGATGGCGACGGCGCGCCAGTAGGGCTGGAGCCGCCGCTCCGGGGTGCTGGACGCGAGGAGGATCCTCCAGCGGAGCGCCCGCAGCGGAAAGGTGGAGGTCGCCGCCAGGCAGGAGAGGAGATACCACACCGGGTCGGCGCGGCGGAGCTGTTCGACGACCTCTTCGAGCTTGACGCCGTGGAGCGCCCAGATCAGGAAGCCGATCGAAATCGCGACGCCGAGTATGCCCTGCCAGATCCGGCCGCGCCTCGGCGGCGCGGCGGGCTGGAGTTCAGCGGGCGGAGCCGAGGCCAAGTTCCACGAGCTCGAACACCTCGTTGAGAAGTGCCTGGAGGCGCGCGCTGTCGCTCTGCGCGGCGGCAAGCTGGGACTTCAGCTCGAGGGCGCGGCGCAGGGCGGACTCACCGCGGTACACGAGGGACTGGACGGGGACGACGCCCGCCTCCTCCGGCGCGAGCGAAACGGGCACGCCGGCCGGCGCCGGCGCCATGGAGCGCGGAACCGTCGTGCGGGGCGCCGGCTCGGCCCCCGCGACCGGGCCCGACGGCGTGGCGGCGCCGACGCCACCCGCGATCAACTCGCCGAGGGTGCCCATGGGCAGACCGCGCTCGGCGATCAGTTGTTCGAGCGTGAGGTAGCTGGTCGCGATGTCGACCTCGGCGAGCACCGGCGCGCTCGGTGGCGGGGTGACGCGGACCGCCGCCGGGGGCGGGGTGGGTGCCGGGGCCGTTGCGGGGGCAGCCGCAGCCGCGGGGGCGGCCGGGGTGGCCGGGGCGGCCGGGGCGGCACCGGCGCTGGCGGCGGCCGGCTCCTCCACCAGGGGGGCGGCTATCGACGGCATCGACCGCGTCGCGACCGAGGCCGTCAGCATCGCGAGGCTCGACGCGGCCGCGCCGATGCGGTCGGCGATGCGCTGCTCGTCTCCCGACTGCGCGGCCGCGAGGGCAGCCGCGGCCTCGCGAATGTGGTTGATGAAATCCTCCACGCGATGCGATGCGGCGCCCCGGCCGATGGCGTCGCGCGCGGCCTCGGCCAGCCGGCCGAGGGCGGCCGACAGGGGTGAGCCGCCGGCGCCCACCATCGGCCGCACGCTGGCGGCGATGCCGTAAAGCCGGAGGTCTCGCTGCACCGGCGTCGCGACGCGGCCGAGCTCGGCGGCGGCCGCGTTGAGGTACTCGCCGTGGCTGACCATCTCCACGCGCGCCAGCCCGGTGCCGCTCGGCGCCGGCGCTTCCCCCTGGTGAACGATGTGCGGGCCGGCATCGTCGCAGAACAGCGACTCGACGCTCACCACGCCGCCGCCCGTCAGCACCGTGAAGAGCCGCGCCGCGAAAGCGTGGGACTCCTCGGCCTCGGCGTCGGGGCGGCCGGCGTCCACCACCTCGCGCGCGGCGCGAGCCAGCGCGCGGCCACCGGCCTCGAACACCTCGCTCACTTCGGCGCCCAGCGTCCCGCCGGCGGCCAGGACGTCCTTGGCCGCGTGCTCGATCGCCGAGAGGATCTCGCCCAGCGGTGGGAGGTCGTTGAGGATCGCCACGCCGCGCAGCGCGCTCATCGCCGGGCCGATACTGACCAGGACGTCGCGATTGGCGGGATCGCCGCGCAGGGTGCGCGCGGAATGCTGGAGGACGCTCGCGATGGACGCCGCCTCGCGCGCCACGAACGCGCGGCCGCCCGCGTCGAGGCCCGGGCCCGCGGCGGCGCGGATCTGCGCCGAGGCGCGGCCTGACATCCGGTCGAGGCCGATGCCGATCGTCTCGGCCTTCTCGGTGTCGCCCTGCTCGGGGGTGCGCAGCCGGCGCATCAGGATCTTGGCGTCGTCGATGGCCCGCACCATCTCGGCGCGCGTCGCCACCGTCCAGGCGAGGCGGCCCTCGCGGATAGCCCGCGCGCAGGACTCGAGTCCCTGACCGGCGCGCGACATGCCGTGCTGGCTGGCCATGATGGCGCTGCCCCGGAAGGCGCGACTCAGCCGGAGCAGCTCGTCGCCCTGGCTGTAGCTGCCGGCGGGCGCCTGGGCGAGCGCATCCAGCCGCTCGAGGTATTCGCCGCCCTCGAGCAGAAAGAAGTCCAGCGTCCCCATGGATTGGGTCATATCCCCCCGAAGCTAGGAACCGCGCTGCGCCCGGTCAATTCGGCCGCGCATCTCCCGGACCGCCTCCACCATGCCGGTGAGCACGGACCGGCTCACGACGCTGTGGCCGATATTCAGCTCCTCGATCCCGGCGATGGCCGCCACGGCGCCTACATTCTCGTAGGTCAGGCCGTGGCCCGCGTGCACCGCGATCCTCGCGGCCCGGGCGGTCCGGGTCGCCGTCTCCAGCTCGGCGAGGGCCTCGGCGGGCGCGCGCCAGTGGTGCGCGTAGCGGCCGGTGTGCAGCTCGATGGCGTCGGCCTTCAGCCGGGTCGCCGCGGCGACCGAGGCGGCGTCGGGCGAAATGAACAGGCTGGAGCGGATCCCGGCGGTCTTGAGGCGCCCGAGGACGGCGGCCAGGCGCTCCGGAGCGGCGGCGCAGTCCAGCCCGCCCTCGGTGGTGATTTCCTCGCGGCGCTCGGGAACCAGGGTGACCTGCTCGGGCCGGATGCGTTCGGCGATGCCCGCCATGGCGTCGCTCGCGGCCATCTCGAGGTTGAGCACGGTGCGCACCGTCGCCCGCAGCCGCGCCACGTCATCGTCCTGGATGTGGCGGCGATCCTCGCGGAGGTGGACCGTGATGCCGTCGGCGCCCGCGAGCTCCGCCAGCACCGCCGCGCGGACCGGATCCGGCTCGTCGGTGCGCCGGGCCTGCCGGATCGTCGCCACATGATCGATATTAATGTACAGGCGCATATTGCCGGCCCCTCGCACCGTGGTTAAGCTATGGCCGTCGTGACCTTCTCGCATCGCCATCTCGTCATCCTGGCCCTGGCTTCGACCGTCGCGTGCGGCGGCCACCCGGGCTTGCCGTCGCCGGTCTCGCCCGACCAGACCGTGGAGCAGTTCCTGGTCGCGGCCAACGCGAACGACCTGGAGGCCATGGCCCTGCTGTGGGGCGACGAGCATGGCCCCTCGTCGGTGACCAATACCATCCCGATCCCCGAGCGCATCCAGCGCCTGACGATCATGCAGCGCCTCCTGCACAGCGACAACCACCTGATCACCGCGACCAACGCCTCCGATCCGTCGAAGCGGGTGATCACCGTCGCGCTCACCCAGGGAACCCGGCGCTTCGCCGTGCCGTTTACGGTGGTGCCGACGCGGGCCGGCGGCTGGCTGATCCGGGAGATCGGGCTCGAGGCCGCGATGCCGCAGCCCGGCTCGCGGAACTAGTCGGTCAGCTCGAGCAGGATGCCGGCGGTCGCCCGGGGATGCACGAACGCCACGCGGCGGCCGTCCGCGCCGGGGCGGGGCTGCCGATCGATGAGCTGGAAGCCGGCCTCGCGGCAGCGCTGGAGGGCGGCGTCGAGGTCGGCGACCCGGAAGCAGACGTGGTGGATGCCGGGACCGCGCTTCGCGAGGAACTTGCCGATGGGGCTCTCGGCGTCGGCGGCGGTGAGGAGCTCGACCTCGCTGTCCCCGAGGGTGAGGCCGACGATGGTGGCGCCGTCGGCCGTCTGGGGCGGATGCGGCGTTACGCCGAGGACGTCGCGGTAGAACCGGACCGCTTCCTCGAGGTCGCGGACGGCGATGCCTACGTGCGCGATGCGCGCCTGGGCGGCAACTTCCTTCGGCACCATAGGACGACATTCTAACGTGGAGCATACGGACATGGCAGGGTCGAACACGCTCGAGGTAACGGACGCCACCTTCCAGGGTGAGGTCGAGGGCCACAAGGGCCTCGCCGTCGTGGACTTCTGGGCGGAATGGTGCGGGCCGTGCCGCATGATCGCGCCGTTGCTCGATCAGCTCGCGGGCGAGTACGAAGCCAAGGGACTCAAGGTCGCCAAGGTGGACGTGGACGCGAACCAGCAGACGGCGATGCGGTTCAACGTCCGCTCCATCCCGACGCTGATGTTCTTCAAGGATGGGCGGCACGTGGACACCGTGGTCGGCGCGGTACCGAAGGCTCACCTGGCCGGAAAGATCGCGCAGCACATCGCATGAGCTGATGCGCGCGTCGAGCGCCGTTCTCACCGACACGTCGGTCCGCCTCTGGGACCTGGTGTTTCCGGCCGAGCGGGCGCTGCTGGTCCGGACCCGGTCCGCGTACGTGCATCTCGATAACCTCATCGCCTACGCCAAGCGGGACCGTGACGCCAAGGTGCACGCCTGGCTGGCGTGCTATCGCCCCGACGAGACGATCCTCCTCTTCTTCCTCGCGGGCGAGCTGGTCAACGCCGCGGTGATCGCGCCGGTCGGCCGCTTTGCGGTCGCGATCTCGGAGGCGATGAAGCACGTGCGGGCCGAGCCCGAGCGCGCCGAAATCGCCTACCACAGTGCACCCGCCGAGACGCTGGCGGCGATGTATGCCTCCTGCGCGCAGCCGCCCCAGGACCTGGGCCTCGACCCGTCGAGTCCCAAGACCATCTTCGACAACGTGCTGGCGAAGTCGTGGACCGGGCTCCTGGAGCTGATCTCCAACGGGCGGGTGAATTACCTCTCGGTCCGGGACGGCCGCTATGCCTCGGGGATCTTCTCCGAGCAGCGGCCCAACGAGGACGCCAAGTCCTATCTCTCGCGGCTCTTCATGGCGGGTCCCAAGGAGGCCCGGCCCCGCGTGGCGGTGAAGGCTTTCGCCGGTTCCACGACGCTGCCGCTCCAGGCCACGCCCGCGCTGGTCGCGCTGTTCCGGCAATACGTCTGGGACCTGGTCGACCTCGCCGAGCGCGAGATGCCCAGCGACGCCGCGAAGCGCGCCGAACGGATACGGTTGAAGCTCGCGGTGGCGCACGAGGCCCTGAAGAGCGTCGGGGGGGTGCGGGGCTCCGCCTACGCCGACCCGATCGTCGAGCCGGCCGCCTTCACCGACGGCGTGGCCGGGTGGACGAAGGACTTCCTGGGCGAGCTCGAGGTGATCCACCCCAAGATTGCGACCCGTCTCCTGAAGGAGGCGACCCGCGAACAGCGGTTCCAGCTCGCCGCCGTGGGGTTCTTCGACCGGCTTCCCTGGAAGGTCGAGTGGTGAGCGGCGCCGGCTGTCTCTACATGGTCTCCACCCCCATCGGTCACTTGGGGGATTTTTCGTTTCGGGGGGTGGAGGTCCTCAAGGCGGCGGCGGTCATCGCCTGCGAGGACACCCGGCACACGCTCCGGCTCCTGACCCACTACGGCATCAGCGCTCCGCTGGTCAGCCTGCACGCGCACAGCAGCGAGCAGACGATCGCCCGGCTGCTCGATCGGGTCGAGCTGGGGGACGAAGTGGCCTACGTGACCGATGCCGGCACGCCCGGCATCTCGGATCCCGGCGGGCTGCTGGCCGAGCGGGCGCACCAGCGCGGCATCCGGGTGGTGCCGATTCCGGGGCCGGCGGCGGTGCTGACGGCGCTGGCCGCGGCGGGGTTTCCGGCCGACCGCTTTCTTTTTCTGGGCTTTCTCCCCAAGCGCGGAACGGCGCGCGCCGCCCAGATCACCCGCGTCGCCGACTGCGACATGACCGTGGTGTGCTACGAGGCGCCGGGGCGGACCGCGGCACTGCTGGCGGAGCTGGCCGGGCGGTGCGGGGAGGGCCGGCCCGCGGCGGTGGCGCGCGAGCTGACCAAGCTGCACGAGGAGGTCCGGCGCGGAACGTTGGGCACGCTGGCCGCGTACTATGATGCACATCCCCCCCGCGGTGAAGTCACCATCGTCGTAGGCGCCGACTCTCCCCAGGCGGGAGGCGGGCAGCGGGAGCAGGCCCAGGCAACCGCGGAGGAAGCGGAGGCCCTGGTCCTGGAGCTGAAGGACACCGGTACACCGGCCGCCGTCGCCAAGGAGCTGTCCAAACGTCTCGGCATCTCGCGGCACGACGCCTACCGGCTCCTGACCCGCTGAGCCCCGTCGCCCTCCTGACGGTTGGCCGCCTGCACTACGAGGGCGGCGGCGACTGGTACGCGAACCCGTCCAGCCTGCCGAACCTCCTGCGCGCCATCCGGGAACGCACCAGCCTTCGGACCACGGAGCGCGAGCGCACGGTGCGTCTCAATGACCCCAACCTGTGGGCCGTCCCTTACCTTTATATGACGGGGCACGGAAACGTCCTCTTCTCGGCCGACGACGTCCGGGCGTTGCGGCGGCACCTCGAGAACGGCGGTTTCCTGCACGCCGACGACAACTACGGGATGGATGCCTCCATTCGCCGTGAGCTGCGCAAGGTGTTTCCGGAGCGCGAGCTGGCGGATGTGCCGTACGATCACCCGATCTACCACGCGGTATATGAATTCCCGGCCGGTCCGCCCAAGATTCACGAGCACGACGGGCTGCCGGCCCAGGGTCTCGGCCTCTTCATCGGTAACCGGCTGGCGGTCTACTATACCTATCAGAGCGATCTCGGCGACGGCTGGGAGGATCCCGACGTGCACCACGATCCCGAGCCGGTGCGCGAGTCGGCCATTCGCATGGGGGTGAATCTCTTCGTGGTGGCGGTGGGCGCGAATCCATGAGCCTGCTCGAAGGACTCCGCGCGCTTGCGGCGGCGCTGGGGCGCCGCCGCGCGCTCGCGCTCCTCCTCGCCGCCCTCGCCGCGCTCGGGGCGGCCGCCGCCCTCGCCGCCCTCGCCGCGCGGCTCGGGCTCTTCGCGCACCTGCGGTGGGGTCCGTTGGTGCTCTGGATCGGCGTGCTGGCCGGTGCGTGGTTCGTGGTGCGTCGTGCGTGGGCGCTGGTGCGCGGTGACGCCGCGCTGCGCGAGACGGCGGCGGTGGTCGAGGAGGAGCTCGCGCTGCGGCGAGGCGCCTTCGTGGGCTTGGTGGACCTGGCCGCGCGGGCCCCGGCCGGTTCGTCGGCCGATCTGGTGGCGGGGGCGGGGCGGCACCTGGCCCGGCGGCTGCCGGAGACCGGCGGCGCGGCGGCCATCGCCGGGGCGTGGGCGCCGCGCCGCAGCGCCGGCCTGCGCGCGCTGCTCAAGCGTCGGGCGGTCCTGGCCGGCGCCTGCCTGCTGCTGGCCGCCGCCTCGTTCGCCTTCGCGGGCAGCGCCGCGGCGACGCTCGTCTCGCCGCTGCGCGCTCTGCGCGCCGCGGTGCGGCCGCGGGTCGCCATCGCCCTGTCGAAGGATCTGATTCACCCGGGCGAGAGCGTGACCGTCTCGGTCGAGACGGAAGCGGGGACCGGCGGCGCGACGCTGTACGTGCGGCGGACCGGCGAGTCCTGGCGGCCGGTGCGACTCGCGGCCGACGCCGCCGGCCGCGCGTCGCACCGCCTCGCCGACGTGCGCAGCGCGACCTTCGTCTACGCGACCGCGGGCGGCCGCGCCTCCGACACCCTCGGCGTGCGCGTCCTCGAGCCGCTGGTGCTCGGCGACTTCGGGCTCACCGCGCAGTACCCCGCTTACCTGCAGCGCGCCGACGAGGAGGTGGATCCCTCCGCCGGCGCCCTCAACCTGCCGGTCGGTACCGTCCTCGCCCTGCGCGGCACTACCAGCGTGCCGCTCCTCACCGCCCAGCTGCGCGCCGGGTCCGACTCGGTCGTCCTGCATCCCACGGCGGCGGGCTTCGACGGCCGGCTCGTGGTGCGCGGCAGTGCGCGCTGGTCGCTCGCCCTGGTGGACCGGAGCGGGGCGGGTCTGCCGGACCCGGTGCCCGCGATCGAGGTCGTGGCCATCCCCGACAGCGCCCCCGTCGTCGCGGTGCCGGTGCCGGGCGCCGACACCACCATGCCGCTCGACCTCAAGGCGCAGATCGTCGTGGACGCGCGCGACGACCACGGTCTCGCGCAGGCCGAGATCGTGAGCTGGCGGGTTTCGCGCCTCGGCCTGGTGAGCGACAGCGTGGTGGACTCCATCCCCGGCGTGGCGGGTGCCGACCGCATCGTCCAGAGCCAGCTGCTCGACGCCACCCGGCGCGGCCTGCTGCCGGGCGACACGCTGCGGTTCTTCGTCCGGGCCCGCGACGCCGCGCCGGTGCCGCACACCGGCCGCAGCCGCGACTACGCCTTCCGCCTGCGCTCGATGGCCGAGATGCGCGAGGCGGTGCGCCTCGGCACCGACTCGCTGGCCCAGGATGCCGCGACCCTGGCGCGCGACCAGTCCGCGGTGGCGCGCGAGACCGAGGACCTCGCCGCCCAGCGCAACCGCGCCGCCGACCGCACCCAGCGCCCCGGCCAGCAGCCCGGCTCGAACGAGCGCGCCAACGAGAACACCGGTACCGCGCCCTTCGAGCAGAACGCGCAGGCCCAGCGCGTCGCCGACGAGCAGCAGGCGCTGCTCCAGCGCGCCGACTCCCTCCACCGCGACCTCCAGCGCCTGATGGACGCGGCCGAGCAGGCGGGGCTCAACGACCAGTCGTGGCGGGAGCAGCTGCGCGATCTCGAGGAGCTGCTCCGCCAGGCCACCACCCCCGAGATGCGCGCTCAGCTCGAAGCCCTCCAGCGCGCGCTCCAGCAGCTCGACCCGCGCGCGGTGCAGGACGCGCTGCGCAACCTCGCGCAGCGCCAGCAGGAGCTGCGCGACCAGCTCCATCGCAGCGCCGAGCTGTTCGAGCGCGCGGCGCTCGAAGGCTCGATGCAGACCTACGCGAGCAACGCCGAGCAGCTGCGGCGTGACCAGCAGGAATGGGCCGACCGCGCGCCGTCCCGGCGGGACACCACCGCCGCGTCCGCCGAGGAGCGGCAGCTGGAGCAGGCGGCCGATTCGCTCCGCCAGGCGGTCGAGCAGCTCGAGCAACGGCTCGAGCATCGCGGCGACACCGCCGCGCAGCAGGCGATGGAGCAGACGGCGAACCGGATGCAGGGCGCGCGGCAGTCGATGCAGCAGGCCGGCGCGTCCATGTCGCAGGGCCGTCGCCAGCAGGCGCAGCAGCAGGGAAACCAGGCCGCGCAGCAGCTCCAGCAGGCCCAGCAGCAGCTCCAGGACGCGCAGCAGGAAATGTCGGGCGCCTGGCGCCAGGAAGTGCAGCGCATCCTCGAGTCGTCGACGCAGGAGGCCGTCACCCTGGCCAACGAGGAGCAGCGCATGTCGCGCGAGCTGCGACGCGGCGAGGGCGCGCGCGACGCGCGGGGACGCCAGTCGGCGATGGAGCAGGGCATCAACCAGCTGATGCGGCGCCTCCAGGACGCGGCCGGCAAGAACGCGCTGGTCTCCCCGCGGCTCGGCGCGATGATGAGCCAGGCGCGCGACCAGATCGCGCAGTCGCGCCAGGCCCTCGAGGGGCCGTCGCCCAGCTCCGAGGAAGCCTCCGACCGCGCCCAGGAGGCGGCGCAGATCCTCTCCTCCGCCGCGGTCCAGATGCTCCGCAACAGCCAGGACATCGGCGGGTCGCAGTCGGGCTCGGGCTACCAGGAGGCGGTGCAGCGGATGGCGCAGCTCGCCGGACAGCAGGGCCAGATCAACGACGAGCTGGGCGGCATGCTGCCGATGGCGGGGTCGGGCCAGGAAGCGGTCATGCAGCAGCTGCGGCTGCTCGCCGAGCGGCAGCGCGCGCTGGCCAACCAGATGGAGCGGCTGGGCCAGTCGGGGCTGCCGGGCAATCCCCAGCAGATGGCCGAGGAGGCGCGCGCCCTCGCCGACCGCGTCGAGCAGGCCCGGCTCGACCGCGCGACACTCGAGCGCCAGCAGCGGCTCTTTCGCCGGATGCTCGATGCGGGCCGGTCGCTGCGCAACGACGACTCGCCGGACGACCCGGAGCGCAAGAGCCGGACCGCGCAGGAAATGCCGAATCGCCCGGCGCCGACGGCGCTCGCGCGGCCGGGCGCGCTGCGCTATCCGGTGCCGGCGTGGAACGACCTGCGCCTGCTCTCGCCGTCGGAGCGCGCGATGGTGCTGGACTATTTCCGGCGGCTGAATGCCCCCAGCGGTGATGCGAAGCCGTAACGGGGCGCACCTGGTGCTGGCACTGCTCGTCATGGGCGCGCCCATCGCTGCCCAGACGCCCACCGACGTCATGGTCGCGCGCGGACTCGACTTCGAGCGGCAGGGTCGCTACGACGACGCCGTGAACGCGTTCCGGCAGGTCCTGGTGCGCGAGCCCGCGAACGTGCAGGGCCTCCTCGGCGCCGAGCGCGCGTACACGCAGCTCGGCCGCCGGGACTCGATCATGGCCATCGCGTCGCGCGCGCTCGAGGTGGATCGCACCAGCACCACGGCGTGGTCGCTCGAGGTGCGGACGGCGCGCGCGATGGGCGGCGAGGCGATGGCGGCCGAGGTGCTGGGCCGCTGGATGGCGGCGCAGCCCCAGAGCGAGGCGCCCTACCGCGAGCTGGTGCGCACGTTGATGGCCGTGCAGCGCTACGACGATGCCCGGGAGGCCGTGGCGGCGGCGCGCGCCCGATTCAACGACCCGGCGCGCCTGCGCCCCGAGCTGGCGCAGGTCGAGGCCGCCGCCGGCAACTGGGCGCGCGCCGCGTCGGAGTGGCGCGCCGCGCTGGCGCAGCAGGACGACCTGTCACCGGTCGCGAGCTTCAACCTCCTGCCGACGCCCGGCGCGCAGCGCGAGCGGGTGGTGCGTGCCCTCACCGATCCCGACTCGGCCCCGGCGCCCCGCCGGCTCGCCGCCGAGCTGCTGCTGGGCTGGAACCAGGCCGAGCGCGCCTGGCAGATCGTCCAGAGCAACCTCCCGACCGTCGCGGCCGACCGTCGCAGCATGCTCCAGGCCTTCGCCGACCGCGCGCGCGCGCAGGACGGTCCCGCGCCGCAGCGGGTGGCCGCCGCGGCGCTCGAACGGATCGCCGTGGATCTGCCTCCCGCCGAGGCGGCGCGCTACCGGATCGAGAGCGCGCGCGCCTTCGCCGCGGCCGGCGACCAGGCCTCGGCGCGCCGGGTGCTGCGCGCCATGGCCGAGGATCCGGGGGCCCCGGCGGGCGTCGCCGCCTCCGCCACGGGGACGCTGGTCGAGCTGTATGCCAGGGATGGCAGCGTCGAGGACGCGGCTCGGCTGCTGAGCCAGAACCGCCCGCGGCTGGCCGGCAGCGAGGCCGACCGCCTCTCGCACGTCGTCGCGCGCGGCTGGATCGCGGCGGGCCGCCTCGACCGGGCCGATTCCCAGGTGGCCAGCGACTCGTCGCTCGCGGCCGACGAGATCCGCGGATGGACCGCGCTCTACCGCGGCGACCTGGGCCACGCCCGCGAGTGGCTGCGGAGCGGGAGCGCGCCGACGCGCGGCCCCGAATCGGCGCGCAACGTGGATCGCGCCGGGATTCTCGCGTTGCTCGCCGCGGTGAAGACCGATACGCTCCCCGCGCTGGGGGCCGCGCTCTTTCTCGCGGCGCGCGGCGACACGGCGCGCGCGGCGCGCGCCCTGACCGACGTGGCGCGCACCCAGGGCATCGCGGGCCAGGCCGAGCTGCTGCACCTGGCGGCGCTCTACACCATGGCCGCGCGGGACTCGCTCGGGGCCGAGGCGCTGTGGGGCGAGGTCGCCGACCGGTTCGCCGAACAGGCCCCGGCTCCGGCCGCGATCCTCGGCCTCGCCCGGCTCCTGGCCGCGCGAGGCGACAACGCCGGAGCGGTCCGCCGCCTCGAGGCGCTGATCCTCAACTACCCGGCGAGCGCGATGGTGCCGGAAGCGCGGCGCGAGCTGGACCGCGTGCGCGGCGCGATACCGCGGAGTTAGCGTGGATAGACGGGATCTGCTCAAGAGACTTGCCGCGCTGCCAGTTGGCTTGACGGCTGGACGGCTGGACGGCCGGACGGCCGCCGAGGGCACGCCCTTTCTTGTCAAGCCGTCCAGCCGTCCAGCCGTCCAGCTCCTGCTCCCGATGGACGACGCCCAGACCAACCACCTCAAGGCCTACGGCATCGCCTTCCATGCGATCGAGCGGAGCGGGCGCTGCGAATGGCTGCTGAACTACCGGGGCGGCTCGTTTCTGGTCGGCGACGACACCACGGCGCGCCGCGCCGCCGCGCTGGCCGGCGTGGCGATCGAGTCGGTGGACGACGGTGCGGTGGCCGCGATCAAGGGCGAGATCGCCCAGCAGAACATGGACTCGCTGCCCCTCGAGCGGACGCCGCGCGTCGCCATCTACACCCCGCCCAACGCGCCGCCCTGGGACGACGCCGTCACCATGGCGCTCCAGTACGCCGACATCCCCTTCACCAAGATCTGGGACCCCGAGGTGATGGGGGGACGCCTCCACGACTTCGACTGGCTGCACCTCTTCCATGAGGACTTCACCGGTCAGTACTCGAAGTTCTATCTCAACTACCAGGGCCAGGCGTGGCTCGACGAAATGGTGCAGCGCAACCAGGGCGCCGCGCGCCAGCTCGGCTTCCACACCGTGCCGGACCTCAAGAAGGCGGTGGCGGGCCGGATCCGTGACTACGTCGCGAATGGCGGCTTCCTCTTCGCCATGTGCACCGCGACCGAGACGCTGGAGCTGGCCCTCGCCGCGCACGACGTCGACATCGCGGCGTCGTTCGCCGACGGCACACCCATGGACCCCGACGCGAGCGGCAAGCTCGACTGGTCGCGCGCCATGGCGTGCACCGGCGCGCGGCTGGAGACGTCGCCCGGGACGCCGAGCTTCTCCGACATCGACGGCCACCAGGTCAACAACCCGGGACGCCGCCAGCCGCTCGGTGCCTTCGAGCTGTTCAACTTCAGCGCCAAGATCGACCCCGTTCCCTCGATGCTGGTGCAATGCCACCGCAACGTGATCCCTGACTTCTACGGGCTCACCACCAGCTTCATGCGCGCCGCCCTCAAGTCCGCCGACGTGGTCCTCGCCGAGGAGCCGGGCGCGCCCTGGGTGAAGTACATCCATGGCGACCTCGGCCAGGGCACCTGGACCTACTTCGGCGGACACGACCCCGAAGACCCGCAGCACCAGATCGGCGACACCCCGACCGACCTCTCGCTCCATCCGACGTCGCCGGGGTACCGCCTCATCCTGAACAACGTGCTGTTCCCCGCAGCCAAGAAGCGCGAACTCAAGACGTGAGCGGCCGGCTCGGCGCGGCCGCGCGCGACGTCATCGCGCGAGCCATCGCGGACGCCGGCGGCCGCGAGGTCTCGTTCGTCGCCGAGGTCGACGCCGCCGGGATCGTCACCGCCGCGACGGCGGTGGCGCGCGGCACCGTGGATTGCGTCCTGGCGCTGCCGGGCGTGGCGGCGCGGGGGCAGATGCTGCTCCACAACCACCCCTCGGGGGAGCTGTCGCCCTCGAACGCCGATCTCACCGTCGCCGCGCGCTTCCACGACGGCGGCGTCGGGTTCGGGATCGTGGACAACGACGCGACCCAGCTCTACGTCGTCGTCGAGGTGCCGAAGCCGCGTCACCTCGCCACGATCGACGCCATCGCGACGGCCAACCTCCTCGGCGAAGGCGGCGGCGTCTCGCGCATGGTGCGCCTCCACGAGGATCGGCCCAGCCAGCGCGACATGGCGGCGTACGTCGCCGACACCTACAACGAGGGCGGCGTCGCGCTGCTCGAGGCGGGAACCGGGGTCGGCAAGTCGTTCGCCTACCTGGTCCCGGCGATCGTCTGGGCGCTCGAGAACGACGAGCGCACCGTCGTCTCGACCAACACCATCAACCTCCAGGAGCAGCTGGTCGGCAAGGACCTACCGGTGCTGGCCCGCGCCCTCGGCACCGCCGACCGCCCGGTGCGCTTCGCGCTGCTCAAGGGCTGGCGCAACTACCTCTGCCTCTCGCGCCTCCAGCACGCCCGCGGCCACGTCGCCTCGCTCTTCGAGCCCCAACGGCAGGACGAGGTGGACGCGATCGCGAAGTGGGCACGCGCCACCAGCGACGGGTCGCGCTCCGACCTCTCGTTCGCGCCGAGCGACGACGTCTGGGACGAGGTCGCCGCCGAGAGCGACCTGTGCACGCGGGTGCGCTGCCCCCACTTCGAGAAGTGCTTCGTCTTCGAGGCGCGGCGCCGGGCGGCGGACGCCGACGTGGTGGTCGTCAACCACCACCTGCTGGCGAGCGACCTCGCCGTCCGGCGCGCCCAGGGCAACTGGGACGACGCGGCGGTGCTGCCGCCCTACCGGCGCCTGGTGCTTGACGAGGGCCACCACCTGGAAGACGTGGCCGCCGAGCACCTGGGCCGGCGCGCCACCAGCCGCGGCGTCGAGCGGCTCTTCGGCCGCCTCGAGCGCCAGAACCGGGGCGTGCTCCCGGCCCTGCGGACGGCGATCGCCGCCGAGTCCGACAGCCAGCGCGGGCCGGCGCTCCTCCAGCGGCTTGCGATGCGGCTCGCGCCTGCGCTCGAGGAGTCGCGCCGCGCCTCGCAGCGGCTCTTCGCGCTGCTCGACGCGTGGATGGGCGGCCAGCGGGACAGCGTGGTCCGCCTCGCCGAAGGCTTCGCCGATGACGACATCTGGCGCGGCGGACTCGAGGAGGCCCTGGAGCAGTTCGGCTACGCCCTCGGCACGCTGCGCGAGGAGCTGGCGAGCGTCGTCGGGCAGCTCGACGGCGACGACGACGTCGAGCCGTCGGAGCGGTTGCTGGCCCTCACCCAGGAGCTGCGCGGGATCATGAGCCGGCTCGACGGCGCGCGCGACGCCGTGCACGCCGCCCTCCGCCCGCCGCGGGGCCAGGGCCCCACGGTCCGGTGGATCGAGCGGCGGGGCCCGTCTCACGTCGGCCTGGCCACCGCGCCCCTCGAGCTGGCGCCGCTGCTCCAGGAGCTGATCTGGAGCCGGGTGGACACGGTCGTGATGACCAGCGCCACGCTGACCGCGGGCGGCGGCTTCGACTTTCTCGAGACGCGGCTCGGCCTCGACCTCGCGCCGGTCCGCTCCGGCGCGCGCGAAGTGCTGCCATCGCCGTTCGACTATCCCAGCCAGTGCATCTTCGCCATCCCCGACGACGCGCCGTCGCCCGACCAGGGGCAGGACGCGCACGACAACTTCACCGCCGACGCCGCGGCCGACGTCGCCGCCTGCTCGGACGGCGGCGTCTTCGTGCTCTTCACCAGTCATCGCGCGCTCAAGCGCGTGGCCGCGATGCTGCGCGGGCGGCAGGAGGTCGCGGGCCGCTGGCCCCTGCTGGTGCAGGGCGAGGGACCGCGCGACCTGCTGCTGAGGCGGTTCCGGGAGTCGGGCTCCGCCATCCTCCTCGGCACCGACTCCTTCTGGGAAGGGGTCGACGTGCCGGGGCAGGCGCTGCGCGCGCTGGTGCTCGCCAAGCTACCCTTCCGGGTGCCGACGGAGCCGCTCACCGCGGCGCGGCTGGAGGCGATCGAGGCCGCGGGCGGCGATCCCTTCAACGACTACCTGGTACCGCTGGCGGCCCTCAAATTGAAGCAGGGCTTCGGACGCCTGATTCGCACCCGCACCGACGTCGGCGCCGTGGTGCTGCTCGACCCGCGGGTCCTGCGCAAGCGCTACGGCGCGACGCTGCTCGAGGGCCTCCCGCCGGCGGCGCGGATGATTGGGCCATGGGAGAATCTGCGGGAGAAGATCGGGGAGTTCTTCGAAATACACGGAGTCGACAGTCAGCAGTCAGCAGTCGACAGTGAGACTTGGTGAGATCTGACGTTACTGTTGACTGTTGACTGTCAACTGTTGACAGTCGACAGTCGACGGTCGACAGTCTACAGTCGACCGTAATCCGGAGGTCCCAATGTCGATTCGACCCGTCAAGCGACTGATCACGTCCAAGCCGACCCTGGAAGGCGCGGGCGTACACCTGCGCCGGGCGTTCGGGTTCGGCAACACCTCGGACTTCGATCCCTTCTTGCTGCTCGACGATTTCCGCAACGACATCCCGGCCGACTACCTGGCCGGCTTCCCGTGGCACCCGCACCGCGGGATCGAGACCATCACCTACGTGCTGGCGGGAACGGTGGAGCACGGCGACAGCATGGGGAACCGCGGCGCCATCACCGCCGGCGACGTCCAGTGGATGACGGCGGGCAGCGGCATCATCCACCAGGAGATGCCCAAGGGCGACGGCGCGGGCCGGATGCACGGCTTCCAGCTGTGGGCCAACCTCCCCTCGGCGCTCAAGATGACGCCGCCCCGTTACCAGGAGGTCAAGGCGGCCGACATTCCGGTGATCACCGACGATGACGGCACCGCGGCGCGCATCGTCTGCGGGAACTTCTGGGGCACCTCCGGCCCGGTGACCGGGATCGCGGCCGATCCGGTGTACCTCGATGTGTCGGTGCCGCCGGGCAAGCGCAAGACGCTGCCGGTCGCCACCAGCCACCAGGGTTTCGCCTACGTCTTCGCCGGTTCGGGAAAGTTCTCCAACGCGTCGGCGCCGATGGTGGCACCGACCGAAGGGGTCGGCGCGGCGCAACCCGCGCCGCCCACCCGGGCCGACAACCGCACCCTGGTGCTCTTCGACCGCGGCGACGAGGTCACGGTGCAGGCCGGCGAGGAGGGGATCCGCTTCTTGCTGGTCTCGGGCAAACCGCTCCGGGAGCCGGTCGCCTGGTACGGCCCCATCGTCATGAACACGCAGGAAGAATTGAAGGAGGCGTTCGACGAGCTTCAGGAGGGGACATTCCTGCGGTCTCCGGGGCCGGGCTTGACCGGGCCCTGAGTGGTTCCCATCGTCAGGCGTGCCTGATTCCCCGGAGCGCCCGGATCCGTATTCGGAAAGCGACACCCGCCAGCAGCTGATCGACCAGCAGCTGCGCCTGGCGGGCTGGAACGTGCGGGATCCTTCCCAGGTCATCCAGGAACTCGACATCGTTGTCGCTGACGGAGTGCGCGGGGCCGTGCGCGAGGCCGCGCGGCCGTACGAAGGGCATCAGTTCGCCGACTATGGGCTCATGCTCCGGGGCCGGCCGGCGGCCGTGGTCGAAGCGAAGAAGACCAGTCGGGACGCGCGCGTCGGTCAGGAGCAGGCGAAGCAGTACGCCGACGGACTCCAGCGGGTCTACGGTGGTGCCGCGCCGTTCGTGATGTTCTCGAACGGTCACAACACCTTCTTCTGGGATACGGACCTCTACCCGCCGGCGAAGGTCTTCGGCTTCCCCTCGCCGCTGGATCTGGAATGGATGATGGAGCGTCGCACCCGTCGCGCCGCCCTGTCCGTCGAGCTCATCAATACCCGCATTGCCGGTCGTGACTACCAGATCGAGGGAATCCGGACCCTCCTCGACGCGATGGAGCACGGGCGCCGGAAGTTCCTGATGGTCATGGCAACCGGGACCGGGAAAACGCGCACCGCTGTTGCCCTGGTGGATACGCTCATGCGGGCGCGGTGGGTCAAGCGGGTGCTGTTCCTCGTGGACCGGATCGCGCTCCAGGAGCAGGCGCTTGATGCCTTCAAGGAGCACCTTCCCGCCGAGCCGTTCTGGCCGCGCGAAGGCGATCGAGGGTTCGTCCGCGACCGACGGGTCTACGTGACGACGTATCCCACGATGCTGAACCTGATCGAGGCAGGTACGACCCCCGAACGGTGGATCTCGCCGTTCTTCTTCGATCTCATCGTCGCGGACGAAAGTCATCGCAGCATCTACAACACCTACAAGCAGGTGGTGCGGTACTTCCACGGCCTGACCCTCGGCTTGACCGCCACGCCACGCGACCAGGTGGCGCACGACACCTTCGACCTCTTCGATTGCCCCCATGGCGAGCCGACTTTCGCCTACAGCTACGAAGAGGCGGTGCGCCACGAGCCACCGTACCTCTGCGAGTTCGAGGTGCTCAAGCTCCGAACCCGGTTCCAGGTGGAGGGGATCCGGGGCCCCCGCCTGGACGCCCACGAGCAGGAACAGCTCGAGTTGGAGGGGTTCGATCCCGAGACCATCGACTTCGAGGGCACCGACCTCGAGATGAAGGTGGCCAACAGCGGCACCAACGCCCAGATCGTCCGCGAGTTCATGGAAGAGTCGATCAAGGACCCCTCGGGCACGTTGCCGGGGAAGTCCATCATCTTCGCCTGCTCGATCGCGCATGCGCGCCGGCTCCAGGACCTCTTCGACCAGCTCTATCCTGAGCATCACGGCCGACTGGCGCGCGTGATGGTGTCGGATGATGCGCGCGTGCACGGGAAGGGCGGTCTGCTCGACCAGTTCAAGACCCGCGACATGCCGCGGGTGGCCATCTCCGTGGACATGCTGGACACCGGCGTGGACGTGCTCGAGGCCGTGAATCTCGTGTTCGCGAAGCCCGTCTATTCGCGGGTCAAGTTCTGGCAAATGATCGGCCGCGGCACCCGCGTCCTGCCCGATGACCGTGCGCAGCGCAAGCCGTGGTGCCCCGAGAAGGATCGATTCCTGATCATGGATTGCTGGGGCAACTTCGAGTACTTCGACATGCATCCCAAGAGCCGGGAGCCCGGTACGCAGGTGCCGCTGCCGGTGCGGCTGTTCCGCGCGCGGCTCGATCACCTCGCGGCGGCGCTGGCGTCGCGGAGCCTTGAGGCTGTGCCCTGGGCCATCAGGAGCCTGCGCGCCGACATCCAGGCGCTTCCCGCGAACAACGTGGATGTCATGGAGGCCCAGGCCCAGCTGGCACGCGTGCACGGAGAGGGCTTCTGGGCCAGACCCAACGAGGGCGATCTGCGCTACCTGCGTGAGACCATCGCGCCGGTGCTGCGCGCCCAGTCCGGCCTCGAACCCAAGGCCGTGCGATTTGAGATCGACGTGGTGGATTTCGGCACGGCGATGCTCGTGGCCAATCGCGACGGGGCGAGCATCTTGCGTGACGCGATTGTTCAGCAGGTCACCGAGCTGCCGATGGGCGTCAACCTTGTCGCTCGGGAACGCAAGCTGATCGAGGCGGTGCTGGGTGACGCGTGGTGGGCCGAGGTCACCCATGAGCGGCTGGACGAGCTGATCGCCCGGCTCGGCCCCCTGATGCGGTTCCGGCGCGAAGAGCAGGGCTCGATGGTCTCGCTGCACCTCGCCGATCTTACCGCAGTACACGAACGCATCCCCGTCGGCACCGGCGGCGCCGATCTGGCCATCGGGGAGTACCGGAAGCGCGTCGAGGAGGCCGTGCGGCGGCTGCTGGCCGACAACGAGGTGCTCCAGCGCCTTCAGGCGGGCGAGGCGGTCACCGAGGCCGACCTGCGCACGCTCGCGGAGCTGCTGCGCCGCCAGGACCCCACGATGGACGAGGAGCGGCTGCGCCGCGCCTTCGATGTGCGCAGCGCCAGCTTCGTCCAGTTGATCCGCCACGCGCTCGGCGTCGAGAGGCTCGAACGGTTCCCCACGGCCGTCAACCGCTCCTTCGACGAGTTCATCGCCGCGCACACGACCTATTCGGCGCCGCAGATCCGCTTCCTCCAGACGCTGCGCACCTTCCTCCTTCAGCGGCGGCAGCTCGACCGCCAGGACCTCGTGGCCGCGCCGTTCACCCAGCTCGATCCCAACGGTATCCGGGGTGTCTTTTCGGCCGGGCAGATCGAGGAGGTGATCACGTTCGCACAGGGTCTGGTGGCCTAGCGGAAATGGGGTAGTGAATGGGGTAGAAATAGGGTAGTATTGACACAATAATACCCCATTATTACGTTGTCCTACCTCAATGCACTCCCTGGCACCCGCCTTCCTCGATGGCCTCAGGTTGAGCCCTGCCGACGGCTCGGCGCTTCAGGCACTCGGTGAGTTCCGGGGGCGACAGGAGCTTTTCCGCCGGCAGACGCCGGAGCTGCTGCGGGCGCTCAGGGACGCGGCGATCGTCGAGTCGAGTGAATCCTCCAACCGGATCGAAGGAGTCGTCGCGCCGCACGCACGGGTGGAGGCGCTCGTCCTGCACAACGCCGTTCCGCGCGACCGGTCGGAGCAGGAAATCGCGGGCTACCGGGACGCGCTCAACCTGATCCACGAGTCAGCCCGCGACATGGCGCTGTCGGTCAACGTCATCCTCCAGCTGCACACGATGCTGTACCGGTACCACCCGGGATCCGGTGGCCGGTGGAAGGCCACGCAGAACGAGATCGTCGAGAAGGATGCGGCGGGAAATGTCCGCCGGGTGCGGTTCGTGCCCCCGAGTCCGGTGGAGACCCCCGGCATGATGAGCGAGCTCGAGACCGGGTACCGTCGAGCGGTGGCCGATGGCAGGGAACCGCTTCTGCTCGTTCCCCTGGTGGTGCTCGACTTTCTGTGCATCCACCCCTTCAGCGACGGGAACGGCCGGGTCGCTCGGCTGTTGACGCTGTTGCTGCTCTACCACTTCGGCTACGAGGCCGGCAGGTATGTCAGCCTCGAGCGGATTGTCGAGGAGTCGAAGGAGACGTACTACGAGGCGCTCGAAGCCAGCTCAGGAGGTTGGCGTGGGGGGCGCCACGACGCGTTCCCGTGGATTCGCTATCTCTGGGGCGTGATGCTCCGCGCCTACCGCGAGTTCGAGGAGCGCGTGGGTACGCTGCGGAGCGGAAAGGGCGCCAAGACCGACATGGTGCGGGAGGCGATCGGGCGGCGCATCGGCCCCTTCTCCATCTCCGAAATCGAGGCCGAGTGCCCGGGTGTCACGCGGGACTGGATCCGGGTGGTGATGCGGCGGATGCGGGACGAGGGCCTGATCGTGCCCCAGGGCCGAGGCCGGGGGGCCAAGTGGACGCGAAAGATCACGTGAGGACTGAGCCATGCTGACGGCGGCGCTGCGATCGAGGGTGGATGCCCTCTGGGACAAGTTCTGGTCGGGCGGAATCGCCAATCCGCTGACCGCGATCGAGCAGATCAGCTACCTGCTCTTCATGCGGAGGCTGGACGCGCTCGACGAAAAGCGGCGAGGGGATGCCGAGTTCCTGAAGCGGGCTTTCAAGTCGCTCTACGCGGGCACCTATACCGACCGCGCAGGCAAGCGACACCCCCGGGAGCACTTGCGCTGGTCCAAGTTCCGCCACCTGCCGGCCGAGGCGATGTTGGCGCATGTGCGCGACGACGTCTTTCCGTTCATCAAGACCCTCGACAGCGGCGGGGAGGTCTTCTCGCGCTACATGCAGGATGCGGTGTTCATCATCCCCAAGGCGTCGCTGCTGGTCGAGGCGGTCGCCATCATCGACGACATCTACGCCGAGCTGGAGCGTGAGCGGCAGGGCGCGGGGCAGACCTTCCAGGACGTCCAGGGCGATCTGTACGAGTACCTGCTGTCGGAGATCGCGTCGGCCGGCAAGAACGGCCAGTTCCGGACGCCGCGGCACATCATCCAGATGATCGTGAGCCTGGTGGACCCCAAGCTGGGCGAGGAAATCTGCGACCCGGCGTGCGGCACCGGCGGCTTTCTCCTGGGAGCCTACCAGCACATCCTGACCCAGCACACCAGCGCCGAGCATCGGTTCATCGGCGAGGACGGCATCGAGCGCGGGCTGGTGGGCGACCGGCTGACCGATCCGCGCCAGTGGGTGGCGCTGAAGGAAAAGACGTTCTACGGGTACGACTTCGACGCCACCATGGTGCGGATCGGCCTGATGAATCTGCTGCTGCACGGCATCGATCACCCGCAGCTCGGCTACATGGACACGTTGTCGAAGCGGTTCGCGGAGAAGGAGCGCTACGACGTGGTGCTCGCCAATCCGCCGTTCAAGGGGAGCATCGACAAGGGCGACATCAACGAGGAGCTGCGGCTCAAGACCACCAAGACCGAGCTGCTGTTCGTCAACCGGATCATGAACCTGCTGCGGGTGGGCGGCCGGGCCGGCGTGATCGTGCCTGACGGCGTGCTGTTCGGCTCGAGCAACGCGCACAAGGATCTGCGGAAGATGCTGGTGGAGGAGTGCGAGCTTCAGGGCATCGTGAAGCTGCCGGCCGGTGTTTTCAAGCCGTATGCGGGCGTGAGCACCGCGGTGCTGATCTTCTCCAAGGGCAGCAAGACCGAGCACGTCTGGTACTACGACATGCAGGCGGACGGGTGGTCCCTGGACGACAAGCGGGAGAAGGTGGCTGAGAATGACATTCCGGACGTGATCGCGAGGTGGAAGGCGAAGGATCCCGACAAGGATGCGGATAGGACAGCGAAGGCATTCTATGTGCCTATTTCGGCCATTGTAGAGAACGGGTTCGATATGTCGCTCAACACCTACAGGCGTCTGAACGCTGTGACGACAACGGTCGAGCCTCCCCAACAGATTATCGAACGGCTGAGGGTACTGGAGCGCGAGATATCGACTGATCTCGACTCCCTGGAGTTGCTTCTCAAATGAGACAATGCCTGAAACTGGAAGAGCTCTGCGACATCCGGAGTGGCGGCACGCCATCACGAGCTCGGGCCGGCTACTACGCCGGTGACGTTCCTTGGGCGAAGATTGGAGACTTGAATGCACATGACGGAATAGTCACGTCAACCGAGGAGTGCTTGACTCAAGAAGGACTAGAAGCGATCGGGAATCGCCTGTTTCCGCCGGGAACGCTCCTACTCGCCATGTACGGGTCGGTTGGAAAGCTCGCACGGGCGGGGTGCCCGATAGCCGCGAATCAGGCCATCCTTGGAATCCAGGTGAAGGATGAGACGATGCTGTCGCCGGACTATCTGCGACATTGGCTCGAACAAGTCAAAGATCAACTTGTATACGGCGCTCGGGGAGTGACCCAACAAAACATCTCCGCAACAATTGTTCGCAATCTCGAGATCGGCCTTCCCGTCCTCAGCGAACAGCGGCGGCTCGCAGCTGTGCTGGACAAGGCGGATGCGATTCGGCGGAGGCGCGGCTACGCGCTACGATTGATCGAAGGGTTTGCTGCTTCGGCATTCCAACAACTATTCGGAGAGGCCGATTCGGCACACCATCGTGTTGTGCTACTCGGGGAGCTGGCTGAGATAGTCTCAGGTGTCACCATTGGGCGAGACCTTCGCGGCGAAGCCGCTCGATCAGTGCCCTACTTACGGGTCGCCAACGTGCAAGACGGATTCCTCAACCTCGACGAGATCAAGAACGTGCTTGCCACAGAGCGCGAGGTGGAGAGATACGCGCTTCGGAAAGGGGATGTCCTGCTCACGGAGGGAGGCGACCCGGACAAGCTAGGCCGAGGTGCGGTGTGGTCCGGCGCGCTTTCGGAGTGCATTCACCAAAACCACGTGTTTCGGGTTCGGATCGACTCACGCATTATTCTGCCCGAGTATGCCATCGCCGTACTCAGCAGTTCATACGGAAAGCGGTACTTCCTCAAAGCCGCGAAGCAGACTACGGGGATCGCTTCCATCAACCGAACCCAGTTGGCGGCGTTCCCGATGCCACTCGCGCCCCTGGACACTCAGAAACGCTATGCCTCTGTTGTCTCCGCGGCCGGGTTGGTCGAGGGCAGGTTGTTGGTGGCGGCGAACGAGGCGGAGAGACTGGTGGACTCGCTGGCGCAGCGGGCGTTTCGGGGGGAGCTGTGACACGACGTGAGCGCCGCGACTACCTCATCTCGGCACCGGTCGATGACCTGATCGCGCATACGGTCGGGCCGTGGGTCGAGCAGAAATACCGCTACGTCGGGATGTATGCGGAACTCTTCGCGACGGGGATGAAGAACCGATGGAAGCGCCGGGTGTATCTTGATCTGTTCTCTGGTCCAGGCCACTCTCAGGTCAAGAGCACCGGCCGCATGGTCCTCGGTTCGCCGCTCATCGCGCTGAGTCTACCCGATCCGTTTGACGCCTACATCTTCGCCGACGAAGACCCCGACTCAATGGCGGCGCTCAGGGTTCGCGTGGCTCGGACCGGCCACGATGATAAAGTCACCATTGTTCCCGGCGACGCGAACGCCAGGATCGGGGAGATAATCAGGCACATCCCGGGTGTCGATGGGGAGCGCGAACTATCCTTCTGTTTCCTCGACCCGTACAAGCTGAACATCAACTTTGACACGGTGCGGCAGCTTTCCGACGGCCGAGCCATCGACTTCCTGATCCTTCTCGCCCTCTACGTAGACGCTAATCGGAACATTGGGACTTACATTCGCGACGAGAGCCCAACCATCGATCGGTTCCTCGGCGACCCGGGCTGGCGGGAACAGTGGAAAGTGGCCGAGAAGGCAGGTGAGTCAATCGTGGCATTTCTGGCCAGGGCCTACTCATCCAGGATGGCCGGGATCGGCTACCTGCCGATGCCACTGGACCAGATGGTCAAGATTCGATCGTACGACAAGCGACTCCCGCTGTACTACCTCGCTTTCTTTTCTCGCCACAAGACGGGCCTCAAGTTCTGGAGAGAAGTGCTCAAGTACGCGAACGACCAACTGACGCTATTCGAGCAGCCCTAGACGACGGCCATCGCCGCAAGGACGCGCGCTGATGCCGGTGGCAGCTCATTCCACTCGCGGCCATCCAGTTCACGCCCGCCGGCTTTGGGCGTTCGTCCACCAACCTGCTTGAAGAAGAAGGCGACGCCCGCATCGAGGCATTGGTCCCGGATGCTGCGAGCCCAGTCCGGATCCAGCCGGCGGTAGCCGATTCCGCTTTCTCCACCGACGATCACCCAGTGGATGTCCGGGAGGTCCAGAAACATCGGCCCCAACAGGGGCTCGCACGACAGGAAGCGCACGTTCGCCGGTACCATACGCAAGTGGTCTACGCGATGAATGACACTCTGGTTCTCCACCGATGTCCCGATCCAGATGTGATCGGGTATCGGCCGCCCAGAGAACAAGTCGCTGTTGCGCTTCCAGAATCGCTGTGCGCGCGCCGGCCGCTTTGTGAGCACCTGATAAATGTGTCGGTCGACCTGCATCATGACTTCGAAGACGCGCCGCACGAACCCTTCGGGGATGTCGACGTGGAACAGGTCGGACATGGAGTTCACAAACACAAGCTTGGGGTCGGCCCAGCGCTCGGGCTGCGCCAGTCGCTCCGGCCAAACCCGCACCGCAAAGGGATCTCGCCTGTTCTCCGGCGTGTCGACGATCGGCAGGCGGCGCCGGTAGATTGCATCGAGCCGCCCGTGGGCGAGAGTCGCCGCATAGCAGTTATCGCACCCGGCGCTGACCCGGGTACAGCCGGTGGCCGGATTCCAGGTCGCGTCGGTCCACTCGATCTTGGTGCGATCTCCCACGACACCCCCGAAAGGACACCGAAACCGCTGCGAATCTGTTGATTCATCACGAGCTACACAAGGACCGGAGCCGCTTCGCGGGTCATCGTGGACGATGGCGCCGCCTGGGTGGAGGCGGTGCCTGGATCTGTCGCAGACTGAAGCTCAGCCTCGGTCCTCGACTGTGACGCACAAATCCCGGCTCGCCATCGGGCGGGGTGGTCAGCCAGGCCTCCGAGTAGCCGCTGATGTACCACTCCGAGCTCGGCACCGGCAGCCCCTGCCTCAGCCGGTTGCCGTGCCGGTGGATGAAAGCCCTGAGAACATCGGCACAAGTCGCCGCGAGGTAGGTGTCAAAGGCGCTGGGCGGACGCAGCACGCCATCGGCGTCGCGGTTCTCTACGACGGGATAGGCATTGACCCCGGCAACCGGCCAGGCATGGGTCATCGCATCGCGCCGCATCGCAACCCCAAGCTCTGCGGCACGCTCGAAGGTCAGCGAGAGCATGCTGCCACCGAGATCGACCGGCTCGCCCAGCTTCGGCGGCCGCTCCGACGCATCCAGGAAGGAGTCGAATCCCTCCAGCGAGCGGAAGAGCAGGAATCCGCGGCTCTTTCCCAGGCTGCCGATGACGGTCACGCAGTGGCCGTGGACGCCGCGACTGGGGATGTCGAACCGAAGGGCCGTGTCGGCGGGAATGACCTTCCACGGCTTGATGCGGTAGAACTCGCTCGCCGAGAAGAAGAGCGCCGCCGCGGCATCGGCGGAAACGTCGCCATCGAGATAGCCCCGCTGGTCGGCAACGCCGCCGAGATCGCGTGCCATCGCGCGGAGCACGTCATTCAGTTCCGGCACGCCACCTACATGGGCCTTCATTGCCGCGCCGAAGACAGCTCGTATTTCCGCGGCGAGCTCCCGATCCGCGACGCGCACCAGGTCCGGCCGGCGCGGTGGCCCCACAAGGGGGCGGGCCATCGCCTCCTTCAGCGCTCCGCTCAGGGAGAGCCCCCGTTCATCCGGCCACACCATGGCCACGATGCAACCCTCGGGTAGCTCGATCCAGATCGCCGCCCTGGGGCGATATGCTTCTCTGCCCTCCTGAACGTACAATGGCAACGTCACCAGGCCGCCAACCCATTCGCGCGGCTTCGGCGTTCCTGCCGACCCGGCGCGGCGTCCGGTCTTGTGGCGGCTGGGCATGGAGGGAAGACTACCCCTTGTGAAACGACCCGGCAAAGTCGTCTGCGTCGGCCGCAACTATGCCGCCCACGCGAAAGAGCTTGGCAACGCCGTCCCCGAGCGGCCGCTGCTCTTTCTCAAGCCGTCCTCGGCCCTCATCGGCAACGGCGGTACGATCCTCCTTCCGCCCGAGTCTTCCCAGGTCGAGCACGAAGCCGAGATTGGCGTCGTCATCGGCTCGCGGCTCGCACGCGGCGACGAGACGGCGGCCCGCCGGGCGATCGCCGGGATCACCTGCATCAACGACGTCACCGCCCGCGACCTCCAGAAGGCCGACGTCCAGTTCACCCGGGCCAAGGGCTTCGACACCTTCTGTCCCTGGGGGCCGCGCGTCCTGCCGGTCGGGGCCGATTTCGACTACGCCGGACTCGAAGTGCGATGCAGGGTGAACGGCCAGGAACGGCAGCACGGAAGGGCCGCCGACATGGCATTCGGCATACCCATGGTCGTGGCGTACATTTCAGGGATCATGACCCTCGAGCCGGGCGACCTGATCGCCACCGGGACCCCCGAAGGCGTCGGCCGCCTCAACGCCGGCGACGTGGTGGAGGTAGAAGTAACGGGGGTCGGGGTGCTGAGGAATCCTGTGGCGGCGAGAGGGGTACGAGAAGGGACTTGAAGCCACCCATCGCGTCCCGTGTCGGGCAATTGCCCGGGTATCCGCTCGCCCACATCCCGCGGCGGAAGCGCGAGCTCATCGCCGCCGGCGTGGACGTCATCGATCTGGGCGCCGGCGACGCGGATTTCATGCCGCCCGCGCTCGCCACCGAGTCGCTGGTGCGCGCGCTGCCGAATCTCGCGATGCACAAGTACCCCTTCCAGATCGGCCTGCCGGCGTTCCGCGATGCGATCGTGCGATACCACCAGCGCCGCTTCGGCACGGCCTTCGACCCGATGACCGAGGTGCTCCCGCTCCTCGGTTCCAAGGAAGGCATCGCGCACTTCGCGCTCGCCGCGTGCGGTCCGGGCGACATCGCGATTCTGCCCGAGCCCGGCTACGCCTGCTACATCGGCGGGACGATCTGCGCCGGCGCCACGCCGCACGTCTATCCGCTCACGGCGCGCACCGACTTCCTGCTCGAACTGGGCGAGGTGCCGCCCGATGTACTGCGGAAGACGCGCATCGTCTTTCTCAACTATCCGAACAACCCGACGGCGGCGATCGCGCCGCGCGACTATCTGGAGCGCACCGTCGCCATCTGCCGCGAGTACGGCATCGCCCTCTGCTACGACAACCCCTACGCCGAGCTGACCTTCGACGGCTACGTCGCGCCGAGCATCTTCGAGATCGCGGGGGCGCGCGAGGTCGCGGTCGAATTCCATTCGATGTCGAAGTCGTTCTCGATGACCGGATGGCGCGTGGCCTGGGCGGTGGGCAACCGCGAGCTGATTGCGGCGCTCACCACGGTGAAGAACTACTACGATACGGGCGTCTTTCTGGCGCTCCAGCAGGCGTCCGCCGACGTGCTCGACCACGCCGAGGCACTGGTGAAGCCCACGATCGCGGCATTCCGCTTGCGGCGCGATGCGACCATCGAGGTCCTCCGGAGCATCGGCTACGACGTGCCCACGCCGCGCGCGACACCCTACATCTGGGTGCCGCTCCCCGAGGGCGTGAAGTCGGCGGAGTTTGCGCGCATGGCGATGGAAGAGCAGGGCGTCATCGTCCTGCCGGGCACCGGCTTCGGCCCGCGGGCCGAGGGGTACTTCCGCATCGCGCTCACGGTTCCCGAGGCCCGCCTTGTCGAAGCGACGGAGCGGATCGGACGGGTGCTTGCCCGCGCGTAAGGGGTTCGTCCTTCCCCCCGAGCGGCGGATGCGTCCGCGGTGGCTGGTCGCCTCCGTCGCGGCCCACGTCGCGCTGGTGCTCGTCCTCCTCCGGATGTACAGCGGCTTCATCTTCGGCCACCCCGAGGTGCCGTCGGTCATCGCCATCGCGCTGCCGCCGCGGGGAGGCGACGCGCGGCCGCATCGCGAGCCGCCGCCGCCGGCCGCCCCGCAGGGACAGCAAATCGTGATGCCGAGCGCCGAGGCGCCGGTGCCGACCGCGCCGATCACGCCGGGCGTCGCGTCCCCCGATTCGGGGGTGGTGGGCGGGGTGCCGGGCGCGCACGGCCTGGCCATGGGTCCGATTCGCGGCGACGCGCGGCTCTGGGTCCGCCCCATGTACATCCCCGAGGGGGGCGGGCGGCCGATCGACATGGACTCGGTGGTGCGCGAGCGGATGCTGCTGATGGCCGACATCGCCGACTCGGTGTTGCGCAACGACTCGCTCAGCCCGCTGAACAACCCCTACGCGACGCCGCGCTGGACCTTCCAGCGCAACGGCAAGACCTACGGCCTCGACGCGCGGGGCATCCACTTCGGATCCTTCACCATCCCGACCGCGGTGCTCGCGCTGCTGCCGTTCCCGCAGGGCAACATCGACCAGGCCCGGGCCAACGCCCGGCTGATGGATATGCGCGCCGACATCCTGCGGGCCGCGGCGCGCTCCGAGGCGGAGGACGACTTCCGCCGCGCGGTGGCGCAGATCCGCGAGCGCAAGGACCGCGAGCGGCGCGAGCAGCGCGCCAAGCAGGACGCCGACCGGCAGCGAACCCGGGACAACGACGGACCCATTCCGTGAAGCTGATCGACACCGACGAGACCATCCTCATCGTGACCGGGTCCGACGTCCCGGCCGAGATGAACGACCGCCCCCTGGCGTACGGCCTCAAGGCTGAAATCGACCGACTGGGGTCGGGTACCACCTGGCGGGGCGGGGTCGTGGTGTCCGATCGCTGGTACGGCGACAACCGGCTCTTCCACCTCTGCGCGACCGTCGTGGTCGGCGGGCCGGGCGTGAACGCCGTGGCCGCGGCGCTGGTGGATGAGCTGCCGATGCTGGTGCAGCGCGATGAGCGGGCCTTCGTGCAGGGCTCGTGGGACGGGGAATCGAAGCGCGCCTCGCTCTGGGGGCTCGACCGTCTTGCCACGGCGCAGGCGATCGAGATCTTCGTGCGCGAGGGGTGGTGCGCCGAGTTCCTCAATCACGCATGGCGGATGGGGACGGCGGCGGGGCGGAGGCTGGACCTGGCCTGAAAGGAGTGGCGGGACGCATGCTGCTGCACCGGTTTCGCCTCGCCCTGCCCCTGGCCGCCCTGGTCCTCCTGGTGGATTGCACCACCAAGGAGCTCGCCGTCCAATCGCTGGCCCCCGAAGAGGTGCCGCACGCCATCGCGGGGGACGTGGTCCGTTTCACCCTCGCCTACAACCGCGGCGCCGCGATGAGCCTGCCGATCGGATCGCAGCCGCGCTGGCCGCTCGTCGCGCTGGGTTTCGGCGCCCTCGCCGTGATTGTCCGCCTGGTGTGGCTCACCCCGCCCGATGCGACGAGCCGCCGCGTGGCGCTGGGGCTCATCCTCGGCGGGGCGCTCGGGAACCTGGTGAGCCGCCTCTCCACCGCGCGGGGCGTCGTCGACTTCATCGACATCGGCCTCGGTTCCCAGCGCTTCTACGTCTTCAATGTCGCGGACGTGGGCATCACCGTGGGCGCGTGCCTGCTCGCGTACAGCCTCTGGCACGGGGACGCGATCGCCCGCTTGCAGACCCTGCCATCCGACTGACGCAGTCCCCGTGAGAATCTGGATCGACGCCGACGCCACGCCGCGCGAGGTGAAGGAGCTGGTCTTTCGGGCCGCGACGCGACGCGACGTCGCCACCGTCCTGGTGGCGAACCGGCGGCTCCAGCCGCCGGCCGGTCACTCCCTGGTCACGTCGGTCCGGGTCGACGGCGGCCCCGACGTGGCCGACCAGTACATCGCCACGCACGCCGAGGCCGGCGACCTGGTCGTCACGCAGGACATCCCCCTGGCGGCGCTGCTGGTCCCGATGCGGGTCGCCGTGCTGGACCCCCGCGGCGACGAGCACACCACCGAGACGATCGGCGAGCGGTTGTCGCTGCGCGACTTCAACGACCAGCTGCGCTCGGCGGGCGCCATCACCGGCGGTCCGCCACCGTTTGACTCCCGCGCCAGGCAGGCTTTCGCCTCCGCCCTGGACCGGGTGCTGACGCGCCTCAGTCGGGCCGGCTGAGACGGAGGTCACGTTGACGGCGCGCTGGCGGCGCGCGCCGAAGCGGCGATAGAATCCAGCCGTCCATTCCCCGGAGTCCCTTCGTGCAGCGCGCCGGTACCATGCTCGTGCTCTGTCTCGCCGTCGCGGCGAGTCCCGTCTTCTCCCAGACCAGCAACCGCCCCCGCTCGGCGCCGCTGACCCTCGCGGAGGCGCGGCGTTTCATCGACGCCGCGGAGCACGAGCTCGCGGCGCGCGTCCTCCCGGTGAACCGGGCCGCGTGGGTCGCTGCCAACTTCATCACCGACGACACCGAGGCGCTCTCGGCGTGGTTCCAGACCGACTTCGGCATCGCCGCCCGCCGGCTGGCCACGTCCGCGGCGCGCTTTGACCGGGTCCGGATGCCCGACGAGCTGCGCCGCCGCTTCCTGCTGCTCAAGCTCCAGCTCTCCGCGCCGCCGCCGGCCGACTCGACGCTGGCCGCGGAAATGATCGGGCTCCAGGTAGGGATGGAGGCCGACTACGGCCGCGGCAGCTACTGCCGCCCCGGGGCCGGCGGCGCGCCGAGCTGCGTCCAGATCTCGGCCGTGGATTCGATCATGGCCGACAGCCGCGACCCCGCCGAGCTGCTCGACATCTGGCGCGGCTGGCACCGGGTGGGCGCCCCGATGCGCGAGCGGTACGCGCGGTTCGCCGAGCTGGCGAACCAGGGCGCGCGCACCCTCGGCTTCCTCGACGCGGGAGCGATGTGGCGGGCCGGGTACGACATGCCGCCCGACGATTTCGCGCGCGAGATGGACCGTCTCTGGGGCCAGGTGCGGCCGCTCTACGTGGCGCTGCACGCCTACGTGCGGCGAAGGCTGAACGAGCGCTACGGCGCCGCGGTGCCGGCCAACGGGATGATCCCGGCGCACCTGCTGGGGAACCTGTGGGCGCAGGACTGGAGCAACCTCTACAACGTCGTCGCGCCGGCCAACGCCGGCGCGTCGGTGGATCTCACCGAGCGGCTGCGCGCCAGGCACCTGGATGCGCGGGGCATGGTGCGCTTCGGCGAGCGGTTCTTCAGCTCCCTGGGCTTCGACTCCCTCCCGCCCACCTTCTGGGAGCGCTCGCTCTTCACCAAGCCGCAGGACCGCGACGTGGTCTGCCATGCCAGCGCCTGGGACGTAGACAACCGCGACGACCTGCGCGTGAAGATGTGCATCTCGCCGACCGAGGACTTCTTCACGACGGTGCACCACGAGCTGGGCCACAACTATTACCAGCGCGCTTACCAGGACCAGCCGTACCTCTACCAGGGCGGCGCGAACGACGGCTTCCACGAGGCCATCGGCGACGCCGTGGCGCTCTCGATCACGCCGGCCTACCTGCGCCAGGTCGGCCTCATCGACCAGCTGCCCAGCGAGGCGGGCGACACGATGATGTTGCTGCGGAAGGCGCTCGACAAGGTCGCTTTCCTGCCGTGGGGGCTGCTGGTGGATCGCTGGCGCTGGGCGGTCTTCGCGGGCGATGTCACGCCGGCGGGCTACAACCAGCTCTGGTGGGACCTGCGCGCGCGCTACCAGGGCGTGAGCGCCCCCGACCAGCGGCCGGCCGACGCCTTCGATCCGGGGGCGAAGTACCACGTGCCGGCCAACGTGCCGTACTCGCGGTACTTCCTCGCCAACATTCTCCAGTTCCAGTTCTACCGCAGCCTCTGCCAGGCGGCGGGGCACACCGGGCCGCTCTACCGCTGCACCTTCTACGGCAGCCGCGAGGCGGGGCGGCGCTTCGACGCGATGCTGCGGCTGGGCGCGAGCCGGCCCTGGCAGGACGCCCTCGAGCAGCTCACCGGGTCACGCCAGATGGATGCCGGCGCGCTGCTCGAGTACTTCCAGCCGTTGCAGGTCTGGCTGGACCGGCAGAACGCGGGGCAGCCGGTGGGGTGGTGAGCTGCGCTCCCGGTGCGTGCTCCGCGGGCTGAGAGCCCGCTCTCGGCAAAGGAGTCCTGAAGGACAGCTGCCCTTCAGGGCATGGCTGCCGAGAGCGGACTCTTAGTCCGCGGCCCGAGCCGCGAGTCTTACTCGCGGGGGCGCCCGCGAGTCTTAATCGCGGGGCGAGCCTGACGTCTGAAACGCCTTAGCGCCTGAGAGCCCGCAGGATCGCCGTCCCGTTCTGCCGCAGCAGCTCGCTCGCGTTGGCGAGCGGCTGGTCGGCCGGCCCGGTCACCGTGACGCCGCCGAGGCCCGCGTCGAGACTGAAGAACTGCGCCTTCAGGCTGTCGCCGATGACGGCGAAGCGCGGAATCCACCCCGCCGTCGAAACCACGAATCGCCCCGCCGGCGGGCTGGTCATCGGTGCGCCGTCGCTGTAGGTCGCGGGATCGTGCCGGTCGCCGAGCAGGTGGAAGAGGGTCGGCACGATATCGACGTGGCTGGTGACGCCGGAGACCGGCCCCGCGGGCACGCTGTCGTCGACCAGCACCATCGGGACGTGGATCTCCTCCTCGGCCACGCTGGCGCCGTGCCCCACGCGCCCGTGCTCCCGGAACGCCTCGCCATGATCGCCGGTGACGAAGGTGAGCGGCACGCGGCCGCGGCGCCGGGCGAACCAGTCGAGGAAGTCCCCCAGCTCCCAATCCACTTCGTAGGCCGAGTTCATGGCGCGCCGCTTCATCAGCAGCGGGTCCACGTGCGCCGTGCTGATGCTGCCCACGCCGTCCCAGTCGGGCGTGAACTTCCGGGCCCGCGGGGCGTAGCCGTAGTTGAAGTGCGTCCCGTCGAAGAAGAGCACCAGGAAGACCGGCTGGGGCCCCGCGTGCGACACCCAGGCCGTGGCCCGCGCCAGCATCGCCGAATCGCGCCCCACGCCGGTGCCGGGGATGTCGGTGTCGAGGTTTTCGGCGACGTCGCGGAAGACGGTCTGCCGCATCCCCATCCAGTCCACCGAGCTGGCGGTGATGAGCCGCATCTGGTAGCCGTGCGCGCGCATCGTGCCGAAGAGCAGGGGTGAGCGGCCGGCGCCCACCACCGTCTCCAGCTTCTGCGCGTTCTCGCCGTAGACCACCGAAAAAAGCGAGTAGTGGGTCGAGCTGGCCGAGGCGTAGTGGTGCGTGAAGCGCCCGCCGGTCAGGGCGCGCGCCCAGAGACGGGGCATCACCGAGTCGGAGAGGAACTCGGCGCGCAGGCTCTCGATCAGCACCAGGACGACGTCGGGGGTGCGGGTGAAGTGCACCGAATCGGGCGGCAGCGTGAAGACCGCGGAATGCGAGGCGGCGAGGGCGAGTACTTCCTCGCCCGGCTTGGCGGGTCGCCCGGTGAGCCGGCCCAGGAACTGGTGCATCCGGAACGGGATCTGGAGGGGCAGCACGTCGCCCGCGGCGAAGAGCACCCGGCCGCCGGTGAACTGGAGCGTCGCGACGAAGAGCCGGTCCGCGATCGGGACCAGCAGCAGCAGCGGCACGTACCACCAGCGCCATCCCGGCGTGGCGAAGCGCTTGAGAAACCAGGCGCCGAGGGCGACGTCGATCGCGACCAGAACCGCGACGGTGACAGCGAACGCCGCGAACTCGCTCGTGGGGATCCCGATCTGGCCCAGCGCGCCGGGCTGGAAGGCGACGCGCATGATGAGCGCGTTGATGTGGAAAGCGAGCGCCTCGTAGAGCCGGCTGTCCACGGCGAGCGCCACGATGAACAGGGCCAGGGTGGCCGGCGCGGCCCAGCGATACCAGCGCGCCCGCGCGCTGAAGGGCAGGGCGAGGGCGAAGGCGATGAGGGCGAGGTAGCACGCCTCGACGATCCAGGCGGCGATCATGCCGGCCCGGTACGAGCTGGTGAGGGGGCCCAGCGCGAGGCCGAGCGACCCGCGGTAGAGCAGGAGGATGACGGGCGCGTGGAGCAGCGCCCAGAGCAGCGCGGGGAGGCGCAGCGAAGCGCCCGAGGGCGCCGGGGAGGCCGCCGTCACGGCGTCAGCGGGCGGCGGAGCCTGCAACCGCGGCGCCGAGTCGCTCGAGCGCGGCGTCTTTCCCGATGACGGCCAGCAGCTCGTTGACGGGTTCCGAGACCGTGGACCCGGTGAGCGCGATGCGGACCGGCTGCATCACCTGGCCGGCCTTGAGCCCGTTGGCGTCGGCGACGCTACGCAGCAGGGCCTCGAGGTTCGACGCCGACCAGTCGGCGGTTTGCTGTAGACTGTCGACCGTCAACTGCAGGCCCTTCCGGTACCCCTCCGGATCCTTCGCCACATACGCCAGCGCCTTCTCGTCGGGCGTCACCGGATCGAGGCCGGCGCGAAGGCGGGCCTGGCTGCGTACGTCGCCGATCGTCTTGCTGCGCGGCAACACGGCGTTGACGATCGCGGCCGCGTTGGGGAGAGCGGTGAGCGCGGGATCATCCAGCACCGGGAGAACT
Organism: Gemmatimonadota bacterium; assembly: GCA_041476105.1. Lineage (GTDB taxonomy): Bacteria > Gemmatimonadota > Gemmatimonadetes > Gemmatimonadales > JACORV01 > DASXPG01. Next base: position 91,003 of record JBGOSS010000003.1, read on the forward strand.
CCGGCGGCGCCTTTGTGCTTGAGGTGTTCCCCGTTCATCCACTCGAGCTTCTTCTCGTCGAAGACCGCCGGTTTTCTCTGGAGGCCGTCGAAGTCGAAGGCGTCGATCATCTCGGCGACGTCGAAGAACAGCTCGCGGTCGTGGCCCGGGCTCCAGCCCATGAGGGCGAGGAAGTTCACCATCGCCTCGGGGAGGAAGCGGCCCTGGTAGTCGCCGACGGCGGTGGCGCCGTGGCGCTTGCTGAGCTTCTTGCCGTCGGCGCCGTGGATCATGGGGACGTGGCCGAAGACCGGCTCCGCCTTGCCGAGGGCGCGATAGAGCAGGATCTGCTTGGGGGTGTTCGAGATGTGGTCGTCGCCGCGGAAGACGTGCGTGATGCGCATTTCCACGTCGTCGGAGACCACGGCGAAGTTGTAGACCGGCGTCCGGTCGGCGCGCAGGATGATGAAGTCCTCGAGGTCCTTGCCGTGGAAGCTGATCGGTCCGTGGACCGCGTCGTTCCAGGTGACGTCCTCGTGGGCGATGCGGAAGCGCACCGCGCCTTCGTCGAGGTAGGCCTTTCCCTCGGCGACCAGCCGGTCGGCGTCGGCCTGGTGGCGCGCGAGGCCGGCGCCCTGGAAGAAGGGCCCTTCGTCGAAGGTGAGGCCCAGCCACGCCATACCGTCGAGGATCACCTGGGTGAAGGCGTCGGTGGAGCGGGCCTTGTCGGTGTCTTCGATGCGCAGGATGAAGGTCGCCGGCTGGTCCCGGCGCCGTGCGTGCTGCACGAAAAGCCAGTTGAAGAGCGCGGTGCGGGCGCCCCCCACGTGAAGGGAGCCGGTGGGCGAAGGAGCGAAGCGGACTCTGATCATGGAAGCGGAGCGGGAGGGATTCGAACCCTCGGTAAGGTTGCCCCTACGCAGGTTTAGCAAACCTGTGCCTTAAGCCTCTCGGCCACCGCTCCGGGGAGCCGCGTAATGTCGGCGGGAGCCGCACCAAAGTCAAAGTGAGCGTTCGTCTTGCGGTGGCGCATCTGATTTGCACGTAGTCAGGAACGCTCTCGCCCGGCATACCTAGGGGTAGCCCTAGGTTCATCGGATTCGCTGCGAACCACTTGTGCCCGGTGGGCTGGAGCAGCATCGTCTGGCGAATCGCGGCCCGCCGCGAGCGACCAGGGCCTGCCGTCGAGGCGGGCTCGTCGTCGCGGCAAGGCGTCTGCGAACAGCACGTGCGCGTGGAGCTCATCACCGTGACGGAAGAGAATCGGCAGGAGCCCGCGAAGGAGACTCGGGCGGAGGCGCTGGTGAAGCTGCTCCGCGAGGTCGTGCAGGCACCGGAGGCCCCGGCCGCCGCCGCGCCCGCACCGGCGCGCCCCCGGGTCTTCGTCCTGCTGTTCGCGGCCGATGTCGTGCTGCTGCTCGCCGCCGTCTCGGACAACGTCCTCGAGAGTCCGCTGCTGAAGCTCGCCGGCACGGTGTTCTCGGCGCTCCTCGGCGCGGGACTGATCGCCTACCTCGAGCTGGTCCGCACCAAGCTCCTGGAAATGGCGGACGGCAGAGCCTTCCGCCGGGGCTCCGCGATCGCATTCGCGCTGCTCCTGTTCTACCACGCGATGCTGCGCTTCCCGCTTTACGCACTTGAGGTGCGCACCGATCCCGGCAACGCGATGGTCGAGCCACCGAGCGCGGACGCGGATGTGACCAAGGAGGGGCGCGTGTTCGTGGTGAGCCACTTGGCGCTGGAGAGCCACGTGATCACGGCCACCGTCCCCTCGGGAACCGCGATTCTCTCCGACCGGGTCGAGGTTGACCGGCTGGACCTGGCGCTGGCGACGCTGGGGCGGGTGTGGCCGGTCGACGTCTTGTACCATCCCGATCCCATTCCGCTGACGCCGCGATACCCGGTGAGCATTCAACACGTCGCCGAGGGTGGGTGGCTCGAGGTCCACGGCGCGTTCAGCCGGTGGTTTCTGCGATCCACCGGAAGGCTGCACGAGAATAGCGCGTTCGCCGTTGTGAAGGGCGCTGATGGAGCGCACGTCGAGTTCCCGATGGAAGAGGCGCTGGTGGTACCGGGAACAGGCGCCAGGCCCGAGACCACCACCGAGGAGGTCTACCTGCCGAAGGCGTCGGGGTACACGTTCTGCATTCGCGTGCGCGAGGGCTGCTATCGTGTGAAGCCGAGCCCCGTCCCCCCGGACTCATCGCTGAATTTCACCCACCTCCCGTGCGCCAAGACGTGCCCCTAGCCGCCGCCGGGCCGACGCGCAGGGCGGTCGGCCGCGGTCGGCTGTCGCTCGCCGTCGCATGTGTCGCCGCCGCGCACGTGCAAGGCATCGGGTTTGCTGATTCGCCGGAAGCCGCGGGTCGGTACGATGAGCGTGCCAGCAGCTACGAGGTGACCTACAACGGAGCACCCGGGTCAGGTCTGTCGAGGGACTTCGTCCGCGCGATCCGACCTGACCACCCTCGCTTCGGGAGCCTCCGCAGCAGGGTCTCGATCCCCGCTTCCGCCGCACAGGCGTGTCGCAGGAAACCGGCATGCGAGGTGCTCGAGATCACGGAGCGGCCCAGGCACGGGCAGCGCTGGATGATGCGGTTCCAGCTCTTCGCCCATACCAGCAAGGACCAGGTCGGAATCGTGCGTGATGTCCACTTCTACTGCACCGCCTCCAATTCACCCGACCCGGATTGGGGGAACTGCCGCGAGGACCCGGAATTGATTCGGCAGCTCTGGGAAACGTTGGCGGAAATCGACACGACCGGCCATGGCACGCCGTAGCCGCGGGAGCTCACCGATTCCACGGTGGCCGTCGGTCGCCGTGCTGCTGGCTTGCGCGCTGGTGCTGCTCGCCGGTGCCGCGGCGGCGCAGTCCGGCGGGCGTGGCCGCCTGGTCGCCGTGGACAGCTTCGCCCAGACCGGCAGCTCCGTGAGTGTGGCGTATGGGCGCTTCCTGACCGACCTGATGCGAGTGCGGCTCACCGACGAGCCCGGATTGACGGTCGGCGGACGTCCGCGCTGCGCGACTGACGTCACGCCGTCGACGGCGATGACGGATCCGCACCACGGTGACTCGCTGGACCCTGACTACGTGGTCAGCGGCCGCCTCGACCTCCAGCCCGACATCTCCCGCCTGGAGTACCGGGTGGTGCGGTGCCGGGCGGGACGCGCCGATTCGCTCCGCAGCGGCGTGCGCGTCATTCCGCGCTCGCAGTTCTACGACGAATTCACGGTTACCGCACTGCTGGTCGCGCGCACCATCCACGACGACGTGCCGCGCACCCGCGTCACCATTCAGCCTCTGGTCATCCGGGGCGTGCCCGCCGATACCGCAGTCATCCTCGGGCGGACGCTGGTGCACGATCTCATGGACGCGATCAACGAATCGGGCGATATGGTCGTGTCCGACAGCGGCGACTACGTGGTGCGGGCCGAGGTCGAGATTGGGCGAGGTGGGGCCATGACGGCTCACCCGCGTCTCGCGCTGCGCCGCGGCGGGGCGGGCTGGCCGCTTCCCGACGTCGCCGGAAACCGCGAGGACTTCGACGGGTTTTCCGATCGGTTCCTCCTCGGAGTCGTGGGATGGTTGAGTCGGCTGCGATCGGCGGGCACCCTGGACGCGGGCGCGCCCTCGTCGATCGCGGCACTGGAGGACTCGGCTGCCACCGCGCTCTGCCTCTTGGGGGTCGCGGGCTGCCAGGTCGAGGTGGAGCGCGCCCTCTCGATCGCCCGCGCCGCCACACAGGTGGACTCGACCAGCGCCAGCGCGTGGCGGCTGCTCGGCTTGGCGGAGTCTGCCCGGTCGGAGTTCGGCAACGCGCAGCGGGCGCTGTCGCGGTCGTTCGGCCTGCTCCCGGCCGACGCGACGGCCGCCTCCCGCATCGACCTGCTCAACACGCTGGCCCGCGCCCGGTTCCAGCTTGGCGACTACAAGGGAGCGCTGGAGGACTTCGACCGCTCGCTGAGCCTCGATGCGGCTCAGCCGCGCGTCCTCATGGAGCGTGCCGAGGGTGAATGGTCCCTGGGCCACCGGCTCGCGGCGCTGCGCGGGCTGCTGTCCCTGCGGCCCCAGGCCGCGGGTCTCGCCGACCTCGACGCGCGGATACTGGGTCACGTCACGACGCTCTCGGCCGACACGATCGTGGTCGCGTCGGGCGTCGTGGTCGACGCCTGCGGCATCACCGACAGCACGCGCACGCGGTGCGCCCGCTGGCTCCACGACGTGGGGATGAACCTCATGTCGCCGGATTCCTTCGCGGAGCGGAAGAGCCGCGCGGTGTTCAAGATATTCCTCGCGCTGCAACCGTCGGACCCCGACGCCCGGGCCGATGCGCTCGGGATCATCGCGGCCAGCTACCTCGGCACCGAGGCCAACGACGTGGCTCGCGTCGGTCAGCGCGACTACTTGTTCGGGCGCGCCGTGCGGTTCCGGCCCGACAGCGCGGATGCCTATCTGCGCCGCGCCGAGGCGCTGGCCACGTCGGCGCCGCTGGGGCCGGTCAAGATGGAGTGGCTGTATCGCCTCCGTGCGCTGTACCACCGGAACCGCGGCGACTTCGCTCAGGCCTGGGTCTGGGCACGGAAGGCCGTGGCGGCCAGCCCGTCCGATCTCGCCACGCGTGTCGCCACCGACATCCTGTACCAGTGGGCGCGCCGGCTGGAGATCGATTCGGCCGCCGCCAATCGCCCCCTGGCCGACAGCACGCGCAAGCTCTACGAGGCGGCCGCCCGGTCGCTCGCGGAAGGTGTAGCGAACGGCCATGACTGGGCGTACGAACCGCTACGCGAGGTCTATCACTCCCTGGGCAGGGATCGGGACGCCGCAGACCTGTTCGAAGCGAGGCGACGGCAGGACTCCACCGACGTGGTGGCGCTCGGGAGCCTCAAGTACCTGTACACCGAGTACCTGTTCGACTTCCCGCGGGCGAAGAGCGCGGCGGCCGCCCGGCTGGCACTGCTGTCCAGTTCGACGACGCTGGACAGCCTCGATCTCGCCGAGATCGAATTGCTGGCGGGACAGTACGATGAGGCGCACAGCCTCCTGGAAGTCGTGGGTCGCCGTGTCTCGCAGCCGGCATGTGAGGGGATGGTCGCCGAGTTCCTGCGCGTGTGGGCCGAGGTCGGCCTCGGGCGGAGGTCCCAGGCGGGGGCGCGGGAAGCGTTTGCCCGATGGCGCTCGGCGCGGGAGCGGTTCGCCGCCTCCCCGGACGAGCGTGCCTGCTGGACGTTCAACGGCGACCGCGTTCAGCTGGCGCAGTCCACGCTGGACCCTCTCCTGTTGCAGATGATTGACGCGATGACCGACCGCCAGGAGAAGACGCCCGCCTTCCAGGCCGAGCGGTAGTCATGGCGAGCCCTACGTCCCTTGCATCCGCTCTCACCATCGTCTCCAGGGAGACGCAATGAAGCTTCGCCGTCCTGATCTTGCGATGTGCGCCCTCGCGGCCGCGCTTGCCGGCTGCACGTCGAATGAGCATGGCCTCGCCCCGGCAGATGTCACCGCTATCTCGGCCACGTCGTCGATCATGTGCCAGGAGCCCAACCCGGCCTATTGTGGCGCTGCTGATGGGACCATCCACGATGGGTCGGGCATTGGATCGAACCCCGTTGTCCCGGGCGACCCGAGCCCCGGTGTGCCGGGGCTCTGGCTGGGCAACACGGTCAGCGGCAACTACTGCGGCGCGAACTACAACCCGCTCATCCAGGACGCCGATGCCGACTGGCTCGATGACACCTGTGAATACGAACTGGCCAAGGCGTTTGCGCCGACCCTCTACATGGCTTCCCTGGACGGCTGCGATGGGGGCGAACCCTACTGGGCCGCCAAGTACTTCCCCAACGCGGAGCCCGGCAACTGGGACGAGCTGGTCCGCATCGCCTACATGCCGGCGTACTACTCGGACTGCGGGTTTCACGGGCACGGGGGCGATTCGGAGTTCATCATGCTCGGCGTCAAGTTCAACCGTCTGAGCCGCCACTGGGAGCTGGTCGAGGCATTCCTGTCCTCGCACGAGGGGACATTCGTGGACGCGATCGAGTGGCACTCCGACTGGCACACCGGTAACGATCTCCACTATCCGGCGACCAGCCCGAGAGCCGGTTTTCCGGAGGTCTGGATTGCCAAGGCCAAGCACGCCAACTATCGGACGAAGGGCCTGTGCGATGATGGCGGACTCACCTTCGACACCTGCGCCGACAACATCGCTCGGGGACGGATCCGGGTCTATGGTTCTCGGAACGTCGGCAGCCCGCTGCTCGACCGGTTCCCCGTGCCCTACGGGGCACGCAGCACCAACCCGCACAACGCGCCTCTCGATGAGGTGGCCGAGTTCTTTTATACCCGCGCCAACTTCATGGGCTGGCAGCACGGCGTCGCCGGCGTCACACCGTACAGCGACTTCCTTCGCAACTCGAGCTTCGAGTGCCAGGGGTTCATCTTTGCGTGCCTGGGGGACATTCCGAGCGGTACACACCCGGCCGTGACGACGATGAGCGGTGACATCACCGACGGGCCGTCGAGCGTGAGCACGTACGCGAACGCGACCTGGAACACCTTCGTGACCGGAGGGGCGCGTCCCTATCACGCCGAGTGGTATCGGCAGTTCACCGGCCAGACGGGTTGGACGTTCATGGGTGCCTCCGCCGGTGGCTCGCAGACGTACAGTGCGGGATCGTATACGATGTTCGTCACGTCGTGCACGCCGTTCCTGCTCTACGCCCGCCTCTTCGATGCGAACAATCAGCCGCTGTGGAACACGCACCCGGTGAGCGTGACCATGGCTTCCTGCCCGAGCCAGCCCTGGTTGTCGAGTGAGATCAGCCGGTCGGGCGACTGGTACACCGCTGTGGGCATCGGCGGCCATTCGCCGTACAGCTACTCCTGGGAGTGGATGGGGACGACCTGCGGTGGCGGAGGCGGCGAGAACCTGACGGCAGCGCTGATGTCCACTGTGCCGGCATCGGGAGCGACCCGTCGGCGGCCGCGCCAGGCCGACGAGCCGGGTTCCAACCCCAACGTCATCAGCTGCGGCTGGCAGTGGTTCAGTTCAGCCCAGTCCGTCTACTGGCTTGAAAGCCAGCGCACGCTGCGGGTCACGGTCACGGATGCGCAGGGCGCGCAATCGGTTTCGACGTACTACGTGCCCTGAGCGTCGGCGTGGTGGGCGAGTCTGACCGGGAGGCTGGCCGCCCGAGGCCAGCCTCTTCGCGTATCGCTATGCTGTGAGCGGCTGGTAAGCGGAGGGAGAGGGACTCGAACCCCCAAGGGCTTGCGCCCGGCGGTTTTCAAGACCGCTGCCTTACCAATTAGGTCTATCCCTCCAGGCTGCACCAGCAAGGTAGGTGGCGGCGGGTGTCCTTGACAACAAGATTCACGGGGTGACCTCCCGCGGCCCGCGCCTCCGCACCGCCGCAGCGGCCCTCACCCTCTTGGCCGCACTCGCGGGAGCGCGCGACGCCCCCAGCCAGGTGCCGGTCCGGCCCACCATCCGCGGCACCGTCGTCACCGAGGCCGGAGACCGGATCCCCTACGCGGTGATCGTCCTCCAACCCGCCTACAGCCAGCGCTTCGCCGACGAGAACGGCTTCTTCGCGCTTTCGAGGGTGGACCCCGGCACCTACCGCCTCATGGTGCGGCAGGTGGGCTTCACACCCTTCGACAGCTCCATCGAGCTGAGCGCCAGCTCGCCCCCGTTGCGCATCGCGCTGCGGAGCGTTGCCCTCGAGCTTCCCGCCCTCACCGTCGAGTCCGATGAGGGGTGCGACGCCCCGGGGCCTCCCGATTCGGCCGGCAGCCCCGAGCTGGTCACTGTCTTTGAGCAGCTGCGCATGAACGCCGACCGCTACCGCCTCCTCGCCGAGAAGTACCCGTTCCGCTATCGGGTGGAGCGCGCGCTGCTGTACCTGCAACGCGACCGCAGCGGCACGCTCACGACCGATACCGTGACGCGCTCGAGCCTGGCCCGCTGGCCCTACGCCCCCGGCCACGTGGTGATCCCTCACCCGGAGCTCTGGCGCCAAGGCATCAAGATGGTGCACCTGCCGGTGCTCGCCGACCTCGCCGATACCATTTTCCAGGCCAATCACTGCTTCACGCTGCGGGGGATCGATACCCTCGCCGGTCGCTCCTGGGTCCGCGTGGACTTCCGGGCCGCGAGGCGAGTGCGCTCGCCGGACGTCGACGGCTCGGCCTGGCTCGATCCGGCGAGCTACCAGGTCGGGCATATACGGGTCAGCCTCACGCACGTCGATCGCGCGACGCGGGGTGTCTCGGGCTGGACCGCGACCACGGTGTACCGGGAGATCGCGCCCAACCTGATCGTCATGGACCGCGTGCACAGCGAGACCACCACGCGCGGGGGGCGGGGCGCACCCGGCGTCGTGGAGCGCACCGAGGAGCAGCGGCTCCTGGCCGTCGACTTCCTGCGGCCCCTCAATGCCGCGCGCGACTCGGTCAAGTGACCGCTGGACAGGGACGAGAAGCGGATGCAGCTTCCCCCGCCCGACCCGGTAGTCCGCCGCACCACCCGTCACCCGCCAGGGAGCGCACGCGATGGCCGAGAATCACATGGTCCGGTGCAGCACGAAGCAGCGCAGTCCGGGCGCCAGCGAGCGCATCACCCACGTCGGTGGGACCAACTCCGACGGCACCGCCTGGAAGATGAGCGAGGGCGACGCCGTTGCCGGCATCAAGAGCGGCAAGCTGAAGTTCTATGTGAACGTGGATGCCAAGGGCGTGTGGCTGGTCGTCGCCCAGCGCGAGGGCCGCGACTACCTCAAGAGTGAGGCAGACGACGTGGAGCCCAATCTCCTCCTCGCCCTTCCCGAGTGCCCGTAGACCAGACCGTCTGAGGGCGTCCACCGGGACTCCGTGCCCTGAAGCGCTCGTCTGTGTAGTCTCCATGATGCCGACCCCCGCCGTTCCCGACGACGCCGCCGAAGCGGGCTATCGCCAGCTTGCCGCCTCCAACCTCCTCGGCATCGTCTTCCTCGAGTTCGACGGCCGCATCACGGAGGCCAACGACGCGTTCCTCGCGATGGTGGGCTACAAGCCGGCCGAGGTCCAGGCCGGCGCCCTGTCCTGGCGCGCCATGACGCCCGCCGAGTACGCGCCCCAGGACGAGCAGGCGTTGGCGATGGTGCGGGAGCGGGGTACCTGTCCGCCGTTCGAGAAGGAGCTCTTCCACCAGGACGGCCACCGCGTCGCGGTCCTCCTCGGCGCCGCGGCGCTGGGGCCGGGGCGCGAGCGGGGCGTCTGCTTCGTCGTGGACCTCACCAGCCGCCGGCGGGCCGAGGCCGAGATCTCGCGGTCCAACTCCCTGCTGCGGGCCACCCTCGAGTCCACGGCCGACGGGATCCTGGTGGTCGGGCGGGACGGCAAGATCCTCTCCTACAACCACCGGTTCAGCGAGATGTGGCGCCTCCCCGAGTCGGTGCTGGCCGCTCGCGACGACGGCTCGGCGCTCGCCTGGGTCATGGAGCAGCTGCGCGACCCCGAGCCCTTCGTCGCCAAGGTGCGCGAGCTGTACGCGAAGCCCGACATGTCCAGCTACGACGTGCTGTACTTCAAGGACGGCCGCGTCTTCGAGCGCTACTCGCAGGCGCAGGTCGTCGAGGGCCAGCCGGTCGGGCGGGTGTGGAGCTTCCGCGACGTCACCGAGCACCGCCTCGCGGAAGCGGCGCTGCGGGAGAGCGAGCGCCGCTCGCGCGCGCTGATCGAGAACAGCTCCGAGGGCATCCTCACCGCCACGGCCGACGGCGTGATCCTCTGGGCCAGCCGGTCGGCGACCCAGATGATCGGCCACCCCATCGAGGCGGTGCGCGGGGTGCCGGTCTCCGACTTCGTTCATCCCGCCGACCTGGCGCCGGTCCTCGAGGCCTTCGGCCACATCCTGAAGGAGCCCCACGAGCGCGCCACCCTCCGCTCGCGGGTGCGCCACGGCGACGGCCGCTGGATCGTGCTCGAGAAGACCCTCACCAACCTGCTGCGGGAGCCCGGGCTGCACGCCGTCGTGGTGCACTTCCGGGACATCACGGAGAGCCTGGCGCTCCAGGACCAGCTCGCGCAGGCGCAGAAGATGGACGCCATCGGCCGGCTCGCGGGCGGCGTGGCGCACGACTTCAACAACCTGCTGACCGCGATCGTCGGCCACGCCGAGCTGCTGCACGACGAGGTCGCGGCGGGCAGCGAAGCGGCCCAGGACCTCACCGAGATCGAAAAGGCGGCCGAGCGCGCCGCGGGCCTCACCCAGCAGCTGCTGGCCTTCAGCCGCCGGCAGGTGCTCCAGCCTCGCACCCTCGACCTAGACGCCGTGATCGACGGGATGCGCCGCATGCTCCAGCGGCTGATCGGCGAGGACGTGAAACTCAGCTTCCGGCCCGGCGGCTCGGCCTGGGTACGCGCCGATTCCTCGCAGATGGAGCAGGTGATCTTGAACCTCGTCGTCAACGCGCGCGACGCGATGCCCACCGGCGGCACCATCACCGTGGAGACGACGCCGCAGACCCTCGACGACATCACGGCGCACCGGCTCGACCTGCCCGCCGGCACCTACCTGGTGCTGACCGTCGCCGATACGGGGCACGGCATGGACGAGGCGACCCGGCTGCGGGTCTTCGAGCCGTTCTTCACCACGCGCAAGGAGGGCACCGGGCTGGGCCTGTCGACGGTGTACGGCGTGGTGCGCCAGAGCGGGGGCCTCATCGCCGTCGAAACCACGCCGGGGGTGGGCACGCTGTTCACCATCCACCTGCCGCAGGTTGCGGCTCCGGCCGTCGCCGCCCCGACGCCCGCGGCCGCAGTGCCCCGGGCCGTCGGCACCGAGACCATCCTGCTGGCGGAGGACGAAGCGAGCGTGCGGGAGCTGGTGGCGAAGACGCTGCGGCAGCGGGGCTACAGGGTGATCGAAGCGCCCGATGGCCAGACGGCGCTGGCGGCCGCGGAGGCGCACCAGGGAAAGCTCGACCTGCTGATCACCGACGTCGTGATGCCCGACATCAGCGGCCCCGAAGTCGCCCGGGGACTCCGCCAGGATCGGCCCGGCATCCGCGTGCTGTACATGTCGGGCTACACCGACGACGCGGTGCTCCAGCACGGCGTGCTCACCAACGAGACGCCGTTCCTCCAGAAACCGTTCAGCCCGGCTGAGTTGGCGGCGAAAGTCAGAGAAGTGCTGGAAGGCGTCTAGCCTCCAGCGTCTATCGTCCGGCCGGCACCCTTCTCGCTCTCGTGACCCACCGGCAGATCGGCAGTGAATCCGCCGTGGCGCTGGTGTCGCGCCGCTGGCTGGCGACGCGGACCTGGACCCGTGGCACCCAGTTGATCGGCACCTGCACCGAGTAGTCCCGCCCGCCGCGCCGGATATCGAGTATCCCCAGCTCGAAGGGCAGGTGCTGCGCCCAGGCCAGGTTGTTCTGGCGCGTCGGCGTAAGCAGGCCTCCCGCCGAGACGCTGTCCCCGTCGATCGCGACCACCGTGTCGCCCACCAGCAGCCGCTTGGCGCGGAACGGCGAGTCGTCGGCCATCCAGCCGACCACCGCACGGTGCCGCGCCACGCCCACCAGCGCCACGCCGGGCGCCGGCGCAGCCCGGCAGGGATCGCTCGGGATCGAGTCGAGGGCGCGCGCCAGCTCGCCGGCGAAGGCCCCGAGGTCGGCGTACTGGTCGCGGTGCTGCTCGTAGCGCATCAACGCGTCCTCGAGCCACGGCACCAGCGCCATGCCGGCGTTCAGCGCTTCGCTGCGCGCGGCCCAGGTGATCGTCGGCATGGTGCGCTGCATCAGGCGGATCGAGAGTACCCGGGCCAGCTGCTCACCGAGCGCTTCGTCCCAGAAGAGGGCGTCGTAGCCCAGGCGGGCCATCTCCGGCCCGACGCCGTCACGCAGCGCGAAGCCGTGGCGCAGCAGCTCGGGGTGATCGGCGAAGAGCCGCCGCACCACGATGTGCATCATCTGGTGGCTGAGGGAGAGCCAGATGTAGGTCGGCTGGCGGAACGAGCGCGTGAGGAAAACGGCGTCGGGCGTCAGGAAGATCCGGGGCGGATCGCCGAGGGCGCGCGCGGCGTCCACGCTGGAGGTGGTGCCGCCGGTGGCCAGGGTGCGCGCCAGCGTCACGTCGAAGCGCAGGTCGGAGTAGCCCGAGTAGGCCACCACGGCGCTGTCGAGCGACCGGGAGCGGGTCAGCGCGTCCCAGACGTCGGCGAGGTCGCGGCGGCGCTCGTCATCGCTCAGCTGGTCGAGTCCCGCGGTGCGGGGCGCGAAGCTCGACGCGGCCCGGATAAAAGCCCGGACCTGGGCCTGCACCGGCGCGTTGCCGGTGAAGCAGCGCCGCTCGCCGGGGGCGATCCAGCCGCACGCCGTGTCGGGCCGCTCGCCTTCCGCGTAGGTCTCGAGCACCAGCGACACCGGCATCGGGCCCGGTGCGCGGGCGGCCTGGATCGCGGGATCGTTGAGTGTGGTCTGGAGCGCCTGGAGCCAGTGCCGCACCGGGCCCCGCGCCGGCACCAACGTGGTGTCGGCCATCCGGTAGACGACGCCGATCACGTCGAGGAGTGAGTCGGTCCGGACGCGAGTCCGGCCCACGGTGATCTCGGTGGTGCCCTTGGGAAGGTCCGACGAGCACGCCGCGATGGCGGCAAGGCAGATGGCGGATGGCAGACGGCGGATGGCGGAGCGCATGACTTCGAAGGTTGAAGGCCGAGCGGCGGGCGTCAACGGCGGGGCGAGGGCGTTCACCGTTTTGTCATCTTCCCGCCATCTACCCGCTTGCCATCCACTCAGTGCCTGAATTGCCGCACCCCCGTCATGATCATCGCGATGCCGTGCTCGTCCGCCGCCTTGATCACTTCCTCGTCCCGCACCGACCCGCCCGGCTGGATGATGGCGGCGATGCCGGCCTTGGCCGCCGCGTCCACGCCGTCGCGGAAGGGGAAGAAGGCGTCGCTGGCGAGCACCGCGCCGCTGGCGTCGTGGCCGGCGGCCTTGGCCTTGTGCACCGCGAGCATCGAGCTGTCGACCCGGCTCATCTGGCCGGCGCCGATGCCGATCGCCGCGCAGTCCTTGGCGAGGAGGATGGCGTTCGACTTCACCGACGCGACGGCGGCCCAGGCGAAGCGCAGGTCGCCCATCTCGGCGTCGGTCGGCCGCCGGCGCGTGGGCATCGTCCAGGTCTTCTCGTTGGGATCGAAGTGCAGGCGCTCCTGGACCAGGAAGCCGCTGCGCACCCGCTTGAAGTCGAGCTTGTCATCGGCGCGCGGCACCTCGATCACGCGCAAGTTCTTCTTTCCCGAGAGGATCTCGACGGCCTCGGGCTGGAAGCGCGGCGCGACCACGACCTCGACGAAGAGGTCGGCCATGGCCCGCGCGGCGTCGGCGGTGACCACGGTGTTGAACCCCACCACCGAGCCGAAGGCCGAGACCGGATCGCAGGCGAGCGCGCGCCGGTACGACTCCTCGGCGTTGGTGCCCAGCGCGATGCCGCAGGGCGTGGTGTGCTTGATGATGACGCAGGCGACCTCGCGCTCGAAGGGACCGACGGCGGTGAGGGCCGCGTCCACGTCGAGGAGGTTGTTGAAGCTGAGCTCCTTGCCGCCGAGCTGGGTCAGGGCCGAGAGGCCGCCGGGCTCGCCGGTGGTGTAGAAGGCCGCCGGCTGGTGCGGGTTCTCGCCGTAACGCAGCGACTGCACGCGCTCCAGGACCACGACCAGCGTCGGCGGCAGGTCGCCGGGGGCACCGCCCGAGAGGTAGGCCGCGATGGCGCCGTCGTAGGCGGCGGTGTGGGTGAAGGCCTTGGCCGCCAGCTCGCGCCGCAGCGCCGCGCTCACCCCGCCGTGCCGCATCGCCTCGAGCACCCGCCGGTAGTCCATGGGGTCGGCGACGACCGTCACCGCGTCGTGGTTCTTGGCGGCCGAGCGGAGCATCGAGGGGCCGCCGATGTCGATCTGCTCGATGGCCTCCTCGATCGTGACGTCGGGGCGCGCGATGGTCTCGCGGAAGGGATAGAGATTAACCGCCACCAGGTCGATGGGCGCGTAGCCGTGGTCGCCCAGGGCCTTGAGATCGGCGGGCACGGCGCGCCGGGCCAGGATGCCGCCGTGCACGGCGGGGTGCAGCGTCTTGACCCGGCCGTCCATCATCTCCGCGAACCCGGTGACCCTCTCGATGGGCGTGACCGGCACGCCGGCGCGCACCAGCGACTGCGCCGTCCCGCCGGTCGAGACGATCTCCCAGCCCAGCTGCGCCAGGCCGGAGGCGAACTCGACGGAGCCGCGCTTGTCGGAGACCGAGATCAGTGCGCGCGGCACTACCAGCGCTCCGCGATGGCCTGGGTGATGTCGGCGAGCGCCACGAGGTCCCGGAGGTCGATCACTTCCGCCGGCGAGTGCGAGTAGCGCAGCGGCCAGCCGATGGCCACGTCGGGGACGCCCCAGCGGGTGAAGGTCGAGCCGTCGTTGCCGCCGTTGGTGGTGCCGACCTGGAGTGGAATGCGTTGCGCGCGCGCCAGTGCGACCAGCGAATCGAGCAGCAGCGGCGGCGTGACCGACGAGTTGTCCACGGCGCGCGCCACGGCACCGCGGCCCAGCGGCGCGTCGGCGAAGGTGCGGATCTCGAGCGGCGCGTCGGCCGAGACAAAGGTGTCGAGTGCGTGCACGCGCAGCGCGCCGGCGCCCAGGGCGTTGGCGACCGCGCGCGCGCCCTGGAGGCCGATTTCCTCGCGGGTCGAGAAGACGAACAGGACCCGGTGCCGCAGCCGCTGGACGGCCAGGTGCCGCAGCGCGAGGAGCTGCGCGGCGCAGCCGACCCGGTCGTCGAAGGAGCGGCCGGTCGCGCGGGTCCCGGCCAGGGGGACGTACGCCTTGGGCATCGTCACGACGTCGCCGATCCGGATGCCGAGTGCGCGCGTCTGCGCCGAATCGCCGGTGCCGGGGTCCACGCGGATGAAGATCGTGGTCTGCGCGCCGGTCTGTCCCGGCGTCGAGGCCGGCGTCCGGCGGGGATTCGCGCCGACCGTGTCGCGCAGCGTGAACACCGCGGGCACCGTGCCGGCCGCCGTGTGCACCAGCGCCGGCTCGGCCTCGTAGAGCGAGGGGAAGAAGCCGCCCAGGGAGCGCAGCGTCAGTTGCCCGTCGGGGCGGACCCCGGTCACCTCGAAGCCGATCTCGTCCAGGTGCGCGACGAAGACCACCGGCGGGCCGCTCGACGGTCCGGCCCACACCCAGACGTTGCCCGCGCTGTCGACCGTGGGCTGCGCCCAGGCCGGCAGCATCCGCAGCACCACCTCCCGCACCGGCCCTTCGTGGCCCACGGGGCCGTAGGCCTCGACCAGCGGCGCGATCACGTCTCGCGCCTCGGCGACCGTTGACTGGGCGGAGAGGCTGTTCGCCGCAAACAGCAGGGCCATCAATGCGCCTCCCGCTGAGGGCGTCGAGCTATCGCAGCGCCGTACGACTTTCATGGCGGGCCGCCGTTGAGCCAGGAGACCAGCACCGCCTCGAGCGCTCGCACGTCGGAGAGGGCGACGGTCTCGACCGGCGTCCGAGGGTAGCGCGCCGGAAGGTCGAAGAACCGTTCGCCGGGCCGCGGGGTCTGCAATTCCAGGTTAGGAGGTGTCGCGCCCATCGCGATCCCCGGCTGATAACCGCCGACGACGGTGATCGTTGCGCCGGGATTGGCTGAGGTGAGGAAGGTGAGGCCGTCGCGGCTGAAATTCCAGCGTGCCGAGAACGCGACGATGGTCGTGCCGGTTGTCGGATGTGACTGCAGCGCCGCGCTCAGCAACGCGGCACAGCCGGCGCGTTGCGCCATCCACGGTGCCGCGACCAGGTTACCGCCCGGCCCGTATCGGTGGACGCTCTTGGCGCGGGTCACCGGAGCCAGTACGGTGATGCCGGCGCCCTGCGCCTCGGCCACGGACGAGGCGCCGACATCGACGTAGGCGTTGTCGAGACTGAAGGCCGGATCGCCGTCGGCGGGACGCCCGCGCGTCAGGTGGGTCGAGCGCACCCCGACCACGCCCGGCACCGGGCCGCTGCGGCCGAAGACGGTCACGCGCTGACCCTCGAGAAACTGGTCGTACAGTGCACCCAGGCTGTTGCTGGTCCCGACGCGGCGGAGCGTCAGGTAGCCCTCGGCGGTGACGTTGCCGACCACGTAACCGATCTCATCCATCCCGCAGACCGCCAGCCGTACCGGAGCGCCACTGCCCCGCGACCACACGACGTTGCCCGCGCGGTCGCGGACCGCGCCGGGCAGCATCGTCAGCAGCGTGTCGGCCATCGCGTCTTCCATCCCGGTCACCGCGCTCATCGCTCCGAGACGGACGGCGAGCGAGTCGAGCGCCTGCGCGCGGGCGATGCCCGGCGATGCGGCCAGCACCGCCACTGCCAGGAGACTACGCCGGGACCAGCGCATGCTCGAGATCCTGGGGGGTGTCGGAGAGGACGAAGTCGTCGCAGACAGCGGCGAGCGGGCGGGGAGGCTCGGCGAAGCGCTCCAGGTGCCGGCAGGCGGCGCGCACCGCCGCGGGGAGCAGCCGGTGCTCCACCGCGAGCACCCGGGCGGCGAGGCTCTCGGGCGTATCGCCGTGCCGGACCGGCACCGGCCACTGGGCCACGATCGGTCCGTGGTCGTACTGCTCGTCCACCACGTGAACCGTCGCGCCGGTGAGGCGCACGCCGCTGGCGAGCACCGCCTCGTGCACCCGGCGGCCATACATCCCGGCGCCGCCGAAGGCGGGCAGGAGCGCGGGATGGATGTTGAGGACGCGTCCGCGCCAGGCCGTGACGACCGGATCGGGCACTCGCCTCAGGTAACCGGCGAGCACCACGAGGGCCACGTCGTGACCGCGCAGCAGCGCGAGCAGCGCGGCGGCGTCGGTGCCGTCGCGCGCGATGGTGGCGGCGGGAATATCGCGCCCGCGGGCCAGCTCGAGCACCGGCGCGTCGTCGCGGTTGGAAACCACCAGCCCCACGCGACCCGGCGCGTCGGGCGGAGCGAGCGCATCGAGCAGAGCCTGGAGGTTGGAGCCGCGCCCCGAGGCGAGGACGGCGATCTGGACTTGGGACACCGGGAAAAGATACGACCGCTGGTGGCTGAGGGCTAATGGCTGAAGGCTGGAAGCTGAAGGCTGAAGGCTGAAGGCTGAATGACAAACCAAAGCCCCGGCGAACCGGGGCTTTGTCTCTGCCTTGAGCGTTGAGCCTTCAGCCTTCAGCTATCTCAGCGTCAACGTATAGCTCCCCATCCGATGGTCTTCGCCGAAGTTGTTGACGACGATCTGGAACATCCCGGTCGACGCCAGCGTGATCTCGACGCGCGAGTCGAGGTCGCCGAGCGAGTCGTCGTCCTCGGCGAGGCGATTGCCCTGGGAGTCGAGGAGCTGCACGTAGGTGTCGAACTCTTCCGAGCGCAGCTCGATGATGACATGCTGGCCCGCGGTGCCCTGGAACTGCCAGACGTCGGCGTAGGTGCCGTCGTTCATCCGCTGGTCGCCGGTCTCGAGGCGTCCCTGCACGTTGGTGCCGGCGGTGATGGTCCCGACCTGTCCCGGTGCGGGAATGCCGCCGGTGATGGGGAGGCTCAACGGGGCGGCCTGGGGCAGGGTCGCGCCGGGTGCCCCCTGCGGCATGGCCGGCGGCGTCGCCATGGGCTGGGGCTGCATCGGCATGGGCTGGGGCACCGCCATCGCCATGGTCGGAGCCATCGACTGCACCTGGAGGGTGTAGGAACCGGGTGTCGTGTTGGCCGTATAGGTGGTCACCGCGAGCCGGTAGACGCCGGTCATGGCACAGCTATGGGTGATGCGCGCGTTCAGCACCTCGGGGCCGCCGTCGTCATCGTGCGCGACGGGCGTGCCCATCGGATCGAAGACGATCGCGTAGTTGTCCCAGGTGGAGAGGATGTCCATCTGGAAGGACTGGCCCGCCTGGCAGGCGAAACCCCAGGTCTGCGCAGGCTTGCCGTCCCAGCGGCCGTCCATCGTCGTCAGGTTGCCGCTCACCTGCTGGTTGGCGCCGATCGTCCCCATCTGCGTGGGGGCGCCGATCGCCATCGGCTGAGGCTGCATGGCCATCGGCTGTGGCTGCATCGCCATCGGCTGCGGCGCCAGGGCGATTCCGCTCGACGCCCCGCCGAAGAGCTGCACGCCGTAGAAGCAGGGGTTGTGCGAGCAGGTAGCCATGTCCACCTGGAGACGGAAGTTGCCCGACGCCGGCGCGGTGAACTGGAGGGTCGGGTGGTCGTCGAGCGCGACGTCGCTGGCGGTGGTGCTGCCGTCCGCGCTGTAGAGTCGCAGGTCCACGTCGGTACAGTCGCGGTCGCAGACGCCGATGATGACGTAATTGCGACCCTGCGTCAGCGTCACGGTGTGCGACGCATTCGCGCCGCCGTTGAGGCTGCCGGTCACCATGGCCGTGACGGGCGAGTAGCCGCGGCTGATGGCGGCCTGCGCGTAGTTGTTCATGTAGCCCTGCATCTGCTGCGTGTAGTTCTGGGCGGGGAGCGCACGCGGGGCGGTGAGGCCGAGGCCGACCGCGAGGGCGCTCAACGAGCGGGTGAGGAAACGACGCGACATACCGACGGACCTCCGCGGGCGTGGGCGGGCACCAGCATGGTCAAGGGACTACGTCAATATTCGTATCCCGGCTCGGGCGTTCAAGCGACCGGGCTGCATCGGCCCCGTGACCCAAGTCACGGGAGCGACCGGCCGATGATGGGCGCGGCGGCCGGGAGGTCGGGGACCACCTTCATGTTGTGGCGCGCCGCCTTCAGGGCGTCCGGGGAGAGGGGGTCGGCGTCTACCAGCACGCCACGGCCGCCGAGGGTCAATGCCGGCTCGACGTCGCGCCACCGGTCGCCGGCGAACCATGATGATGCGAGGTCGAGGCGGTGCGCCTCGGCCGCGTCGCGGAAGAGCTTCACGCCGGGCTTGCGGCACTCGCACGGGCCGGTGAAGTCGGGGTGATGGGGACAGAAGTAGGCGGCCAGGAACCGGACCCCGTGGGGCGCGAGCAGCGCCTCGAGCCGGCGCATCGTGATCCCGAACGCGTCGGGTCCGTAGCGGCCGCGGGCGATGCCCGACTGGTTCGAGACGATGACCAGCGGCCAGCCGGCTGCGGCGAGGACGGCGAGGCCGTCGGCCGCGCCCGGCCGGAGCGCGACTAGCGCCGGGTCGTGCAGGTAGCCGGTGTCTTCGATGATGGTGCCGTCGCGGTCGAGGAAGACGGCGCCGCGGCTCGCCGGCGCGCTCACGCGAGCGCGCCGGCGACCGCGGCGGCGACGATCGCGTCGTCGCCCTCGAGCAAGGCGCGCACATCGAGCACCAGCCGGCCCTTCTGCACCGTGCCGACGACCGGTATCCGGCGCCGGCGCAACCGCTCGGCGAGCGCATCGGGGCGGAGGCCGGCGGCGTCGATCGCGACGCCGCGGCTCTCCAGCTCGGCACCGGGAAACGCCCCGCCGCCGACCGCCGCGCGCGTCGCGACGACGGCGCCGCGCGCGGCGCCCGGCAGCAGGGCGCGGAGCGCGTCGGCGCGCTGCGCGAGGTGCGGCACCGACGCCTTCAGCATCCGCAGGACCGGGATCCGGTGCGCGGCAACGCCGGGGTCGCGATGGAGATTCAAGGTCGCCGCCAGCGCGGCGAGGGTCAGCTTGTCGGCGCGCACCGCCCGCGCCAGCGGATGGGCGCGGCAGGCGGCCACGAACTTCGCCGTCCCCACCACGATGCCGGCCTGCGGCCCGCCGAGGAGCTTGTCGCCCGACGCGACCACGGCGGTCGCGCCGCTCCGCGCGGCGGCGGGAAGCGTCGGCTCGCCGGTGAGGCCGGGGACGTCGAGCTCCGCCATCAGCCCGCCACCCAGGTCGTAGAGCACCGGCGCCCTCTTCTTCTTCCCGAGCGCGGCCAGCTCCTCCAGCGACGCTTCGGCCGTGAAGCCCTCGAGTCGGAAGTTCGAGCGGTGGACCTTGAGAATCGCTGATGGCTGATGGCTGATAGCTGATGGCGAACGCCTGCGGGCGCCTTTTCCTGCCATGAGCCATGAGCCATGAGCCATGAGCGCCTTTTCATAGTCCCCCACGCGCGTCCGATTCGTCGTCCCGACCTCGACCAGCCGTGTCCCGCTCTTCTCCATGATCTCGGGGATCCGGAAACCGCCGCCGATCTCGATCAGCTCGCCGCGCGAGACAATCGTCTCGCCGCCCTCGGCCGCCACCGCCAGCGCCAGCAGCAGCGCCGACGCGGCGTTGTTGACGACCAGCGCGGCCGGCGCACCGGTCAGCTCCATGAGGAGGGCGGAGCAGTGCAGGTGCCGGCTGCCGCGCGCACCCCTGTCGGCGTCGTATTCGAGAGTGTTGTAGTGGGCGGCCACCTCGGCGATGGCGTCGATCGCTTCCTGCGCGAGCGGGGCGCGGCCGAGGTTGGTGTGGAGCACGACGCCGGTCGCGTTGACGACGCGGCGCAGGGTGGGCGTGGTGGCCGCCTCGAGCTGCGTGGAGACCAGTGACGCCCAGCCGGCGTCGTCGGCCGGCGCGGCGCCCTGGTCCCCGCGCACCATCGCCAGCGCCTGGCGGGTTGCCCGCACCAGCGCCTCCCGGCCCGTCGCGGCGCCCAGCGCGGCGATCGCCGGCGCCCGGAGCAGCCGGTCCACCGAGGGGAGGGCGCGGCGGCGATCGGTCATGGCCGGCGGGGCGGGGTGCGCGTGGTGTCCCGCGCCGCCGGAGCGGCCAGTGAATCGCGCGCGGAGCTGTCGGCTCGCAGCGAGTCGGGATGCCGGGCGCCAGGGCGCGCCGGCGGCGGGGCCGGTGGCTTCGGCGCCCGAACCTGGCCGCGGCTGTCTCGCGCGATCCCCGAGAGGCTGCGGGCACCGAGCACGTAGACCACGTACCGGGTCTCCGGAACCAGCGGCTCGGCCAGCCGGATCAGGCGCACGTCGGTGGGTGGCGGGCGGCGCGCCAGCATCTTGTCGGCGCGCGTGGAATCGAGGGGCGCGCGGCCGGCGGGCCTGGTCGTCTCGGGGCGTGCCGGCCCTCCGCGCACCGCGCCGGGGCGGATTGCCGGGGGCTGGGCGCCGGGCCGGGCGGCCACCCGCACCGCCCCGCGGCTGCTGTCGATGCCCAGGAGCGCGCGCGGCGTCGAGTCGGCGGGGACGCGCCGCGCGGTCGTGGCCGAGTCGGCGGCGCGGCCCGTCAGCGAATCCAGGGTCTTCTGGGTGTAGACGGCGACCAGCGGGAGGCCGGTCGTCGAGTCCTCGAGCGTCGCCACCATCACCCGCGACGTATCGAGCGCCAGCGTCGGGTCGAGGGCGCGGTCGAAGGTCAGCTTCATGGTCAGCGAGTCGACGACTTCGACCTGCCGCAAGCGCGGCCCGGTGGTGTCGCGCGGGAAGGCGAAGAGCTCGACCGGCGCCCCGGTGGTGTCCACATCCACGCTGAGGGAGTCGTACATCTCCCGCGGACCGCGGCGGCGGTCGTTGTTGGTATCCATCACGCCGTAGAGGCGGTAGTGCCCCGGCGGAATCTGGGCCAGCCGGAACACGCCTCCCGAATCGGCCAGGGCGCGGTAGACGAGCGAATCGGGCATCAGCACCGCCTCGACCAGCGCCCGCACGGCGGGCTTGCCGCCGATCCAGTCGACGACGGTCCCTTCCACGACGGCGTCGGGGATCGGCGGGCCGGTCGAGAAGATGACGGTGCGGCCGGCGCGCATCTTGTTGGTCCGCAGGTCGGTGATGACCGGGAGCAGCTCGAGGCGATAGACCCGGCCGGACTGGAAGCCGGTCCGCGGCCGGACACTGATCCGGTCGCGGTGCCAGGCGACGCGCACCTGGTCACTGGTGGGCGAGAGAATCACCGCGCTCGCGATGTCGGGCGGCTGCGCCGCGACCCGCTCCTCGATGACCTCGTCGAAGTAGATGTTGGCCTCGGAGGGCGGGGCGGCGAGCACGGTGCCCGACTCGGGCTCGACGCGCAGCACCCGCGGCGGCTCGCGGTCGGGCGGGCCGCCAGGCGGGTCGCCGGCCGAGGCGCAGCCGCACGCCACCACCAGGCAGGCGAGGACCGCTACGCGCATCCCAGCGACTTCAGCTTGGCGCGCAGCACGCTGGTCTTCTCGGTCCACGACGCCTTCTTCTCGCGCTCGGTGGCCACCACCTCGGGCGGCGCCTTGGCGAGGAACTTCTCGTTGGCGAGCTTGGCGTCGAGCGCGGCGAGCTGCTTCTCGAGCCGCGCCAGCTCCTCGCCCAGGCGTGCGCACTCGCGGCCCACGTCGATGGCGTCGCCGAGCGCGACGAAGAGCGAGGCGCCGCCGGGCAGCACCGCGTGGGCGCCGGGTCCCGCCGACGGGGCGTGATCCAGTGACGAGATCCGTG
This sequence comes from Gemmatimonadota bacterium, assembly GCA_041476105.1. Lineage (GTDB taxonomy): Bacteria > Gemmatimonadota > Gemmatimonadetes > Gemmatimonadales > JACORV01 > DASXPG01. The sequence continues at coordinate 113,340 of JBGOSS010000003.1, forward strand.
CCAGCCGGGCGATCATCGAGTGTTCCGCTTCGAGCGCCGTCCGCTGCCAGGCTTCGGCCACGGCGATCGACGCCGCGACCGCCTGGTTGGGCTTCACGTTGGCGTCGGCGCGAATGGCGCGCACCGCATCGACGGTGGCCTGGACGAAGGCGAAGTGCTGTTCCGCCACCGGGTCCTCGCGTCCCCCGGGGGCGGGCCACGGTCCGGTCACGATGGTCGCATCCGCGCCCCCTTCGAGCCGGCGGTGCAGGGCCTCGGTGATGAACGGCATCACCGGGTGGAGCAGCCGGAGCACCGTGTCGAAGCAGTGCGCGGCCACGGCGCGCGCGACCTCGCCGCCCTCCTCCTCGCCGTAGAGCCGCGGCTTGATCGCCTCGAGGTACCAGTCGGCGAAGTCGTCCCAGAGAAAGTGGTATGGCGTGCCGGTCGCGTCGTTCAGCCGGAACCGCTCCAGGTGCTCGGTGGTCTCCCGCACGCACCTGTCGAGTTTCGACAGGATCCAGCGGTCGGCAAGAGACAGCGTGCTGTTGGTTGCCGACTGTCGACTGTCGACAGTCCACAGACGACGGTCGTCAGCGGACATGCCTTCGACGTGCCCCAGCACCAGCCTTCCGACGTTCCACAGCTTGTTGGCGAAGTTGCGCCCGCTGGCGAAGCTCGCCTCGAGGTCGTTGGGGTCGAGGATGATGTCGGTGCCGACGGCGAGCCCGTTGGTGACGGTGAAGCGCAGGGCGTCGGCGCCATAGAGCCGCACCACGTCGAGCGGATCGATGCCGTTGCCTAACGACTTGGACATCTTGCGGTGCTGGGTGTCGCGCACCGTGCCGTGGAGGTACACCGTGTGGAACGGCATCCGGCCCATGAAGTGCATCCCGGCGAAGATCATCCGGGCCACCCAGAAGAACAGGATCTCCGGCGCCGTGACCAGGACGTCGGTGGGGTAGTAGCGCGCCAGGTCGGCGGTCTGCTCCGGCCAGCCCAGCGTCGAGAAGGGCCAGAGCCACGAGCTGAACCAGGTGTCGAGCACGTCCTCGTCCTGGCGCAGCGGCCCCGCGCAACGCTCGCACGCCTTCGGGTCCTCCCGGTACGCCTTCGACGTCCGGCAGGCGTCGCAGTACCAGACCGGGATGCGGTGTCCCCACCAGAGCTGCCGCGAGATGTTCCAGTCGCGGATGTTCTCGAGCCACTGGTTGAACTCGTCGCCGCGCCGCTCGGGGATGAAGCGCACCTGGCCCTCACGGTGGGCCCGGAGCGCGTCGTCGGCGAAGGGCTTCATCTTCACGAACCATTGGTCGCTGAGCCGCGGCTCGACGATGGTGTCGCAGCGGTAGCAGTGCCGGATGGCGTGGCGGTGGGGCTCGATCTTCTCGAGCAGCTTGAGCTGCTTGAGCTGCTCGACCATCACCCGGCGCGCCTCGAAGCGGTCCATCCCGAAGAGCTCCGGCGGCACGCGCCCACCCGCCTTGCCCTCGAGCGACGCGTCGCCCAGGGTGGCGTCGGGGGCCAGGATCACCGGCGCGGGCAGGCCATGCCGCCGCCCGATCTCGAAGTCGTCGGGGTCGTGGGCCGGCGTGATCTTGAGGAACCCGGTGCCGAAGCCCAGCTCCACCCCCTCGTCGGCGATGATGGGGATCGCGATCTCGGCGATGGGCAGCGTCACCATCCGGCCGACGAACCGCTGTTTCTCCTGGTCCGCCGGATTGACCGCCACCGCCACGTCGCCCAGCATCGTCTCCGGCCGCGTGGTGGCGACCGTCACGTGGCCGCTGCCGTCGGCGAGCGGGTAGCGGATGTGGTAGAGGTGCCCGTCGCGCTCGGCGTGCTCGGCCTCTTCGTCGGAGAGCGAGGTGAGGCAGCGCGGGCACCAGTGAATCACGCGGTGGCCGCGGTAGATGAGCCCTTCCTCCCAGAGCCGCACGAACACCTCGCGCACCGCGCGCGAGAGGGCGGGCGAGAGGGTGTAGGCGGTGCGCGTCCAGTCGCACGAGGCGCCGATCGCCTGGAGCTGCACCAGGATCGTCGAGCCGGTCTCCGCCACGAAGGCCTCGACCCTCCGCACGAAGGCCTCGCGGCCCAGGTCGAAGCGCGTGGTGCCTTCCTTGGTGAGCAGCCGTTCGACGACGTTCTGGGTCGCGATGCCCGCGTGATCGGTGCCCGGCAGCCAGAGCGCGTCGCGGCCGCGCATCCGCTCGAAGCGCACGATCACGTCCTGCACGGTGGCGTTGAGGCCGTGCCCGGTGTGCAGCTTGTCGGTGACGTTCGGCGGCGGCATGACGACGACGAACGGCTTGCCGCCCGAGTCGGGATCGGGCGTGAAGAGCCCCCGCGCCAGCCACTCCGCGTAGAGCGCGGATTCGATGGCGGCGGGCGAATACTGGGGACTCAACTCGGTGGTTTCGGGCATGTCTTCTTTGGCTGAAGGCTCAAGGCTTGAGCGCATTCACAAAAAAACCCGCCAACGCGGGCCGCGATCGAGTGCACGCTGGATCCTCAGCCGCGTGCGGCGCGCGGCGCGTTGGGTCCCGGCGGCGCGGCCGGCCGGCTCGGCGTCTCGACCACGAGGTGGTTGAGTACCGTCTGCACCCCCGCGACCCGCTGGACGACGTCGCTGGCGACGCCGATTTCGGCGACGTGGAGCACGGTACCCGTCAGCTCCACGAGGCCCATGCCGAGCACCGTCACCCGGATGCGGCGGCGCGCCAGCACCACGTCGCCGCTCAACGCATCGAGCACCCGCGCCTCGAGCCGCTCGGCCTCGTCCTCGGTCCACCGGACCGGCGCGGCGGAGCGTCGCGTCAGGCGCCCCATCGCGCTCCGCAGGCGCGCCCGGTTGATGCGACCCACGCTCCCGGCGGCGATGTAGCCGATCGCGATGCCCAGCAGCGTGCCCGCGGCGGCGGCCACGAGATCGGCGGCGTCGAATCTCCTGCCTGTCGAGATGCGTGGCACGGTGTCTCCGGTGGCAGCGGGGCGAGGCCCTGGCTACATTCCCTGTACAGTGGCGAAACGTCCGCCCCATCGCAAGTTGCATGGTCCCGGCGGGGTCCGCCGATGAGCGGCGGAGACCCCCAGCCGGCGCGCATGACTCCCCGGCAGGCGCTGGGTTGGGGCATGGCCTTTCTCGTCATCGTCGTCCTGGTGGTTCTCTTCTTCCTGTTTGGACGGCAGGTACGCCCGGTCCTGGGCGCACTGCCAATCGAGGCATGGCCGACCAGCTTGTCCTGACGCTTCCCGACGGCAGCGAACGCCGCGTCGACCCCGGTACCACCCCCAGGCAGATCGCCGAGACTATCGGCCCGCGCCTGGCGAAGGCCGCCGTGGCGGCGCGGGTCGACGGGCAGATCGTGGAACTCGACCGCCCGCTCGCGCAGTCGGGTCCCTTCGCGCTGCTGACCGAGAAGGACCCCGACGCCCTCTACTGCCTGCGCCACTCGGCGGCCCACGTCCTGGCGACGGCGGTCCGGCGGCTCTTTCCCGACGCCGGCATCGGCTTCGGCCCGCCCATCGAGGACGGCTTCTATTACGATTTCGCCGTGCCGCGGCCCTTCACGCCCGAGGACCTCGAGAAGATCGAGGCCGAGATGCGCGAGGTGACCAAGGCCGACTACCCCTTCGTGCGCGAGGTGGTGAATCGGAGCGAAGCGCAGAAACGCTTCGCGGGCGATCCCCTCAAGCTCGAGCGCCTGGGCGAGATCCCCGACACCGAAACGATCTCGGTCTACACCGACGGGCCCTTCGTCGACCTCTGCCGCGGGCCCCACGTCGCCAACACCGGCCGCATCCAGCACTTCAAGCTGTTGCACGGCGCGGGGGCGTACTGGCGGGGCGACGAGCGGAACCAGATGCTCCAGCGCATCTACGGCACGGCGTGGTTCAAGAAGGAGGACCTCGAGCAGTACCTCCACCGGCTCGAGGAAGCGCGCAAGCGCGACCATCGCAAGCTCGGCCGCGAGCTCGATCTCTTCATGTTCCACCATTGGGCCCCCGGCGCGCCGTTCTGGACCGCGCGCGGCACCGCGATGGTGAACGAGCTCAACGCCTACCTGCGGGAGCTCCAGCGCGAGGGCTATCACGAGGTGAAGACGCCCCAGATGTACAACAAGGGGCTGTGGGAGCTCTCGGGCCACTGGGGGAAGTACCAGGAGAACATGTTCCTGGTGCTCGACAACGAATCGGGCGAGCACGACTTCTCGCTGAAGCCGATGAACTGCCCGTCACACTACCTGATGTACTCGGCGGCCAAGCACTCCTATCGCGAGCTGCCACTCCGCATGAGCACCTATGACGTCCTCCACCGCAATGAGCTCTCGGGTGCGCTCTCGGGGCTGACGCGGGTGCGCCAGTTCCAGATGGACGACTGCCACATCTTCCTGATGGAAAGCCAGATCGCCGACGAGGTGAAGCGCCTGGCCGACTTCATCACCGGCTTCTACAACACCTTCGGGTTGAAGGCGCAGCTGAAGTTCTGTACCCGCCCGGCCGTCCGGGTGGGCGACGATGCGATGTGGGATCGCGCCGAGGCGGGACTGCGCTCCGCCCTCGAGGCGACCGGGTTGCCGTACGAGACCAATCCGGGTGACGGCGCGTTCTACGGGCCGAAGATCGACTTCCACGTCGCCGATTCCATCGGCCGCACCTGGCAGCTCGGTACCATCCAGCTCGACTACGCGGCGCCCGAGCGCTTCAGCCTGATCTATGTCGGCGAAGACAACACCGAGCACCGTCCGGTGGTTATCCACCGCGCGGTGAGCGGATCGTTCGAGCGGTTCATGGGCATTCTGATCGAGCACTTCGCCGGCGCCTTCCCGCTCTGGCTCTCACCCGAGCAGGTGCGCGTGGTGCCCATCAGCGACGCGCAGAATGACGCGGCCCGCGCGCTGCATGAGAAACTGCGTCACGCGCTGGTGCGGTCGCATCTCGACGACCGCAACCAGACGCTGAACTACAAGATCCGTGACGGCGAGACGATGAAGGTGCCGTACCTGGCGGTCATCGGCGGACGCGAGGCCGAAGCGGGAACGGTCGCGGTGCGCACCCGGGGAACCGGAACCAAGCAGAATGTCATTTCCCAGGAAGCGTTTGTCGCGAACCTGAAGGAACGGATTGCGAGCCGCACACTGGACCTGTAGTCGACAGATTGCTGTTGACTGTTAACTGTCGACTGTCGACTTGGAGAAGAAACCATGGACCCGAAGCACACCGCAGTCATCGTCAGCGCGGCGCGCACGCCGATCGGCAAGTTCATGGGCGCGCTCTCGCCCCTGAAGGCGCCCGACCTCGGTGCGGCCGCCATCAAGGCCGCCATCGAGCGCGCCGGCATGGAGGTATCAGCGGTGCAGGACGTGATCATGGGGCATGTCGTGCAGGGCGGCGCCGGCCAGGCCCCCGGACGCCAGGCCGCGATCAAGGCGGGCATCCCGGGCACCACCCCCGCCGTCACCGTCAACATGGTGTGCGGCTCGGGCCTCAAGGCGGTGATGCTCGCCGCGCAGTCGATCCGGGCCGGCGACGCCGAGTGCATCGTGGCGGGCGGGCAGGAATCGATGTCCAACGCGCCCCACTATCTCTTCGGCCTGCGGGGTGGCGTGAAGCTCGGCAACGGCGAGCTGAAGGACGGCGTCATCATGGACGGGCTCTGGTGCTCCTTCGGTGACTGCCACATGGGCGCGTACGCCGAGTACACCGCCACCAAGGGCAAGGTCTCGCGCGCCGACCAGGACCAGTTCGCCGTGGAGAGCCAGCGGAAAGCGGTCGCCGCGCAGCAGGCCTGCCACTTCAAGAACGAGATCGTCCCGGTCGAGATCGCCGACCGGAAGGGCACGACGGTCGTCGACAAGGACGAGGCGCCGCGGGCCGACACCACGCTGGAGGGGCTCGCGAAACTCAAACCCGCCTTCGTGAAGGACGGTTCGGTGACCGCCGGCAACGCACCGGGTCTCAACGACGGCGGCAGCGCGCTGGTGGTCACCTCGCTGGCCTACGCGCAGGCGCACGGTCTGAAGCCGATGGCCCGGATCAGCGCCTACGCGACCGGCGGCGGCGAGCCGAAGGACCTCTTCTTCGCACCCATCGTCGCGGTGCAGAACCTGATGGCGATCGAAGGCAAGGCGATCGGCGACTACCAGCTGATCGAAGCCAACGAGGCCTTCGCGGTGCAGGCGCTGGCCGACGGCCGGGCCCTGGGATGGGACTGGTCGCGGGTGAACGTCAACGGCGGCGCGGTGGCCCTCGGGCATCCCATCGGCGCGAGCGGCGCCCGCGTGCTCACCACGCTACTGTATGCCATGCAGGCTCGCGACAAGGCGACCGGGCTGGCGACGCTGTGTCTCGGTGGCGGCAACGCCGTCGCCCTCTCCGTGGAGCGCATGTGATGTCCAATCCAGAGTCTCTCACGGCGGCACCGTCCGTCACCTCCGCCACCGCGCGGCCGCTCGCCGTGAAGATCGCCGTCGCGCTCGCCGGCGCGCTGGTCGTCGCCGCCGCCGCGCAGGTCGCGATCCCGATCCCCGGCTCGCCGGTGCCGTTCACCCTCCAGCCCCTCGCGGTGCTGATCGTCGGCGGGCTGCTCGGCCCGCGGTACGGCGCGCTCTCGCTCGCCCTGTACCTCGCGATGGGTGCCGCGGGGCTGCCGGTGTTCACGCCCTTCGGCGCCCCCGGCGTGGCGCGGCTCTTCGGGCCGACCGGCGGCTACCTCCTCGCCTACCCGGTGGCGGCGGCCGTCGTGGGTCGTGTGGTGCGGCGCTTCGAGGGACCGACGCTGCGCCTCTGCGCCGTCGCGTCGCTGCTCGGCATGCTCGTCATCTACCTGGGCGGGGCGGCCCAGCTGATGGTGGTCACGGGCAGCATCTCGGCGGCGCTGGCGGCGGGATTGCTGCCCTTCGCCGCCGCCGACCTGGTCAAGACGGCGCTGGCGGCTCTGGCCATCCGCCGCTTCATCCCCGCGACCCGCGCGCTCGATTGAGCGCGCGTTTCGTTTTGGGGGCCCGGGACGGGTGAGCGCGGTCGCGGTGATCGGCGCGGGGCAGATGGGCAACGGCATCGCCCACGTCTTCGCGGCCCACGACTGGGAGGTGCGGCTGATCGACGTGTCGCAGCCCGCGCTCGACAAGGCGCTCGCCACCATCCGGGCGAATTTCGACCGGCAGATCAAGAAGGGCGGCGCGACCGAGGCGCAACGCGACGCCGCGCTCGGCCGTATCAGGCCGATGACCGACCTGGCCGCGGTCGGTGACTGCCCCCTGGTCGTCGAGGCCGCGACCGAGCAGGAGGAGTTGAAACTCCGGATCTTCGCCGATCTCGACCGGCACGCGCCCCGCGACGCGATCCTGGCGACCAACACCAGCTCGATTTCAATCACCACCATCGCGGCCCGGACCGGCCGGGCGGACCGCGTGATCGGGATGCACTTCATGAACCCGGTGCCGGTGATGCAGCTGGTAGAGGTCATCCGCGGGCAGGCGACCAGCGACGCCACCGCCGCGCAGGTGATGGACGTCGCGCGCCGCCTCGGCAAGACGCCGGTGGAGGTGAACGACTACCCCGGCTTCGTCGCCAACCGCGTCCTGATGCCGATGATCAACGAGGCGGTGTTCTGCCTGATGGAGGGCGTCGCCTCGGCCGAGTCCATCGACACGGTGATGAAGCTCGGGATGAACCATCCGATGGGGCCGCTCGCGCTCGCCGATCTGATCGGGCTCGATACGTGTCTCGCGATCATGAACGTGCTGCACGCGGGGCTGGGCGACGACAAGTACCGGCCGTGCCCGCTGCTGAAGCGCATGGTCGCCGCAGGGCAGCTCGGAAAGAAGTCCGGACAGGGGTTCTACTCTTACAAATGAGCGTCGCTCTCGAAACCCAGCAGCAGATCGTTGAGCTCGCCCGCGACTTCGCGGCCGAGCACATCGCGCCGTTTGCCGCCGAGTGGGACCGCACCAGGACGTTTCCCAAGGACTTGATCCGGCAAATGGGCGAGCTGGGATTCTTCGGCATGCTGGTGCCGGAGCAGTACGACGGCCTGGGGCTCGACACGCTGACGTACCTGATGGTGATGGAGGAGATCTCGACGGCGGACGCCGCGAGCGCCATCTCGCTCGGCGTGCACAACTCGCTGCCGACTCAGATGCTGCTGCGCTACGGCACCGAGGCGCAGAAGGACAAGTGGCTCCGGCCGATGGCGCGAGGCGAGGTGCTCGGCGCCTTCGCGCTGTCCGAGACCGAATCCGGCAGCGACGCGGCGGGGCTGCGCACGCAGGCGACGCGCAAGGGCGCGGGCTGGGTGCTGACCGGCACCAAGGCGTGGGTGACCAACGGCGGCACGGCCGACGTCGTGCTGATGCTGTGCCGCACCGACCGCCACGGCGATCGGAAGGGCGCGCGCGGCATCTCGGCCTTCATCGTGCCGACCGACGCCGCGGGCTACGTGCCGGGGAAGCCCGAGGACAAGATGGGCTTGCGCGCGTCCAACACGACGGGCGTCTCGCTCGACGACGTCGAGCTGCCGGGGGACGCGCTGCTGGGCAGGGAGGGGCACGGATTCATCTACGCGCTCTCGGCGCTCGACGGCGGGCGGCTGGGCGTCGCGGCGCAGGCGATCGGCATCGGCCGCGCCGCGCTGGAGCACGCGCTGAAGTACGCCAAGGAGCGCAAGCAGTTCGAGACGCACATCTCGGAGTTCCAGGCCGTGCAGTTCAAGCTCGCCGACATGGCGACGCAGGTCGCGGCGGCGCGCGGGCTGCTGCTCGAGGCCGCGCGGCGCAAGGACCTGGGCGAGGACGTGACGCAGTGGGCGGCCATGGCCAAGCTGTTCGCCAGCGAGATGGCGATGCGCGTCTCGAGCGACGCGGTGCAGATCTTCGGCGGCTACGGGTACATGCGCGACTATCCGGTCGAGCGGCTGATGCGCGACGCCAAGGTCACGGCGATCTACGAAGGCACGAGCGAAATCCAGCGCGTGGTCATCGCGCGCCAACTATTGAACCGGCCCTAGAGAGGACCATGGAGATCTTTCCGCTGTTGAAGGACCACGACCACGAGCAGCTGCTGTTCTGCTACGAGCCGTCCATCGGCTACCGGGGCCTGATCGCGATCCACAACACGACGCTCGGTCCGGCCCTGGGCGGCACCCGGTACTGGAAGTACGAGACCGAAAGCGCCGCGGTGATCGACGCGCTGCGGCTCGCCAAGGGCATGACCTACAAGGCGGCCGTGGCTGGGCTCTCGCTGGGCGGCGGCAAGTCGGTCATCTTGGCCGACGGCGAGACGAGGGGCCGCGAGGAGATCTTCCGCGCTCACGGCCGGTTCGTCGAGACGCTGAAGGGCCGCTACATCACGGCCGAGGACGTCGGCACCAGCCCGGCCGACATGGACTACATCCATCTCGAGACCACCCACGTGGTGGGTCTCCAGGGCCGCTCGGGCGATCCCTCGCCGGTCACGGGGTACGGGGTCTACCGCGGCATGAAGGCTTCGGCGAAGTGGAAGCTCGGCAGCGACGACCTGTCGGGCCGCACGGTGGCGGTGCAGGGCGCGGGCAGCGTCGGCTACTACCTGTGCAAGAACCTGGCTGAGGAAGGCGCGAAGCTCATCATCACCGACATCGCCAAGCAGAAGGTGGACAGGATCTGCGACGAGTTCCGCGCGCGGGCCGTCAAGCCGGACGAGATCTACGGCCAGGACGCCGACATCTTCGCGCCGTGCGCGCTCGGCGCGGTCATCAACGACACGACGATCCCGCGCTTCAAGTGCAAGGTGATCGCGGGCGGCGCCAACAACGTGCTGGCCGAGCCGCGCCACGGCGACGAGCTGGAGAAGCGCGGCATCCTGTACGCGCCGGACTACGTGATCAACGCGGGCGGGCTGATCAACGTAAACTCGGAGCTGGAGAACTGGTCGGCCGAGCGCGCCCTGAAGAAGGCGGGCGAGATCTACGACACCATGCTGCGCGTTTTCGAGCTGGCGAAGGAGGAGCGGCTGCCGACCTACGTGGCCGCCGACCGCCTGGCCGAGAAGCGCGTGGCGATGATGGCCAAACTCAAGCGAGTGTGGGTGTGAACGATTCGAACGCGTACTCCCCGGATCCCAATCTCCTGGCCGGCGACCCGATCGTCGCGGGCATAGTCGCGCGCGAGACGGCGCGGCAGGCCGAGGGGCTGGAGCTGATCGCCTCCGAGAACTTCGCCTCTCCGGCGGTGCTCGCCGCGATGGGCACGCCGCTCACCAACAAGTACGCCGAGGGCTACCCGGGCAAGCGCTATTACGGCGGCTGCGAGATCGTGGACGAGGTCGAGGAGCTGGCGATCGTGCGCGCCAAGCGGCTGTTCGGGGCCGCGCACGTCAACGTGCAGCCGCACAGCGGCTCGCAGGCCAACTTCGCCGCCTACCTCGCGGTGCTGCGGCCCGGCGACACGATCCTCGGCATGGCGCTCCGGCACGGTGGCCACCTCACGCACGGCGCGAGCGTGAACGAGTCGGGCAAGCTGTTTCACGCGGTGCAGTACGGCGTCCGGGAAGACACCGGTCTCATCGATTACGACCAGGTGCGCGACCTGGCGAAGGCCGAGAAGCCCAAGCTCATCATCGCCGGCGGAAGCGCGTACGCGCGCATCATCGATTTTGCGGCGTTCGCCGCGATCGCGAAGGAAGTCGGCGCGCTGCTCATGGTGGACATGGCGCACTTCGCGGGCCTGGTCGCGGGTGGCGTGCATCCTTCGCCGGTGCCGCACAGCGACCTGGTCACCAGCACGACGCACAAGACGCTGCGCGGTCCGCGCGGCGGACTCATCCTCTCGACCGAGGCGCTCGCCAAGCCGGTGGACAAGGAAGTCTTCCCGGGCACGCAGGGCGGCCCGCTGATGCACGTCATCGCGGCCAAGGCGGTCGCGTTCGGCGAGGCGCTCCAGCCCAGCTTCTCGGATTACGCGCGCCAGATCGTCGCGAACGCGCGCGCGCTGGGCACGGCGCTGATGGAGCGCGGCTTCACGCTCGTCTCGGGCGGCACGGACACCCACCTCATGCTGGTGGACCTCCGGAGCAAGGGCCTGACGGGCAAGGACGCCGAGCAGGCGCTCGATCGTGCCGCGATCACCCTCAACAAGAACACGGTGCCGGGCGATCCGCAGTCGCCGTTCGTCACGAGCGGCGTGCGCATCGGCACGCCGGCCTTGACGACGCGCGGCATGAAGGAGCCGGAGATGAAGCGGGTCGCCGAGCTGATAGACCGCGCGATCATCGGCCGCGCCGACGAGATGGTGCTCAAGAAAGTGAAGTCGGACGTGCGCGAGTTGTCGGAGGCGTTCCCGCTCTACGGGCTGCCCGCGCCCAGGCAGGCGGTCGCGAGGTAGAGCGCGTCGCGCGACACAGGACCCTCGTGCAATCCCTAGCTGTCACTACTGACAGGGCTTCGGCATAAGCGTCGTAGCGATTGAGGTTTCGCGCCCACGCCTCATTCATCGCTTCAATCCCCATCGCAGGAATTCCGTTAGGCGCGTATTGCGCAAACCGCTCGCGATCCTAACGTTCACGCACTCAAGAGCCCTCCAACTATCAGAGCGCGGCACGGTGGTTTCCTCGGTGACGGGCCAGATGGAGCGAACTCGCGCGACGTGGCGCGTGAGCGCGGCGCAGACAGCGCCCGGTGCGGCGTCCTGGCCGCCATCGCCCCGGGCGGCCGATCCTGACGCAGAGTCTTGCGAGCGCTGGGCGCGGCTTCCCTACGAAATCCTGATTCTGGGCGAAACGGGCACGGGCAAGACCGTGCTTGCGCGCCGGCTGCACGAGCTGTCGGGGCGGGGTGGGCCGTGCGTCACGTGCTCGCTGGCGGAGCTGCCGGATGAGCTGGCGACGTCGCTGCTCTTCGGTCACGCGAAAGGCGTGTACACGGGTGCCCACGACGAGCGGGCGGGGATCATCGAGGGCGCACACAAGGGCACGGTCATTCTGGAAGAGATCAGCAAGGCGTCGCTGCGCGTGCAGGGCATGCTCCTGCGCGTGGTCGAGGAGAAGAAGGTCGTGCGGCTCGGCGAGCAGCGCGAGCGGCCCGTGGACTTCCGGCTGGTTGCCGTCAGCAACCAGGATCTGGACGCGATGGCGGAGCGCGGCGAGTTCCTGGAGGACCTGCGGGCGCGATTCGGCTACTACGTGTTGTGGTTGCCACCCCTGCGCGAGCAGCGGGACCGCATTCCGCCGCTCACCTCGCTGTTCCTCGAGGCCGAGAGCGCTGCGATCGGACGTGAGCGTCCGCCGGTGCTGACGGCCGAGGCGCGAGAACTCCTGTTTGCGGCTCCGTGGCGGCAGAACATTCGCGAGCTGCGAAACGTGTGTGCCTACGTCGCGGGCACGGCGTCCGGCTCAGCGGGCACGACCGACCTGCCTCCGGCGTTTCTCCGCACGCTGGGGATCGAGCGGTCAGGGCACCCGGAACCACTTGAGGCGCGGGTTCACCGCGCGCTCTCGGAGGCCGGGGGGAACAAGGCGAAGGCGGCACGCGCGCTTGGGATGAGCCGGGGACGGCTGTATCGGCTGCTCGCAGTGGGAGCAGTAGGCTCGGCGTGACGCCGGCCCGCGGCGGACCGCCGATACTATCGCGGCGGATCCTTGGGGGAAACGTCAAGTCTTATTGCGCTAACACCTCAAGACCGTTGTCAGTTGGTCAATTCTGACCGACCCATCTGTTTACTCGTTCCGATCATGGTCTTTGCGCGCCAAACAAGAATGCTGGAAGAACCCGATCTGGATCCGTGTTCCAGTTGAGCGCCGTGATTGTCCAATCGTCGCTTGCCCTATAGACGACGAACATGACATAGATCGGGCGCACAGAGCACCGTGCGATGAAATAGACGCGACGAAGGTACAGGCCTAGTCGAATTGTGCGGAGTGTATCATACCCTAGCGCATTCCCGCACGTCTCGACAAAGACAGGTACGCTGGAGAGAATCTGCTGTCGTTCCTCCGCGCCGAAGGCCGCACTTCCGGCCCAGATAACGAGCGCTGAGTCCGGTCGGCCGACCGCAAGCGCATCCAGACCCCGCTTTGCAACACCAGGCAGGGAATCCTGCGCGTGGGCAGGCAATGAGATCCTCAAAGAAAGGACCATCGCAAGTGCCGCACCCGCCACTGCTCTCAAAGACGGGGTTGCGCAGCGAGCCAATGAACACCCTGCCTTCCACGCAATGAAGCGCATCAGCTTCGACCAAGGTTCACAATTCCCCAAACAGCAAACGAGACAAAGGCGACGATGGATGCCAAGACAGCGACATTCCTATGACGCCAACCTCGCTCCGTGAAGACTTCACGCGGGCAGAATGGGCCCAACATCACAGCCCTAGCGAGAGCGCGATTGCCATCGTTGAGCTCACTGAGCATCAGCACCCCGTAGGCCATTGCTACTGCAACTGACATGATCGTCATCACGACAAGAAGAAGCGAGATGATTCTAGCCATCACCACCGCCCCTTGTTCGGAGTCCGCCGGATAGTTCTGAACTCAGCATCGGATACCGGTTCCGAAGTCCCGGAGCCGAGGTCGAATGTTACTGTCTTGCCTTGCACGAACATTCCGATGCCAGGTCCAAGGCCAACGCCCGCTCCACTGAGCGATGCGGAGCCATCCGGCTGTGGGCTGAGACGAATGGATCCCGATACGACGGGCGTCGCCACCGTCACAGTCCGTGGGCCCCCACTTGCTGGAACGGTCGCCCTGGCATCAGACAACGACCCATTGTCAGCGTCTGCTTGAATGAGTGATGCGCTCGCGCCAAGCCCATACACAAACCCGACCCTGAGGAATTGCATGCCCGCGCCCTCTGAGTTCCCAGCCATCCCAACCGAAGCGGTTACACCAATGCCGACAGCCACGGTGATTCCCGCGCTGATCGTCACCGTGCCATGACCGCATTCCGGGCTCTTGCTCTTGTTGTTCGGGGGGCATAGCCCGAAGGGATCGCTGAAGTTCGCCGGATCCCCACCCGCGAACCCGTAGCTGTTCAGCCCGCCGGCCAGCCCGATCGGATCCTGCTGCGTGAACCGGCCTGTGCTCGGATCATAGTAGCGATTGCGCATGAAGTGCAAACCCGAGCCGTCGGTCTTCTGGCTCAGCAGATTGCCGAACCAGGTCGTGTAGCTGTGCCCACCCGTGAGCATCCCGTCGGCCGTGATATTCCCGCCCGGCCACGTAATGATCGGACAGTCAGGATAACTCTGCGTGCAGCTCGGGCTCGCCGTGCCGCGGTATTGCCCCGTGATCCACGAGCCGATCGAGAACTCACCCAGGAAATTGGCGTGAGGCGTCACGCCCACGGTGTTCTGGCCGGGCATGCCCATCCGGTAAACGCCGAGCGGCTGATCGATCCCGCCGGCATGCACGTAGCCGACCGAGCCAAGCATGTAGTCGTACTGCGAACCGCCGCTGTATCCATCGTATTCCATGTACGTCGTGGATACGCTGTCCTGGCCCGGCGCGCGGATCTCGTAGAGTACCTGATCACCGTCATACACAGTCCGCTCGAGGTAGCCGCGGCACATGGCGTCGTTCTGGGATCCCGTGCAGCGTGAACGCACGAGCACGCGTCGCCCGAGGGCATCGTAGCGATACTCCTCGTACGTACTGCCCGCATTGAGTGCCGAGAGGCCAACCCCGCGGTTCGTCCCCTGCAGCCGCTCCTCGGCGTCGTAATAGCTGACCGCCTCGTCGAGCTGCACCGCCCAGGTGCCGTCGCTGTAGTACGGCTGCCACGCCGCGGTGTGCCGCACGTTGCCCGCGTCGTCGTACACCGCCCAGTAGCTGAGCCCGTTCGAGCCTGTGAGCCCGTAGGGCACGCCGCTGCCAGACCAGCGAATCGAGTCGAGCTGGAGCGAACTGTTGATATAGAGCGTCTTCTGGCGGCCGTCCCACTGCGGCCAGTTGGAGCGCGCTCCGTCGTCTCTTTGCCACGTCCGATTGCCCAACGCATCGGTATCGAACTCCTCGAACCCCGCGCCCTGGGTCGCGTTCGTGGTGTAGACCAGCGCCCCCAGCGGCCCATACTGGAAGCTGGCACTGGTGTCGCCGCTGCTGCCCGAGGTGAGCCGCCCCAGGGCGTCCCGGCTCAGCGAGAATGCCGCGCCGAAAGGTCCGTTGCGCGCGTTGACACGCGAGTCGTCATCGTAGCCTGCGGTGTCCGTCACGCCCGAGAGGTGCCGCGTGATCGTGGGGCGCCCGAGCGCATCGTAGTCGAACAGTGCGGTGTCCGGCGTCTCCGAGGGCTTCTCGACGATCAAACGCTCCAGGTCGCCCGTGCTGTCGCCGTACACGTACTTCTGACTACAACGGCCGTAGATGCAGAAGTCGATTCCGTCGGGGTGGTACAGCCGCGTGCGTCGGCCGTCGAGGTCGTACGTGATCTGGAGAGTGTACGTGTGGGAGAAGTCGTCTATGTACCAGTAGTGCGTGCTCCCGCCGGCGTGACGGTCTCCGCCGCCGCAGGGCAAGGACGCGTACGTCTCGTAACTGCGGATCACCAGCGTGTCGTCGGTCAGCAGGCCGCCCGGCGCGTAGCCTCGGCGGACGCGCGCCCAGCCGTTGTCGGCCCGCCTGAGGTTGCCGGCCGCATCGTAGTCGAAGAAGGCCGTGTCGGCGCCGATGCAGTGGTCCGAGCCGTCGCGCGTCGGGAAGGTATAGAAGCAGTAGCCGTAGAGCATGCAGTACTCGGTCGTGTAATCAACCGACGGCAGCATCCGGCGCGTCAGCCGGTTGAGGGCGTCGAACTCAGCCGTGACGGCGAAGCCATTGGGCTGAGTCGCCGACGTGCGATTGCCCGCCGGATCGAGCGAATAGACGAACGAGCCGCCGCCCGGACG
>JBGOSS010000004.1:0-126122 GCA_041476105.1 Gemmatimonadota bacterium
AGCCCCATGACCTTGTACTCGCCGGAGTTGACCTTGAAGCCCGTGTAGTACGTGATGGCGGAATAGAGCAGACCGAGCGAATCGGGCCAGTGCATTTCCTTGAGCAGCTGAATGTCGCTGCCCCTGCCCACGCCGTAGGACGCCGTCGCCCACTCGCCGACGCCGTCCATCGTCAGAATGGCCGCCTCCTCGAACGGCGAGGGGAAGAACGCGCTCGCCGCGTGCGACTCGTGGTGCTCGGCGTACATCATGTCGCCGTCGTAATCGCCCAGCGCGGCGCGAATCTGGCGGTCCATGAAGAGCTTTTCCTTGATCCAGAGCGGCCCGGCCATCAGGAACTGCCGGAATCCCCTGGGCGCGACGCCCAGGTAGGTGTCGAGGATCCGCTCGAACTTGATGATCGGCTTGTCGTAGAAACCGACGTACGACAGGTCCTTCGCCGTGATGCCGCCCTGGCGCAGGCAGAACTCCACGCCCCGGGCCGGAAAGGCGGGGTCGCCCTTCTTGCGGGTGAGGCGTTCCTCCGACACGGCGGCGATGATTTCCCCGTCGCGCAGGAGGCAGGCGGCGCTGTCGTGGTAGAAAGCCGAGATGCCAAGAATGTGGGTCGGCGGCTGAGTCATTCGTCCTCTTGGAGTTCGATGGGCGGCCACGCCATTATACTTGGCCACGCGCCCGAATACGAGTGTGCACCCCCGGGGGAGCCGTCACGTGAGTGAGAGCGTCGCACCGGACCGGCCGCGGGGCAGCCCCGCGGTGGCGGCGTTTCCGACCGCCGCCTGAGGACGATGCGCATCGGCGTCGACGCGAGCTGCTGGGCCAACGGGCGCGGCTACGGGCGGTTCACGCACGAGCTGGTTCGGGCGATGGTTGCCGCCGCGCCGGCCGACGAGTTCGTCTGCTTCGTGGACGCGGCGGCCCGCCAGCGCTGGGATCTCGACGCCCCCAACGTGCGGCTGGTGCCGGTCGCCCAGTCGGCATCGCCGACGGCCGCGGCCAGCGCCGAGGGCAGCCGCGGCCCCGTCGACATCCTGCGCTTCACGGCGGCCGCCTGGCGCGAGCCGCTCGACGTCTTCTTTTCCCCCAGCGTGTACACCTTCTTCCCGCTGCCACCCCGGCTGCCCGCCGTGGTCACGATCCACGACGCCATCGCCGAGCGGTTTCCCGCGCTCACGCTCCCCTCGCTGCGAGCCCGGCTCTTCTGGCGCGCCAAGGTGGCCCTCGCCCTCCTCCAGGCGCGGTTGGTGCTCACGGTGAGCGACTACGCCGCCCGCGAGCTGGCCAGCGTCCTGGGCGTGCCGGCCAGCGCCCTGCGCGTGGCGACCGAGGCGCCCGCGGCGGTCTATCGCCGGTGCACACCGGAGGAGAGCGGCGGCGCCGCGGCGGCGCTGGGGCTGCCGGCTGGCGCGCGCTGGTTCATCTACCTGGGTGGCTTCAGCCCGCACAAGCGCGTGGATGCGATCGTGCGGGCTCATGCGGCCCTCGCCGCGGCCGCCGGCGCGGCGGCGCCCCACCTGCTGCTGGTGGGCGCTACCAGCGGGGACGTCTTCCTCGGCAACCAGGGCGCGATCCGGGCCGCCATCCGGGAGGCGGGGACGGAGCGGCTGGTGCACTGGACCGGCTTCCTGGCCGACGACGCGGTGCGCCCGCTCCACGCCGGGGCGATCGCGCTGCTGCTCCCCTCCCTGGCCGAAGGGTTCGGCCTCCCCGCCGTCGAAGCGGCGGCCTGCGGCTGCCCGGTGATCGCGACCACGGCGAGCCCGCTGCCGGAGCTGCTGGCGGGGGGCGGGATTTTCGTTCCACCGGGCGATGACACCGCGCTCGCCGACGCGATGCGCCGGATGGCCACCGACGAGAGCGCGCGCGGGGTGATGGCCGAGGCGGCGTGGCGCCGCGCCGCGGCGCTGAGCTGGTCCTCGGCGGCCGACGTGACGCTGGCCGCGCTGCGCGAGGCCGCGGCGTGAGCCGGCTGCGCTTCGCGATGCTGACGACCTTCTATCCGCCCTACAACTTCGGCGGCGACGGGATGGGGATTCTACGCCTCTCCCAGGCGCTGGCGCGGCGCGGACACCACGTCACGGTGGTGCACGACGGCGATGCGTACGTCGGCCTCTCCGGCCGGGAGCCGGCGCCCGCTGCCGCCGACGACGGCGTCCGGATCGTGACGCTGCGCAGCACCCTGGGCACCGTGAGCAACCTGATCACCCAGCAGACCGGCCGGCCCATCGTCCAGGGGCGCCGGATCCGCGCGGTGCTCGACCAGGGTAACTTCGACGTCACCGTCTTTCACAACGTGTCGCTGATCGGTGGCCCGGGCCTGCTCTCCTTCGGGCGCGGCGTGACGCTCTACATGGCGCACGAGCACTGGCTGGTCTGCCCCAGCCACGTCCTCTGGCGGCACGGCCGCGAGGTGTGCACCGGCCGCGAATGCCTGCGCTGCGTGATCCACTACCGCCGCCCGCCGCAGCTCTGGCGTTACACCGGCTACCTGGAGCGCCAGCTGGGCCGGGTGGATGCGTTCATCGCGATGAGCGAGTTCAGCCGCGCGAAGCACCGGGAGTTCGGTTTCCCGCGCGACATGGAGGTGGTGCCGTACTTCCTGCCCGACGCGGATCCCGCGGGCCCGGAGGGCGGAAGGGGGAACGAGGAGCCTTCGCCCCACGGGCGAGCGTACTTCCTGTTTGTCGGGCGGCTGGAGAAGATCAAGGGACTCGACGACGTCATCCCGGTCTTCGCGCGCTTCGAACGAGCCGACCTGCTGATTGCCGGCGACGGGGAGTACGGTCCGGCGCTGCGCGCCCTGGCCGGCGACAATCCGCGGGTGCGGTTCCTCGGCCGGGTGGCGCCCGCCGAGCTGAGCCGGTACTATCGCCACGCCGCCGCGTTGCTCGTGCCGTCGGTATGTTTCGAGACCTTCGGGATCATCATCATCGAGGCCTTCCGGCAGGGGACGCCGGTCGTGGCGCGCCGGATCGGTCCGTTCCCGGAGATCCTGAGCCACGCGGGAGGCGGCGATCTCTTCGAGACGCCCGCCGAGCTGGAGTCCGCGCTGCACCGCTACCTCGACGAGCCGGATCGGCGGGCGCGGCTGGGACGGGCCGGCCTCGAGGCGTTCCGGAGCACCTGGTCGGAGTCGGCGGTGGTTCCCAGATTTCTGGACGTCGTGCGCCGGGCGGCGCAGGCGAAGGGTGACGCGCGCGTCGCGGCGCTGGCCGCGGAGGGGTCGTGAAGGTCTTCATCACCGGTGGGGCCGGGTTCATCGGATCGCATCTGGCGGAGCTGCTCCTCGCCGCGGGGCACGGCGTCCTGGTACTGGACGACCTGTCCACGGGCCAGATGTCGAACCTGGACGGCGTGATCGGCAAGCCGGGGTTCGAGTACCGGATCGGGTCGGTCACCGACGCCCCGCTGGTGGCGGAGATGGTGGACCGCTGCGACGTGACGGTACACCTGGCGGCGGCCGTCGGCGTGCGCCTCATCGTCGAGCAGCCGGTACGGACCATCGAGACCAACGTCCACGGGACCGAGGTGGTGCTGGGGGCGGTGGCGCGGAAACAGAAGCTGGTGGTGATCGCCTCGACGTCGGAGGTCTACGGCAAATCGGGCAAGGTCCCCTACGCCGAGGACGATGACCTCACCATGGGCGCGACCGTCAACTCGCGGTGGGCCTACGCCTGCTCGAAGGCGCTCGACGAGTGGCTGGCGCTGGCCTACTGGCGAGAGAAGAAGGTGCCGGTCATCGTCACCCGGCTGTTCAATACGGTGGGCCCGAGGCAGACCGGGCGCTACGGCATGGTGCTGCCGAACTTCGCGGGCCAGGCGGTGCGGGGCGAGCCGCTCACGGTGTTCGGGACCGGCGATCAGTCCCGCTGTTTCGCGCACGTCGTCGACGTCGTCACCGCGATCACCAAGCTCATCGAGACGCCGGGGACCGTGGGCGAGGTCTACAACATCGGCAGCGATCGCGAGGTGACGATCAACCGCCTGGCCGAGATGGTGCGCGACGCGGCGGGCAGCAAGTCGGCGATCCACCACACACCCTACGACGAGGCCTACGCCGAGGGCTTCGAAGACATGCAGCGGCGCATCCCCGATGTCCGGAAGCTCGAGCGGACGATCGGGATGCGGCCTTCCACGTCCCTGGAGACGATCATCGCCGACGTGGTGCGGGAGCAGCGGTCGATCGCGGGGGCCGGGTGAGTCGGTGCGCGCCATCCTCACGTACCACTCCGTGGACCCCTCGGGCTCGCCCATCTCGATCGACGAAGCGGCGTTCCGCTCCCACGTCGCCTGGCTCGCCTCCGGCGCGGTGCCGGTCGTGCCGCTGGAGCGGATCGCCGAGCCCGGGGCGCACGGGGACGCGGTCGCGCTCAGCTTCGACGACGCGTTCGGCAACTTCGCGGGAATCGCCTGGCCGCTGCTGCGCGCGCGCCGGCTGCCGGTGACGCTGTTCGTGGTGAGCGGCCACGCCGGAGGGACCAACGCCTGGGGAGGACGCGAGGCGGCGGGGATCCCGACGCTCCCGCTGATGGACTGGGACGCCGTCGGCCGGGTGGCCGAGGAGGGCGTCACCCTCGGCGCGCACAGCCGGACGCACCCCGACCTGCGCGCGCTGCCCGCGGCGGCCCTCGCCGAGGAGACCGCCGGCAGCGCGGACGATATCGCCGCCCGCACCGGCGTGCGGCCCCCGGTCTTCGCTTATCCGTTTGGAGCCGTGAGCGAGGCGGTCGCGTCCGTTGCGGCCGCGACCTTCCGCCTGGCGGTGACGACCGAGCTGCGCGCCCTGGAGCCCGACGATTCACCGCTCCGGTTGCCGCGCCTCGACGCCTTCTACCTCCAGGGCCGCGGCCGGCTGGAGGCCTGGGACACCGCGGCGTTCCGCGCGCACCTGCGGCTGCGGGCCGGTCTGCGCCGCGTCCGCGCCGCGCTGACCGGGCGGCCGGCATGACGACCCGCCCCCTGCTGACGGTCATCGTGCCCGCGTACAACGCGCTGAAGACGGTGCGCGCCTGCCTCGAGGGCATCACGACGAGCGACCTGTCGCGCGAGCGGTTCGAGCTGATCCTGGTGGACGACGGCAGCACCGACGAGACGTCACTGATCGCCGCGGAGTACTGCGACCGGGTGATGCGGCTCTCCGGCAAGGCGCACGGCCCCGCCTTTGCGCGCAACCGCGGCGCGGAGGTCAGCCGGGGTGAGGTCCTGGTGTTCGTGGACGCGGACGTCATCGTCCACTCCGATGCGCTGCGCCGCCTGGCCGTGCGCTTCGAGGCCGAGCCGGAGAGCAGCGCGATATTCGGCTCGTACGACGACCGGCCGGCCAGTCCCGGCCTGGTGTCGCAGTATCGCAACCTCCTGCATCACTACGTGCACCAGCGCGGGCGCGGCGTGGCGCAGACCTTCTGGGCGGGGCTCGGCGCGATCCGCCGGTCGGAATTCCTCTCGGCGGGTGGGTTCGACGAATGGCACTACGCCAGCCCCCAGATCGAGGACATCGAGCTGGGCCGGCGGGTACACCTGGCCGGTCGCCGCATCATGCTGGATCCCGACATCCTGGGCACGCACCTGAAGAAGTGGACGTTGGGGTCGACGTTGCTCGCCGACTTTCGGCACCGCGGCGTACCCTGGATGTGGCTGATCCTCCAGGAGGGCGCCCCGGCGAAAAGCGGCTCGCTCAACGTGCGGGCCTTCGAGAAGGTGCTGACGGGGCTTGCCGGGGTCGCGCTCCTGATGCCGTGGGTCGCGTTGTTCACGAAGCACGCCCAGTGGCTCCTGGTGTCGGTCGCCATCGCCGTGCTCATCGGCCTGGCGAACACCCGCTTCTATGTCTTTCTGCTGCGGGCGCGCGGACCGCTGTTCGCCATGTCGGTCGTGCCCCTGCACCTGGCCTACTATGCCGGCAACTCCGTCTCCGTGATCATCGGCTGGTTCGTGCATCACCTCTTCGGTGAGCCGATCCCGCCCGCCGAGAGCGCCGCGCACGCCCAGATCGGCATCGCCACGTGGCCGCCGCCGCCCCGCCGCTCCCAGCAGAGCCTGTGGGAACAGCGGCGGCCCGGCGACCAGTGAAGGAGGGCCCATGACCGCCGAGCCAACGTCATCGCTCCCGCCCGACCTCGAGCTGGCCTTCGAGCCGCTGCACAAGCGCGCGTTCGGCATGGCCATCGGCATCGCGACCGGGTTCACGTTCTTCGGCGCGACCGGCGTCGTGCTGCTTCGGCCGCACATCACGGCGCCGGACCTGCAGATCCTCGACCAGTACTTTTACGGCTATACCGTCTCCTGGCGCGGTGCCTTCATCGCCCTGGCCTGGGGCTTCGTCGCCGGCTTCGCCGCCGGATGGTTCGCCGCCTTCTGCCGCAACTTCGTGATCGCCGCGTCGCTCTGGCTGGGGCGCACTCGCTCCGAGCTCGAGGCGAGCCGCGATTTCCTCGACCACATCTGATCGGGACATCCCAATGACCGGTACCGACCCCGAACTGCGGCTCGCCATCGCACGGCTCAACGAACGCGCCTGGGGCATCACCATGGGCCTGCTGCTCGGCCTCGGGCTGTTCCTCGCGACCAACATCCTGGTCATCCGGGGGGGCGCCAACCCCGGGCCCCACCTCAGCCTGCTGCGGGTCTACTTCCCCGGCTACCGGGTGACCTTCCTGGGGAGTGTCATCGGGTTCGTGTACGCGTTCGTGGTGGGTTACGCCTTGGGCCGGCTGATCGGCAGCGTGTACAACCGCCTCGTCAAACCCGCACGGTGAAGGTCGCGGTTCTCGGACTCGGCAACGCCGGGTTCGACCTGCACGTTCCCGCCCTCCTCGGCCTCCCGGGCCTCGACCTGGTCGCCGTGGACCCCGACGCCGCACGGCGCGCGCGCGCCGCCCAGCACTACCGGGTGCCGGTCGCCGAGTCCTTCGACGCGGTGATTGCCGCGGGCGTGCCCGACGTCGTCGTGGTCGCGACGCCGCCGGACACCCACCTCGCCGTCTGCCGCCGGGCGCTGGAAGCCGGTGCGCACGTGCTGTGCGAGAAGCCGTTCGCCCCCAGCGTCGCCGAGGGGCGGCTGATCGCCGAGGCGGCGACGCGCGCCGGCCGGCGGGTGGCGCTGAATCACGAGTTTCGCGTCATGCCGATCTTCCGCGCGGTGCGGGACCAGATCGGCCGGCCCGATGTCGGCGATCTGGTCTTCGTGCAGGCGTGGCAGAACATGGACCTGCCGCCGTGGAAGGAACCCGGCTGGCGCGGGCAGCTCCTGCTGGGCACGCTGTACGAGGCCGGCCTCCACCTCGTCGACTACGTGATGGCGCTGTTCGGGGAGAAACCGCTCGCCGTCACGGCGACGATGTCCTCGTGCGGCGCGCGCCCCGAGTCCTCGGACGCGGTCGCGCTGGTGACCCTGGAGTTCTCGCGCGGGCGCCTGGCACAGGTGGTGCAAAACCGGCTCTGTCCCGGCGAGACGCAGTACTTCGAGGTGCGCGCCGACGCGACGCGGGCCTCGCTGCGCGCCTCGTTCGGCGGGCGCGCCCGCCTGAGCGCGGGGCTCTTCCGCAGCACGCGGCCCCACCTGAGAATCGAGTTGGGTGCGTCGGGGATCGCGTGGCGCGAGACCGGTCATGCGCGCGCCATGATCGCCAAGAACCCGAAGCACCCGGCGATGGCGGCGACCCGTGCCATGCTGGAGCAGACGCTGGCCGCCTTCCGGGACGGCGGACGGCCGCCGGCCACGGCGGAAGACGGGTGCGATGCGCTCGAGGTGCTCGCCGCCTGCTACCGCGCGGCCGCGACGGGGCGCCGCGTCGCCGTCGACGGCTCGCCGGAGCTGGTCGCGTTCCGGTTCGGCGGCGCCGCGACGCTGCCGGCGGGGGAGCCCCCGCGCTAGTGCCCCGCCCCTCCAGGGCTGCGCTCCTGGCGGCAGCGATCCTCGCCGGGTTCGTGCCGCTGTTGATCGTCGCTCCCACGCTGGTGGCACCCGATCCCTCCATCCTCAGCGCCGCCTCGGTCGCGGGCTACAACACCAGTGTTGCCTACCGCGTCGCGCTGGCCTGGGCCATCCTGGGAGTCGTCGCCGCGGCCGCGGCGATCCGGTACGGCTGGCTCTCGGCCGACGCCCCGGATGCCGTGACCGGCGGGGGAAGGGCGGCTGGACCACGACAGCGCTGGCTGGAGCGCGCCGTCGTGGCGGCGGTCGTGCTCGTCGCGCTGTGGCCCCCCTTCCTCGCCCGGTCGAACCCTTTCGTCGAAGACAAGATCTTCCTCACCGCGCTGCATCGCATGCACGGTGGCCAGGTCCCCTACCGGGACTTCGAGTTCCTCTACGGCCCGCTGATGCTGTACCCCGCGCACTGGTGGTCACGGCTCGTCGGCTACTCCGCACAGCACTACTATGCCTATCTCGCCCTCCTCGAAGCGGCCCAGTACGTCCTGCTGGTGGCGTTCCTGCAACGGCTCATCCCGCGCTTCCGCACCCGGGTGCTGGTATTCCTGGCCCTGTCGGCCTTTCTCGTGAACCCGCTCCTCGGCCTCAACTACAACGGCGTGCGACGGCTCCTGCCGGCCGCGGCCCTGCTGCTGCTCGCGCGCGATCCGCGCGACACCCGGGTCGCGGCCGGCGCCGGGGCGCTGCTGGGCCTGGGCGTCGCCTACGCCCACGACTTCGGTCTCACGGCCCTGGTCGCGGCGGGAGGATTGTACGGCGCGCTGTGGCTGCGCCTGCCGCGCACCCCGCCGGTGCGGGCGGCGCTCACCCTCGCCGGCGTCGCCGTCGGAACCTGGCTCGCGACGACCGGCCTGCTGCTCCGCGGTGACCTCGGGGCCTACCTGGGCGACACGCGCGGCCTGGTGGCGCGCTTCAGCGCCGGCGAGGCAGGCTTCCGGTTCTACTGGACCGGCAACGCCCTGGCAGCCTTCGCGCTCCTGTCGATCGGCTGCCTGGTGCTGGGACGCGGCATCGTGACATGGCGCGACCAGGAGCTGCGGCAGGGCGACTGCTTCTTCATCGCCGCGATGATCGCGACACTGCTCTGCCTGAAGAGCGGGCTCAACCGCTCCGATGTGTTTCACCTCGACGGTGCATTCCTGGTCCTCGCGGCGGCGTTTCTGCTCCCGTTGCCGACCACGGCGATGCGGTGGTCGCCGGCCGCCGGACGCGCGGCCGCGGCGCTGATCGCGCTGATGGGCGTCACCCATCTCCTGGGCAACGCTCCCACCGCGGCTTACGTCGCCCACGGATGGCTGAACGGCCTGCGTGCCGTGGTTGGACGGGAGGTGCTGCCTCCGGTGCCGGTCTTCGCGTCCGAGGCGCCCACGATCGAACTCGAGCGGGCCCACCCGCGCGAGTTCATGCTGGACCTCGGCGCCTATCTCGCCGGCTCCGGCCGCCGCGGGCACCCGGTGCTGTTCTACGGCGAGCTGTGGGCCCTGGGCGAGATGGTGGGCGTGTACAAGCGCGACCACCTCAATGACGACTTCATCTACGCCGACCAGCGCGGCGAGGCCGTCGGCCGCTGGCTCGAACGCCAGCCCGGCGCGTTCGTGGTGATGGACCGCGGCTGGTACGATCGGCTGTTCGCGCCGCCCGGAGCGGACTCCCTCGGCCCCGTCTCGCCCTTCCGGCCGAGCCTGGCCAAGTCGCTCGGCGAATGGCTGGCGAGTGTGCACTACCGGAACGTGCTGGTGGAGCGGCCGCTGTCGGAGGCGCGCTGGCGGCGGACGGTCGGCAGGTATGTGCGGTCGGAATTCGTCCGCGATCAGGAGTTCGGCAACATGGTGGTGCTCAGGCGCCGTAGTATTCCCTGAGCAGCCCCAGCACCCGCTCGAGCCCGGCGCGACCATCGGCCGCCGGACGCATCTCCACCGATACCCAGCCATCGTAGCCGTTGCGGCGCAGCGCCATGGCGCACGCCGCATGGTCGGAGCCCGCCGTTCCGAGCGGGGCCAGGGACGGCTCGCTGGCGTGGAAGTGCCTCAGCTCCACCGACGCGCCGGCGATCGCCGCGGCGACCGGCTCGTGGTTCAGCGTCAGCGCGCCGGCATCGAGGTGCAGCCCGAAGCCCGGGCTGCCCACCGCCCGGACCAGCGCCAACCCCTCCGCCGTGGTGTTCACGAAGTCGCAGCCGTACGCGGCGGGGTTGGGCTCCACGCAGAGCACGACGCCCCGCTCGGCGGCCCGCGCGCCCGCGTCGCGGAAGAAGTCGACGGCGATGCGACGGGATTCGTCGGGCGGCAACGCCCCCACGGCACGGTTTTTCGGGGAACCGAAGACCATGGGCCGGGCGCCGAGGGCGGAGGCGAGGTCCATCATGCCGGTCAGGTGCTCCAGCGTGGCCCGTCGCCTGGCCTCGCTCTCGAAGAGGGTGAGGTCGGGGCGGCCGTACAGCAGCGCCTGGAGCGCGACGACGGCGATCTCGCGGTCCTGCCACCATTGGCGCAGGCCGCGCACCGCGCTGTCGGAGGCGGCCAGAGGATCGGCCCAGACGGCGGTGGGAGCGATCTCGATTCCCCGCACCCCCGCTGCCCGCATCAGGCCGGCGACCTCGCCGTCCACCTCGCGGCCCCAGGCGATGTTCGACATCGCCAGCTTCACGCCCGCACGCGCCTCTCCGCCGCCACGAAGGCCGCGATGGCCGCCAGCACCGCGGCGCGCGCCGCGATGTAACCGCCGCCGCCGCCGAAGAGCCGGTCGTGCCGGGTGCGCATGTCGTAGCGCGCCGCGTTCTTCTGCGACGGATTCTCGAAGGCGATGCCGAAGCCTTCGCGCGCCACGTCGCGCACGCTGACGGGCTCGGTGGCCAGGTTCGCGACGCCGAGCCGGTGCCCCCGCGCCGTCCCGACGTCACGCCACAGCCGGTCCAGGTCGTAGAACTGGTAGACGCTGTCGGCGCAGACGGCGTCGAGGGCGTTGTTGTGGAGCAGGTCGTAGATGATGTTCTTCTTCAGACCCGGCCCGAAGAGTCCCGGCAGCCGCAGGCAGGTGGTGTCGAATCGCGACCGGACCATCTGCTCCAGCTCGTAGCGATGCCGGCCGTACGCCGTCAGGGCGCCGGCGTCGATCGGCGTGTCCTCATCCACGCCCGCGGGCGTGGCGTAGACGTCCACGGTCGAAATGAGCACGACGTGTTCCGCTTCGACATGGGCCAGGCAGTCCATCAGCCGTGCGATATTGGCGCGATCGCGTTCGGGCTCCTGGTTCGCCTTCCACTTCTCCGCCGGGGCGCCGGCGCAGACCACGAGGTCGTACGACCGCCCGCGGATGGTGTCGATGTCGGTGGAGTGATACCCATCGTCGAAGCGCGTCTGCCGCAGCAGGTTGCCGCCGACGAAGCCGGTGGAGCCGATCAGCGCGCTACGCACCGGACCGATCCGGCGGAGGGTCCCAGGCGTGCAGGCAGGCGCGCAGCAGCGTCCGGAGGATCCGCAGGTTGCCGCGAACCGGACTGATCTTGGTCGGGATCTTCCCGTGCGCCGGGTATTCGCGGGCTACCGGCACCTCGGCCACCGTGAAGCCGAGCCGCGCCGCGCGGATCGCGAGGTAGTAGTGCAGCTCGTAGCCGCTGAACACCTCCCGGAAGGGCGCGACGCGGGGGTCGAGCAGGAGCCGGCGGCTGTAGGCCCGGAAGCCATTCGTCGTATCGGTGTAGCGGCGGCCGGCGGCGAGGCTGACCAGGGGGGCATGCAGGAGGCGAATCCCCAGCAGTCGGACCAGCGGAGTGTTCACGGCACGCCCCCCCGGAACGAAGCGCGAGCCCTGAACGTGGTCGCAGCCGTTTTCGAGCGCGGCGACGAAGGCGGGGATCGCGGCGGGATCGTCCTTGTTGTTCCCGTCCATGACCACGATGCCCTCGTACCCCTCGTCGAGCGCCCAGGCGAAGGCCATCCGCATCTGGGCACTGAGCCGGCCCGGGCCGGTCTTCACCAGCAGCGCCCGCACGCCGCGGCCCCGCAGCTGCTCCTCGGCCACCGAGCCGTCGCTGCTCCCGCCGTCGGCCACCACGACGTCCACCTGCGCGGCCGCCGGGCGCATCCGCTCCAGCTGCGCGTGCAGGCGCTCTCCCTCGTTCAGCACGAATACCGCGCAGCAGTACCGGCTTCGCCGGGGTTGCAGCGCCACGGCGCGGTAATCGGGCACGTCCCGGCGCGGTGCGAGACTACCGGACAACGGGATCCGTCACGACGTTCATCCGCTCCGCCCCGGCCGGCATCCCCGCACTCTGGCGTTCCTCGAGGACGAAATAGAGCGGCCGGTCCTGGTTCTCGCCGAGCAGCCGGGCGAGGTACGCGGCGACCACCGTGCACAGGAGGGCGAGGGCGCCGAACATCGCGCCCAGCATGAACGACTGGGTCGTCCAGCCTTCGGCGACATGCCGCTTGAAGACGTAGATCGCGACCACGTAGGCCAGGAACAGCGCGTTGCCCAGGACCACCAACAGCCCCAGTCCGACGGCGAGGTAGAGCGGCTGGAGGGAGTTCGCCACCAGGATGCTCAGGGCGAGCTTCACCCCCTCGGCCAGGCTCTTGGTGCGCGGCCGGGCCCGGCGCGCGATGGTGTCGTACTCGACGCTCTGGTTGGAGTAGCCCACGTACGCGCTCAGGGTCCGCAGGTAGCGGTTGCGGTCGCGGATCCGCACCACCGCGTTCACGGCCTGCCGGCTGAGCACCCGGAAGTGCGTCGAGTTCTTCGGGATGCTGAGCCCGAGAACGCGGTTGCATCCCCAGTAGAAGAGGGCCGCCCCCAGGCGCAGGAGGATCGGCTCTCCCCGGCGGCTGGTGCGGATGCCGAAGACCACGCCGGCGCCCTGGCGCGACTGCTCCACCATGCGCGGCACCAGCGCCGGCGGATCGGAGTCGGGGAGCATGACGGCGACGAAGTCCCCGATGGCGGCGTCGAGCCCCGCCGAGATGGCGATTTCGCTGCCGAAGCTGCGCGAGAGCCGGATGAGGCGTACCGCCTGGTGGCGCTCGAGGAGCGCGTCGATCGCCCGCACCGTGTCGTCGGTGGACCCGTCGTCCACCAGGAGCAGCTCGTAGTGCAGGTAGTGCGCGCGCAGCACGGCCGCCGTCTCGTCCACGAACGCCGCCACGATGTCGGCGTCGTTGTGGAGCGGTGCGACCACGGAGACGAACAGGTCGGAGGCGGTCATCGCGCGGGTTCCATCACCTCGGGAGCGTCGACGACATACTGGAGCATGTCGAAGGCATTGTCCACCTTCGACCCGATTACGCAATGGAAGCCGGCCAGGCCGTGGTTGCGGCTGAACAGGATGGGGCGGCTGTCGTCTACCTCGCTGCGGGGCAGCACCGTCTTGACTTCCCACAGCGACTCCACGGCCCGGCAGTCGCGCATGAGCGGGAGATAGCGCGCGGCATCGCGCACCATGTGCGGAAAGTGGCTGATCCTGGGGTAGCGGCGCAGCTGCTCGTCCCCGTCGAGGCCGACGGCGCCCGGCGCGTCGCTCCAGGAGCAATGCGGGGTGTAGCGGACGTGGCTCAGGGTGTGCAGGCCGCGGGGCGGAAACGGCAGCATCGAGAAGAAGGGACCGCACATCACCGTGACGCCGGCGTGCGCCAGCTCGGGCGGCGGGGTGACGAGCGCCATCTCGGTCAGCTCGTGCTTCAGCGGCACGATCGGCAGTCCCGACGCGGCATGCAGGCGATTGAGCCGCGAGTAGGTGCAGTTGAAGACGCGGCGGCCGATGACCGATGACTCGGCATCGCCCGAGCGGAGCTGTACCTCGATCCCGTCCGCGCCGGCGCGCGACACCCTGAGCGCCTCGGCGCCGAGCCGCACCTCGACACCGGCCTCCCCGAGCTCCCGGGCCACGCGCTCGCGCAGCCGGTCGGCGTCGAAGGTGAACTCGGGCACTTCGACGACGTCTTCGATGAACACCGGGTTGAAGAGCCGGCGCACCTCGGGCGGCGCGGCCGCCACCGGAGCGTCGATGCGCTCGCAGAAGCGCCGGAACTGGGCCGCCGACACGTTGGAGTACACCCGGCCGATGGCGTAGTAGTGCGTGAAGGCATCGTAGATGCACTCACGATACTGTTCGATGAAGTGCGGCGCGTTGACGCGGGACCGCAGGCCGGTGAGGTAGCTGCGCGGGTAGTGGTAGCCGGCATGGACGCGCGCCTGATTGATGGCGGACGCCCGGCCCAGGAGGTGGGGGCCGGCTTCCAGGAGCAGCGTGCGGGCGCCGCCGCGGGCGACATGCGTGGCGAGGGTGGCACCGAAGAAGCCGCCGCCGACGACGACGGTGTCGAACGGCTCAGCGGTCACGTGAACGTCGATCGCGAGACTTGTCGGTGGGCCATGCGCCGTGCGAGAATATAGTCCCGGCGCACCATTCCCGCATCGACACCATGACGCCGGCCGCACGCGGAGGTCTCATCAGCGCTCTTTCCGACTCAACGGCCGAATCCACCGCACCGCGAGCCTGGTCCGCGGGACCCGTGCAACTCGCTCTCTGGTTCGGTCTGGCCGGCGGGATCGGCGAAAGCCTGCTCTTCGCCCTCCGCCGATTCGCCCTGCACTACTTCACGCGCATGAGCTACCAGAACCTGTGGGCGGCGCCGATTGCCGTGGCGGCCTTGTTTGCCGTACCCGGTGGCATCGTCTGGCTCGCGGCGCGGGTTCGGCCCGCTCTGCGCTGGTGGCAGCCCACGATCACCGTGTTCGCTTCCGTCGCGACCTTCGGCTTCCTCCTCCACTCCTACGCCCTGTACCCGATCGCCCGGCTCATCCTCGCGGCCGGCATCGGCGTTTCCGTGGGACGGTGGGCCGCGGGGCATCAGGCAGCGGCCTCCGCGCTGGTCCGGCGGACCCTGCCGGCGCTCGCGGCCCTGGTGGCGCTGACCGCCCTCGGCGTGAACGCGACGGTGTGGCTGAGAGAGCGTCGCGCGGTCGGCGCGCTCCCCGCCCCGCCGGAGGGCGCACCCAACGTGCTGCTGCTCATTCTTGACACGGTGCGCGCACTGGACCTGAGCGTGTATGGCTACGACCGGCCGACCACGCCGTCGCTCGAACACCTGGCGGCGCGTGGCGTGACGTTCGATCACGCCATCTCGCCCGCGCCGTGGACCCTCGCCTCGCACGCCGCGATCTTCACCGGCCGGCACCCCAGCGAGCTCTCCGCGAGCTGGGAGGCCCCGCTGGACCGCCGGTTCCCGACGCTGGCCGAGGCGTTCCGGGACCGTGGCTACCTGACCACGGGCTTCGCCGCCAACATCGTCTACGTCTCCGACGAATCGGGGCTGGCACGCGGCTTCGCCCACTACGACGCGGTGCGCGTCACGCCGTGGACCATCGCGCTCAGCGCCCGGATCCTGAACTACATCCTGGAGACCGACCTGGTGCGCGGCCTCCCGGGACTGCGCGACCTGCTCTGGCGCCGCGGCGCCGGCGAGCTTCGCGTGACGATCGCCGACTGGCTCGCCTCGCACCCCGGGCGGCCCTGGTTCGCCTTCGCCAACTTCTACGACGCGCACAATCCCTACCTGCCTCCCGCACCGTGGGACACGCTGTTCCTGGGCCGCGTGCCGTGGCGGGAGCGGAATCCGTGGGTCCGCCAAACCGAGCCGCTCAGCGTGGCCCAGGCCAAGATCGAGCGCGATGCCTACGACGGCACCCTCGCCTACCTCGACCACGAGCTGGGCGCGATGCTCGACGACATGGAGGCGCGCGGCCTGCTGCGCAACACGATCGTCATCGTGACGGCGGATCACGGGGAGGAGTTCGGCGAGCACGGACTGCTGGGCCACGGCAACAGCCTCTACCTGCAATCGGTGCACGTGCCGCTGATCGTCGCGTGGCCCGGCCGGATTCCCGCGGGCCGGCGGATCGAGAGCACGGTCTCGCTGAGCGATCTGGCGGCGACCGCCCTGGACCTTGCCGGCCTGGGCGCCGCGCTCCCGGGACGATCGATGCGCGGCCTCTGGTCCGGCGACAGCACGACCAGCGCCCGGCCCGTGGTCGCACAGGTTCAGTATGCCCGGGGCCTGCCCGCCTGGTTTCCGGTGAGTCAGGGGGACCTGGGATCGGTGGTCACGGACACCCGCCAGTACATCCGGACCGGTACGCGGCGCGAGGAGCTATTCGACCTGCAGCTGGATCCCACCGGCGGCCGCCCCGCCGGCGATGACTCCGAGGTTCGCTCGCGCCTGCGGGCGTTACTCCCCGTCCCGCCTGGCGCGCCCTTGGCCGGAGGTCCCGCGGCTCATTAGCTTGGAGAACGTGCCGGGGGGCCCTTGGACATCCTGAAGAACCTCGCTGCTCTGATCAATGAGATGATCGGGTGGATCGTCGGGAGTTCGTTCGTCCCGCATCCCGGCTTCTCGGTTCTGAGATGGGCAGCGCGGCCGGCCGTGCTGATCCTGGTGCTGGTGGTTGCCCTCGAGCTGCTCATGCCGAAGGAGCGCCGGGGCTGGAACCGGCAGCATCTTCTGACGTTCACGCACTTCGTCATGTCGTCCAAGGTCGCGCTCTTCACCTTCGCCGTGGTGCCCGCGCTTCAATGGACGTGGATCCGCTTCTCGCTGCCGACGCTGCACCTCGACGAGAAGCTGCCTCCGGTGGTATTCGTGGTGCTGACGATCGTGGTGCTGGGACTGGTCGACTACACGGCGCATCGGTTGCTGCACCATGTCCCGCTGCTCTGGCACATCCACAAGATTCATCACGCTCCGAGGCAGCTCACCTGGGCCACGACGTTCCAGGAACACTTCGCGATGACGCTCACATCGGCGCCCCTGCTGACGGCGTCGACGCTCCTGCTCGGCGTCCACCTGGTGCCGCCGTGGGGCAGCGTATACATCCTGGTGAACTATCTCCAGCACGCGAATATCTCGCTCCGCTTCGGGTGGCTCAATTACATCTTCGCCCTGCCCGAGGTGCACCGGTACCATCACTCCCGCGATCCCCGGTACTATGACACCAATTTTGGCGGTGGCTTTGTCTTCTGGGACATGATCTTCGGCACCTACCGCTACGATCCCGGGAATCCGGCAACGGAGTACGGGCTCGACCTGGACGTGCCGACCAACTGGCTTGCGCAGCAGATCGAACCGCTGAAGTGGATTGCCCGGGACATCTGGAACAGCAGCGCGGTGCGGTTTCTTTCCGGAAGAAAGGCCGCGGCGGTGCCGATCGCGGACCTTTCGGCCAGTGCGACCGGCGTCCAGGGTTCCAACACCCCCTAGGCGAGTATATTGCGTTTCGCCGATCGATTCGTTCTGGACCGACGCCAGGAGCACAACAGAATGCACGACTGGGGCCACATGCTGCCCATTGCCCTGTATATCGGCCCCGACGTCCTCATGCCGGTGGCCTCCGCGATTGCGGCCGTCGTCGGCTTCCTGCTGATGTTCTGGCGCCGGACCGTCGCGTTCTTCCGACGCGCCTTCGGCGCCATCGGGCGCCGGTTCGCCCGGCGCTAGCCCTGGTCGCGCCGGCCAGCGCCTGAGTTGGGCCCCCCAGATTTCTCGACCACTCCGAGCATGAAGGCCGGATGCGCATCGTGTGGTGGACCCTTGGCACCGTCGTCGGCCTGTACGTCGTATGGACCGTCTATCTGGCGCTGGTCCTCCGCTGGGAGGATGAGCGCACGGTCGGTCTGGGTTACTACGGCCAGGGCCCGGCGGGGCGCGAGCGCTTCAAGCGCCGGCTGCGGCTCCACGCCGTCCTGCTTTCCCCGTTGCTGCGTATCAACGGCCGGTTGGCGAAGGTGGATTTCCGGCGCGTGCGGATCAGGCACCAGGGCGTCTCATTCCCCGCCGGGAGCTGCGACGCGGAGAGCACGACCCGGGCCGAGGCGTACCAGCCCAGGCCGGAAGACGTGTTCGTCGTCACGCAGATGAAGTGCGGGACCACGTGGATGGAGCACATCGTGTACGAGGTGCTGCTACGCGGCGGCGGGAACCTGGTCGAGTCGGGCACGGCCCTCTACGCCATCGCGCCGTGGCTCGAGGGGCGCCGGAGCGTGCCGATCGATCAGGCGGCCACCATCGGCGCCGAGCGTCCCTCGCGCATCATCAAGACCCACCTGCCCGCGCAACTCTGCCCCTCCAGCCCCGCGGCGCGCTACATCTACGTTGCTCGGCACCCGGTCTCGTGCTTCGCGAGCTGCATCGACTTCATCGCCACTAACGTCGGTGCCATGGCCCCGGCCATGCCCGCCTACGAGGAGTGGTTCCGCAGCCCCGACCTGATGTGGTGGGGCACGTGGACCGCACACGTCAAGGGTTGGTGGGACCGGAGCCGGCGCGAAGGGAACGTCCTGTTCGTCTACTTCGAGGCGATGAAGCGCGACCTGCCGGGAATGGTGCGCCGGGTAGCGGAGTTTCTCGGCGTCGCGCCGCTCAGCGAAACCGAGATGGCGCGGGTCGTCGAAAAGTGTGGCTTCGCGTACATGCAGAAGCACCAGGACACCTTCGAGATGCACCCGCCGCACATCCTCCAGACCAACGCCGCGCTGTTCGTTCGCGGCACCGCCGACCGCCACAAGGATCTCCCCGACGACGCACGGCGGCGGACCCTCGCGTGGGCGGCGGCGGAAATGGCGGGGAGCGATTTCCCGCTGGAGCTGGCGTATCCCGACGTGGCGGCGGCGCGTCCCGCCGACGCCGGCCTCACGCCTACCGCTCCAGCCAGATGACCGCCGAGCCGAAGGCCCCGGGGCGTCGCGTCGCCTGGTTGCTATCCCCGTTGCGCGGGCTCCGCGACGCGTGGCTGGTATTCGGAATCGCGCTCGCGCTGTTTCTGGCGCTGGAATTCGGCTACCGGCTCCAGGTCACGGTGAAGCAGGCGATCACGGGCAAGGCGCCCGCCGTGTGGGATTCGCCCGACCATCCTTACCATGGGCAGGCGTGGTATCCGGAGTTCGCGGTGACCCTCGCGCGGCGCACCTACGACCTCGATCCCTACCGCGGCTTCTGGGCCCGCCCGCTCGCCACGCGCTACGTGAACATCGATTCCGCGGGACGGCGGGTGACGCCCCAGCCGCCGGTGTCGCCCGGCGCGCGGAGGATCCTCATGTTCGGCGGCTCGGCGATGTGGGGAAACACCACGCGCGACTCCTTCACGATCGCGGCGCAGCTCGCCTCCGCCCTCGCCCGGCGCGGCGTGTCGAATATCGAGGTCGTGAGCGATGCCCAGCCGGGCTTCAACACGACCCAGGAGCTCGCCACCCTCGAGATCGAGGTGGCCCGCGGGTTCATGCCCGCCGTCGCCGTCTTCATGAACGGCTACAACGACGCGGCTGGAGGAGTCCTGGCGCGGCAGGTGGGTCACACCTTCACGCAGAAGGAAGCGCAGACGCTGCTGGACCTCGGCCGCCGCGGCTTCTGGAGCCAGTTGTTCGGGCTCGGCCGCTTTTCGCAGCTGGTCCAGCGTTTCACGCCGGGCGAAGCGAGGCCGCCGCGCATTCCGGCCGACTCGATCTGCCCCAGGGTCGCGGCGTACTACGCGAACATGGAGCGCACGGTGCTCGCCATCGCGCACGATCGCGGCTTTCCCGCGCTCATCTTCCTCCAGCCCCACAACGCCTTCAGCCACAAACGCATCACGCGGTGGGAATCGACCCTGCCACGCGACCTGCGCCTCGCCGCCTGCGCCGACTCGATCGCCTCCGCCATGGCTCCGCACGCCGGCACCGCGTTCTTCGATCTGCGGTCCCTCTTCGACCAGGACACCGGCACGGTGTTCGTGGATTACCACGCGCACGTCACCGAAGCGGCGAACGCCAGGATCGCGGAGGCGATGGCCGATCGCCTCGTCCCGCTGCTCACCCCGGAGCGTCGCCGCTAGTCCGCCGGCGAGCGCATGGCCCTCGTCCCCGCACTGTGTTGCCCGCACTGCCGGAGCAACCTCTCGGAAACCGGAGACCTGGAGCCCGAGCTGGCCTGTGCCGGCTGCGCGCGCCGCTTTCCCGTCATCGCCGGCATCCCGGACCTCAGGATCTTCAGCGACCCGTACATCGACATCGAGGCCGATCGGGCCAAGGGCCGTGACCTCGCCGCGCACTTTGCCGACCACGACTTCGCGGGCCTCGTCATGTACTACTACTCGACGACCAGCGTGGTCCCGCCGCGCGACGCCCGGCGCTACACGCAGGGCCTGCTCGGCGCGGCCGCCCGCGCCGAGTCCGCGGTCGACGCCTGGACGCGCGCCGCTCCGCCGGCCGGTGCGCATGCGCTGCTCGAGATCGGCTGCGGCACGGCGCCGCTGCTGGTGACGGCCGCGCGGCGCTTCGAGCAGGTGGTCGGCGTGGATATCGCGTTCCGGTGGCTGGTCGTCGCGAAGAAGCGCCTCGTCGAGGCGGGCGTGGACGTGCCGCTGGTGTGCGCCTGCGCCGAAGCGCTGCCCTTTCGTGACGCGCGCTACGACGTGGTGGCCGCCGACTCCGCCCTGGAAACGGTGCGCGACCAGCCGCAAACCCTCGCCGAGGCCCACCGCGTGCTGCGTCCCGGCGGGCGACTCTGGATCGCCACCCCCAACCGCTGGAGCCTCGGCCCCGACCCGCACGTCGGCACCTGGGCCGCCGGGTACCTTCCGGAGCGGATCGCGTTCCGGCGCGTGGTGCGTGAAGGCGGCATCGCCCCGCGGCGCCGGCTGTTGTCGCTGGGGTCCCTGCGCGCGCTGCTCGCCGGCGCCGGATTCGCGCCGCCGCGCTGCTTCGTCCCCGACGTCCCGGAAGGCCAGCGCCGGAACCTCCCCGCGCCGCTGCGCGCGCTGGTCGCATTCTACCAGCTCGTGAAACGCCTGCCGCTCGGTCGCACCGTGCTCCTGCTCGTCGGTCCGACGATCTCGGCCGTGGCGACCCGGCCCGCCGACGCGGCCCGCGCCGCATGACCGGCCCCACCACCACACCCGGGCGCAGCGGGCGAATAGCCGCCTTCTGGCTCCTGCTGCTCCTCGCGGGCCAGGCCGCGACGCTGCGCCTGATCCTCGCCGGCCCGCATGTGCGCTACCAGCATTTCGTCTCACCCGATCGCCCGCTCGGGCACCTCCCGCTGCTTCCCCTGCCGGTGCTCGGACTCCAGGCACTCGTGGTGCTCGTGGGGCTGTTCGGGATGCGGCGCGAGATCCCCGCCCTGCTCGGCGCCACCGGGCGCGGGTGGCGACTCGCCGCGGTGGTGCTGACGTTCGTGCTCGCCAGCACGGCGTTGAGCCGCGACGTGCGGGCCTACGCGCTCGACCTCGCCATCACCACCTCGATCCAGCTGCTGCACCTGGCGACTGTGGTGCTGTTCGCGCGGGCCCTCCCGCCGGCCGCGCTCGAGGCCGTGCGCCGGGCCGCCGAGCGGGTGCTGGGTCCACCGCGGGCGGACGGAGCGGCCGAGCCGGGCGGCATCGACCGGTTCGCGCTGGCCGGCGCGGTCTGGGTGACGCTCGTCGCCGCGCTGCTGGTGGTCGTGGCATACCAGCGGCATCCGCACGTCCCCGACGAGACGGTCTACCTCCTGCACGCGCGCTACTTCGCCGCGGGGCACCTGACGCTTCCCATCCCCGCCGCTCCCGACGCGTTCAACCTCGACCTGATGACCTACGAGGCCACGCGGTGGTACTCGCCGGTGCCGCCCGGATGGCCGCTGGCGCTGGCCGTGGGCGCCTTCATCGGCGTGCCGTGGCTGGTGAACCCGGTGCTGGGCGGCCTCAACGTGCTGCTCACCTACCTGGTGCTGCGGGAGTTCTACGCCCGCCGCACCGCGCGTCTCGCGGTGCTGCTCTTCTGCGTCTCGCCGTGGCAGATCTTCCTGGCGATGAGCTTCATGACCCACACCTGGACGCTGACCTGCGCCCTCGCCGCCACCGCCGCGGTCGCCCGCCTGCGCCGCGACCCCCAGGCGCGCTGGGCGGTGCTCGGCGGCGCGGCCATCGGGATGGTGAGCATCATCCGGCCCCTCGAGGGGCTGATCGTGGCTCTGCTGCTCGGTGTCTGGTCGCTGGGTGCGCGCGGCGCCCGGTGGCGCTTCGCGCCGTCGGCGGTGCTCACCTTCGTCACGGCGGCGGTCGGGGCATTGGTCCTTCCGTACAACCGGTTCCTCACCGGCTCGGCGCGGATCTTTCCCATCGAGGCGTACGCGGACCGGCTCTACGGCAAGGGCTCCAACGCCCTCGGGTTCGGACCGAACCGCGGCCTCGGGTGGGCGCTCGATCCCTACCCCGGCCACGGCTGGCGCGACGTGCTGGTGAACACCAACCTCAACATCTCGGGCGTCAACGCGGAGCTGCTCGGTTGGGCGACCGGCTCGCTCGTCGTCATCGCGCTCCTGGTGTACGGCGCACGACTGAAGAAGAGCGACTGGCAGATGCTCGCGGTCATCGGCGCCGTCACGACCGCGCATCACTTCTATTGGTATTCCGGTGGCCCCGACTTCGGCGCCCGATACTGGTACCTCATCATCGTCCCCTGCCTCGCCCTGGCAGCGCGCGGCATCGAACATCTCGAGGAAGCGGCCGGGGGGACCGGCCCCGGCGCGCGCGGCTCCGCGGTCACCGCCGCGTCCGGCGCCCTGATGCTGGGCACCGTGCTGCTGTTCATCCCCTGGCGCGCGATCGACAAGTACTACCATTACCGCGGCATGCAGCCGGGCGCCGAGCAGCTCGCGCACCAGCACGACTTCGGCCGCAGCCTGGTGCTGGTGCGCGGCAATCGCGACCGGGACTACGCCTCCGCGGCTCCGTACAATCCTCTCGATCTCACGGCGGCGGTGCCGGTCTTCGCGTGGGATCGCGATGCCGCGACGCGCGAGGCAGTCTTGCGCGCCTACGCCGACCGGCCGGTCTGGTTCCTGGACGGACCGGGCCTGACGAACGCCGGCTGGCGCATCGCAGCGGGCCCCCTGACCGCCGACGCGGCGCGTGCCGTGCCCGGGGCATGGACACAATGAAGGCGGACGCCTCGTACCAGGGCGTGCCCGCATTGGTGCTCGGCGCCTCCGGGTTTATCGGCCGCTGGGTGGCGCGAGGTCTCACGGCCCAGGGCGCCGAGTGCGTGTGCGCGGTCCGGGACGCGCACGCCGGGAAGCGCGTACTCGAGGCGTGGGGCGTGCGCGCGACGCTCGAGGAGCAGGATCTCATGGCCCCAGGCGCGATCGACACCCTCATCAGGCGGGTCCGGCCCGCGATCGTCTTCAACCTCGCCGGCTACGGCGTGGACCGGACCGAACAGGATGCGCACCTCGCGCAGGCCATCAACGTCACGCTCGTGGAGCGGCTCGGTGAGGCGCTCGGTCGGAGCCTCCTGCCGGCCTGGGACGGGCTGCGACTGGTGCACGCCGGTACCGGGGCCGAATACGGCGCGCGCGCCGACGACCTGCGCGAGGACAGCGCCTGCCTGCCGCTCACGCTCTATGGGCGCACCAAGCACGAGGGAACAGTGGCCATGTCGCGGCTCCGGGCGCGACTCGGCATGCGGGCCATCACGGCTCGACCCTTCACGCTGTTCGGCCCCGGCGAGCATCAGGGTCGGCTCCTGCAATCGATTCTCGAGGCGTCGAGGAAGGGCGCGGTGCTGTCGCTGACCGCGGGCACGCAGCGCCGCGACTTCACCTACGTCGAGGACGTCGCGGAAGGGATGGTGCGACTCGGCGCGCTGACGCAGCCGGTGCCCGACGTGGTGAATCTCGGGACGGGGCGGCTGGTCACGGTGCGCCATTTCGCCGAGACGGCCGCGGCCACCCTCGGGATGCCGGCCGAGCAGCTCGAGTTTGGCGCGCAGGCGATGCGCCGCGGCGAAGAGGTCGAAACCCGTCCGCCGAGCATGGCTCGGCTGGCATCGCTGCTCGGCTGGGTACCTTCGACCACGATTCGGGAGGGTGTCGCGCGGACGGCGGCCTCACACCGCTCGCTGACTGAGCGCCGGAGATTCTCATGAACGCAAAGCTCAGATGGTTGCTGGTGGTGATCGCGCTGGCCATCCTGTGGGTCATCCCCCATGAATTGGTGAGGGGACGCGCGGCGCTCGCCGCCAGTCTGATCGTACTTGGCGCCGCGGTGCTGGCCGCCCGGACTGTCGGAGCCGCCATCGTTCGCGGAAGCTACCGAACCACCTGGGTGATGGCGGGACTCTGCCTGGTCACGCTGGTTGCCGTGGTCATGACGAATACGGTGCACGAGGATGCCAGCACCATCGCATTTCGCGCGGCGATGATGGCGGCCTCGTGGACGATCGCGCTGGCTGCACCGGAGTGGCCGCTGCACATCCAGCCACCGCGGCGGCCCGTCGCGATCGCGCTGATCGGTCTGGCCGCGGTCCTGGTCCTCGGCACGATCCAGACGCTTCATGTCGGCCGGTACGCTGTGACCTTCGACGAGCTGGTGTACATCCTCCAGGGGCGCTGGCTGCGCGCGCCGGGGTTCGGGTTTCATGTCGCCGCTGCCGACCATCCGTTGTTCCGACTCGACTTTACGTACTGGTCCGGCGATCGCCTGCTCACGCACTACACACCGGGCTGGCCGGCCCTGCTGGGTCTGTTTGACGCCCTGTCCCTTGTGCCCCTGGCGGCGCCGTTCTGTGGCGCGCTGGCGGTGGTCGGGGCCGGCATGCTTGCCGCGCGGCTGGCCCGCGACGCCGGGGAGCAGCCCGCGGGCTGGGCGGCCCTGGCTGCCGCCGCGTGGCTCCTGACCCAGCAACGGATGCTCGAGACATCCACCGGGTACCAATCGCATCCGATGAACGTGGCGGCCATCGTCTGGGCAGCGTGGGCTCTGCTCGAACCGCGTCCCGCAAGGTGGTGGTTTGCCGGTCTCCTGCTGGGAGTTTCGGTCGCGATCAGGCCGCTCACCGGGGCCACCGTGGGTGCGGGCCTCGTCCTCTGGGCCATGATCCGTGCCGACCGCGTGCGCGTGGGCATGCTGGTCGCACTGGTCGGCGGCGGGATGCTGCCCGTTGCGGCGCTCCTCGCCTACAACGCCCTCACGACCGGCAGCCCGCTCCTGTTCGGCTACACCAGGCTCCACGGATCGTACCACAGCCTCGGTTTCGGGCCGCGTGGCTGGCCTCCGCACTACATCTTCCTGTTCACCCCGGCGATGGCGGCCTATCATGTCGGTCAACGCGCGTGGAACTTCACTCGCCTGACCTTGGGCGTGGGGCTGCTGCTGCCGCTGATCGCCGTCCTTCGCGCTGCCGGCGCGTCCTGGCGCTGGCGGATGGTGGCTCCGTTTTTCCTGCTGCCGCTCGTCTACACCTTCTACTTCGGCAGCGCGGACCGCTTCTACATCGAGCTCCTGCCACTGCTCGTCGCCGGGCTCGCCAGCCAGGTCGTGCGCGTCATCGGTCCCGAGAGCCGGCGGCTGGCGACGATCTGGGTGCTCGGCTGCCTCACCAACGTCCTGTTCGCGCCGGACTGGTCGCGCGGTGAATTCTGGCGCCCGCCGCCCGCCACGGTGCACAGCATCCAGGCACTCGCTCGCCAGGCGGATCGCAACCCGCTGCTCCTGGTGATCGACAGCATCATCGACCCCGCGAAGAGCCGGGATCACCTGGTGCCGCTCTTCATGCTCACCGGTCGCGACACCACCGCACGCGTGCTCGTGGTGCGAGACCTCGGAGCAACCACCGATTCCTACGTCCAGCGACATCCGGCGCGGACCGCGCTGCATGTCTCGTGGTGCGGGGATGAGGCACCGCTCGACGTCCGACCCTACGCGCTTGGCGCGCCTCCTGCCTGCCCGCCATGACCGCGCGCTCGAGAGCTGTACGGCTCGGGTGAGCACGACGGACGGCTGGTGACGATGCGCCGCTTCGCCGACACGATCGCGGCGGCGCTCGGCATAGGCAATTCTTGCCTCACTCGTACCCGCGCGTCACACGCCAGGCGACCTCACGCTTATCAGGCTGCTGACCTTAGGGAAGCTCTGAAGAAGTGACTCGACGGCGCGCCGCAAACTCCCATATTGGGGCGACCTCAATGGGGAGCCCCGCGCGATGAGCGACCAGACCACGTTCGCGTCGATGACCTGGAGCCACAAGGGCAAGGTCACGCGCCGCGAGCAGTCCCTGGGCGAGATGGAGCAGGACATCCCGTGGCGCGAGCTGCTGGCGGTGATCGCGCCGCACTATCCCAAGGCGGGCCGGGGCCGGCCGCCGATACCCCTGGCGACGATGCCGCGCATTTGCTTCGTGCAGCAGTTCTTCAACCTGTCGGATCCCCAGGTCGAGGATGCGATCTACGATACCGAGTCGATCCGGCGCTTCGTGGGCGTGGAGCTCGGGGACGAGGGCGTGCCTGATGAGACCACGATCTTGCACTTCCGGCACCTGCTGGAGCGGCATGAGTTGACCGAGCAGATCTTCGGCACGGTGCTGCACCTGCTGGAGGAGCGGCGGCTGCTGCTGAAGGCCGGCACGATCGTGGATGCAACGATCATAAACGCGCCGAGCTCGACCAAGAACGCGGCGCAGCAGCGCGATCCGGAGATGCGCCAGGTACGCAAGGGCAATGGCTGGTACTTCGGCATGAAGCTGCATATCGGCGCCGACACCCGCGGCATCGTGCACAGCCTGACGACGACGGATGCGGCGACGCCGGACGCCTCGCAGTTGCCCGCGCTGCTGCACGGCGCGGAAACGGTGCTCTACGGTGACAAAGCCTACTGGAGCGCGGGCGCGCGTGAGCATTATGAAGAGGCCGGGGTGCGCTTCCGCGTGAACCGACGGGGGCATCGCCACGCCCCGCTGACGGCGCAGTGGCACGCGATCAACCGGGCCCGCTCGCGCATCCGCTCGCATG
Organism: Gemmatimonadota bacterium; assembly: GCA_041476105.1. Lineage (GTDB taxonomy): Bacteria > Gemmatimonadota > Gemmatimonadetes > Gemmatimonadales > JACORV01 > DASXPG01. The sequence continues at coordinate 26,719 of JBGOSS010000004.1, forward strand.
TCGAGCACCCCTTCCTGGTGGTGAAGCGGTTGTGGGGCTTCGCGACGGTGCGCTACCGGGGCTTGGCGAAGAACACCGCGCGGGCCTTCACGATGTTCGCCCTGACGAACTGTATCTGCTGCGGCACCGGCTGCGCCCGCTGAGCACGTAGTGTCTTCCCGAACACCGCGACATCAGCTCGGCAGCCTGGTTCCGGCCCACCGAGGCCAGAAACCACCACGCCGCACCGCCCGATCGGGGAATAATCGTGCTCATAGAGCTCGAAACACTCATAGCGGCTCGTTCTTCAGAGCTTCCTTAGCGCTCAGGTCCGGCAAGATGGCGGAAATACTAGACAATCCGCGCGATCTTCCCGGCGGGCTTGGGTACGACAACGGCCTGAAACCGGTCTGATGGACACCACAGCATCCCAACGCGCATACTATCTGAGTTCCGCGCTCCGACAAGTGCACAGCCGGTCGCTTGCCGCGATGCCAGGGAAGACCCAAGCTTGGCCTGGTGGCCACCATCGTGTGAGACGTTGATGGCAACCGACAAGACTCACGTGCAAGGCGAAGACTGGCCGATGAGCGACAAGGACCCCGAAAGCGAAGACAAGTTGTTCCCGTGGTCGTATTCGAGTTGGACGCTTCTCGGCTTTGCGCTCGCAGTTGTCCCTCCCGTGGTCCTGGACCCAATGCTGCATTCGCATGTGGGATTCGAGCCGAGATCGTACGCGTACTGGTGGTTGTTCATTCCCATCGGCGTGTCGCTGTTCTTTGTCTCGACTTACCTCCTTAGCTCACCGCGCTTGAAGTCGTTCTCTCCCGCATGGGTGTTCATCGCGGCGCTGTTTGGATCGCTGTTCGTCCTCAAACCCGAATTCCCTCATATGAATGTGGTTTTCGTAGGAATCGTGTGGCTCCTCATTTCCACGCTTTGGCATTGGCTGCGCGCTTCGCGTGGAGATGTGGCGCGGGCAAGGCGAATCAAGGATAGAGAAGTCAAGCTTGCCTATGTGAACGAGGAGGCGAGCTTCCTGCGGAGTCTCTTTCTCGGCGCCGTGGGGGCATACCTTTCACTCCTGGTCGGTGGCGTAGTCGCGCTGCACGCTTGGAACCATGACATGCTCACGGACCCGCGCGAGCAGCTGATGATGAATCAGTACTCGAACATTCAATTCATGCTCTTTTCGGCCTACTACTTCTTTGGACCATTGCGCGAGATAGTAGATCGACGCCACCGCCTTGTAGAAATGCTCCTTGACTAGGTGCGCTCCTCGGCTATGCGAACTAGGCCCACGGCTGATGGCTCATAGCTGGTGGAAGACAAGAAGACCTCGCTCTTGGCGAGGCTCTTGCCATCAGCCACCAGCCATCAGCGGTTGTCTAGTGGGCCTGGGTAGAGTTGAACTACCGACCTCACACGTATCAGGCGAGCCAACGCCAGGCTCTCCAGTCCGGTCAGACGCTGGGGAGAACGTGAACGGCGGCAATCCATCGAGGAAGTCTCAAGCGAGCCGGCTGATCGCCTCCAGCCGCCCAATCAAGCGCGTGACCAGATCCGGAATCAGACGCGCATCCGGAAGCGCCCCAGCGACGACATCCAGAGCGATCCCCGTCTCGAGCAGCACCCTGGCCTGCGAAGCCACATAGTCACGCACGTCTTCTTCGGCCGACCTCACCTCCTCCAGAAGCTCCGGCCGACCAGCCACGATCGTCACGATATCCTCGATGTCGTGGCTTCCACGCCAGTCTCCGGCACCCCGCTCATGGAATGCGTCCCATTTCGTCGCGAGGAACACCGGCGCAGTTGCCACGCGGATCGTGAGGTTCGCGGTCAGCGTGACATCCTTCGCTCCTCGTATTGCGTGATGGTACCAGGCATTCTGAAAGCCGAGCACCTTGCCGTTCGCCGGCATCACGTCCAGAAGCTCATCGCCATGTCGCCACCGGCAGATCGGCGCGCCCGGCCTCTGGTCCTCCTTGAAACCCGCCGCGCGCAGTCGCTCTCCGAGACGGTAGTACTCCGAGAGCGTCGCCACTTCGCAGACCACATCGGAGTCGCCCGTCGGACGGACACGCGTGCTGCCGGGCTCGGACACGAGAAGCTCGGCCACCCGCCCACCGACGAAGACGAATTCCTGAGTGAGCGGACCGAGCAGGCGCGCGATGCGGGTGAGCGCCTCACGATTCGGCGAGCTCATCCGTGGATCAGCGCTTTCCGAAGCAGCGTCTCCCCGATCTTCCGCTCGCGGGACTGGCCGATGCGCAGCGTATCGACCAGGGCGAGCAAGTAGTGCAGTCGTTCGTCGCGCAACGCGGCAATCGGCACGCCTTTGTAGAGTGGCACCAGGGACGGTCCGCGGCTTCGGCCCTCGGCGCTGGGCCAGACGGCACCCGAACCCTCCGGCAGTTCCGCACTGAGGGACGACAATGCGCCAGCCGTCGGTACCCCCCGAGCCTCGGGACCCAGAACTGGCGGAAAAGCATATCGGACGCCGTGAATCAGGAACTCGAGAAGCGCGGAGCGATTGACGCGTTTCTCCCCAGGCAGGAGCAATCCGGCCAGCTGAAGCCGTTGAACGCCCCGATGCGCGGCACTCAGGCTCAGAACCAGAGCCCGCGACAAGTCCTCGTAACGCTCTTTAGGCCGGTGTTCCAGCCGAAGCGCCAGGACGAGATCCGCCGGGCGAAGCATTCCCTGTTCCATAACCATATACTATTGAACGCTTTCCAGTTTCGGGAAAATGGAAAGTAACACAGGTACACAAATCGTCAAGAGACGAAAGGCTCCGCATCACGCAGAGCCTTGGGTATCAAGCAGTTGCCTTGAGCCTTCAGCCTTCAGCTAGCAGTATGGGCCTGGGTAGAGTTGAACTACCTGTCATCACCGGTTTGAGATTGCACAGAATCGCCGACTGAGATTGCACACTCGGCCTGACCCCGGCTGGGTGGTGGGACGCCCGGCCTGACCTTCACCTTGGTGGCTCCTTCAGCGGGGAGTCAACCGGTGTACGGATGGGAGCGCCTGGTGTTGCTCAAACACTTGCTGGAGCAGGGACTGACGAAGGCGGCGATCGCGCGGCAGTTGGGCGTGAGTCGCCGCGTGATCTACTTCTGGATCGAGCCGGGGCAGCTCGAGCGGGATCTGGGCGGGACCGCCCCGCGCGTACGCCTAGGCCGGCCGGTGCAGCTTGAGCCCTACAAACCGATCATCGAGACGCGCCTGGCGACGTACCCCGAGTTGAGTGCCGTGCGGCTCTTCGATGAGGTACGGGCGGCCGGGTACACAGGCGGCATCACGCAGTTGCGCGACTTCGTGGCCCGGGTGCGGCCGCGTCCGGCGCCCGAGGCGGTAGTGCGCTTCGAGACCGCGCCGGGCCTGCAGGCCCAGGTCGACTTCGCCACGTTCCGCTTTCCGTGGGGTACGCGCTACGCGTTGCTCGTGGTGCTCGGCTACTCGCGGCTGCTCTGGCTGCACTTCTACCCGCGCCAGACGATGACCACGGTGATCGCGGGGCTCGAGGCGGCGTTCGCGTTCTTCGGTGGCGTCCCGCGCGAGTTGCTCTTCGATCAGATGAAGAGCGTGATCGTTGAGGATCGCCGCCCGGACGCGGGCAGTCTGCTGGAGAACGCCGAGTTCCTGCGCTTCGCGCATCATCATGGCTTCCGCATCCGGGCCTGCCGGCCCTACCGGGCGCAGACCAAGGGCAAGGTCGAGCGCCCCGTGAGCTATGTCCGCTCCAACTTCGTCTATGGCCGTGAGTTCCTGGGCGACGGGGACCTAGCGGCGCAGGGTGACGACTGGCTCGTGCAGACGGCCAACGTCCGCATCCATGGCACGACCGGCGAGGTTCCCCAGCTCCGCTTCGAGCGCGATGAGCGCGCGATGCTGCTCCCGCTGGCCGCGTACCCGTATCGCACGGTGCTGCCCCTGCCACCCTCGCGCGCTCGGCAGCCCATCACGACCGCGATCACCCGACCGCTGCTCACCGTCGAGCGCCGCTCGCTGGAGGCCTACGCAGCGCTGGTGGAGGCGGCCCGATGAGCCCCGCTTCCGCGTCCCTGTCCCTGCGCGAGCGTCTGCGTGCTCAACTCGCCGATCTCAAGATGCCCGGCGCGCTCGAGGCGCTCGACGCGATCCTCCAGCAACTCGATGGCGGCACGCTGCCCGCGCCCGCGGCCCTCGAAGCGTTGCTCGGCGCGCAGATCAGCCTGCGCAACCACCGTCGGCTCGAAGCCGCCAGGCGCTCCTCGCGCCTCCCGGCCGTGAAGACCCTCGCCGACTTCGACTTCAGCTTCCAGCCCTCGCTCAAGCGCGAGCAGCTCGACAGTCTCCAGACGCTCGGCTTCCTGGAGCGGCGCGAGAACGTGATCCTGCTGGGCCCCCCCGGGGTCGGCAAGACGCACCTGGCGATCGGCCTCGCCATCGCGGCCGCCCAGAGCGGGCGTCGCGTCTACTATGGCACCCTCGCCGATCTCATCACATCCCTGGAAGAAGCCCAGCAGGCCGGCCACCTGATGCACCGGCTCAAGACCCTGATCTTCCCCTCGCTCCTGGTCGTGGACGAGATCGGCTACCTGCCCATCAGCCGCACCGGCGCCATGCTCTTCTTCCAGCTCATGAGCCGCCGCTACGAGACCGCCTCGACGATCCTGACGTCCAACAAGGGCTTCGAGGCGTGGGGCGAGGTGTTCGGCGACGACGTCATGGCCGGGGCGTTGATCGATCGGCTGGTCCACCACTGCCACATCGTCAACATCCGCGGCAACAGCTATCGCATGCGCCAGCATGCGGAGCTCTATGCGGTGCTCCACCGGCGGGGGCAGCCGGCCGAGCCGCCCGTCAAAGGCCGAAGGCGTGCCCAGGAGGCCGCGACGACCTGAGGGCTCGTCCCCGCCAACCGAGTGTGCAACTTCACCCGGTGAAAGTGTGCAACTTCACCCGGTGTTGACACCAGGTTCGATTTCTCGGGCGCAGTCTGCAGGACCATGACAGCTCGAGAGGCGCGGCTCTTGCTGGAAGGCAGATTGAATCGAAGAACGAGGCACTTGACCGAGGGGCGAATGGACGACCCAGAACAGTGTTCGGACGACGACCCAGAGGCACCACTGCCCCAGGAAGGCTGGTGGCGCCTTCGACCGGGCATCGCCCTCGACGAAGCCTACGAAGGCTACACCTATGGCGTGTCCTACTATGGCTTCGCATTAGATGGGCCGCCGACTTGTATCGACCTTGATCGCACTCGCTGGAACGACTTACAGCGCGTGTATCGGCAGGCGAAGCTCGTGGCAGATGTGGCACGGACACTTCTTCATCCCCCGGACGGCGAGTTGAGCGAGCCAGCCGCCGTCACGGAAGGACGGAAACTCGCGCAAGAGTTCCAAGTCTACTCGATTCTCAACTACCCGCTGCTCAGAGAGGACCCCGGAGGTGATCTTGAGGGACCAGCCGCGGCCTACCACCTCTATGAGGCCACTCTCCTTTTCGAAGTCGCCCGTCTGCTCCCAGGAATCCATGAGGAAAGGCTGCAGGAGGGCTTCACTCGCATGCGAGTCGATACCGATCACGTGCTAGCCGAGCGAATCAACAGACTTGTCAAACACCGCATTCAGTTACCTAACCATCGAACCGCCAGCTACTTGTCACTCGTAGCAAGATGCTACCTACTCGGAATGCGCAGCGAACTGGCCGCGGTATCGCGGGCGGCACTGGAGACCGCACTCGAAGAGTTCGCGCCCGATGAATTGGTCAGAAAGAAGCTCGGCGCAGATAGGGGCGGCAAGGTAGGCCTCTCGCGTCGCATCGACTATTGCCGCGCCGAGGGCGTCTTTGATCGTGACACGGAACGCGCTGCATCGGCTGTCAAGAACGCTGGTGACGACGTACTGCACTTTGTCCCGGGAACCGAACCGACGCCTGAAGTGCTTCTTGACTCTCTCGTCCAAGCATTGGCCGCCCTAGGTCAAGCGTCGAGAGGCTAGCCAGCAGCGGGCATTGGCAGCCTGAATGGAAATTGCGAACCGACACCACAAGCCGGAGCCCAGATTGTCTGAATCTAGACTGAGACAATAAGACCCCGCGCCGTGCGAGGTCTCTTGCCATCAACCATCAGCCATCAGCCACCAGCCATCAGCAGTTCTTCAGTGGGCCTGGGTAGAGTTGAACTACTGACCTCACGCTTATCAGGGGATGTACGTTCGGGCCAAGTCTGGCAAGTTGCAGCAATACCCTTCAGGAGCGCAGCTGCTAGTCGAGGAGCCCGGACAGCCAGTGCATGATGTTGAGCACGAACTGGGCATTCTGGCCCGCGACGGGCGCGTTCATGCCCATCGGCGCACGCGCCGGACCCGCGAGCTGCGCGGAGAACATGGCGGCCTCGCCGAAGAAGGCGACACGGCCGGCCCCGAAGCGGCGCACCGAGCCCTGGAGACGCCCGGCGGCGCTCTCGTGGGGTGTATCGCGGGTGAACTCCCAGGCTCTCTGCGGAAGAAGGGAAATGACGGCCGGTCCGACGACGAGCAGCGCGTCGCCGTCGGCCGTGAAGGCCTGACCCGTGAACGTCGCCACCGAGTCCAGGTGCTCGGACGCCGCGCGGCCGTCGGTGATCGGGTGGGCCCGCAACGAACCGTCCGAGCGCCGGAAGACGAGCAGGCCGCGGCCGGGGCCGCCGTTGAAGGCGAAGGCGTTGCTGTAGCGCGCGCCGAAAGCCGCCGCAAGATCGGTCGCGGCGCCGCCGAAGGGCATGTGATCGGCGATCAACAGCAGCGCGCCACCGCCTTGCACCCAATCCCGCACCGCAGCGATCTCGTCCGCCGTGAACGCCGACGGTGTCGGCAGACTCCAATCCGTCAAGTTCCGCTCCGCGAGCGCGTTGGCGATTACCAGGATCTGCACTCCGCGCAGCGATGCGGCCGTGAACGCTTCCCGCGATCCGCCCACCACGTAGCCATCGCGCCGCAGGAGGTCCGCGAATGGCCGGTATCGTCCGTCCGCGGTGTGGAAGTTGTAGTGGGCCTCGTCCACCACGACGACCGGCCCCGCGCCCGCCACAAAGGCCGGCCTCTGAACCGGCAGCACGAACGAGGTGTCGGCCACCTGCTGGGCGAGCAGGGGGACGACGCCCATCACGAGGCCCATGGCGGAGAGAAGGACTCTCAAGTCGTTCTCCCTGTCAGGCCAGAGCTGCCTCGGCCACCCTGACCGCGTTCGCCATCAGCGTGAAGCTGATGTTCTTCGCCGGCAGGAACGGGAAGGTCACGCCGTCGGCGAAGTAGAGACCTTCGACCTCCCGGCTCTTCCCCTCCGGCGTGGCCCCCAGCGGCCCATCGTTGGTGCCCATCGGGATCAGCCCCGCGTAGTGCACGCTGGCGCCTTTGGGCCGCACATGCACCATCCCCGGCGGCACGAGGCAGCCGAGGTGCCGTAGAGCCGCCTTGACGCGCGCCGTCGCGGCGGCGATCTGCGCGGCGTCATCGGGGGCCGCGTGATAGGTGAGGATGAGTCGCGCCGGCCCCGACGCTTGCGGCTCGAGCGTGGCGGTGCAGTCCGCTCGCCTGGTGTCGTGCAGATTCACGTTGGCTACCCCCAGCGCCGAGCGCAGGAGCCGGAACACCTGCGTGCCGGTCACCAGGTCGAAGGGCAGGCTCTGAATGACAGGATGGGCCATCGCCGTCTTGAGCGTGGTGAGCTGGGCGTGCAGGTAGTGGCGCGGATCCGCGGACGCGAAGCCCAGGCAGACCTGGTGGTACTGGTAGCTGCGCGGGTCCGAGGCGCGGCCCAGCATGCCGAGGTTCACGAAGGGGATGAGGATCTGCTGGTTGTCCATCAGCCCCGGCAGGACCAGGACCTCGCCGCTCGCGCGGCGCACCGACTCCAGCATGATCCGCGCAGAGGAGAGGGCGCCGGCGGCCAGCGCGACGGCGTCGGCCGAAACCAGCTCCTCGGTGCCATCGCTCCGCAGCACCGACACGCCCGTCACGTGACGCGACGCGTCCCAGGTGCAGTGGCTCACATAGGAAAACGGCACGTAGCGGAAGCCGGGCTGGGCCAGCAGGCGCGACAAGGTGACCGAGGGGGTGTAGAGGGCGTCGTGCGGGCAACCCCAGAGACAGCGGCCCAGGTAAGTGCAGGCACCACGGCCCTCGTGCTCCCCCGTCAGCACCGCGAGGCGCGAGCGCCCGGCGTAGCACCCCTCGGCGTTGAGCGCGGCGCGGCGGCGCGCATAGCGATCAAGCAGCCGCTCCGAGTGGTCGTCGAGACGGAGCGGCTCCTGGAGATGGCCGTGCGCCGGGAACCAGGGCGCCAGGTCGTCGACGACGCCGGACACACCGATGCGGCGGGCGACCTCCTCGTAGTGCGGAGCGAGGTCGGCGTAGCGAATCGGAAAGTCGGCCAGCTCCCCGTCGGTGTAGGGATAGACGCCGCCGGTCCAGGCTTCGGCGAGCCCGCCGCGCGCGAACGACGACAGCGATGAGAATCCCCACTCCTTGACGGACCAAGCCTTGGTCGGCGCGAGCACGAACTCCTTGCTGGGCGGGAGCCCGTAGTACTCGCCGGTCCCGCCCGGCAGGGTGACCGCCTGGAAGTCGTCGCCGAGCAGGTAGGCCGCGGGATCACCGAGGCGGCCCTTCAGCTCGTCGAAGGGGGCGTCGGGCGCCACCGGCGGCGGCCGTTCGTGCCCCACGTCGAGCATCAGCACCTCGTGTCCGCGCCCCAGCACCGTCTCGGCGAAATGCACTCCCGAGGGTCCGGACCCCACCACGAGGATCTTCACGTGCGCCCCGCCGCGAGCCGGCTGAGGAGGTGCAGCGGGCCGAGCACGACCAGGCCCGCCACCGTGAAGACCACGGCGCCCGTGCCCGCCAGGGCGAGGCGGAGTACCGTGCCGGCGGGGAAGCTCCTGATGGGCGCGAAGGCGGCGTCGCTGGGCGAGGTGCTCTCGAGGATGGCGATCAGCAGCGTGAGCTTGCGGCGCAGGATGGCGCGGCGCGCGAAGAGCCGCGCATAGGCGTCCGCGGCGCGCGTCCAGTACGGCCCGCCCCGCGCCACGAACAGCAGCACACGCTCGAAACCGGCCGCCGGCGCGAGCGGCAGCGACATGTGGCCGTGCGCATACTGCCGGATGACGTACGCCGACGGCTCGTCGCCGATCAGCGCCGCCGTGAAGACGCGGGCTTCGCGCTCCAGGCGCTCGGCAGACAGCTCAGACAAGGGCGTTCGCCACCCGGATCATCTTCTCCACCGGCAACAGGTGCGGTCTCAGCTCCTCCCAGAGCGCATTGGGCTCGGCGACGCTGTTCTCGACGAACGACGTCAACTGACCCGCCGCGACCGGCGAGCGACCCCCAAGGATGGCCTCGAGGGCGATGAGCCCGCCGCGCATCGGGCCGTAGGGGACGTGCACCACGCGCGCGGCGGGCCGGCCCAGCGCGGCGCGCACCTGGACGAGCAGCTGCTCCATGGTGAGCACATCGGGCCCGCCGAGCTCGCGCGTCGCGCCGTCGAAGGTGCGCCGCTCGAGCAGCAGCGCGAGGGCCCCGGCGAGGTCCTCGACGTCGATGGGCTGTACCCGCGCCGTGCCCTGGCCGATCACCGCGACGACCGGTCCCCCGGCGAGGGAGCGCAGCCGCTCCAGGACCGGCGATCCCCGACCGAGCACGATGGTGGGCCGGACGATGGTAAATGGCAGGTGGCTCGCCCGCACGATGACCTCGGCCTCGCGCTTGGCGGTGGCATACGGGTGGCGCGGGTCCTCGGGGAAGCGCGCCGCGATCGAGGAGACGAACAGCAGGCCGCCGACCCGGGCGCGCTCGCAGGCGCGCACCAGCGCCTCGGTGCCCTGCGCGTTGACCGCGCGGTGCTCGGTGGCGCTGGCGCCGCCGGTGGCGGCCGCCAGGTGCGCGACGTCGGTGGACGGGGTGAGGTGTTGCCGCCAGGTGGATGCGTCACGCACGTCGCCCAGCAACCAGGTCACCCCCGGCGCCGCTTCCCGGGTCCGGCGGCTCAGCGCGACGATGCGCTCGTAGCGGCCCGGAGGGATTCGCGCCAGCAGCCTCCGGCCCACGAATCCGCTCGCGCCGGTCACGAAGAGCGCGCGCATCAGGGGTCCGGCTCGTCCACCATCCGCTTCGCTGGGTCCCCGCGGCCGAGCCACCAATGCCAGAGGAGCCACCGCAGCCGGATGATCCCCTTGATGTCGTCCCAGGCCGTCTTGATGATCTTGACGCGGCTGTCGTTGTCCTCCATCCAGCGCACCGCGATGTCGGCGATGCGGTAGCCCTGCTTTTCCGCCAGGACCAGCAGCTCGGTGTCGAAGAACCACGACTGGTCCTGGATCTGCGGCACGATCCGTTCGATGGCCCTCCGGCTCACCGCCTTGAAACCGCATTGCGCGTCGGAGAAGTGCACGAACAGGACGCGCCGGACCATGATGTTGTAGCTCTTCGAAATGATGTAGCGCTTGAGGGACCGGTTGACCTGCGACTTGCCCTTCTGGAGCCGCGAGCCCGTCGCCACGTCGCACCCGCCCTGGAGGATGGCGTCGACGATCTTCGGCAGCGCGGCCAGCTCGGTGGAGAGGTCCACGTCGGTGTAGCAGCACACCGCCGCGGCGCTGTGGGTCCAGGCGTACCGCAGCGCGCGGCCACGGCCCCGCTCGTCGAGGCGGTAGAAATCGACGTCGGCGGGAAACTGCTCCTTCAGCCGGCGGGCGACGTCCTGGGTGCCGTCGGTGGAGCCGTTGTCCACCACCACGACGCGCCACCGGTACGGCAGGTGCTCGGCGCAGAACGCGCGCACCGTATTCACGCTGCGCTCGAGCACGTGGGCTTCGTTCAGCACCGGGATCATGATGTCCACGGTCGTCGTCGCGGTCATCAGGTCATCCCGGAGCTTGCTGTTCCGTGGGTGTCGGTAGCGATACTCGATTCTACTACAACCCTCCCGGAGCACAACACCGGGGCCCGCTCCGTTGCATGCGGCTCGGCACGGTCCTATGTTGATCGCCCCTGACTCCCCCGAGCTGACGCATGTCCCGACCCGAAGGCCAGGCCCTGCCGCGGCCGATGACCATCGCCGTGCTGTTCGCCGCGCTGCTCGGGGCGCGGCTCCTCGCCGCGCATTTCGTCGCGTTCTTCCAGAACGACGAGGTCTCGCTCGCCGCGGGCGCCGCGGCGCTGGCCCGCCACAGCATCGCCGACATCTACCGCTACGGGCCCCAGGCGGGGTACTACCGCCTGGTCGAAGGCCTGGCCCTCGCCTTCGGCAGCCTGCGCGCCATCCCGATCGTCATGACCTGGCTCTCGGCCCTCGCCGGGACCGTCATGCCGCTGTGCGGGCTCGCCGCCTTCCCCGACCAGCTGAGCCGCCAGGAGCGGTGGGTGCTCGCCGGATTGCTGGCCGTCAACCCGATCCTCTGGATGAGCAGCGCCTACGGCAACAGCGCCATGCCGTCGGTCGCCCTGCTCGTTCTCGGCATCACCTGGCTCTCGAATCATCCCGGACGCGCCGGCGAAGCCGCCGCGCTGGCGCTCTACGCCGCGGCCATCCTAGTGCGCGCCGATGCGGTGCTCGCCTTCCCCGCCGTGGTCCTGGTGCTCTACCAGCGCTACCGCGCTCCCGGTCCCCTTGCCGCCCGCATCGGCCCCCTGGTGCTGGCTCTGGCGGCGGTGTACGCCGTGCTGTTCCTGGTCGACGCCCGGATGGCGTCGACCGTCCACGCCGTCACCGAGCACCTCGGCGATTCCCGGTTCCTGACGCACTTCTGGGACTACCTGCTCTGGTCCACCTCGCCGTTCATCCTGGCCTTCGCCGCGGTCGGCGTCCGGGAGCTGCTCACCGGGCGCCGTGCGCTGCTGGCCTGCGTCGCCGCCTGGTGCCTGCCGTTCTTCGGGTTCTACTACGCGACCACGACCTCGCCCCGGTATTTCGTGCCGACCGCGATGCCGCTGGCCGTCTGCGCCGCCGTCGGCGTGGTGTTTCTCGCCTCCGCCCTGGGTCCGGCGAGGCAGCGGGTCGCCGCCGCGCTGCTCACCGTGCTGGCGACGATCCACCTGTTCGTGGGCCTCTCGCACTTCTCACCCGGCTCGCTCCGGAACCTGCTTCAACAGGGTGAGTTCGAGACCCAGATCGGCCCGGTCTGACCGGCGCGTTTCTGTACAAGAGCTACTTTACACCCTGGTTCCTTGGCCGGTCGGTGCGGCAACCCGGATTCGGAAGGCTGAATGGCACGCAGCGCATTCTCGACAGCAGCCTCGCCGTTGTGGCGTCGGGCACCGAGCGCGGTCACACGATCGCGGTCCTGCTGGGTGGCTGGAATGGCCACGTATTTCACTTCTATGCCCACGTGCACGAGGCCGACTACGTGTCCCGCCAGCCGGGGCCCGTCTATGCCTCGGAGACGTGGATGAACCTCGGCGGCGCACGGATCATGTCGATCGCGCGCCATGCACCGGCCTTCCGCGCCATGACGCGGCTGCCGGTCGGCGAGGGCGACCAGGTGTGGGTACTCGCGCCCGACAGCGTCAGCGACAGCCAGGTCCGCTCGCGCCTCCCGGCGGCGCTCGCCCTGCGGTCCACCGGCGACAGTACGCGCCCGGTGCGCATCTACCGGGTCTCGCGGAGTGCGCCGTGAGCGAGGCGCCGCCGCCGCTGTCGGTCGTCATGCCCGCCTACAATGAGGAGGGCGCGATCGACGCCGCCATCGCGGAGGTACGCGAGTTCGTCCTGGACCGCATCCCCGGCTCCGAGCTGGTGGTGGTGGACGACGGATCGCGGGACCGGACCGGCGCCATCCTCGACGCGCTCGCCGCGAAGGACCCTCGCATCCGTGCCATCCACCGCGTCAACGGCGGGCACGGCCCCGCCCTGCGCACCGGACTCGAGGCCGCCCGGGGTGAGCGCCTCCTGCTCATCGACAGCGACCGGCAGATCCCGCTCAGCGCTTTCGGGCCGCTCTGGGACGCCGTCGAGTCGGGTCGCGACGCGGCCTTCGGCGTGCGGGCCCGGCGCCAGGACCCGGCGCTGCGGCTCTGGCTCACGCGCTTCATCCGCGGCGTGCTGCCCATGCTCGTCGGCGTGCGCCTCACCGACGCGAACGTCCCCTTCAAGCTGCTGCGGCGGCGCCTCTGGGACGACGCCAAGGCGTTGATCCCGCCCGACACCCTCGCCCCGTCGCTCTTTCTGGCCGTCTTCGCCGCCGCGCGCCGGTTCGACGTCGCCGAGATCCCGGTGCCGCACCGGGAGCGGGAGACCGGCGTCGTCTCCATCCGCCGCTGGAAGCTGATCAAGTTCTGCGCCCGCGCCTTCCGGCAGCTCCTCGACTTCCGCCGAAGGCTGCACCCCTGAGCGCGGCGCCGCGCATCGTCATCATCGGCGCCGGGCCCACGGGCATCAGCGCCGCCTGGCGTCTCACCGAGCACGGACATCACGACTGGCTTCTCGTGGATGCGGCCGATCACGCCGGCGGCCTGGCCTCGTCGTTTCTCGACGCGGCGGGCTTCACGTGGGACATCGGCGGCCACGTGCTCTTCTCGCACTACAAGTACTTCGACCGGCTGATGACCCGCGCCCTGGGCGACGCCTGGGTCGAGCACGAGCGCGAAGCGTGGGTGTGGATCCGGGACCGCTGGGTGCCCTATCCCTTCCAGAACAACCTCTGGCGCCTCCCCGAGGCCGACATCGCCGCCGCGGTGCGAGGACTCGAGGCCGTGGCGGCCGCCCTCCCCTCCCCGGCAGCGCCCGCCGATTTTCGCGAGTGGCTGCTGCGCAGCTTCGGCACCGGGCTCTGCGATCTGTTCATGATGCCGTACAACCGGAAGGTCTGGGCCTATGACCCTTCGGTGCTCGGCGTCGGCTGGATGGGGGAACGGGTCGCGACGGTGGACCTCGCGCGGGTCAAGCGCAATGTCGAGCTGAAGCGCGACGACGCGGGCTGGGGACCGAACGCGACCTTCCGCTTTCCGCTGCACGGCGGTACCGGCGCGATCTGGCGCAGCCTCTACGGGCAGCTCCCGGCGGAACGGATGCGACTTGGCCGGCGGGTGACGGGCATCGACACCCGCGCGCGCGCCCTTCGTTTCGCCGACGGCACCCTCGAGCGCTACGACAGCCTCATCTCGAGCATGCCGCTCGACCTGCTCCTCACCACCTTGGGCGATCAGCCGGCGCTGCGGAAACTCGCCCCGCGCTTCGTGCATTCGTCGAGCCACATCGTGGGAATCGGGCTGGACGGCCCGGTGCCCGACGCGCTGCGCACCAAGTGCTGGATGTACTTCCCCGAACCGCACACCCCGTTCTACCGCGCGACGGTGTTCAGCAATTACTCGCCCAACAACGTGGCGCGCCCCGGCGCGCAGTGGTCGCTGATGGCGGAGGTGAGCGAGTCACCCCAGAAGCCCGTCGACGCCAGTGCGGTGGTGGACCAGGTGATCGCCGGCTTCCGCGCGGCGCGGCTGCTCGACGACGCCGCGCGCATCGTGTCGCGCTGGCATCGCCGCATCGAGCACGGCTACCCGACGCCGTGGCTCGGACGCGACGAGGTGCTCGGGGAGATCGAGCCGGTGCTCGCGGCAGCGGGGATCCACAGCCGCGGCCGCTTCGGTACCTGGCGCTACGAGGTCTCGAACCAGGACCACTCGGCGCTCCAGGGTGTCGAGGCGGTGGACAACATCCTCCTCGGCACACCCGAAACCACGATGCGCGGCCGGATGGACGCCGAGCCGCCGCCAATGGGTGGCGGCGCCGAGGACCTCTAGCCGGCCCGGCCATAGGGGAAGTGCTTCTTGAGCTTCAGGAAGTGCTTTTCGAGACCGTGCCAGCTGAGGGCGCCCGCGGCGATGGTGGCCAGCGAAAGCACCAGGCTGTACGCCAGTTGCATGGCGAGCCGCGAGTGCAGGAAGGCGAAACTCGCGATCGTCACGCCCGAGAGGTTGAAGAGCAGCTCGATCGGGTAGTGCAGGATGTACATCGCGTAGCTGTACCCTCCGATGACCAGCATCACCGGATGCGAGAGGACCCGGTAGAGGCGCGTGCCCGGGTCGAGCAGGACGGCGATCGCCACCGACGAGGCCGCCAGGAGCGCGGACGCCGTGAACCCGAAGGTGACCACGAACCGGTTGGTCGGCTGGAACCCCTTGGTAGCGTAGATCAACCCGATCACGACGCTGAAGGTCAGCAGCCACAGCGGCCGCGCCCAGCGCGCCAGCAGCAACCGCCCTCGAGGCTCGCGGATCAGGATCGCGACCAGGCACCCCGCGGCCAGGGGATCCATGTGTCCCGGCAGCAGCAGGAACCCCACCTCGTACTTCGATCCCATGAGCAGGACGGCGATCCGGAACAGCAGGCTGAAGGCGACGCATCCCATGGCCACGCGCTTCAGCGTCTGTCGGCTGCAGAGGTACACGACCGTCGGCCAGATGAAGTAGAACTGTTCTTCCAGGGCCAGCGACCAGAAGTGATAGGTGTTGGGCGGGATTCTCCCGCCGCCCTTGATGACGATCATGAAGTTGGTGAGGTAGGTCCAGTACCACGCCTGCGTCGAGACCGGGTGACTGAAAGCGCGGGTATCTCCCGGCCAGACCAGGGGCAGCACGTTGAACCAGAGAATCAGGAAGACGTAGTAGACGGGGAATATCCGGATCGCCCGGCGGATGTAGAAGTTGCGGTAATACGCGGGCGAACCCTTGCTGTCCATGAGAATGCCCGAGATCAGGAATCCCGACAGCGCGAAGAAGACGTCGAGGCCGGGCAGGCTCAAGTGCACCGCGACGGAGTAGACGACTTCGGGCCAGTTGTAGGGATACCAGAAGGTGTTGAAGTGCCGGAGCATCACCACGAGAACCGAAATCGCCCGCAGCCCGTCCAGCGCGGGGACGTAGCCGGTCACCTCCCGCGCGACCAGCGCCGGCGGGGACGCGGGCGCGTCCGGCGGCTTCACACTTTCGCCCTATGGCGGAAGTGTGGCGACCAGATGCCGTAGATCACCGCGCCGGCCAGCGCGAAGAGCGGTAGCGGCGACACGCCATGCAGGAAGAAGTCGCCGTACTGGCCCGTGGTCTCCGACAGCGTCCGCAGCGCGGGCAGCGTGAATCCCGCCGTGAAGGTCCGGACGACGGGGTCGAGAAGGCCAAGGGGCATCTGCACGCGTCGGTACATGGCCAGCGGCCACGCGACCGTCAGGGCGGCCAGGGCCCAGGCGTACGCCGCCTGGGGCCGCATCCGCGTCAGGACCATGGCGGCGGGCACGAAGAGAAATGGAAAGAGACAGGAGAGGTAGCGGATGCCGGTGTTGAACTGGAGCCGCGTGTAGTTGTTGCCGCCGAAGAAGAGCCACGTCCCCAGGGCCAGCCCCAGCATCGCGGACAGCTCCAGCACCGGGACCCGTCGCATCGCGCCGCGCTCGACGAACGGCGCCGCCAGCGCCAGGAGCAGGACGGGCGCCGCCGCGAACAACCCGAAGCGGTAGTCGAAGAGCAGCTCGCTGAGCAGCGCCGGATCGGGCGGGAACTGATAGCCCTGGTAACCCCGGTCGCTCCACAGCACCGGCGGCATCCAGTGCTGGCCCGGCAGGAACGGGTTGCCGAAGGCCCGATACTGGTAGAACCAGAGGAGGAAGACCGGCCCCAACGTGCCGGCCACGTACCAGGCGCCGGCGCGCACCGCCTCGGCGGTGCCCAGCTCGCGCCACCGCTTCACCACGACATACAGGCCCAGGCCGGTGATGAGGACGACACCGGTGTAATCGAAGAGCAGCGCGGTCCCGCCGGCCACGCCACACAGGATGTGACGGGCGCGCGCGGACAGCCGCGTGCCGTTCCCGGGATTCCACGCCGTGACGAACCCGGCGAAGGCGATGTGCCCGAGCATCAGGTTGTGGTTGAGAAAGGCGGTGCGGAACAGCACCGGCGTGCCGAAAGCGTAGAGCAGCGCGAGCCACATCGCCGCCCGGGTCGAGCGCAGGGTGTGGAAGAGCACCAGGAAGATGAACACCACGCCGATCGCCGAGCTGGGCGCCATGCAGAACGCCTGCATCACGAACGCCGCCAGGCCGAGCTTGACGTCGAGGCCCTTCTGCCAGGCCTGCGCATAGAAGCGGCGCGAGTTGGGCGACGGGCCGTTGTACACGGGCGGGACGCTGTCGCCCGATGCCGCGCGCCTGGCCTGCACCATCGCGACCAGGGGGTCGATGATGGGGCGCGCCAGGGCGTAGGGGATCGCGGCGAGCATCGAGACACCCGGGTTGTTGCCGATGTGGCACCCGTGTCCCGGCAGCTCGAAGAGGTCGGGATGCAACCCGCAGTAGCCCTCCAGGTCGAACGACAGGTGGTCGCCCAGGGCCAGCGCGGGGTAGTGCTCGCGCACGATGTCGGTGGCGAAGTGCAGCGTGAAGACGATCCAGGCGGTGAAGAACAACCGCCAGGCAACCTGGCGCGGCGTCATGGGCGTCACGTCGGGTGCAACAGTCATCCTCACGACCCTCGGGAAACGGGGACTGGGAAGCGCGCTAGACTATAATACATCCGGCTGGCGGGACCGCAGGCCCCGCCGCGCGTTGCCGCGCCCCTCGGCCGTGGTGTAGTTTTGGTCCGGCCCAATCCCGAACCAGACCTCTCGCAGCCTGCCGGAGCCCGGAGCACACTGATGGCCGAGCCGCACGTCGTCATCCTCGGAGGCGGCCCAGCCGGGTGCGGTGCGGCCTACCAGCTGCACCGGACCGGCAAGGGCCGGGCGACGCTCGTCGAGCAGCAGAAGATGCTGGGGGGCAACGCCGCCAGCTTCAACGAGACCGGCATCTGGCTCGATTTCGGCAGCCATCGGATGCACTCGGCGTGCGACCCGGCGATCCTCGCCGACCTCCAGCGCCTCCTCGGCGACGACATGCGGCTGCGGGACCGCCACGGCCGGATCCGGCTCCGCGGCAAGTGGCTGCACTTCCCGCTCAAGGCCGCCGACCTGATGCTGGAGCTCGACCGGTCCTTCGCCGCCGGCGCCCTGCGCGACATGGTCAGCAAGACCGTGTTCGGAGCGCCGGATGAGGGTGACACCTTCGCCAGCGTGCTCCGGGCGAACCTGGGGCCGACCATCTGCGAGCACTTCTACTTTCCCTACGCGCGCAAGATATGGGGACGCGAGCCGGAGGAGCTGTCGGGCATCCAGGCGCGCAAGCGCGTCTCGGCGGGGACGTTCGCGAAACTCCTGAAGCGCCTCGTGAAGGCGCCCGGTGACGGGAAGTTCTGGTACTTCCGCGAGGGCTACGGGCAGATCAGCCGCGTCCTCGCCGCCGAAGGGCAGCGCCTGGGCGCCGACATCCGCATGGGCTGGAAGGCGGCGTCGCTCGAGCACGTCGGCGGCGGGGGCCGGCCCTGGCGCGTCACGCTGAGCCGCGGTGACGAGAAGGAGGTGCTCGAGGCCGACCACGTCTGGTCCACCATCCCGGTCACCGTCGCGGCCCGCATGCTCACCCCCGCGGCACCGCCCGAGGTCATCGAGGCGACGCAGAAGATCGATTACCGCGCGATGGTCCTCGTATACCTCGAGCTCGACGTCGACCAGTTCACTCCCACCGACGCGCACTACTTCCCCGAAGCCAACGTCACCGTGACCCGTCTCTCCGAACCGAAGAACTACTTCGGCCTGCGCGAGCCGGCCGGCCGCACCACCTTGTGCGCCGAGCTGCCCTGCGCGAGCGATGACCGCATCTGGGCGATGACCGACGCCGAGCTGGGCGCCCACGTGGCCGCCGACATGGAGCGGGCCGGCCTGCCGCTGCCGCGGCCCCCGGTGCGGGTCTTCTCGCGCCGCCTGCGCCAGGCCTACCCGATCTACACCCTGGGTTACGAGCGCTGGCTCCGGGCCGTCGACGACTGGATCTCCGCGGTGCCCGACTTCCTCAGCTACGGCCGCCAGGGGCTGTTCGCGCACGACAACACCCACCACGCGCTGTTCATGGCGAATGCCGCGGTGGACTGCCTGGGCGCCGGCGGATTCGACCACGCCAAGTGGGCGGACTACCGCCGGATCTTCGCGACTCACGTGGTCGAGGACTAGCCCGGATGGGCGGCGGCGGAGCACAGCCCTCGGGCGGCGACCTCGCGGTCCGCGCGTCCTGGATCTGGGCACTGACGGCGGTGGCCCTCGCGCTGCGCCTCGTGAACCTCGACAGCGGCCTCTGGGTGGACGAGATCGATTCGCTGATCACCTCGTTCCGGCCGCCGCTGCTGGCGATCGTCAGCGTGTTCCCGCGCGACAACCGCCATCCCTTCTACTCGGTCCTCGCCCACCTCTCCCTGACCGCTTTCGGGGAGCACCCCTGGTCGATCCGCCTGCCGGCGGTGATCTTCGGCGCCGCCACGGTGCCGCTGCTCTACCTCCTGGGGACGCGGATCGCCAGCCGCCGTGAGGCACTGCTCGCCGCCCTGCTGCTCGCCGTGTCCTACCATCACGTCTGGTTCTCGCAGAACGCGCGGGGCTACGCCCTGCTCGGCTGTTTCGCGGTGCTGAGCGCGTGGCTGCTGCTGCGGGGACTCGAGGACGGCCGCCGGCGCTGGTTCGTCGCCTACGCCGCCACCATCGCCATCGGCGCCTGGACGCACCTCACCATGGTCTTCGTCGCCGCCGGGCACGCGGCCGCCTGCGCCGCCCTGTTCGCGACGCGGCGCGAGGCCTACCCGGCGACCGTCTGGCGCCGCGTGGCCGAGGGCTTCGTGCTGTCGGGAGGGTTCACGCTGCTGCTGTACGCCCCCGTCCTGGGCGACGTGACGCACTACTTCACCAGGAAGCCCTCCGGCCTCAGGGGCATCTCGACGCCCCGCTGGGCCCTCGCCGAGGGCGTGCGCGTGCTGCTCGCCGGCCTGGGCGGCGCCGGCGCCGCGGCCGCCCTCGTGGCCCTCGCCGCGGGCACGCTGCTGTTCGGCGGCGGGCTGCTCTCGCTGTGGCGGACGCGGCCGCTGGTGCTCGGCCTCTTCGTGCTCCCGGGCTTCGTGACGGTGGCGGGCGCCCTCGCGGCGCGGGGCACGATGTACCCCCGGTTCTTCTTCTCGCTCGCGCCCTACGCCGTACTCATCGCCGTGCGCGGCGCCTTCGTCATCGCCGAGGCACTGACCCGCCGCGGCGACCCGGCCGGCGCCCCGCGGCGCGCCGCGCGCCTCGGCACCGCGGGCATGGCGGCCCTGATCGCCCTCTCCGCGCTGTCGCTGGGCCGTCTCTGGCGCTACCCGAAGCAGGACTTCGACGGCGCGCGACGGTGGCTGGAAGCCCACCGCGCACCCGGCGACGCGGTGGCGACGGTGGACATCACGACTCCGACTTACCGGGACTACTTCGGGCTCTCCTGGGCGGGCGTGACCACCGCCGCCGAGCTCGCGGCCCTCCGGGCCGGCCGCCGTGTCTGGCTCGTCTACACCTTCCCCCGGTATCTTCAGCGCGGCGCCCCGGAGGTGTACGCGATCACCGAGCGGGAGTGCCGCGACGCGACCGTATTCCGCGGCACGGTCGGCGGAGGCGACGTGTACGTCTGCGACCTCGGGCCCACGCCATGACAACGCTGGTCATCCAGATCCCCTGCTACAACGAGGCGGCCACGCTCGAGGAGACGGTGCGCGCGCTGCCCCGCAGCCTGCCGGGCATCGACCGCATCGCTATCCTGATCATCGACGACGGCTCGAAGGACGGCACGTCGGACGTGGCGCGCCGCTGCGGGGTCGACCAGGTCGTCCGCCACACCCGCAATCTCGGTCTCGCCGCGGCCTTCCGGACCGGGCTGAACGCGAGCCTGCGGCTGGGCGCCGACATCATCGTCAACACCGACGCCGACAACCAGTACCAGGCCGACGGGATCGCCGCACTGGTGGCCCCGATCCTGGCGGGCCGGGCCGAGCTGGTGGTCGGCGACCGCGGCGTGGGCACGCTGGCGCACTTCGCCTGGTACAAGCGGCTGCTCCAACGCCTCGGGAGCTGGGTCATCGGCAAGGCGTCGGAGATCCCGACGCCCGACGCCACCAGCGGCTTTCGCGCCATGACCCGCGAGGCCGCGCTGCGGACCCTGGTGCTCAGCTCGTACTCCTACACCCTCGAGACGCTGATCCAGGCGGGGGCGTCGTCGAGGCTCGCGGTCGAATTCGTGCCGATCCGGGTCAACCTGCAGTCGCGGCCGTCGCGCCTGATGCGCGGCATCCCGCACTACATCACGAACTCCACCGTGACGATCGTCCGGGCCTACTCGATGTACCGGCCCCTGCGCGTCTTCACCATCATCGGCGCCGCGATGATCGGCCTGGGCGCGCTGCCCGGCATCCGCTTCATCTGGTTCGTGGTGCAGGGCGAACCCCGCGGGCACGTGCAGTCCCTCATCCTGTCCGCCATCCTGTTGATCGTCGGCTTCCAGGTCCTCCT
Organism: Gemmatimonadota bacterium; assembly: GCA_041476105.1. Taxonomy (GTDB): domain Bacteria; phylum Gemmatimonadota; class Gemmatimonadetes; order Gemmatimonadales; family JACORV01; genus DASXPG01. The sequence goes on from JBGOSS010000004.1 coordinate 48,091, forward strand.
CATCGGCCTCCTCGCCGACGTGCTGAGCTTCAGCCGGAAGATCCAGGAGGAGACCCTCTATCGCGTGCGCCGGCTCGAGCTCACGGCGGCCGCGGGCGGGGAGTCGACGCCGCGGGGGAGCCCGCCCGCCTGACAGGCGCCGCGCCGGCACGCCGCCCCTGGCGGCGGTACCTGCTCCGGGTCGCCGGCAGCGCCGCCGTACTGGCCGCGCTGCTCCTCTTCGTACCGCTGCGCGATCTGGTCGCGGCGCTGCACCGCGTGCCGGGCTGGGTCTGGCCGGTTTCGCTGGCCGCCTACCTGCTGATGCACCTCATCGGCATCGCGAAGTGGCGCCTGCTCATCAACACCGCCGGCGCGGGGCTCAGCTTCGGCCAGGCAGCGCGCTGCTACTACTACGGCCTCTTCGGCAATCTCTTCCTCCCCTCCATCGTAGGTGGCGACGTGGTGCGGGCCGGCATGGCCCTGACCATGACGCGCTCGGTGAGCGGACTCCTGCTCGGCAGCCTGGTGGATCGGACCCTCGATATCGCCGGCCTGGCGCTGGTCGCCGGCATCGGCGCGCTGCTGCTGCCCACGGCGCTGGATGCGCGCAGCCGCGCCGTCTTCACCGGGGTCGCCGCGCTCTTCGCGATCGCCGGGGTCCTGGCGCTGCTGGTGGCGCGGGCCATTCCCGCGCGGCGCCTGCCCTACAAGCTCCGCCGCCGGATCGCCGCCGTGCGCCACGCCGTGCGCGCCCTGGCCCGGCGGCCGGGGCGCATGGCGAGCGCGCTGCTCCTCGGCATGCTGCTCCAGACCCTGCTCACCGTCATGAACGCGTGGCTCGGCGACGCCGTGGGCATCCGGATCTCGGTGGTGGTGTGGCTGTTCGTCTGGCCGCTGGCGAAGATCGCCGCGGTGGTACCGGTGACGCAGGGCGGGATCGGCGTGCGCGAGGCGGCCATCGTGGCGCTGTTCCAGCCCTTCCACGTCACGTCGGCCCAGGCGATGGCGACGGGGCTGGTCTTCGAGGGGGTGGTGATCCTGGGGGGCCTGCTCAGCGGCATCATCGCGCTGGTACTCGGGCGGCTCCAGGCGCGCGCCGCGCCCGCCGTCCCGCCCGCCTGATTCATCCGGACTTCGCGAGCCACTCCCGGTACCAGGCCACCGTCTCGCGCAGCGCGACGTCGAAGGTGAACCGCGGCCGCCACCCCAGGACCCGGCGCGCCTTCGCGCAGTCGAGGTACTGCTTCGGGATCTCGTGGGTGGCCTCGTTCAGGATACGGGGCTCCAGCGCGCTCTCGCCCATCACCGCGAGCACCCGCTTCACCACCTCGACCACCGACAGCGGCGTCTCGGTCCCGAAGTTGAAGGCTTCGCCGCTCACGCCCTCGCCCGGCATTCGCTCGGCGAGGTCCAGATAGGCGGCGACGGCGTCCTTCACGTAGAAGTAGTCGCGGACGAAGGTGCCGTCGCTGCGGATGAGGGGGCGCTCCTGCGCCAGCGCCGAGCGGATGGTACCCGGGATCAGCCGGTTGAAGTTGAGGTCCCCGGCGCCGTAGAGGTTGCCGCACCGGGTGACCGCAACCGGTACGTCATAGGTGTGAAAGTACGAGAAACTGATGAGGTCGGTGCACGACTTCGAGACGTCGTACGGGAAGCGGCCCTGGAGCGGGGCGTCTTCGGTATAGGGGAGCTTCTCGTGCACGCCATAGGCCTTGTCGCTGGACGCCACGACCACGCGACGGATCAGCTTCGGGCAGGCGCGGACGGCCTCGAGGAGGCACCAGGTGCCCCGGATGTTCGACTCGAAGGTGGACATCGCGCTGCGCGCGGCGGTGCCCACGATGGTCTGCGCACCGATGTGGAAGACCGAGTCGATCTCGTATTCGTTGAGCGCGCGGAGGATGGTGGCGTGGTCCTCGAGCTCGCCCCGCACCTGCTGGCAGCGCGCCAGCACCCCGCCGGTGGCGGCGCGGCTGTCGGGCACCCAGTCGCGCACCAGCGTCGTGACACGCGCGCCGCGCGCCAGGAGCTCCTCGGTGAGGTGCGAGCCGAGCAGGCCGGTGGCGCCGGTGACGAAGACGTTCGTCCCGGCCCAGAATCCCGTCACCAGGTCTTCCAGGGCGCCTTGCCGCTCGCCCACAGCGATTCGAGCAGGTGCTTCTCGCGCAGGGTGTCCATCGGCTGCCAGAAGCCCTCGTGCCGATAGGCCATGAGCTGGCCGTCCGCGGCGAGGCGGGCCAGCGGGCCCTGCTCGAGGCTCACCTCGTCGGAGTCGACGTAGTCGAGGACGCCTTGCTCGAAGACGAAGAAGCCGCCGTTGATCCACCCCTCGCCGGTCTGGGGCTTCTCGGAGAAGGCCTGCACCTTGTCGCCCTCCATCGCGAGATCGCCGAACCGGGCGGGTGGACGCACCGCGGTAACCGTCGCCAGCCGGCCGTGCTGGCGGTGGAAGGCCAGGAGCGCGCGGATGTCCACGCTGCCCAGCCCGTCGCCGTAGGTCATCATGAACGGCCCGCCCTCGAGCAGCTCCCGGATGCGCAGCAGCCGGCCGCCGGTCATGGTGTCGAGCCCGGTATCGATCACGCTGACCCGCCAGTCGATGCGGGGCGCGTTGAGCAGGCGCATGGCGCCGTTCTGGAGATCGACCTCGAAGTCGCTGTGGTGGATCGCGTAGTCGTGGAAGAACGCCTTGATCATCTCGCCCTTGTAGCCGCACGCCACGATGAAGTCCCGGAAGCCATACGAGGCATACGACGACATGAGATGCCAGAGCACCGGCATCCCGCCGATCTCGACCATGGGCTTGGGGCGAATCGACGTCTCCTCGGCCAGGCGCGTGCCGCGGCCGCCCGCCAGCAGGACGACCTTCAAGCGCGCGCGCCGTGCGGCGCGGCGGCGGGGCGGGTCCCGTCGGGGCGGCGCAGCCGCCAGTCGCGCAGCGCGTTCGAGAAGCGGAACCGCAGCAGGTAGGTGAAGAACTCCCAGCAGGTCGAGGCGCCCACGTGCGAGATGCCGCGTCCGCGGGCCCGGGCGAAGACGTTGAACTCCACGACCCGCAGTCCCATGTAGTAGGACTTGATGAGGATCTCCGGATCGATGAGCCAGTTGGTGCTCTCGAGCTCCATGCCGAGCAGCGCCTCGCGGGGCATCAGTCGCGGGCAGCCGTTGATGTCCCAGGAGCCGATCCCCGGCCAGAGCGTCCGCACGAAGACGTTGTAGAAGACCGAGACGATCTTCCGCTGCATGCCGTCCATCCGGAAGCGGCGGCGCACCTTGCCGAGCACCCCGCTGCCGGCCTCGAGCACCGCCTCGTAGAGCCGGACGCAATCCTCGGCGTCCACCTGGCCGTCGGCGGGGATCATCCCGACCAGGGGCGCGGTGGCCAGGGGAATCCCGGTGAGGACGCCATTCCCCATGCCGATGTTGCGCTCCACCGTTCCATGGACGATCTGGCCGGGATACTTGGCGGCGAGCTGGTCGATGACCTTCGCGGTGCCGTCGCGCGACCCGTTGTCGACGCACACCAGCTCGAGGCGAATCTCGGCACGCTCGAAGGCGCGCATCAGTTTCCCCACCGTCGAGGGTAGGACTTCCTCCTCGTTGTAGCAGGGAACGATGAAGCTGAGATCCGGCAACCGCGTGGCGGTCGATGGCATCGCGCTCACGCCGGTGGGGCCCTCACTGCACGGCCGCCGCGGCGACGCGCTCCAGCGAGACCAGCTCGGCCGACCCGGGCTCCCGGGCCGCCAGCTCGGCGCGCAGCGCCGTGAGCGTCTGCGCGTGGACCGGGCGATTGTGCAGGGGCTGGAGGTACGCCTCGGGAGGCTCCCAGCCCAGCCTGGTGTTGACGAACCGGACCAGGTGCGGCAGCGCCGCCTCCGCACCGTCCTGGAGCAGCGCGGTAACGTAGTTGGCCCAGTTGAGGATCGAGAGCGGCGGCACCGCGGCGTCGACCCGCCCCTGCCCCAGGAAGGCCAGCGCCTCGCGCAGCGGCGCCTGAAGCGTGGGTCCGTCGCCGCGCTCCAGCGCCTCGCGAATCGCCTTCAGGGGCTTCTTCGCGATCACGCGCGGCTTCGACGGCACGAACCCGGTGAGTGGGAAGAACCGGATGTCGCAGCTCAGCCGGCGCCGCGGCCCCGGATTGCTGGTGGCATGCATCAGCATCGCGTTGAAGATCGCCGCGGTGCCGGGCCGGGCCTGCACGTCGAAGTGGGGACGGAAGGCCGAGAGCTTGGGGTCGTCGAGGGCGGGGAATTTGCGGCACAACATCCCGTGGAGGTGGCTGCCGGGCCACAGGCGCAGCGTCCAGTCGGGGCACAGGTTGAGCGGCGTCCACAGCGTCAGCCCCGCGGGGCTGGTGGGAATCGAGCCGGCGGTGAAGTCCTGGTGGATCAGGTACGGCCGGTGCACCTCGAGGTACTTGGTGTCCCCGTGGTAGCCGCCGTAGTTCGTGGTGGTGGTGTCGCCGCCCTTGAACTGCCCGTGGAAGTTGCTGCTGACCTGCTGGAAGGGCCCGGTCAGCCGCTCCAGGATCGGTGCCAGGTGCTGGACCAGCGCCTCGGCGAGGGGCGGCGGCGTGTCGATGCGGGACATCCGCTGCCGCGTCTCCTCCGGCAGGACCATCGCGGGACTGTCGGGCTCCAGGATGCGCGCCATCTCCGCCGCCCCGACCTGGAGACGCTCGGCGATGATCGGTGTGAACAGATCGATGAAGGTGCTGCCCAGGCCGGAGACGAGGAAGTAGCCGTCGTCCTCGAACGCGCGGGCCGCCGCCTCGAGCCGCTCCCCGGACCGCAGCGCTGCGAAGTCGAACTCCATGAGGCGTCTCCTCTCCGGACCCGCGCGGCCGACGGCCGCCCGGATGCCGGCGGTCAGGGCGTGGCGAAGGCCTCGGACCCGGCCGACGCCAGCTTGCGTCGCAGGTCCTTGGCGAACATCGTGCGCGTGAACTTGCCGAGCCCCGTGGCGTGCTCGCCGAAGGTGGCGATGCGGTGCTCGATCACGGCGCACTTCTCGGGGTCCATCGCGGTGGCGTAGGTCACCGGCGCGGCGGTGCGAAAGGAGACCAGGGGACGCGCATAGTCCGCGTCGCGCCACGCCTCGACATCGTACGAGGCGGTGAACGACGGCGTGCGGCGCAGCGTCTCCTTGAAGGGCACGCCCAGCAGCACGGCGCGCAGGTAGTCCATCACCGCGTTCAGTTCCGCCCGGCCGGCGGCATCGAGCCGCCCGGCGAGCACCTCGCCGATCGTCATCTGCACGAAGTCCAGCCCCTCGTGCGTGGCGTAAAAGCGCCCCAGCATCGAGTACTTGCTGAGAAGGTTGCCGCCGAGGTCGCCCGAAATCAGCTCGGTCAGGTGCTGCTCGGCCCAGGCGACGCACGCCTCGCGCGTCTCGAACAGCTCCTCGTTGCTCTCCCGCACGAAATCGTCGATCACCTTGCGGAACCCCGCGGGGGCGCGATCCAGGCGCTTCTGCAGCTCCACCATGAGGTCGAAACCCTTGACGCCGCGCTCCTTCGCGAAGGCGAAGGCTTCCTCGATGTTGCCCTCGTAATAGAAGATCGTGAGCAGCAGGTGGAAGACGCGCACGTCGAGGTAGTCCTCGAAGCTCAGCGATTCGGACTCGACGACCATCTCCTCGGTCTCGATCACCTGCTCGCCGGTGCCGTAGTCGCCCACGTCGCGGGCCACGACGCGGAAGCGCGTCTTGAACTTGAACTTCGCGCGCTGGTCGGGATTGTTCAGCGGCGCGCCGTGCAGCAGCATGAGCTGGTGCGCCGACACCCGCAGCACGCCGGTATCGAGCAGGTCGTTGATGCCCTGCATGAAACTCGCCTTGGTCTCGCCCGGCAGCCCGAGGATCATCTCGCCGTACGACTGCATCCCCTGGGCGCGGACTTCCTTCTGGATCTCGGCGTAGGTCTCGAGCTTGATGTTGGATCGCTTGATGTTCTCGAGCACCACGGGGCTCATCGACTGCACCGCCGCCGTCATCGGCAGCGCGCCGCGGATCTTGCGCATCACCTCGATGATGCGCTCGCCCCGGTTCTTGCCCGTGGTGGTGCGGATGTAGCGCGGCCAGTTGTAGGTGTCCTGGAGCCAGGCGATGAAATCGGCGACCTCGACGTCGAGCTCGTACATGCCGAAATTGTCGTCGGCCAGACACAGGGGCATGGTCTTGTCCACGTGCTCGGCCGCGTAGATGAGATCGGCCTTCATGTTCTCGAGCGAGTGCGCGTAGACCTTGCTGTTGCTCTTCACTGCCGAGTTGCAGAACTGGCAGGTGAAGGGGCAGCCGCGAGCGATCTGCATCAGCGGGAAGTAGCCCGTTGACCAGAACGGATCCATCAGCCCGGCGAGATAGGGCGAGGGGATTTCGTCGAGATCGACGATGCGCTCGACCTGCCCGCCGAGGACCAGCTGGTTCGTCGCCGGGTCGATCCACTGGCTGCCGGGCACCCGCTCCTGCGTCAGGCCCGCGAGGCCCCCGCCGGTGTCCACCATGCGCTGGATCACGTTGAGAAACGCCCGCTCGCCTTCGTAGGTGGGCCCGCGCACCGAGACGTCGATCTCGGGCAGCGTCCGCATCCAGCTCTCCTGCTCGGCCGTGGTGAGCGGGAAGTTGGGACCGCCCATCATCGTGACCACACCGGGATGCCGGCGCTTGGCGTAGCGCGCGAAGGCCACCGACAGGTTGTGGTTCCAGGAATACGTCGACAGCGCCAGGACGTCGGGGCGGGCCGCGTCGATCGCGGCCTTCAGCTCCTGCGGCTCCCGGAAAATCCGGACCTCCGGCCTCCGGTCGGCCTTGAGGTACGTCGACACGTAGGTGGCGAGGTTCCCTACACCGAGCGGGTACACGTCGGAACTGATGGTGACCTGGTTGTGCCCCAGGTCAGCCAGGTAGATGCGCATGGTGCCTCCCAGGTACCGGTCGCCGGCCGGTTGTGCCGGCGGCCTTTCCTGTCCAACGAAGCAAGACCGGTGCCGCCAAAGAGCTATCGAAGCGAACCCGGAATGTGTGTTGTTGCAGGGACTTATGCCAGTCCTGATGGGGGCTCAACAGGGTAGCAGGAAAACCCGTTGCGGCGACGCAACGCTGCGCCCCGGCCGGAGGGGATATCGGCGACTCAGTCGACCACCCGGGGGATGGGGATCGGCACGATGAACCGGCCGCCTCGGCGCCGATACTCGTCCTGCTGGCGCATGACCTCTTCGGCGAAGTTCCAAGCCAGGATCAGCAGGTAGTCGGGCTGGCGCTCGAGCACCGCGTCCACCGGCAGCACGGGGATATGCATGCCGGGGGTGAGCGTGCCCTGCTTGAGCGCACTGCGGTCGACGGTGTAGGGCAGCAGGTCGGTCCCGATGCCGCAGTAGTTGAGCAGCGTGTTGCCCTTGGCGGGCGCGCCATAGCCGGCGACGCGCTTCCCTTCCCCCCGCAGCCGCTCGAGCAGCGCGACCATCAGGGCGCGCTGGGTCTCGACGTCGCGCGCGAACTGCCGCCACCGCGCCAGGCTCGTCAGGCCGCTCTCGCGTTCGGCCTCGGCCATCGCCAGCACCGCGGCGCCGTGGGCGCGGTAGTGCGACGGCAGTCCGGCGTACATCCGGATGGAGCCGCCGTGCACCGGGGTCTCGTCCACACGGACCACCACGAGATCCACCGCGTCGCACAGGCGGAGCAGCGAGGTCACCGAGAAGTAACAGAGGTGCTCGTGGTAGATGGTATCGTACTCGAGCCGCTCGAGCATCTCCCGCGCGTAGGGCACCTCGGTGATCACCAGGCCGTCGGCGTCGATGAGCGCGCGCGCGCCGCGCAGGAAGTCCTGGGTGTCGTCCACGTGAGCGAGGACATTGTTGCCGATGACCGCGCGCGCCGCGCCGCGATCGGCGCGCAGCCGAGCACCCGCCGCGCCGTCGAAGAAGTCGCCGACGGTGTCGATGCCGGCCGCGCGCGCCAGCGCCGCGATGTTCGTCGCCGGCTCGACGCCGAGGGTGCGGGTCCCCAGGGCCTGAAAGCAGGCCAGCAGGCTGCCGTCGTTGCTCGCGACCTCGACGACGAGGTCTCCCGCGCCGAGGCGCAGCAGGTCCGTCACGGTGCCCGCGTAGGCGCGATTGTGAGTCGCGATCGTCTCGGAGGTGCCGGTGACGTAGATGTAGTTGCGGAACAGCAGCTCGGGATCGATGACGTCGGCGAGCTGCACCAGGGTGCAGCCCTCGCAGAAGTAGAGGTCGAGGGGAAACCGCAGCTCGCCCGCGGCCTCCGCGGGCGAGCGCAGGTTCGCGTTCGCGAGGGGCTGCTGGCCGAGCTGGAGAAACCGGGTCAGCCGCGCCTCACCGCAGGCGCGACAGTGCGCGCGGACGCGGTGCTGGGGCCGCGACGGCCGGGCCGCGGGGGCCCCGACGTCACCGGGCATGGGGGACCGGCAGCGCCGCGCCGGCCTCCAGGACCTCGCGCTTCCAGCGCGGCAGCAGGCCCGTGAACCGGTAGCGCAGCAGGTCGCGGAAGAATTCCCAGCAGGTGGACGCGCGCACGTTCGAGAGCCCCGTCCCGCGCATCCGGGCGAAGACGTTCAGCTCCAGCACTCGCAGTCCCATGTAGCGCGCCTTGATCATCAGCTCGGGATCCAGGAACCAGTGCTTTGAGGTGAGCCCCATGGCCTGCAGGTATTGCCGGCGCAGGATCTTCGGCGTGCCATTCACGTCGAGGGAGCCCAGCGTCGGCCACAGCATCAGGACGAAGAGGTTGTAGGCCGTCGAGACGACCTTGCGCCGGAGCCCGTCCAGGCGGAAGCGGCGGCGGACCTTGGCCACCACCATGCCGTTGGTCGCGACCGCCGACCGGAAGAGGCGGGCCACGTCGTCGGCGTCCACCTGGCCGTCGGCCGGGATAATGCCGACCCAGTCGGCGCCGGCCAGGGGGATGCCCTGCAGGATGCCGTTGCCGTAGCCCTCGTTGACCTCGACGCGGTGCACGACCAGGCCGGGAAGGGCGGGTTGCAGGCCGCGCAGCACGGCCCCGGTGCGGTCGCCCGAGCCGTTGTCCACCGCGATGACCTCCAGCCGGTACCCCGCCTTCTCGAACGCCTGGAAGAGCTGCTGGGTGGTCACGCCGACGACTTCTTCTTCGTTGTAGGCCGGCATCACGATCGACAAGTCGTAGCGCGCGGCGTTGGGTGCGACCACCTCGGTCCTTTCGCTCGACCTGCGGACGGCCGAAAGCTAATGCCCATGGGGCCGACCGGCCCGGGGTTCGGTGGCCGGACGCGCCGCCGAGTCGGCGAGCGCCTGGGCGATCATTCGCGCCGCCAGGGCGTTGCCGGAGGCGGTCCAGTGGGCGTCCTGGGCGAAGTAGAGACGCCCGCCGGACGGCGTGAGACGGGACGCCTCGCGCCGGAACGCTGCTTCGGGAAAGACGCAAAGCAGGCGCTGCCGGGCGCAGATGTCGCGCAGCACCACCGCCTCCTGCCGGGGATTCCAGCTCTGGTCGAAGGCGTAGGTCTGCCGGGTGCGCCGCCAATCGTCGTCGTACACGGCGGGCCGCGCCGGCACGTGAAAGACGACGAGCCGAGCCCCGTCGCGTCCGACCTCATCGCGCAGCTCGGCGAGCAGCGCCTCGGTGACGCGCCAGGCGTCGGCGAGCGCCGAATCGGGCGCGGCGTGCCAGGGCCGGAACTCCCCGGGCACCGCGGCGAAGCCGAGCCGGATGAGGGTGCCCGACAGTACCGGCGTCGCGGTGAGGACGCGGCGGACGACCTGGTACAGCACCGAGTGGCGGCCCAGCCACGCGTCGAAGCGCCGCACCAGGCCGGCCAAGCCGCGCCCGCCCTCCACCCGGTAAGCGAACTCGTCGGGCTGCGGACGCGGCACCGGCACGTTGGTCAGCGTGAGCGCCCCCGACGCGAGGGTGAAGCGCGGCTTGAACCCCCGCCAGTAGCGCGTCTGGGTGTTGTACCAGATGTCATTGACGTAGGGCAGGAGCACCACCACGTCGGGCTGGTACGCCCGGTAGAGGGAGCGATAGGCGAGCAGCTCCTGGTCGGTGGAGTAGCCGGCCGTTCCGCCGTTGATGACCTCGGCCGGCGCGCCGCCCTCCGCGAGCAGCCGCTCGAGCACGGCGGCGCTGGTCGATTCCGCATCGACCGTGTAGCCCTCGACGAATGAGTCGCCGAGCAACAGGACGCGGCGCACGCCGCGCGGCCTGGGAATCGTGCGCTCGGGGCCGCGGACGCTGCGCGAGTTGAAGCGCTCGCTGATCCGGTACTCGCGGGTTTCGACCATCTGCGTGCTGAGGGGAACGTTGCGCCATCCGAGCAGCGAGTCGTAGGCGTGAGCGCCGCTCAGCTCCGGGTCGGTGCGGCCGCCAGCCCCGGCCACGCGCGCGGCGACTTCGGCCAGCGCCAGGCAGACCAGCGTCACCACGCCGAGCAGCAGCAGGTTCTTGCCCAGGGCCTTCAAGCTGATCGTCCGCGAAGGAGGCATCGGCGTCGCCGCCCGGCTACGGCGTGGCGGGCCGGGAAGCCAGGCGCGCGCCGAGCCTCAGGGCCAGGGCGGCGATGGTCAGCGTCGGCGGCACGCAGCCGACGGTGGGAAAGACGGAGCTGCCGACGACGTGCAGATTCGTCAGGCCGTGCACCCGGAGGTCGCGGTCCACCACGCCGCCCGCCGGATCAACGCTCATCCGGCACGTCCCCATGTGGTGCGCGACGGGATAGGGATTGCGGCCCACGTGGATTTCCCGCAACCCGGCCGCCTCGAGCACCGTGCTCAGCAGTGCGTGACCACGGTCGATAGTGCGCTGGTCGGTCGCGTCCCGCACGAAGTGCAGGTTCGGCACCGGGTCGCCGAAGACATCCTTCGAGACCGGATCGAGGGTCACGCGGCTCTCGGGGTGCGCCTGGTGCTCGCATCCAGCCTCGGCCGACAACCAGTACCCGAAGGACGCACAGTCCCGCTCGGCCAGCGCGCGACCCCAGACCGGGGGGGTCGCCTCCAGCGCGGCCAGCGGGTCGCCGAGGGCGTGGAACTCGAGCTTGATGGCGCCGCGGTCGCGCCGCTCGGCACCGTCGTACCAGTGAAAGCTCTCCAGGATCGGGAAGCCGATGCGCCCCGGCCACCCCCGCTCGGCGCTCAGCCCCCGGCCGCTGAGATACCAGTGTTCCATGAGATGCCGGCCCACCTGGTCCGCATGGGCCCCGATCCCGGACAACATCAGCAGTCGCGCCGACTCGATCGCGTGGGCCGCGACGACGTAGCGGGCAGCGCGGAACTCCAGGTCGCGTCCGTCGAGGGTGGTCGCGTGCACGGCGCGGACGGTGCCGCCGGCGTCCACCTCGAGGCGACGCGCCACGGTCTCGACCGCGACCTCACACTTGCCCGTACGCTCGGCCAGCTCCACGTGGAAGTCGGCGCTGTATCGCGCGCCGCTCGGACACACCTGGCACATCCCCCAGGCGACACACGGCGAGCGTCCCCGATAGGGCACCGAATTCCGCGCATACGCCGCGCGTCCCATCTGGATGCGGAGGCGCTCCGCAACACGACGCCAGCGGGCGTCGTCGTACGAGTCCGGGAAGGCCGGCATCGGGAACGGGGTGCTGCGCGGCGCGGCAAGGGGGATCGGCTCGCCCGACACGCCGATCTCGGCTTCGGCGCGGCCGTACCACGGCTCGAGCTCGGCATAGGACAGCGGCCAGTCGGTGCCCAGGCCGTACTGCGTCGCGGTGCGAAAGTCGGACGCGAAGAGACGTTCCGCGACGCCCTCCCAGTGCAGCGTCGATCCCCCGACGCCCTTCGCACGGAGGGCGTTGAGCGGGTAGTTGGCGACGACGCTGGTGGCGCTGTTCACGAACCCGTCACGGCCCGGATGGACCGCGTAGGGGAAATGCCCCGTCACCAGCCAGCTGTCGAGGCCGGCCTTCCGCTCGGCCAACGGGTAACGGGGCCCGGCCTCGAGCAGCACGACGCGCATGCCGCGTTGGGCGCAACTCGCCGCGACGAGGGCGCCCGCCATCCCGCTGCCGATGATGCAGACGTCGGCGGGCTCGCTCCTCAGCATGGGGTCTCCATGCCGGGCCGCGTGTACTCGCGGGCGTCGCCGGGGATCCCGATCCAGTGCGTGTAGCCGCGTACCCGCCACGGCACGCCGGAGCGGCGATACAGGCCACCGAGAAAGGCGATGGTGTCGGTGCGCGCGCGGCGCCGGTCGCGCTCGTCCTCGGACAGCAGCGCGAGCCGGCCCGAACGGCCGTCGTCCACCGGCGCGGTCATGATCCGCGCGAGCACCCGCTCCCGCTGATCCGCCGTCACGACGGCGAAGGAGGCCGCACCCTCGTGACGCGCCAGCCGGTCCACGTAGCGGGCGAGCGCAGCGAAGTCGTTCCGCCACCCCGCGTCGGCGCGCTGCGCGAAATCAAGCCGATCCACCAGCTCGGCCTCGTCGTCGGCGGTGAGGGTGTGGCCGAACAGGGCGCCGGTGAAGTGCGCGACGGTCCTCGTGACGTCGCGCGCGGGGAGCGACGGATCGGCCGGGCCGTTGACATGTTGCTGGGCGAGCTGGCGGCCCCGCCAGCGCCGCAGCAGTGGGATGGCCGCGGCCACCGAGGCGACGGCGGTCGCGCCGAGGGCCAGAAACACCCGGCGTGACGCGTGCGGAGGGCGCGGATCGGATGGGGAAGCGGGAGTGGTCACGGACCCTTTCATGGTACTCAGGCGACGGCGCCGCCGCGAGACACCTTCACCGGTCCGCCGAACCCAGCATCCCGGTCGCCGCGGCGGCGAGCCACTTCGCGACCAGCTCGTCATAGGCCGCGTTGGGGTGGGTGTCGGAAAAGAAGAAGCGCGAGCGCGGACCACCGGCGGCCACGGCGCTGTCGAACGGCACGTTCAGATCGAGCACCGCAACAGCCCGCTGCGCCAGCGTCCGTTTCCAGGCGTCGAAGGCCTCCTGGTAGGGTACGACGTCACTCTTCTCGGGGCCGCTCGGGAGCAGCACGAACAGAAACCTGCGGCCCGAACCAGGCGACTCACATGCTGCGCGCATCGCCGCCGCAACGCTCGCCACGAGCTGCCAGTCCGCCGGGGTCGCCTTCGCGTTCAGGCGCCCGAAGAGCCGGCGGTACACTCTCGACACCGCCAGGGCGTCCACATGCAGGCGCTCGAGCCGGCTCAGCGCGTCGTAGGCGCGGCCGCGGTAGACGACCGAGTCACCGTCGGCCTCCACCCGCGGAAGATGGCCCGCCCAGGAGGCGAGCAGCAGGTAGGGCGCGGCGGTCCGCCGCATATCGTCCAGGATGAATGTCTCGACACACAAGCGCACATCCGGCCGCGCCGCCAGCACCCGCCGCAGCAGGAGCCAGTCCTGCGCGGTGCCATGCCCGCGCACGCCGTAATTGTAGACCCGCGCCCCCGGCAGCCGCGCCTGCAACCCCGCCGCGATGGTGTGTGCCTCGTCGATTCCCTCGCCGAAGACGAACGAATCGCCGAACAACGCGATCGCCGGACCATCCGCGGGGCGCCCCGGCACCACCCGCGCGCCGTCGTTCTCGGTGCGGTACACCACGTCCCACTCCGGTGGGAGGCCGGGCCGCAGCGGTGAGCGCACTTCACGGCTCGTGGCGTTGGCGCGCGTCATCGTGCCCAGGATCGAGTCGGGCCGGATGAGCGGCGCGCTGAGCGTCTGCACCTGGGCCGGTTTGTTCATCCCGCGCATCAGCCACTCGGACACGCCCAGGCCCGCCGCGAGGGTCGCCAGCGCCATCGCGACCAGCGTGATGCGCCGGGCGCCCGCGGCGAAGCAGCCAACGCCCACGATGACCAGGGCCATCGCGGTTCCACCCAGCGTCAGCAGGATGGGCTCGCGCCACTTCACGAGCCAGGCATCCGCCAGGGCCAGCGCAAGGAGTGCGAGCGTTCCGGCCACCGCCCCCAGGACGCCCGCGCGACTGCCGCTCTCCGCCGACCCGGGCTGGACCACTCCCTACCTCCCTGCCGGGGCCGCGGCCAGCAGGTCGCTGGTCGACATCATCGCGTACTCGCGCCGCACGGCATCGAGCATCGCCTGGCACCGGCGTCGCTTCGTCTCGGCGTCCAGGTACGACAGCGTGAAGACCCGGCGGTGCCAGCCGTGCAGCCACTCCGGCCCCAGCGGCGCGGCCAGGTCGGTCAAGTGGAACACGAGGACCAGCGGCGCTCCGGAGGTCCGGAAGCGGCGCAGGCCGAGGCGGAAATACGTCATCCCGAGAACGAGCGCATAGCTGGGATGGAACGGGAACGGGAGCGGACGGTACCCCGGGAGCGCCAACTCGCGACATGACGCGGCTCCGGCAGCCTCCCCGGCGAAGCGCGACGAGTCGTAGGCGTAGCCCGCCGCGGCCACGAGGTCCAGCGTTTCCGGGCCGAGACGGAAGCCGGGTGCCCGGAAGCCCTGCACCTCCACGCCAAGCGACTCCGAGAGGCGTCGCCGGCTCTCGCCGATCTCGCGCTCCTGCTCGGCGCGCGACAAGGTCGAGAGCCAGCGGTGGGTGAGCGTGTGCGATCCGATCTCGTGGCCGCGGCGCACCGCCTCCTCGATCAGGGCGCGCTTCGGGGGATCATCCAGGTCCTCGGCGATGACGAACAGCGTGGCCTTCAGACCGTTGGTCTCGAGCAGTCCCAGGATGCCGCGCAGGCCGGAGTCGAAGAGCGTGTCCGGCCCCGCTGGGCAAGGCCAGCCGTGGACGCGGAAAATGTGTCGCGCACCGTCGAGGTCCACGTGCACCACGGCGGGCACCGCCGGCCGGGCTCCGGTCACGACGGGGCAGCCTTCACCGTCGGCGCGGTGACGGCCGACGAGTCGGAGCGCAGCGGCGCGAAGATCCGGATCGGCGGATTCACCGACGGATAGTCGAGCGCCGGCCGCGGCAGCCAGGGGATCAGCGGGGGCGTCTGGAAGAACGCGGCCAGCCGGTACCCCGCGGTGCCCGCGGTCAGTGTCTCGTAGAGCGACGGCGGCATCGAGGCGTCGTACGGCAGCCCCGGCGCGCTCGAATGATCGGGGATCACCAGCACCACCGCCGGCGGACGCTCGGACCAGCGGCGCCGGATGGCATTCGCCACGGTACTGTCGGTCTCATGCACGGCCCACATCCCGCGGAACGGCGTGGCGAGATCGGAGCTGACTTCGCGCGGCAGCGGCGGCAGCTTGTCGGAGGCGCCGAAGTACTCGACATGATCGCCCGGCCGCAGGTGGACTGCGAGCCACGCGCCCGCGGCATGACGCGAGTCACGCACCATTTCGTAAGTGAGCGAGGTCCCGTGCGCGACCTGAAGGGCCAGCGCCGCGGTCGCGAGCACGAGGGTCACTGTGCGTGTGCTCGCGCGGCCCGAACGCCAGGCCGCCGCGACTGCCCAGCCGGCGAACAGCGCTAGCAGGAAAACGCTGGGGAGAACGTAGCGCAGCTGAGTCGAGCGCAGCGCCACGAGCTGCACCGCGGCGTAGCCGGGGATGGCCAGCGCGACGCATGCCGCCCGCCGGTCGCGCCACGACGCGACGATCGCACCTGCGAGGGCCAGCACCAGGCCCGGCAGCGACATCGCCTCGACCATGCGCTGGATCACGACCCGTACGAAGGCGAGGTGACCGGCCAGGGTGAACGGGTACGGGAAGGCGGCGGTGCGCGTGGAAACGACCGGTGCTTCGCTAGCCCGTCCGCCGATGAAGCGCACATGCTCGGCCCAGCGGTGCGGGTCCACGAACAGCCCGCTGCCGAGGCCGAGCGCCAGCAGTGACGCGAGGAGCGCGAGAGCCGGGACCTTCCAGCCCCCCGCACGCCAGCCGAGCACCAGCACGATCGCCGCCGCCGGGAGCAGCGCGCCGACCGCCGCCTCCTTCGTCGCCAGCGTGAGGCCGGCGAAGATGCCCACCCAGACGGCCCGCCGGATGGCCATCCCGTGGACCAGCGCGCGAGCCAGCGCGGCCACCGCCAACGCCAGGAACGCGAGCATCGGCACGTCCACGTTGCCGGTGCGCGCATAGTAGAACATGGGATACAGCGTCTGGACGAAGGCGGCCGAGAGCATCCCCGCCGGCGCCCCCCACAGGGTGCGCGCGGCGTCGAAGGCCGCGACGACGACGATGACGCCGAACAGCACCGACAGAAGATGATTGATCAGGGTCAGCACCCGGAGCGCCGAGGCCGGGTCGTTCAGCCCGAACGGATAGACCGCGCTGATCCCGTGCATCCGGCCGGTGACCCGGAGCGTCACCAGATACGGCGCGTAGGCGGAGGCGGCGACAAAGTCGTGGAGCAGCGGGTAGCCGAGATTTCGATCGGGCTTGGGTTGGATGATGTTGTGCATTTCGGCCAGCGGACCCAGCGGCGCGCTGTCGTCTACGCCCCAGGCCAGCACGCGGTCGGCGGCGGTGGCGGTCGGCGCACCCCACCAGAATCCGGGGAGGTAGGCGATGAGCGCGACCGCCGCCACGAGCAGCGCCGCTCGATCGAGCCGCGGGAGGTTCCAGCGCATCACGGCAGTCAACATAGCCGGACGCCGCGCTTGTGCGTAATGTCCTGCGTCCCGATGACCTTCTCCCCGTGACCGGAACGCCCGAGCCGACCCCGACCCTCAGCGTGGTGGTCACCGTGGTCGATGGCGGCGCCGCCCTGGAGCGCTGCCTCACCGCGCTCGCGTCGCAGGAAGGCGCGCCGTCGCTCGAGGTCCTGGTGCCTTGCGACGCCACGGCCTCCGCCGCCGCCGCCCTCGCGCTCGGCCACCCCGGCGTGCGGGTGCTCGACCTGGGCGTGGTGCCGACCCGCCATACCCCCGGCTCGCCCGCCGGACAGCACGAGTTGTACGACCGCCGTCGCGCCGCCGGGCTTGCCCGGGCGCGCGGCGAGCTGATCGCCATCGTCGAGGACCGCGGCGTGCCGCACCCCGCCTGGGCCCGGACCTTCGCGCGGCTGCATGCCGGGCTGCCGAACGCGGTGATCGGCGGTGCCGTGGCCAGCGGCCGCCCCGCCCTGCTCAACCGCGCCGTCTTCCTGTGCGACTTCGGACGCTACGAGCCGCCCTTCGAAGCGCAGGCGCGCGACTACGTCACCGACGTCAACGTGTGCTACAAGCGCGCCGCGCTGGATCGGACCCGCGACCTGTGGCTGGACCGCTACCACGAGACCACGGTGCACTGGGCGCTGCGACGGGCGGGCGAAACCCTGTGGCTGTCGCCCGAGCCGGTGGTCCGCCAGATGCGCGACGACCTGGCGCTCGGCACCCTGATCGGGGAGCGCTTCGCCTGGGGACGGCTCTTCGCGGCCACGCGGGCGCGCGAATCGTCCCTGCCGGCGCGGCTCGCCCGCGCCGCCGCCAGCCCGCTGCTGCCGCTGGTGATGTGGTGGAGAATCGTGCGCCGGAGCGGATCGGGACGGGGGGGCGGCGGCAGCGTGGTGGTCGCGACGCCGGCGATCCTGCTGCTGCTCGCGGCCTGGGCCGCGGGCGAGATGGCCGGCTACCTCACCGCGCGCGCCTGAGCCTCAGCGAGGCGGCGGGGGCGGACCCGCGGCGCGGTTGGTACCGAGCGCGCGCTGGAGCGTCCACAGCTCGCGCTGGATCATGTTGCCCTGCTGGAGCACCACGCCGATCACGAACAGCAGGATGCCGAGAATCACCATCGACACGCTGAGCAGCGCCATGTAGGCCGAGACCAGGCCCATCACCAGGGAGGCGATCGCCACCGCCAGCGCTACGATGCCGATCGCCAGGGCGATGAAGCTCAGCGCCCAGACGTAGCGGACCGGGTTGGCGAACAGGCTGAACAGGCTGTGGGTCACGATCAGCCGGTTCACCCGCGAGCTGCTCTTGCGCTTGATGCGCTTGCCCTGGTGCTTGTAGTCCTTCCACTCCAGCACGGCCGGGATCTCCCGGATCGTCGCGCCGAACGCCGTGGCCTTCAGGATCACCTCGAGGTGAAACTCCTTGCCGTCCTCGGTGAGCGGGAGCGAATGGATCAGCTCCCGGCGGTACCCGCGCGTCATGCCGGTGTTCATCGTCACCGCGTTCGACACGCAGGCGCGGATCACCAGGTTGCCCAGCCGGCTCAGCCAGACGCGCCGGAAGGGCACGTTGTGGTATCTCCCGCCCTTGAGATGCGGGCTCGCGACCACGGCGTCGGCCTCGGGGTGCGCGCGCAGCTCGGCGACTAGCTGGTGCACGATGCGGTCACCCCACGAGAGGTCGATCTCGGTCGTGACGATGAGGTCGCCCGTCGCCGCGGCGATCCCGGTGCGCAGGGCGTGGCCGCGACCCCGATTGCGCGCGTAGCCCAGCACCCGCAACCTCGGGCTCAGCGCCGCGAGGCGCTGCGCGATCGCCGGCGACTCGTCGGTCGAGCCGTCGTTGACGATGATCAGCTCCCAGTCGCCGGCCAGGCCCGCGAGCTGCTCCAGCATGTGCCGGACCGAATGCTCGAGGATGCCGGCTTCGTTGTAGAACGGACAGATGACCGATACGTCCACGCGTTCCTCCGGCGGCTCAGGCCGCGCCGCGACGGTCCACCGCCATGCGGTACCACAACTCCAGCATGACGAGGCTGAACACCTGCTTGGCGTAGATGAACTCGCCGGCGTGGGTGCGCTCGCGCAGCCGCGCGAGGGACCCGGGCTCGAAGAGGCCGCGCTCGCGCACCACGCGCTCGGAGAGGCAATCGGCGACCATTTCCTGGAACGCGGGCTCGCCGATGAACCGCTCGAACGGCACGAAGAAGGGCATCTTGGGCCGCTGCACCGCCGGTGGCGGAAGGTAGCGCGCCGCGTAGCGCCGCAGGATGGCCTTGGTCGCCCGGCCGCGGGTCTTGAGCCGCGGCGGCAGGCGCAGGGCGTACTCCACGAGCTGATAGTCGAGGAACGGCACCCGCACCTCCACCCCGCTGGCCATCGACATCTTGTCCTGCTTGGTCAGGATGTCGTCGGGAAGCCAGTGCGCGAACTGGAGGTCAATGATGCGGTTGAGGTAGGGGGTGCCGTCAAGAGCCGCGGGCCGCGCCGCCCCGGCGGGAGCGGCGCGCGCGGCGCCGATCGCGGCGCGAAACTCCGCCGTGTACAGCCCCGCGGTGTCGCGCGGATCGAAGAGCGAAATGAGATGCCGCCAGGCCTCCGGCAGCTGCTCCGGATCCAGCAGCTCCAGGAAGTCGGCGACCTTCTGCCGCCCGCGCGCGCCCAGTTCGGCCGGATAGTCGAACGCCAGGTCGAGCAGCGAGGCGGGGACCGCCCGCACCAGCGGCGCCAGCAGGTGCCGGCGCACGGCGCGCGGCGTGAGCGCCGCCAGCCGGTGACCCTGGAGCAGGGCGCGATGAAAGAGGTAGCCGCCCAGCAGCTCGTCGGCGCCCTCGCCGGCCAGGATCACCGTGACGGCGCGCTTAGCCTCCCGCGCCAGCTGGTACATCGGGATCACGATGGGATCCCCGAGCGGCTCGTCGAGATGCCAGACGATGCGCGGCAGCAGCTCGACGTCCGACGCGCGGCAGGACACCTCGGTGTGCTCGGCGCCCAGGTAGCGGGCCGCGGCCGCCGCCTCGGCCAGCTCGTCGTGCTGGAAGTCGAATCCGACGGTGAAGGTGCGCACCGGCCGCGAGAGCTGGCGCGACATCACCGCCACGATGGTCCCCGAGTCCACGCCGCCGCTCAGGTACGCACCCAGCGGCACCTCGGAGATCAGGCGCATCCGGACGCTGCGCTCGAAGTGCTCGGCGAACCCCTCGAGGTACTCCTCGTCGGTGCGCGGGAAGGGGCCGGCGTACAGCTCCGGGGTCCACCAGCGCTCCAGGCTCACGCGACCCTTCTCCACTATCGCGAAATGACCCGCCGGGAGCTTGCGCAGCTCCCGGAACATGCCGCCGGGGCCGGGCACGTAGCGCAGCGCCAGGTAGTCGTCGACCGCGGCGGGGTTCACCGTCGGCGCGAAGTCCCGGTAGCGCTGGATCGCCTTGAACTCGCTCGCGAACAGGACCCGGCCGCCCAGCTCGACGTAGTACAGCGGCTTGACCCCGAGGCGGTCGCGGGCCAGGAACAGCCGCCGGCGCTTCTTGTCCCAGATCGCGATGGCGAACATCCCGTTCAACCGGTGCAGGCAGGCGGGACCTTGGTCCTCGAAGAGGTGGAGGATGACCTCGGTATCGGAGCGCGTCCGCAGCGTGTGCCCGCGCGTCAGGAGCTCCTCGCGCAGCGGCTGGTAGTTGTAGATCTCGCCGTTGAAGACGATGACCAGCGAGTCGTCCTCGTTCGCGATGGGCTGCTCGCCGCCCGCGAGGTCGATGATCCGCAGCCGGCGCATGCCCAGCCCGACATCACCCTCGCAGAAGAACCCGTCGCTATCGGGGCCGCGATGGGTGATGCATGCCGTCATCGCCGGGAGCAGCGCGCCGTCGTCGGCGATCCCCACGTAGCCGCAGATGCCGCACACCCTCAGCCTCGCACGGCTGGTGGACGCACCGCGTAACTCACCGTGACGCCGCCGACCACGCGCGCGGGCGAGAGCGGCACCGCGGCATCGGGCGGCATCGACTCGAGCTCGTGCGGCACGAAATAGCGGGCGCTCCCCATGTGGATCGACGTGAACGACCCGGCGCGCTCCAGACGGGTAAGCGACGCGGCGCCCGGCCCCGAGAGGTCGTCGTCGACCCGCACGCCGGCCTCGTCGAAGGCGAGGACGCGGCGGCAGGCGATGTCCAGCGCGGCGCGCCGCGTGATCAGCACCCGCACCAGGAGCCGCTTGAGCCACCGCGCAACGGCCGGCAACCGGCCCACCGTGAGATTGAAGCCGCGGAAGGCGACGAAGCGCCAGGTCGTAAAGACGGGACGGGATGCGACCTGGAAACTGCCGGCCACCTCGATGCGGTCGGGCGCGACCAGGGGCCCGCGCAGCGGGTCGAGGTAGTGCGAGGAGACGGTCCGCCCGTCGGCCAGCCGCCCGACCCAGCCGCTGTCGCTCACCAGCAGGCGCCGCGTTTCCCGGTCGAACACCTTGACCGCACCGCCCTTTGACACGCCGACGAAGGCGTCGTATCCCGTCCGGCGCACCCGCGCCAGGCCGGCCTGGGGAAACCAGGCGAGGCCCTCCGCGGGCGTCGGGTCGGTGGCCGTCCGGGAGCGGGCGTGCATCGAGGCGAAAACGAGGTTGTTCAGGCACGGAAAGTAGTTCTGGGCGTCCACGCCGCGCAGCCCCGCCGCCGCCCCCGAGGCTACCGACCGCCGCAGCGTCTCCGCGATCCACGCCGCCGAGCCGTCCCGCTCGGCGAGCATCTCGAAGGCCGCGGGATAGTACGTCTGCGTGCCGCGGCTGGCGTACTCGCCGGCGAGGCTGCCGTCGGGATGCACGAAGTGCGCGAGGAACCGGTTGGCGCGCGCCAGCGAGGCGAGCACCTCGGCGTCGGCGCTGAGCTGCCAGTAGCGCGCCAGGTAGAAGCTGCCGTGGGTCTGGTACCCGGGGTCGGCGCCGCCGTACTCGTCGTACCAGCCCTCGGCCGACTGCCGTTCGAGGATGCGCCCCGTGAAGTGGCGGGAGCGGCGCTCCAGGCCCGCGTCGCCGGTGAGCCGGGCGATGTGACAGAGCGCCGCCGCCGCCGCCGCGAGGTGGTTCGAGAGGAAGCCGTGCGTCTCGTCGTTCCGCTCGAGCCACCGGCCCGCGCCGTGCAGCGCCTCGACGGTCCGGCGGCGCCGGTCGGCGGGCAGGGTATCGCCCAGGAAGGCGAGCGCCTCGCTCACGTAGAACGAGGTGAACGCCGTCGCCGCGAGCGAGCGCTCGAAGGGGTACGCCTCGTCGAAGCTGCCGTCGCCGTGCTGGCGCGACATCCAGAAGTCGAGCCCCGCGCCGATCCATTCGAGCAGGTTGGCGTTGCGATGGTACGGATTGCCCTCGAAGGGCGTGGCGTGCAGAAAGGCGAGGACGCACACCGATTCCTGAAAGCGCGGGCCGGGAAAGTCGGTGAACTTCCAGGCCCACCAGGTGCGGTCGCAGCAGCCCCGCGTCGGACTCAGCGGCTCCCGATCCATGGCACCCAGCACCCGGGGCGCCTGATGCAGGACGGCGGCGCGGTACGCCTCGGCGACGGAGTCCGTCAAGTGATCCGGCTCAGCGACGCGACAGCATGTCGCGCATGGCCTGGACGAACGGGCGCGCCGGCACGCCGATGACGCGACCGTTGGCCGGCACGTCGCTGGAGACGTTGGAGCAGGCACCCACCACGGCGCCATCCCCGATCGTCACCCCGGCCTTGATGAAGCAGTTGGAGCCGATCCAGACGTTCGACCCGATGGTGATCTTCCGCCTGCGGTGGGCCTCGGCGCCGAAATGACCCTGCTCGTTGAGCATGGTGTGCTCGTGCGAGAAGATCACGCAATTCGGGCCGATGCCGGTGTCGTCGCCGATGTCGATGCCGCCCAGACCATCGATCGTCACGTTCCGGTTGGTGGCGAACCGGGCGCCGATGGAGAGGTTGTAGCTGTTGACGATGGTGCACCCCTGGCTGATCCAGCAGAACCCGGCGAGCCGCCTGGTGGTGACCTTCAGGAAGAGGTACCGCAGCACCACGCCCTCGAACCCCGGCAGGCCGCGGATCAGCCACCACAGGTACTCCTCGGCGACCCGCGTCAGCAACTGCCGGAGGCGGTACTGCGACAGGATCAGCCGGACGTTAGGCATGGCTCCCGCCCGCGGGGAGCACCAGGTCCAGCTCGGCGAGGATCGCCGGCACGCTGAGCAGCTGCAGGATCCGGTCATCGCTGAACCGGACGCCGAACTCTTCCTCGAGCGCGAGCATGAGGTTCATGTGGCCCATCGAATCCCATGCCTTCAGCGTCCGCGGCGATGCCTGGTCGCCGACCTCGCCGACCGGCACACCCATGACCTGGCTGATGACCCGCGCGACCCTGGCGCGATGCTGCTCGGGCCCTGGGCTCATGAGGCGATCTCCGAATCGATGCGTGCGAAGAAGTCCGGCTCGCGCAGTCCCGGCGCCGGCAGGGCCAGCGTGAAGCGGGAACCCTCGGCGTCGGCGGCGGCCGGCTGGAAGCCGCGACGCGGGAAGAAGTCGACCACCTGGCCGTTCTTGGCCGTCGGGTGATACTCGCCGATCGCCATGGCGCAGCCCCGTGCGGCCGCCCGGCGGAGACACTGGACCAGGAACGCGTCCTCCACGCCCCGGCCGAGGACGCGGCAGGAAAGGAGAAAGGTATCGAACGTGGCGCTGCCCCCGCCATAGCGGAGGATGCACACCCCCACGATACCGGCGTCGCCGAAGCGGTCGCTGAGCCGCAGCCAGATCACGTCGGCGGCGTCGCTCGCCGCCAGCCGCGCGATCTCCTCGGCCCCGTACCGCCGGGTGGTGAGATTGAACTGGTTGGTCTTCTGGGTCAGCTGGGCGATGCGCGGAATCGTCATCGGATCCGCAAGCCCGATCCGCGGCACCATCTCGAGCGAGCGGTAGTAACTCTCCAGGTCACCGCTCTCGACCTTGAGCCGCGTCCGGGCCGCTTCGGCCTGGTAAGCGGCGCCGCGCTCACGATCCTCGGCGGAGATGGTCAGGGTGTCGAACCAGCCGCAGGCCGCCAGCAGGTTGCGGTGCTCCACGGCCGACCCGGCGGGCAGCTGGAGCACCTCCACCTCCGGTAGCAGCCGGCGGATCAGGCTGGTCTCGAAGTCGCTGTCGTCCGCCAGCACCAGGCTGTCCAAACCGAGGTTCAGCTCGCGCGCCAGCCGCTGGAGATTGGTGGCCTTGTCGTCCCAGTTGATCTGCGCGGCGGCGATGTGCCGGCGGCGGAGCACCATGTCGGGGTGGCCGTCGAAGACCTCCCAGACGTCGGCCTCGTTGTTCTTGCTGCACAGGGCGAGCACCACGCCACGGTCGTGCAGGTTCAGCACTTCCTGCTGGAACTCGCGGTACGGCGATCCCGGGTGCGTCGTGCCCAGGCGGATCCCGGCGAGGCCGTCTTCCCCGATCGTGCCGCCCCACAGGACGTTGTCGCAATCGAGGACCAGGCACTTCCTGCTCTTGCCCTTCAGCGCGCGAACATACTTGAACGTCTCGTCGGCGATTTCCCGGAGGGCGGCCAGGGTGTACGGCGCCCGGCCCAGGTGCCAGTACCGGGCGTCATGGAACGCCGGCGCGCCGATCCGGGCGACACAGGGATCCAGGTCGACCCAGTAGGCGTTCTGGTACCGGCGCACCGCCTCGCGCACCGCGTGGTTAAGCTCCTCGACGACCGCCGTCTGGCCGTCGGGACGTTGCGCGTCCGCGATGCCCAGCGCAGGATAGAGCGGCCGCTCGAACCCGTGCCAGAGGATCATGCCCGGCGTCTGGCGTCGGATGCCCGCCAGCACGTTCTGGACGTAGTCGACGATCCGCTCCCGCTCGGCCCGCACCTGCTCCACGCCGAGACCCGCGAAAGCGCGGGCCAGGGACCACGACAGCGTTTCCAGTTGCAGGAAGACCAGAACGACGTCGGTCTGGGGCCCCAGGAGATCGGCGTTGGAGCCCAGCGCCTCCTGGAGCACATTGTCGTACTCGCCCAGGTGGCACTGGGCGTGCAGCCCGATGCGCCAGGCCTGGTAGCGCAGGTAGGCCACCAGCGGATTGATGACGATGTTCGCCAGCAGCGCGATGCGCAGCGGGGGGAGTGCCGCCAACTCGGCTTCGCTGAGTGCCTGCGCTTGCGCGTAGGAGACCGGTTCCATCAACGCCTGGCCGTGGGCACGAAAGCAGACATGATCGATGCAGTCCTGAAGCAGGATCGCCGGCTCCGGATCAGCCACCACGAGATTCTCAAGCGCGCCTCACCAGCGGGCCGGGACCTGATCGGGCTCATCGATCGGTATCTCGACGACTATTGCCGTCTGCGGGGCCTCTCCGCGGAGGCCTTCCTGCGGGAGTACACCGCCTTCATCGCGCGCTACACCGACGACATGAAACGCTTCAAGGAGACCGGGCGCTACCCGCTCGAGTTGCCCGACCGGCCGCCGCCACCATCCCGTCCGGCGTACGACGCCGCCCTCCTCCTGTCGGTCCTGGTCAGCGCGCACCGCTTCCGGATCTTCGAGGCGCTGCTCGAGGTGACTCCGCCGCTCGGCCGCACGGTGATCATCGGGGCCGGCCCCGGACTCGAGTTGCACCTGCTGGCCGGCCGGGCGGCGGCCATCGACGTCTTCGACCTCACCATCGAGGAGACCATGGTCCGGCAGCACCCCGGCGTGCGCTTCCACCAGGAGGCCTTCAGCGGCGCCGGCCGGCGGTACGACACCGTCCTGGCGATCGAGCTGCTCGAGCACGTGCGCGAGCCGTACCTGCTGCTGGGCGAATGCTACCATGCCCTGGAAACCGGTGGAAGACTCGTGGCGACGACCGCCACCAACATTCCGCAGTTCGATCACGAGTTCAATTTCGTCGACGACGGCGATTTCGAGGGGCGCGCGCGGGAGATCGGCTTCACGGTCGCCCGGCGGGAGGCGATCGTCCACGACGCCACCTTTCTCGACATCGGCGCCCGCAACACCTTCTACGTCCTGGCGCGACCGGACGCGGCTCAGGGACGCGATCCGGGCTCGTCCAGCGCCGGCGGCACGTAAGCCAGCGACATCCCCTCCTCGAGGCTCCGGTGCACCAGGAACGTCGCCTGGGTCACTGCCACGAGGGTCGCGAAGTCGATCGGCATCGGCGTGCCGCCGGCCACCGCCGCGACGAACGCCGCCGCCTCCTCCGCGTGTCCCTTGGTCTGGTTGAGCAGCCGGCGGCGCGAGCGCTTGTTGCCGGCGTGGGTGGTGAGCGACCGGTAGTTGTCGAGCACCGCCGTGCGGCCCCCCACCGCCGCCTCGCAGTACTCCTTCGACACGCTGGTGTCCCCGCTGCACACGTACTGGATCGTGGCAACCGAGCCGTCGGCCATGCGCAGCGTGATCACCACGGCGTCGCGGTCCCCCGGCGTGGAAGCCGCCGAGCGCACCTGCTCGGCGAAAACGCGCTCCGGCAGCGCCCCGGTGAGGAAGCACGCGAAGTCCACGAAGTGGCATACCTCGCCGACGATCCGCCCGCCGCCCTCGACCGGATCCAGTACCCAGCTGTCGTTCGGCACCCGCCCGGCGTTCACGCGGTAGAGTATCGTCAGCGGGCCGCGCCCCTGGAGAAAGGCACGCATGTCGGCCGCGAGCGGCGAGAAGCGGCGGTTGAATCCCACCAGGAGCGGCGGCGTGTGTCCCGCGGCGGCGGCCAGCGACGCCAGCTCGGCCTCGCTGATCGCCAGCGGCTTCTCGAGGAAAACCGCCTTCCCGGCGGCGAGCGCGGCTCCGGCCAGCCGCGCGTGCTCGCCGTGCCGCGTCGCGATCACCACGGCGTTGATCGCCGGGTCCCGCAACACCTCCTGCGGGTCGCTGGTGCAGAAGGCACCCCCGTAACGCTCGGCGGCGTGCCGGCTCGTGAGACCGCTCCCGGTGCACACCGCCCGGACGCTGACACCCCGCTGCTTCAGGAACAGCGGCAACAGGATGCCCTTGGCGAACTGCCCCGCCCCAAGCACCCCCAGCGCCACGCCGCCCGAGGGGGCCGGGCGCCGCGGCAACTCCACGCGCGTGACTTGCGGCGCGTCGCCCTCGTACTCCAGCACAATCGCGACCGCCGGCTCCTCGCGCTTGCCGGTCACGATCTCGTAGGCCCGCTCGGCATCGGCGATCGGGAAGCGGTGGGTGACCAGCGGGTCGATCTCGACGCCGCCCCGCTCCAGCAGCTCGACGAACGACTGCATGTTGCGCCGCTCCGTCCAACGCACCCAAGGCAACGGATAGTCGGTCCCCCGCACTTCGTAGGACGGGTCGTAACGCCCGGGACCATAGGAACGGCTCACGACCAGGGAAATCTCCTTCTCGAAGTAGGGACGCCGCTCGAGGTTGAGCCCGACGTCACCCACGACCACGACGCGCCCCTTGAGCCGCGAAAGATCCGCCGCTTCGCGGATCGGGGCGTCGGACTTGGTCGCCGCGCACAGCAGCACCGCATCGGCCCCGCTGCCGTCCGTCATCTCCGTCACGATCGCCTTGAGCTCGCTGGCGCTCGCGGTCGCCCGCGTGGCGCCGAGGCGCAGCGCCATCGCCACTTTGGCCGGGTCGGGATCGTAGGCGACGACCGCCGCGCCGTTGCAGCGCGCGATCTGCGCCGTGAGCTGGCCCACCAGCCCCAGCCCGTACACCACCACGCGCTCGCCCAGCGTCAGCTCCGCGAGACGCACGCCCTGCATCGCGATCGCGCCCACCGTCACGAACGCGCCGGCGTCGAAGGGCACCGTCGCCGGGAGCTTGACGGTCAGGTTCCGCGGGACGTAGTCCACCTCGGCATGGTTGGCGAAGTTGAGCCCCGCGCACGCGACCCGGTCGCCGACCCGGAACTCCGGCGCGTCCCGGCCGACCGCCATGACTTCGCCGGCGCACGAGTAGCCGAGCGGGATCGGGGAGCTGATCAGGTTCTTCACGACCTGGTAAGTGCTCCAGAGACCCTCCTGCCGGGCGCGGTTCATCACCTTCCGCACCAGGTCGGGGCGCTCCTTCGCCTTGCCGAGCGGTCCCTTGTGGGCCAGCGCGATGATGGCCCGCTCGGTGCCGAGGCTGATGAGCGAGCGGCGCACGCGCACCAGCACGCCACCCGGCTGGAGCGCGGGCGGCGGGACGTCCTGCACCCGCAGGTCGCCGCTCTGCATGTCCTGCGTGATCGCTTTCACTGGTGGCTCCCCGGGACCGCCGCGAGCGCGGCCCTGTTCAGCATCGCCTGCACCGAGTCGGCGGTCCAGCCGGCGACCCGATTCGCCCAGTCGGCCCTGGGATGGCTGTCGTGATAGAAGAAACCCGAACGCGCCGCGCCGGTGGTCGCCAGGACACTGTCGAACGGCCCGTTGAGGTCCAGCACCCGGATCCTCCGCGCCAGCAGCGAGCGCTTCCACTCCGCAAAGTCCGCGCGATACGGTGCGACGTCGGTCTCGTCGACACCGCCCGGCAGCAGCACCAGCAGGAAGCCGCGGCCGGTACCGGCGGCCTCGCAGTCGCGCCGCATGGCCGCCACCACCTCCGCCTCCAGCTCCCAATCGGCGGCCGTCGCCGTCCATCCGCCGAAGAATCTCCGGTACAGTCTCGACACGATCAGCGCGTCCACGTGGAGCCGCACCGGCCACGGCAGCACATCATAGGCGCGGCCCACCCAGACGACCGAGTCCCCTGACGCCCGGACCCGCGGCAGGTCGCGCGCCCAGTCGGAGGCGAGCAGGCTGGGCGGGGCCGCGGTGCGGCGCATGTCGTCCACGATGAACGTGACGACGCACATCCGGACGTCGGGGCGTCGCGCCAGGACTCGCCGCAGCAGCAGCCAGTTCTGCGCGGTGCCGTGCCCGCGCACGCCATAGTTGTAGACCCGCGTGGCTGGCAGCCGCGCCTGGAGCCGCGCCCCCACCGTCTCGGAGTCCTCCAGGCCTTCGCCGAAGAGGAACGAATCCCCGAACAGCGCGACCACCGGGCCATCGACCGGACGGCCCGGCACGACGCGCGCGCCGTCGTCTTCGGTGCGGTACACCACGTCCCATTCCTGGCGGTAGTTCAGCAGCTGCGGCGAACGCCGGTTGCGCGTCGCGATGCCGGCTCGCGTCATGGTGCCGAGTATGGAGTCGGGCTCCGCGAGCGGCACCGTGAAGGAGTCCTTGATCCACGGTTTCCGCAAGACGGCCAGTAGCGCTTCGCCGGCGAACAACCCCGCGATGGCGGAGGCGAGCGCCAGGCCCGCCAGGGCCGTGCGCCGCGCGCCGGTCGCGAAACTCCACACCGCCATCGCCGCGACCAGCGCGGCGGCCACGCCGAGCGTCACGAGAGACGGCATCCGGACCTTCACCATCAGCACGATCATCGCCCCGAGCAGCACGACCGCGGCGCCGGCGGCCAGGGGACCGGGTGCGCTCCGGCGGCGCTGCTCGCCCACGGCCGGGGCGTTCAGCAGAACCAGCGGTTCACTACGCCGCCGAGCACCGGCGTGACCGCCAGCGGGAGCCGGCGCCAGGCGCGGCGCGGCAGCGCGTTCGCATCGTAGAAGCGCTCGAGCGACGGCACCCGGCCCGTCACCGGCAGCGCGTACACGGCGGCGGGGCGGGCCTCGGCACCCCATCGCTCCTTGAACGTGAGCAGGCCGGTCTGGCCGGGCGCCGCGGTCCCGAGACTCAGCCGGCGATACCCGAGGCGCACGGCGAGTTGGATCGATTTCCAGTACAGCGCCGGCACCGCCCGGACCGGCTCGGCCTCCGGCAGCGCCATCGTGAGCTTGTTGATGAACGTGCCGCCGGCGCAGAGGATCAGCATTGCCGCGACGCAGCGCCCGTCGACCCGGGCGCACAGCACCCGCGCCAGGCCGGAAGGCCGCAGGTGTTTCCAGACCGCCGCGATGTAGTGCCGATTGTACGGCGGCGTACCGAAGTCCTTGAACACCCGCAGGTAGATGCCGTAGAAGGTCTCGAAGTCCTCGAGCCGCTCCCCTTCCTCCACCACGACGCCGCGCTTCTCGGCCGCCCGCACGCCCTTGCGCTGGCTGCCGTGGAGCCGCGCCCACGCCGCCTCCTCACTGTCGAAGGCCAGCTCGGAGATGATGACGGGCGCATCGTGCTGCAGTCCGCGCGCCTCGATCGCCGGGCGGCGAGCGCCACAGCGCAGCTCGAGGTAGCGGACCCTGGTGCGCCGCGCCAGCGCCACGACCTCGTCGATCAGTGCCGCCTCGCTGGCTTCGTCGGCGGCGAGCGGACCGCCGGAGCCGATGTCGTACGGCATGGAGATGAGCTTGGCCCCGAGCAGCGGCGCCCGGATCCGGAATATCGGCAGCACGCCGGTCAGCTGGGTCCCGCGCTCCGCGACCAGGTACTCGGGCCGGTGGCCGAACACCTCGCGCACCAGGTCGCGCCAGGCGAGGGTGTGGTAGACGGTGGCGTCGGGCTGCGCATTCGTGAACGCCGTCCAGCGCGCCGCGTCGGCTTCGGCCTGGAGCGGTCGGACCCGCACATCGTCGGCCGGGACGATCCGCGCATCACTCACGATCGGCGTCCCCCGGATGTCGCGGTGTCCCGGCGCGCCTTCGATCGCCGAGGATGTACAGCACGCCGCCAAGGCAGGCAAAGGGCACGACGCCGAGCCGCATGAGCAGCAACAACTGCGCGCCACCGCCGTACCCCATCGCCTGGAACGCCGCCGCGAACGCCGCCTCGCCGACTCCCAGTCCTCCCGGCGTCAGCGGCAGGACGTTCGCCACCAGCGACAGCAGGGCGACCCAGCCCACCGTTCCGGCCGGCACGGCAGCCATGACCACGCTCGCCCCAAGGACGAAGAACCCCACCAGCAGGGTGTGCCCGGCCATCGTCATCGCGAGCGCGCCGGCCAGCGCATCCTTGTGATCGCGGAAGGCGTACAGCGCGTCGAGGCCGCGGGCCGCGACACGGTGCCACGGCGCGCGCAACGTGACGAAGCGGTAGACGCCCGTGGCGCGCACCATCGGCGACCAGGCAAGCAGCAGGCCGGCGGCCGCCGCCGCGAGACCCAGCGCCGCCGCCAGCGCCGCGGCACGCAGGGGCGCCGGGGCCGTGGCGAAGGAGTCGGAGAGTAGCGCCGCCGCCAGCGCGACCAGCAACAGCGACACCAGTCCGGTGATCCGGTCCACCAGGACGACCGCCGCCAGCTCCACACCTCGCCCGGTGCGCTCGCCCGCCAGCGACGCGATCTTCATGACGTCGCCGCCGACACCCCCCGGGACCACGTAGCTGAACGGCACCGCCGTCAGGCAGAAACGCAGCGCCCGCGTGAACGGCAGCGCCACCTGCTGCGAGCGCAGCAGCAGGCGCAGCCGCTGCGCCTCGGTCAGCAGGCCGAGCAGCGCCTGGAACGCGAACAGCGGCAGCAGCCACGGCGCCGAGCGGAGCTGCGGCACGAGCCGCGTCGCTCCCGTCCGCGCCACCACGATCACCAGCAGTGCCAGCCCCAGCGCGAGCCGGAGCACACCCCACCAGCGGCCCGCCGTCACATGTAGCCGTCGCGGCGCAGCGTTTCCAGCCCGCCGCCATCATCCTTGTCCTGCGCCCGCCCCGCCCGCTCGGCCACGTGGGCGAACTTGCCGCTGCGCAGCTCCTCGATGATCTCGGGAACGCTCTTCGCGTCCGACTGCACCGACCGGGTGCAGGTGGCGCAGCCCAGCGACCGGTACCGGATCCCCTCCCCCTGGTCGTAGTACAGCGAGACCGTCGGGATCTTCTCGCGCCCGATGTACTCCCAGATGTTCAGCTCGGTCCAGTCGAGGAGCGGATGGATGCGCACGTGGGTGCCGGGGGCGAACTCGGTCTTGTACTGGTTCCAGAATTCGGGGGGCTGCTCGCCGATGTCCCAGACGTTCGCCGTGGTGCGCGGCGAGAAGTAGCGCTCCTTCGAGCGGCTGCCCTCCTCGTCGGCCCGCGCCCCGACGATCACGCCGGTAAAGGGCTCCGTACTGGCGTCGATCTCGTAGGCCCCGGTGGTGAGATTCAGCCGCCGGCGCGGCCACTCGCCGCTCAGCGTGTACTTCAGCGCTTCGGTCTTGAGCAGGCCGCAGCAGGTGATGCGGTCCACCGCGCCGCCCGGAAAGGTGCGCCCTTCCGCGAGTGCCTCGGTGTTCTGGCCCACGATCATGGTGAGCTTCCATTCGAGCGCGAGCCGGTCCCGGTAGGCGATCATCTCCGGGATCTTGAACGAGGTGTCGATGTGCACCAGCGGAAACGGCACGTGCCCGAAGAACGCCTTGCGGGCCAGCCACAGCAGCACCGTGCTGTCCTTGCCGATGGACCACAGCATGCACAGCTGCTTGAAGTTGGCGTAGGCCTCCCGGAGGATGTGCACGCTCCGGTGCTCGAGCTGGTCCAGGTGATCGGTCATGCGCCTCCCGCTCCCCTCATGCGCCGCTCCACGAGCGTTACCACCCGCTCCACCGCCTGGTCCACCGCCACCTGCGTCGTATCGAGCACCAGCTCCGCGCGCTCCGGCGCTTCGTAGGGATCGCTGATCCCCGTGAAGTTGTCGATCTCGCCGCGGCGCGCCCGGGCGTACAGCCCCTTCACGTCGCGCTGCTCGCACGCCTCGAGGGGCGTGCTCACGTGCACCTCGACGAAGCTCCGGCACAGCCCGCGAACGAAATCGCGCGACTCGCGGTACGGCGACACGAACGACGCCACCACGAAGATGCCATGCTGCTCGAGCCGGCTCGCCAGGAACCCCACCCGGCGGATGTGCGCGTCCCGTTCCGGCCGCGTGAACCCCGTCGCCGGAAAGATGCGGCGCACGCTGTCGCCATCGAGGTACTCGACCCTGAGTCGGCGCTGCTTGAGCTGTTCCGTGACGCGCTCGGCGATCGTGCTCTTGCCCGAGCCCGAGAGCCCCGTGAACCAGACCACCGTGGGCTGGGCCTCCTCCCGGCCGTAGGCGAGCCGGTCCCAGACCCGCTCGTGCATCCAGAACAGCCCGATCTTGGACACGAACTCCAGCGCGCCGACGAACAGCGACAGCGCCCACTTCCGGGTGAAGAGGAAGACGATCGCCGAGGTCGCGAGCGTCCCCAGGATCCGCCAGCTGACGGCCTTCGCCACGCTGCGCGCATGGGTGTCGCGGATCGCGCTCACGCCGTCACGCCCACCACGAACCCGTGGTTGAGCAGATCGGGACCGTTGTAGCGGATCGGCGAGGCCCGCCGCCCTTCGGCCGCCGCGTCGCGCCATACGCAGTCGCCGGCCGCGACGTCCCAGTCGTGCGTGGGTCCGAAGCGGGGATAGACGTGGGCGCGCCCCTCGGCCACGATCCCGAACTTCAGCGAGCTTCCGGCCCGCACCCGCCGTGCCACCCGCACCGTCGCCAGCCACGCCTCGAGCGCGGGCGAGGGGTGCGAGCGACTCTCGACCACGACCAGCCCCTCCGCGTCGGGACGCCCCGGCCCCAGGAGCCGCACCGGCTCGCCGCCCGCTTCGCTCCTCCACGAGCCCAGTCCCCGGCCGGCACAGTAGAGCAGCTCGAGCGCCGGAGCGTACACGACGCCGAGCACCGGTTCGCCATCCTCGACCAGCGCGATGTTGACGGTGAACTCCCCGTTGGCCTGCAGGAACTCCTTCGTGCCGTCGAGCGGGTCCACCAGCCAGAACCGTGTCCACTCCCGGCGCACGGCGTAGGGCGGTACGTCGCCTTCCTCCGAGATCACCGGGACGCCCGGCGCCAGCACCGCCAGCGCCGGCACGATGACGCGATGCGCGGCCCGGTCCGCCTCGGTCAC
Organism: Gemmatimonadota bacterium; assembly: GCA_041476105.1. Lineage (GTDB taxonomy): Bacteria > Gemmatimonadota > Gemmatimonadetes > Gemmatimonadales > JACORV01 > DASXPG01. The sequence goes on from JBGOSS010000004.1 coordinate 81,376, forward strand.
CGGGCTCCGGTCGGCCTTGAGCTCCACCGCGCCGGGCCGCCCGTAGTGGCACATCGCCGCGGCGCCGGCCTCCCGCGCGATGGCGATGACTCCGTCCAGCATCGCCCGCGTCGGCATCACCATGGCCGGAAGATGATGCCCTTCTCCTGCAGCAGACGCTTGACCTGGTCCACCGCGTCGGGGGCATCGGGGTCGGGGACCAGGAGATCGTGGGCCGCGTCGGTGGTCTTCGTGTCGCCCACCCACACCACCTCGATGCGTTCCGGATCCACGGTGGTCTTGATCAGGTCGACATCCGCCTGCGTGAGCTCGGCCGCCGTCACGATGAGGATGATGCCAGCGTCGAGCATCAGGTTGGCCACCTCGGCGAGGCGGCGCAGGTGCTCGGAGCGGTTGTCGGCGCCGCGCTCGATGTCGGCGTCGACCCCGTACAGCACATTCCCGATGCCCAGGAAGTAGACGACGTTGCCGATTTCGAAGAGGGCCTGCTCCACGTCCTTGGCGAGGCTCTTGCGGGCCTGCGCCTTCTCGCCCGTCATCAGCAGCAGCGTCGGGCGCTGGCGGTAGCGCTCGGCACGCCGCTCCGGAGCGATGCGGCTGGGCTCCCACTTGTAGTTGCGCAGCAGCACCCGGTCACGCACGCCGCTGAAGGTGTCGGCCAGCGCCTCGCGCACGATGCCGCCGCCCCGGATCTCGTAGTCGTCCACCACCACGAAGCGGCTGGTGGTGGCCAGGTCGCTCGCCAGGTCGCAGGCGATCGCGCGGCTGGTCTTGAGCGTGCACTCGGCGACCTCGTGCCGGTCCACGCGGCCCTTCTTCTCGTCAACCTTGAGCGTGGACGCGTCCAGCACCCGGTGGATCTCCTCGACCCGCACCGGCACTCGCGCGCTGCCGAGCTTCAGGATGTAGTCCTTGTGCCGCACCAACGGCTGGCGGCCCAGCCAGAACACGCTGGCCCGCAGGCGCGTCGTCACCTGCGGCCGCGCCTCGCCCGCCACCGCGGCCAGCTCGCCGCGCGCGACGTAGAGCTGCTCGGCCAGCGTGAAGCCCGCCGCCTCGCCCGCCGAGGTCTCGGTCCGCGGCGGCCGGTTGAACGCCTCGATGGTCGCGACCCGGCTCTTCTTGCCGGAAGGATAGAAGACCACCTCGTCGCCCACCGCGACGCGGCCGGTGTCCACCGTCCCCGCGACGATGCGGCGCTCGTCGCCCTGCCGCGTGAACTTGTAGACGTCCTGCACCGGCATGCGGAACGGCTTGTCGGTCTCGGGCATCTCCGCCCGAAACCGGTCGAGCGCCTCGAGCACCGTGGGACCGCCGTACCAGGCCATCGCCCCCGACCGCCGCGCGATGTTGTCCCCCTCGCGCCCGCTCACCGGAATGAAGCCCTGGGCGCTCACGCCGATCCGGGAGAGAAACTCGCGGTACTCGCGCTCCACCTGCTCGTAGACCGCGCGGTCATAGCCCACCAGGTCCATCTTGTTCACCAGCACGACCAGCTGCCGGACCCCCAGCATCTCCATCATGTAGCCGTGCCGGCGCGAGTTCTCCTGGACCCCTTCCTTGGCGTCGATGACCAGCAGCGCGGCCTCGGCCCGCGCCGCGCCCGTCACCAGGTTGCGGAGGAACTCGATGTGCCCCGGCGCGTCGATGATGATGTAGGGACGCAGTGCGGTCTTGAAGAAGACCCGCGCCGCGTCGATGGTGATCCCCTGCGCCTGCTCGTCCTTGAGCGCGTCGAGAAGAAACGCGTACTCAAAGGGCTTGCTGTTCCGCTCGCAGCTCGCCCGCACCGCCTCGAGCTTGCCTTCGGGAAGCGACCCGGTGTCGGCCAGCAGACGCCCGATGATCGTGCTCTTGCCGTGGTCGACATGGCCGCCGATCACGAGGTTGAGACGCCCGGAGGCGGGCGTAGGAGGGGCGCCGGCGATGGTCATGCGTGCCCGAACAATAAGGGACCCGAGGGGTCCGGCGCACCGTGGGACACCGTCAGAGCCTCACCGCGACGCCGCTCCGGCCGATCCGCACCGCGCCGACCATCACCAGCAGAATGGCATAGGCGACGCCGCCGGCCGCCACCGTCGCGAGGACGTGCGCCCGGGGCGAGAGCACCCAGACCAGCGCACCCATCGCCACGCTGGCCAGCAGACCCCGCGCGAATCGCGCCGGCGAAGGCAGCGGCAGTCCCGCGCGGCGCCCCCACCACATCACCAGGGCGATGCGTACCAGCTCGGTCGTCACCGTCACCACCGCGGCACCGGCCATCCCCCAACGCGGGATCACGAGAAGGTCGAGCACTACCGTGAGGGCCGCCCCGATCACCGTGACGCGGAGGACGTCGCGCTGGCGGCCCTGTGCGACGAGGGCCATCTGCACCGAGGCGCGCATCCAGACGGCGGGCACCGACCAGAGCAGGATCCGCAGCGGCAGCACCGATGCGCTATAGCCGCTCCCGAAAACCAGCGCGATGAGCCCACCCGCCACCAGCGTACCGCCCACCGCCATCGGCAGCGTCGCCGCCGCGGCCTGCGCGAGCGAGCTCCGGTAGAGCGCGTCCCGCTCGTCGCTGCGGGCCGACAGCCGGGCATACGCGGGCAGCAGGCTATAGCCGAACGACACACCCATGTTCGACAGGAAGCTGACCAGCGTGTACGCCGCGGCGTAGAAACCGACGGTGGACGCGTCGCGGAAGAACCGGAGCAGGATGAGATCACAGTTGAAGACCAGCAGTGCGAGCAACGCGTGCAGCACCAGCGGGCGGGCCGCTCGAAAGACCGGCATGGCAGCTTCCGGCTCCCACCGCAGCGGCAACGGGCCCAGGCGGCCCAGCGCGAACACCAGCAGCAGCGCGGCAAAGGCGTCGCCGGCGACCTGGGCCGCGGGAACCAGGACCAGGTCGCCGGCGCCCACGATCACCGTGAGGATCACCAGCGCCTGCAACAGCTCGCCGCCGACCCGCGACAGCGCGACCCAGGCCGGCCGCTCGATCCCGATCAGTGCCCACCGGACGTTGGTGGCGCGGAACAACAGCGCCGCCCCGCTCGCCGCGATGATCGCTCCCTCGGGCTGTGGCAGGACGGGGAGCCCCACGGCCACGAGCCCCAGCCACAGGACCGCCGCCACGGCCAGGCGCCCCAGGACCAGCGAGGGCACCAGGGCACCGACGCGCCCGCGGTCCTTCGCCACCTCCGACACCCCCAGGGTGTCGAGACCGAAATCGGCGAGGTGAGAGAAGTAGAGGAGCACCGCCCCGGCCAGCGCCACCACGCCGTAACCCGACACGCCCAGCCGGCGCGCCAGGTAGACCGTCGCCCCGAACGAGATGAGCCGGGCGGTCGTCTCACCCAGCCCAAGAGTCGCGAAGTTCCGGCCTACGGCTCCTGGTTGGCTGATCGGGGTCCCCGGTGGCTGACGTACAACAGATGAGGCGGCAAGGATAGCAACTGTGGCGCCCGGACGACAGAGAAGACCCTCTTGCCGTCCGCAAAGACCCGTCTGTCTGTCATGTAACTGATTGATGTGTATAGTGTTGAGTGATTGGTGCTGTTCCGCGTGTCTCGGTGCGGAACTTGCGTCCTCCATTCTCGTCGACAATGGCCACCGGGCACGGTGGCCGCACCGGTGTGCTTACCGAATAGGAGGAACCGTCTATGGAGAAGAAGACCTTTGTGTACCCGACTCTGAAGGAAGAGGCCTCGTTGGCTGAGGTCACCCTCTTCAGGGGGTCGCCGATCTACGGGTCGGGTCAAACCGCCCTTGACGCGCGCCTGTCCGTTGGGCTGGCGCGCTTCGCGTTTCCTTCCCACCCTTAGCTCATGACCGCATCCCCGCCGGTTGGCGTTGCATGCCGCGACGCCGAAGTCGCCTCGTGGCTCGCCGACTGGCTCTCCGGGATGCGCCTGGAGCCTCCGGTGCCGCTGGCGCTCGACGTGCACATCGTCGAGAACCTTCCGGCCGATGACGACCCGCGCGAGCCGTTTCTCCAGCCGCTGGTGGAGATCCGTTCGGGCGCTCCGCTGGACGATGTGCGGATCCGTTGGCGCGCCGGTGAAGCCCGCGCCACGATCGCCCCCGGCGCCCGGACTGCCCTGGTCGAGCTCACCCGCGACGCGCTCCGTGACCGCGATCGGCTGACCCAGACATTCCTCACGGCGACGCTCGTCTTCCTGCTGCGTCGCGCCGGGTGGCATCACGTCCACGCAGCCGTCGCGCGCGATCCGCGGGGTCGCGACTGGCTCTTCGCCGGCGACGCCGAGTCGGGCAAGTCCACGACCGCCGCCCTCCTGGCCACCAGGGGCTGGGCGGTGGGCAGCGACGATCTCACCTTTCTCGCGCAGAATGGGAACGGCGTCACGGCGCTGGCGCAGCGCTCGCCGATCGCCCTGCGTCCCGGCGGCTACGCGCTGCTGGGACTTGCCGGCGGTGCGGCGGCCCGCGGAGGCCGGAAGTCGGCGTTCTTCCCCGAGGAGCTGGGCGGCTCCTGGGCGGGACAAGTCACACCGCAAATCCTGGCCTTGCCGCGCGTCGAGGGGAGCCTCACCCGTCTCGAGCCGGTGCGTCCCCGCGAAGCACTCGCCGAGCTGGTGCGGTGGTCGGCATGGGTCGCCCTGGAGCCGGCCTTGGCGCAGGAGCATCTGGATCTCCTCGCCGCGCTGGCGCGCCAGGCGCGCTGCTACCGCCTCTTCCTCGGTCCCGACCTCTTCGGGGGCCGCGACGTCCTCATGGAGCTGATGCCGTGACGGTCCGCTACGCCCGGCACCCCGACCTGCGGCTGACGGCGCTCGATAGCGAGGGCATCGTGCTCCATCTCGGCACGCGACGCTACTACAGTGTCAGCGAGAGCGGCCTCGATCTGCTCCAGGCCCTCGCGCAGCCGCGGACGCACCAGGAGCTGGTCGCCGTGCTGACCGCCAAGTACGACGTCAGCGCCGAACAGGCGTCAGCGGCCGCGCGGGATTTTCTCGAGCACGGACGGCGCAGCGGCATGCTCACGGTAGAAGACGCGACATGAGCGACGCGCTGCCCGCCGCGTGGCGTCTGCGCGCGCTCGCCGCCTGCGCCGTGCTGCCGCCCCTGCTCTCGGTGGTGTCGTTTGCGCGGCTGGCCGCCCTGGTCGGGCGGGCCGCGGAACCGGGTCGCGGCGGCGCGCCGGATGACGCCGTGCTCGCGGACTATGTAGGCCACCAACTGAGCCGCCTCCCGCCGCCATGGCGGTACACCTGCCTCCGGCGGGGCATCGTCCTCTATCACCTGCTGCGGCGCGCCGGCCGGCCCATCGCGCTTCACATCGGCGTCCGGAAGAACGAGCGCGGCGTTCTCCAGGCGCACGCCTGGCTGGTCAAGGACGGCGCGCCCTACCTCGAGCCCGGGGAAGAGTCGCACCAGGCCTTCCAGGTCATCGCGACCTTTCCCGCCCTCGCCGCCGCCCGCTGACCGTGGCCACCGCCGAGCTGCTCTTCGAGACGTTGCGCCTGCGTCCGCGCACCGACCCCGATGACCTGGCGCGCGCCTGGTCGGAGACCAGGCCGGACGGGTTGTACCCGCTGGCCGATTACGAGCGGGCGGCAATGTGGATTCTGCGCCGGCTCACCGAGACCGAGGCCGCCGCCGCCGCGCCCGAGCGATTCGTCGGCCCGCTGCGGCGCCACGCGCAAGACAGCGCGGCGCGCAACCTGATGGTGGACGCGGAAACGGCGGCGGTGCTGACGTTCCTGGGGGCACAGGGGATTCCGTCGGTGCTGATCAAGGGCACGGCGCGGCGCGCGGCGGGCGCGCGCTATCCGTGCGGCGACGCCCGGTCCACATCGGACGTGGATCTGCTGCTGCCCCGGGAAGCGGTGACGCGCGCCTGGGAAGGGCTGCGCGAGTCGGGGTATGCGCGCGCCTCCAGCGCCGAGTCGCCGCATCACGCGCCGGCGCTGGTCGGCCCGGGCCGGGTCGGCGTCGAGCTGCACACCTCGCTGTCGCACACCCTGAATCCCGACGAGGCCTGGCGCCGCGCCAACGACGACGCGCGCGAAATCGAATGGAATGGGCACCGGGTCCGCATTCCGGCGCCGACCGAGCTGTTGTGGCACGCCCTCTCGCACGCGCTCCAGCACGACACCAGGGCCTGGCGCCTGCGCTTCTTTCACGACGGCGCGTCGATCCTCGCGGGCGACGACCCCGTCGCCTGGGACATCATCGGCTCGCGCCTCGATGCCAACGAAGTGCCCGCGGAACGGGCGCCGCGGCGCTGGCTCGACGCCGCCGCGCAGCTCGCCGGAACGGCCGTGCCACCGGGCATCGCGCGCGGCGAGCGTCCCTTCGACGTGCTGCGCGCCCTGCGCTGGCGCCTCAGCGTCCTCGAGGGATGGAAGAACGAGCGCTTCGGTGGCCGGCTGCTGGAGGAATCGACCCGGAGCGACCTGGGTATCAGCTTCGCGCCCTGCGGGCTCGGCTGGAACCCCTACCAACGCGCGCGCCGCCACCTGGCAAGCGTGGCGGCGCGCGTGGTCTACGGAGTCTGGCGCGCGACCGGCGCGCGCGCGATGCGTATCTAGGCGGCGACCGCCGCCCGCACGATGTTGGGCGATTCGTCCGCGCCCAAACGCTGCAGCATCTTGAGATGCGAGCCGAAGGCGCCCGCGAACGTCGGATTGTGATGGTACGGAATACCGTGTTCCGTGGCGACCTGCCGAACGATCACGCTGATCGCGGGATAGTGCACCGAGCAGGTCTTCGGGAACAGGTGGTGCTCGATCTGGTGGTTGAGCCCGCCCACGTACCACGTCAACAGCCGGTTCCCCACGCAGAAGTTCGCCGTCGTGAGCATCTCGTGCACCAGCCACCCGTTCGGCATGCGGCCAAGATCGTCGGGCACCGGGTGCGAGGTCTGTTCCACGACGTGCGCGAGCTGGAAGATCACGCCGAGAATCGTCCCGCCAATGAGATGGACGACCAGGAAACCGACCAGGACCTGCCACCAGGCCACGTCGAGCACCAGCAGGGGCAGCACCAGCATCCAGGTCAGCGAGAAGAGCTTCGAGAACACCATCAGCGCGATCTGCGCGCCCGGGTGCTTCTTGTCGAGGTACGGGCCCAGGTCCTTGCGGCTGAAAAGGTCGAAGTCCTTCACGAAGATCCAGTTCAGCGTCGACATGCTGTAGGCGGGCAGGGCGTACAGGTGCTGGTAGCGCTGGAAGGGGCGATGCTTCGCCAAAGGTGAGAGCCGCAGCAGCGGCGTCACTTCCAGGTCTTCGTCGATGCCGTGGATGTTGGTGTAGGTGTGGTGAATCACGTTGTGGGTGATCTTCCACATGTAACCGCTGGCGCCGAGCAGGTCGAAGGTGAAGCCGATCGCGGCGTTGAGGCGCGGGCTACTCGAGTAGGCGCCGTGCAATGCGTCGTGCGAAACACTGAAGCCGATCCCCGCCATCGCGACACCCATCACGACGCAGCAGGCCAGCATCGCCCAGCCGGGGAGCTGGTTGCTCATGATCAACGCGTACGGCCCCACCAGTGCGCCCACCATGATGATCGTCTTGATCACCATCGCGGCGTTGGCCTTGATCCCAAGGTGGTTCGTGTCGAAGTAGTCGGCGACCCTCGTCTTGACGTCCTCGACGAATCGGTCGCAATCGTGGCTGGCGAATGTTACAGCGCGAACGGCCATGGCAGACTCCGCGAGGGGACACTCATTTCAGCATCAATACGACGTCCTGGTGAAAGGGCACGCTGCCCCCAATGTATCCCGCGGACCGGCGCGCGGCTACCACACGTACCTAACGCCCATGCCCCGGGGGCCGGCGGCCCGGTATCCCGATTTCGGAACAACCTGTCCCGTGAGTGGATGAGCCTCCCACAACCAAACGGCCGCATCGCGCATCTCAAGTAATGACGGGGCAAGGTCTTCGCCACCGCCGCGACGCTGGCACGGTCCTTCCATCATGAAGGCGCTATGCAGACGCTTCTCACACTTCACGATTCGGGTGCTTTCGCCGCGCAGAGCGAGCGGCGACTGCTCGAACGCGCCGTCGCGGGGCGCTATCGCGTCGTGGACCTGGTGTCGCGGGGCGGCATGGGCGCGGTGTGGAAGGGCTGGGAGCCCGGGCTCGAGCGCAGCGTGGCCATCAAGCTGCTCGCCCCCGCGCGCGTGAAGGACGCCGACGAGCGCGGCCGGTTCCGTCGCGAGGGGCGCATCCTTGCCTCGCTGTCGCACCGCAACATCGTCACCATCCTCGGCACCGGCGAAACGGGTGATGCCTGCTGGTACGCGATGCCGTACCTGGCGGGCGGGACGCTCGCCCGGCGGCTCGAGGAGGAGCCGCGTCTTCCGGCCGAGACGGTGCGGAGCATCCTGACCTCGCTCGCCGACGCGCTCGCCTACGCCGACGGGCACGGCGTGGTGCACCGCGACCTCAAGGCCGAGAACATTCTCCTCGACGAGGGGGGCAAGCCGGTGATCAGCGATTTCGGTATCGCGATCCTGCGCACCAGCGACCACTCGCGCGCCGAGATCACGAAGGGGTACGGGACCGCGGCATACATGGCGCCCGAGCAGTTCCACGGCGCGATCGAGTGTGACGGCCGGCTTGACCTCTACGCCCTGGGCGTGCTGGGCTTCCGGATGCTCACCGGCCGCTTTCCGTTCGAGGGCAATCCCGAGCAGATCGCCGCCGCGCACGTGACGCGCGACGTGCCACAGGTCGCGGCGCACGCCGCCGGCGTACCGCCCGATCTCGCCGCCGCGATCGATCGTTGCCTCGAGCGCCGGCCCGCCGACCGGTGGCCCGATGGATCCGCCCTGCGCGACGCCCTGCGCGCCGGAACCGCGAGACCGGCGGGCCGCGTCGCGCGACTGGTGCGGCGTCTCATCGGACGCCCCCGGCGCAGGAGCGCTTCACAGCGTTAGAACCGCACGCCCATTGCATCGCCCCGAGGCGAATGCGAATCTTGAGGCGTGACGCCCCCCCCTCACAACGAAGGTCGCCGGCTGAGCGCCGTGGCGGGCGCGCTCGCGGCGCTGCGCACCGCCTGGCATCTGGTCGGCTGGGTCCTGCTGCTCGCCATCGGCGCCGAGCTCGCGTACCGGGCGCAGGCCTCCCTGCGCGCCACGGGAGACACGGAGATCGGCCAGCGCACCGACCGGCCGGGCGCGAGCGATCCCTGGCGCGGCGACTTGGAGGCGGAGTGGGCCCGGAACAACGACGCCCGCAGCGCGATGCGCTGGGCGTCCTACACCTACTGGCGGCGCCGCCCCTTCGCCGGGCGCTACATCAACGTCGACAGCAACGGCATCCGCCGGACGCCGCAGCCCCCGCGCCCAGCCGGCGCGTGCGACGTCTTCATGCTCGGCGGCTCGACGATGTGGGGCTCCAACCAGCGCGATAGCGCCACCATCCCGGCGGCCGTGGCCCGCGCCCTCCCCGCGGCGGGAGTGGCCTCGGCCTTCGTTACCAACTTCGGCGAGTCGGGGTACGTCTCGACCCAGGAAATGATCGCCCTGGAGCTCGCGCTCCGCGCCGGCCGTCGTCCCGCGGTCGTCGTCTTTCTCGACGGCATCAACGACGTCGATGCCGCGATCATGAACGGACGGGCCGGGATCCCGCAGAACGAATCGCTGCGGGAGGCGGAATTCAGCATGGGGCGCGCACTCACCCCCTGGGCTCCTTCCCTCCGCGACGATGCGCGCGCCGCGGGGCTGCTCGCGGGACTCGCGCTGCGCCGCTCGCTGCTGCTCCGGCGCCTGGTAACCGCGGTCCGGCCGCAGCGCCCCGTCGCGGTGCCCCACGGGCTGGGTGCCGAAGTCGCGCGGATCTACGCCGCGAACCAGGAGCTGGTCGAGGCACTCGCCGCCCGGTACGGTTTCGTGCCCTTCTACTTCTGGCAGCCATCGATCGCCACCACGGCCAAGACCTTGACGGCCTACGAGCGCGCCGCCTTTGCGAGTGCACCCGCAGGCCAGCAGCGGGCGCGGGCGACGGTGTTCGCCGCTGCGCTGCACGCCGACGGCGCTCCCATGCAGCGCGTGGGCGGTGCGCGATTCGTCGATATCACGGGGCTGTTCGACCGGGCCCGCGAGACGGTGTTCGTCGACCACATCGGGCACACCACCGAAGCCGCCAACACCACCCTCGCCGATACCATCGTCGCGGAGATCGCGCCGGCGTTGCGCGCGCGGAATGCAGGCTGTGGCGCGGCGCCGCCGCGGCGTCTCCCCAGATAGCACTGATGGCCGATGGTTCTCTCGGCCATCTGCTGGCAGCTGGCAGCTGTCAGCGGTCAGCCACCACCGGCAGCTAGCTCACCAGCAGATCCCGATACTCCGGGTGCCGCTCGACCACCGACCCCACGAACCAGCACGATGGCACGACCCGAAGGCCGCGCGCCCGCGCCCAGTCGAGGGCGTAGCACACGACCCGCGTGCCAAGATGCTGTCCGCGAAGGACGTGGGGCACGTAGGTGCTCTGGAAGTCGAGGATCAGGTCGTCCACCTGGCGATAGGCAACCGTCGCCTGGTGACCGTCCAGCTCGGCAATGAAGAGATGAAGGCTCTCGTCATGGGACAGCGTGGGGCTCACCCCGTAACATAGCCGGAAGGCGAGGACCGCCGTCGGTGGCTCCAGGGCGAAACCCCCGCCCTACTAGCCCGTAGTGCCGGTATGCATATATTTTTTCACCCATGACCGAAGCCTTCCAGTACGAGCTCAGCCGCCGTGAGCGGCAGATCATGGATGCCGTCTACCGCCTCGGCGAGGCCAGTGCCGCCGACGTAACCCGGGCGCTCCCCGATCGGCCGGCGTACAACGCCGTCCGGGTGACGCTCGGCATCCTTGAGAAGAAGGGGTTCCTGACACACCGCCAGGACGGGCCACGGTACGTCTACCGGCCCACCATCGCGCCGGAAAAGGCCCAGCAGTCGGCCATGCGGCACATGCTGCGAACGTTCTATCGGGGCTCGCCCTCGGCGGCGATTCTGGCCCTGCTCGACGGCTCGGCTGCCAAGATGAGCCCGCAGGACCTGGATGAGATCGCGCGGGCGATCGCCCAGGCACGGAAGAGGGAGGCCTGACATGGTCATGCTCGAGTTGTCCCCCGACGTCCCGCAGGCACTGCTCGCCACCGTCGCGGTACGTGCGACGGCGATCATCGCCGCGGCCTGGCTCCTGGCCCGCGCGCTGCGCGACGCCGCGGCCGCCACGCGGCACGCTGTCTGGTCGGTCGCCCTGGCCTCGCTCATCCTCCTCCCCGCTGTCTCGCTGATTTTGCCGCGCTGGGAGATGCCGGTTCCCGCGCCGGCGGCCGAGACGAGCGCGATGCCGATGGCCGACCTGCTGGCCTCCGGCGGCACCCCGCTGGCCCAGGGGCCGCTCGGGCATCAGCATGAGGCGATGACGCGCAGCGCGCCGGCTGCCCGCCGGGGCGCGGTGCTGCCAGCCCTGCTCGCGGTACTTGCCTGGGTGCTGGGCGTGGTCTTCGGCGTCGGTCGCCTGTCGGCCGGCTGGGCCGCGGCGCGTCGCCTGGTTGGCCGCGCGACACCCATGCCCGGCGATGCCGAGGGCGCAGTGCGCGAGCTGTCGGCCCGCCTGGGGATTGCGCGCCCGGTGCGCGTGCTGCTGTCCGATGCGCTGACGGTGCCCGTGAACTGCGGGTTGTTCCGCCCGGTGATTCTGCTCCCTGCCGCCGCCTGCGATTGGACCGACGACCGGCTGCGCGTGGTGCTGCTCCACGAGCTGGCGCACGTGCGCCGGTGGGACTATGCCTCGCTGCTCGCCACGGAAGCCGCCCGCGCGATGTACTGGATGAACCCGCTGGTCTGGATGGCGGCGCGCTCCGCGAACGTGGAGCTGGAGCGGGCCTGCGACGACGAGGTGATCCGCGCCGGCACCCGGTCGGTCGAGTACGCCGAGCACCTGTACGAGATCGCGGCCTCGCTCGCCGGCATCCGTGCCCCGCGCGGTGCGTTGGCGATGGCCCAGCCGTCGACGCTGCGGGCCCGTGTCGGCGCGATTCTCGCCGGGCGCATGAACCGCTCGCCCATCGGCTTCCGCGCGGTCGCCGGGGCGACGACGGTCGCCCTGCTGGTCGGCGTCCCGCTCAGCAGCCTCCGGCTGCTCGGCGAAGGCCGCGACGCGGCCGAGTTGAAGAGCGCGATCAGCGCCCTCACGATGCCCGACGCCGAGGCGCGCCAGCGCGCCGCCTTCGCGCTCGGCGCCCGGAAGTCGTCGCAGGCGCGGGACGCGCTCATCGATCGGCTTGGCGACGCCGACCCGGCCGTGCGGGGCATGGCAGCCTGGGCCGTCGGCGCCATTGGCGGTCGCGCGGCGCGGCCGGCGCTGGTCGCCGCCCTCAGCGACCCCGACGCGAGCGTGCGCGAAATGGCCGTGCTGGCGCTCGGCACACTGAAGGATCCCGCCGCGGTCGCCCCGCTCGCGACCATGACCCGTGACCCGGTCATGGGCGTGCGTGGCGTCCTGACAGCGGCATTGAAAGAGATCGGCGGCGCGAGCGCCGGCGAAGTGCTCGGCGACCTGCTGCTGCACGACCGTGAGGAGCACGTCCGAGACATGGCGGCGTGGAATCTCCGGTTCACCTTGGGCAGCAACGCCTTACCGTGGCTGGTCCGCGCGCTGCACGACTCCATTCCCGGCGTGCGCGGCGCCGCGGCGCGCAACCTCGCCGAGATTGCCGACCCGAGGAGCTTCGATGAGCTGGCCGAGGCGGCACGTCACGACGCGTCCCCACAGGTTCGCTCCGCCGCCTCGTGGGCGCTCGGGTCGTTGAAGGACGCCCGCGCGGCCGAGCCGCTGGCCGCCGCCATCCGGGACACGGTGTGGAACGTGCGGGTCGCGGCCGCCGCCGCGCTGGGCGATACACCCGGACCGCGGGCGCTCGACCTCCTCATGGCCGCGACCCGCGACCCCATTCACCAGGTGCGCCTCACGGCCGTCGAAGCACTCGGCGACCGGGCGCACCAGTAGCTCACACCGGCTCGGAGTCGACCCATGCTCATGTCCACATGTGCAAAAAACTTTACAGCCCTCGTGCTGGCCTGCGCGTCACCGGCCCTCGCGCAGAACCGGTTCGCCGGCGCGAAGCTGGTCGAAGGCATCGACACCCTGGACACCTACACCCGTGAGGGCACGGGGCCCATCGCCCGTGGCCGCGAGTGGATCGTTCGGACCGTCGTGAGGGAGGGGCCGGATGCGTGGGTGATCCTCACCCAGTGGTACGACTCGACGAACGCGGCCACCGCCCTCGGCACCGTGCGGGTCCGGAGCGCCGACCTGAGTGTGCGATTCGACGGCGTGCGCGATAGGCGGGACTCCGCCGCCGTTCTCCTTACCGACGCCTGGGCCAGCGGATGGGTCGTCCCGGCGGGCGAGACACCACGGTTGTTCAGCGGTGCGCTCGACGGGCCCCGCTACGCCGGCGACGCCGCGGTCGAGGGCTTCGCCTCCATGAGTCCCCCAGTCGGCGCGACCCTGGTGGTGCCGACGTTCGCGCTCTATGGCGCCGGACCACTGGTCACCCGTGCCGATACGCTGCGCGTCACCGATCAGGCGGTGCTCCAGGACGGTCCGCGGGCCGTCCGCTGCCTCGTGATCTCACGCGGCAGCACGACGGCATGGGTGGAGGCGGCGACCGGCCACATGCTGGTGCAGCGCGGCAGCTTCGGCGGCGGACGCTTCAACTGGTATCACGCCCGGCGCGGCGTAACCCCACCCCAATGACCACTAAACCCGGCGGGCGCGGGCGGCATCGTACCGCCGTTCACAGGCTTCGGACCCTCCGCTTCGGGAGCGGGCCTTTGGTCGTGTTCACGCGTGAAAAGATTCTTGCAGTTCTCGCCGTGTCGGCGATCTCCGCCCCGGCAGTGGCCCAGCGTCCGGCCGCCCCATCGCCGGCGCCGCCCGCACAGCAGTGGCCGCAGCAGGTGCCGGTTCGCGCTTCGACGCCGGCCGCGTCGCCCGACGGCCGCTCGGTGGTGTTCATGGCTCACGCCGACAGTGCCCATCCCGGCGAGCTGTTCATCCTCGACCTCGCGACCGGCGTGGCGCGGCGGCTCACCACCACACCGGAGTTCGAGGGCTCGGCGACCTGGTCGCCCGACTCACGGCGCCTGGCCGTGCACACCATCGATGGGGGGCGGTTCCGCGGATGGATCGTCGATGCCGCCACCGGCGCGCGGACACCCTATCTCGATTCCGCGCGCATCCAGACGCCGGCCTTTTCTCCTGACGGCCGCTGGATTGCCTTCGGGACCGGCATCTTTCCGCGGATCCAGCTCGCCGTCGCGGACGCGGCGGGCGGCCGGCAGCGACAGGTCGCCGATCTTCCCGGCATCAACTTCTGGCCCCGCTGGTCCCCGGACGGGCGCCAGATCGTTTTCACGTCGATCAACCGCGAAGCCCATACGCTGACGCTCTACATCGTGAACGCCGATGGAACGGGACTGCGGGCCATCACCGACAGCACCATGCGGCCCGAGACGCCCGCCTGGTCACCCGACGGGCGCTGGATCGCCTTCCAGATGAACCGGGCCGGCAACACCGACATCTACCTCACGCGCCCCGACGGCGGCGGCCTCTCCCGGCTGACGAGCGATGCCCATCTCGACGAGGTGCCCACCTGGCTTCCCGATGGACGCATCGTCTTCCAATCCGATCGCCGGGGAGCCATGGAGCTGTGGATCATGCAGTTCGACGGTTCCGGGCAGACCATTCTCTACCCGAAGGAAGCAGCCCGATGACTTCCAACCGCACCAGGATACTGGGATCGATCGCCGTGGCGGCCATCCTGCACGCCCACCCGGCCACGGCGCAGTGTGGTCCGCCGGACGAGACCGTGCCGGCCGTCCGCGAGTCGCTGCTCGTCACCACCCAATGGCTCGCGGCGCACCTGTCGGATACCAACGTCGTGGTGGTCCACGTCGACCACATGAGCAACGGGTACGCGCAGGCACACATCCCCGGCGCGCGGCACGTCGACGCGATGGCGATCACCGTCGGCGACTTCGATATGCCGCCGATGGCCACTCTGGATTCGCTGGTCGAGGCCCTCGGCATCTCCAACACCAGCCGGGTCGTCCTGTACGGTGACCCCTGGGTGACGGGATTCGTGTTCGCGGCCCTGGACCTGCTGGGCCACGGCGACCGCACGGCGATGCTCGACGGCGGGCTCGAGCAGTGGCGCGCGGAGGGCCGGCCGACAACGACGCAGGCACCTGCCGCGTCGCGCGGGACGTACACGCCGCGACCCCGGCCCGGCGTGATCGCCGACGCCGCCTGGGTCCGCGCCCACCTGGCCGACGACCGCGTCGCGGTGCTCGACGTCCGAACCGCCGACGAATACGCCGGCGGCCCCGGCCGCGACCGTCTGCACGGCGGGCACCTGCCGGGCGCCCGCCTGCTTCCGTGGTCCGAGGCGTTCGAGAACCCCTCCGACGCTCTCCAGTCCCGCGGCTCGCGCCTCAAGTCGCCGTACGCGCTGCGCACCATGCTGCGCCTGGCCGGCGTGCACGGGGGCGTGACTCCGGTGCTCTACTGCACCGTGGGGATGCGCGCGAGCCAGATGTATTTCATCCTGCGCTACCTGGGCTACGACCCGAAGTTCTACGACGGCTCGATCACCGACTGGACCCACCATAGCGATTATCCCATCGTCACCGGCAACGCCCGAGGTAACCCATGATCGTCTCCGTCGCCCTGCTCGCGCTCGCCCTCCAGGGCCCGCGCGATACGATGCTCGTCACCGCGGACTGGCTGGCCCAGCACCTGCGCGATCCGAAGCTGGTGCTGCTCCAGATCGGTCCCCGGGGCGGCTACGATTCGCTCCACATCGCCGGCGCGAATTTCATCAGTATGGACGACGTTTCGGCACCCGACCGTCCCGGCGCGCCGGTCCTCGAGCTGCCCGATCCGGCGGCGCTCGACTCGGCGCTGGAAGTGCGCGGCATCTCCGACGACTCGCGCATCGTGCTGTACGAGGCCGAGGGGTGGTTCTCGCCGACCACCCGGGTGTACATGACCCTCTACTGGGCCGGTCTGGGATCACGCATTTCGATCCTCGATGGCGGCATGCAGGCGTGGCGCGCCCGCGGTGGCGCGGTCACCTCCGGGGTGGCGCCCGCGGCACGTCGTGGCACGCTGACCCTGCACCCGCGCAACGACGTCGTGGTGCGCGCCGACTGGGTCGCCGCCCACCTCACCGATCGCTCGGTCCGGGTGATTGACGCCCGCGGCACCCGCTTCTTCCTCGGCAACCAGCTGGTCAGCGCCGACCAGCCGCGCGTGGGCCACATTCCGGGGGCTTTCAACATCCCCTTCAACACCATGGCGGCGGACACGCTCGACCATTGGCGCAGTCCTGACTACCTGCGCGAGCTGTTCCGCAGCGTGCGGGCCGAGCCGGGCCAGACGATCGTGTCCTACTGCCACATCGGCCAGCAGGGCACCGCGGTCTGGTTCGGCGCAAAGCTGGCCGGCCTGGATGCGCGGCTGTACGACGGCTCGTTCACGGAGTGGAGCAACCTTACGCAGTACCCGGTCGAAAAGCAGTAGGCCATGATCCCCTTCGACATCATCGTCGCCGACACTCTCGACCATTTCCGGCGGCCCGACGACCTGCGCGACCTGTTCCGCAGCGTGCGGGTCGCGCCCGGCGACACCGTCGTCGCCTACTGTCACGTCGGCGGGCAGGCTACCGCGGTCTGGTTCGCCGCCCGGCTCGCGGGCTTCGACGCGCGGCTCTACGACGGCTCGTTCACCGAGTGGACCACGCTGACGCAGTATCCCGTCGAGAAACCGTGACGGATTTCGCGTGCCGCATCGCCGGAAGCGACACCGCCGTGCCGGTGCTGGGCGGTG
Organism: Gemmatimonadota bacterium; assembly: GCA_041476105.1. Lineage (GTDB taxonomy): Bacteria > Gemmatimonadota > Gemmatimonadetes > Gemmatimonadales > JACORV01 > DASXPG01. The sequence continues at coordinate 98,223 of JBGOSS010000004.1, forward strand.
GGACGCGGCGCTACGCCAATCTCGACCACGCCGCGAGCACGCCGCCCTTCACCGCGGTGCAGCGCGCCGTGACAGACTTCGGGGCCTGGTACGCCAACGTGCACCGGGGCACCGGCTTCAAGTCGCGCCTCTCGTCGTGGGCCTTCGAGGACGCGCGGCGGGCCGTGCTCGACTTCGTGGGCGCCGATCCGGCCACCGAGGTCGCGGTGTTCACCCGCAACACCACCGAGTCGCTGAACCACCTCGCGCACCGGCTCCCCATCGCGCCCGGCCGGTGCATCGTCGCCACGATGATGGAGCACCACTCCAACGACCTGCCGTGGCGTCGCGTCGCGCCGGTGATCCACATCGGGCTGGATGCCGGCGGCGCCGTCGACGAGACCGCGCTCCACCAGACGCTGGTCGAGCTGCGCGGCCGCGTGGGGCTGGTGTGCGTCTCGGGCGCGTCCAACGTGACCGGCATCGTCAACCCGGTACACCGCTGGGCGCACTGGGCCCACGCGGCCGGTGCACCGATCGTCGTCGACGGGGCCCAGCTCGTCCCGCATCGTCCCGTGGGCGTGCGCCCCGGGGACGACCCCGAGCACCTGGATTATCTCGCCTTCTCGGCGCACAAGATGTACGCCCCGTTCGGCACCGGCGTGCTGATCGGCCCGCGTGACGCCTTCCGCAGCGGCGAGCCCCGGCTGGTCGGGGGCGGCACGGTCAGCATCGTGGATGTGGAGCGGGTGGCGTACGCGGCCCCGCCGGAGCGCGAGGAGGCGGGAACGCCGTGCATCGTCGGTGCCGTGGCGCTGGCGGCCGCCATCCGCGAGTACGGAGCGATCGGCTGGGAGGCGATCGTCGCCCACGAGGTGGAGCTGGCGCGCACCGCCCTCGCCGGCCTCGCCGCGATTCCCGGCGTCCGCCTCTACGGCGACGCCGAGCCGGGGCCCGGCCGGCTCGCGGTGATCGCGTTCAATGTCGCGGGCCTTCCCCACGCCCTGGTGTCGGCGGTGCTCAGCGACGAGTGGGGCATCGGGACGCGCAGCGGCTGCTTCTGTGCGCACCCCTACGTGAAGGCGCTGCTCGGCATCGGCGACGCGGCCTCGCGTGACCTCGAGGCGCGCATCGTGGCGGGGGATCACAGCGACGTGCCCGGGATGGTACGCGCGTCCTTCGGCCTCACCAACACGCCCGACGACGCGCGGCGCCTGGTCGAGGCCGTCGGCGAGATCGCCGCGGGCCACGTCCGTGAGGGCTACGTGCTCGACCCGTCGCACGGCGAGTACGCGCATCGCGACGCCAACACCGATTTCGGGGGAGTCTTCCGGCCATGAGATCCTACTGGAATCCGTACGCCGCCGGCGTGGGGCTCGGCCTGGTGCTGCTGGCCACCTTCGCCGTGATGGGCCACGGCATCGGCGCCTCCGGCGCGCTGGCGGCGGCCGTGGCGGCGGGCGAGAACGCCGTGGCGCCCGCGCACACCGCCGCGAACGGCTACTTCGACGCCTATGTCGCCGGCGGCCGCGATCCGCTCGCCAGCTGGATCGTCTTCGAGGTGCTCGGCATCTTCGCGGGCGGCCTTCTCTCCGCGGCGCTCGCCGGACGGATCCGGCGCGGGGTGGAGCACGGGCCGCGCGCGGCGACGCGCGAGCGCATGCTCTGGGCCCTGGGCGGCGGATTGCTGATGGGCTTCGCGTCACGTCTGGCCCGGGGCTGCACCAGCGGGCAGGCCTTGACCGGCGGCGCGCTGCTGAGCGTCGGCAGCTGGGTCTTCATGATCGCGATCTTCGCCGCGGGCTACGCCGTCGCGCCCCTGGTGCGCAGGCAGTGGACATGATCTTCCCGCTCTTCCCCGCCGGCGCCTTCAGTGAGCGGGCCAGCTTCGCGGTCGCGGCCGTCACCGGCGTGGCCTTCGGTTTCGTGCTGGAGCGCGGCGGCCTGGGCAGCAGCCGCAAGCTCGCCGGCCAGTTCTACGGCACCGACTTCACGGTCTTCAAGGTCCTGTTCACGGCGATCGTCACCGCGATGATCGGCGTCTTCGCGCTCTCCCGGGCAGGCCTGATGGACCCGGGCCTGCTCGCGGTGCCCAACACCTGGCTGCTCCCCCAGCTCGCCGGCGGGCTGCTCTTCGGCGTGGGATTCGTGATGGGCGGTCTGTGCCCCGGCACCGGTTGCGTGGCGGCCGCGAGCGGCAAGCTCGACGCCGCAGCCCTGATCGGCGGGATGCTGGCGGGGACACTGCTGTTCGGCGAGGTGTATCCGCTCGTGGCCCGACTCTACGACGCCACACCGATGGGACGCTTCACCCTGCCGGCACTGCTCCACCTGCCCGAAGGGGTCGTCGTCCTTCTCGTCGCCGCCTGCGCCGGCCTGGCCTTCGCGGGTCTGCGGTTCCTCGAGCAATCCCACAAACCCGGAATAGACCCAGCCGCTTCGTAGCGGATTACACGGAGACAACCATGCGCCGGATTGCGTCCGCGGCCGTCACGGCACTCACGGCTCTGAACCTGGCCACGCTGGCCGCGCCGGCCTGCCTCACGGCACAGCAGGTGGACACGGTCGCAGTGGGACGGGGACGGCTCAACACGACCGCCATCCATCCCTATGCGGACACCATCGACGTGGTGATGGTGCGCGGCGACACGCGCGAGCAGCGCTCGACGTTTACCGTGTCACTTGAACCGGCACCCGCCGGATCGGGTGGCGAGCTCCTGGCCCGCTCGGTAACGGGCCAGGTCGTGTACACCAGTATCCTCCGTGCCGGCAACTTCGCGCCGGTTCGCTCGCGCACCCAGGCGCCGACCGACTCGGCGGACCTGGTGTTCGAGGCCGGGAGGGTTCGTGGCTGGGTGGTGCCGGTCAACCAGCCGCGTGCCGAGATCGACCTTGCCCTCGATGAACATGCCTATCCGTTCGTCAGCCGGGGACTGGTGATGACCGCGCTTCCCCTCGCCGATGGCTATGCGGCCGCTGTGCCGAGCCTGGATGCGTTCAACGGACGCGTAACCTGGGTGACGATACGGGTCGTGGGCTCCGACACCATGACCTACCGGGGCCGACAGGTCGCGACCTGGGTTGTGGAAGAGGACGCAGGCACCACGGGGGCGAGCCGCCGCTACTGGATCACCAAGGACCAGCCGCACATGCTGAAAGCGCTCAGCTTGAGGCGCATGAACGATGGCAGTGAGAACTGGTGGGTGGTGCGCTAGAGGCAGCCCGGGGTCAGGCCGCTCCCCGCAAGCGCCGCGAGGCCCACTCCGCGATCAGGCACAGCAGCAACAGGCTGCCGGCAAGTGGCAGGAGACTGCGCGGGTCGAAGCCGCCGGCGGCGCGTGACGCCCCGGGCTGCGCCGGACCCAGCGCGTCGACCAGTGCTGCCAGCGGCGCGCGGTCGTCCCCCGCCGCCCGCGAGGGGCCGACCGCCATCTCGCTTCGATACGCGGCCGCCGCAACGACGCCAGCCCACCATTCCCGATGGGCATCGGTCGCGTCGCCCGGCCCGGCCAGGCGCCAGCGCCACGTTTCGTCGTAACCCGTCTGCACCACCCGGCCAGCCCCGGCGCGCCGCGCCGCGAGTACGACGTGCGGGCCCTGTCGCTCGAGCACCACCGCGTCGCCGCGCGGCAGGATGGGATCGAGCGCCAGCGCGCGCCGCGGTGCCACCGCCGTGAAGGTGATCTCCGGCGCCCGGAGGTGCGCGCCCACGCCACCCGCTGCAACCCTGCCGAGGCCCCGCGCCGCCGCCGCGCCCACCACCACGCCGCCGCCGCCCGAGGCGAAGCGCGCGACCGCCTGGGCCTCTCCTGGCGCGAGGGCGTCGAGCGCCACGACGACCGCCTGCCGCGCCGTGTCGAACGGGAATGGCCGGCCCTGTGTCACCGCGATGCCCGGCGCGACGGCGAGCCGCGCATCCACGATCCAGCCGCGCTCCTCCAGGGCGGCGATGACGAACCGCGTCTCCCACTCGGCGGCACCCAGCACCACCGCGTGCCTGGGGGCAAGACTGTCCCACGTCGCGGCGCGCGCCACCTGCGCGCCGGCCGCTATCTGGAGCGGCCCGGTGTGCGCGGCGACCCGGAACGCCGCGCCAGCGCGCGTGACCGTCGCGCTGTCCAGGATGCCAAGCGAATCGGCGAGTTGCACCCGCGTGCCAACCGGCGCGGCGGCCAGGACGCTGATGCCGCCCGCCGGGTCGGAGACCGGCAGCACCTCCATCGCCGTCGGCAGAAGCGCGCCGCTCCAGGTCACGGCCGTCCCCGCCCCGGCAAGCGCCGCGAGCCAATCGCGCTCGACCGCCGCCGGCACGCTCGCCACTTCCAATGCGAGCGTTTCGGCCGGCGCCCTCCTGGTCCAGCCCCGGAGCAGCGACCCCAGCGCGCCCGGCCCGGTCCGTCCTGGCGACCGGACCACCAGGCGACTGGGCGCCGTCGGAGCAGCGGTGATCGCCCAGGCGCAGAACGCCAGCAAGGCGAAACCAGCGAGCCGCAGCCCCCGCTCGAGCTGGACGCGGCTACCGGGTGAGGGCATGGACCACCAGGTTGACCGCGAACTTCGTGTTGTCGATGGCGAAGAACCGCTTGTTCTGCGGGTGGTAATTCCACTCGGAGCTGTAGTCCTTGTTCGAGTACAGGACCCCGATCTTCCCGCCCACCAGCACCGCGTCGAGATAGCGGTGCACCAGGTTGTCGCCCCAGCCGTTCAGCTCGTGGGAGGTCGTGGGTGGCCCCTCCTCGAAGGTGAAGAACGCGCAGTACAGCGGATGGGAGGCGGGCAGGCGCGTCATTGAGCCGAAGGTGCGGGCGAACTCCTCAGTCACCGTCTTGTGAAACTGCCCGTCCACGTCGTGGTTGTGGTCGTCCACGAAGAGAAAGCCGCCGCGCTCCACCCACCGCCGCGCGTTGGCGCGCTCGGCGTCGCTGAAGCGCACCGGCAGGTGGCCGGTCAGGTAGACGAATGGATAGCGGAACAGTTCGGGCGAGCCGAGGGGGACGATGGCGCCGGCCGGCGCCGTGTCGATGCTGGTGTAGCGCGCGATCGTGTCGATGATGTTCGACGGCACGAGGGGCGCGCTGTCCCAGTCGCCCGATTCGTACTGGGCCGTGGCGAAGACGAACGCGCTCACGGCGCGGCGCCCCAGTCGGGCAGCGTGCCGGCGTGGCGCGGCGCGCCGAGCAGCGCATCTCGCGCGCGGAGGATGTCGGCCGTCGCGTCGGCGCCACGGCGCAGCGTCGCCGCCGCGCGCCCCACCGCGCCGGCGAACGCCGGGTAGAGGCCGAGCGCGTCGAGTCGCACCAGCAGCAATGAGTCCGACGCGTCGGCGGGCGCCGCGCGCGCGAGCCCGGCGGCCGCCGCCAGCCGCGCCATCAGGCGCGCGCGTTCCGCGCCCAGCGCCGCCGTGGGGAAGCGTAGCGACGCGGCCGCGAGCGCGCGGTCACCCTTCAGCCGCGCGTCACGCAAGTCCACCACCTGGGTCGGCGGGCGACCGCGCAGGTAGATCCGCTCGGCCTGCCGCGCGCGCTGGATCGCGGCGAGCGCCGCCCGCATGTGGGGCAGTGCGTCGTCGGGCTCGCCGATCTCCAGCCAGCGGCCCGCCTCCCACATCGCGTTGTAGGCATCGAGCAGCGGCCGGTTGACGGCGATCACCGGTGACTCGTCGGCCGCGAAATCGAGCGGCACGCCAAGGTTCCGGCTCGCCGCCGACTCCGCCGCCGCCAGCACCTGCTCGGGCGTCGTGGGGCGATTCGCGTCGTTGTCGCCCTCGCTCTCTTCACCCGAGCTCTCGCCGCCGACGCGCATGAACACGATGTCGGCCACCCGGCGACGCAGCCGCGCCTGGTCGACCGCGATGTCGCGCGACGCCCCCACGACGGTGTCGCGGGCCAGGTGCGGCCGCCGGCGCTCCAGGGCCTCGGCGAGCATGATGAGCATCCGCTGGCTCAGGGCGGCGGTGTCACCGAGGATCGACGGCAGCGCCTCGACCGCCACGCTGTCGTACTCGCCGCGCCGCGCGATGCGGATGGTGCGGGTCTCCGATGCGCCGCGCCCCGGACCCGTGACGGTATTGGCGTCGCCGGCAACGGCGCGGATGTGAATCACGTCGCCAGGAGAGAGCGAGAGGGCGCCGAGGACCAGTGAGGCCTCGAGCTCGGCGCGGCGCTCGCCGTGCAGCACCCGCGGCTGGAGGGCACCGGTGCGAAACGTGAAGCTCTCCATCTCGCCCGAGGAGATGATGTACTCGAACCGGGTTTCGGCGAGCCCCAGATCGTCGCTCGCGTCCGCGGCGAGCGGGATCGTCCCCGTGGCGTTGCGGAACACCGAGTCGCGTGCCGGCGTGCGCAGTGTCACCACCGGCGCCGAATCGGGATAGGGCTCGATGGTCACCAGGCGCTCAACCGTGCCGTCGGCCAGGCGAAGCGCCAGCGCCCGCGCCGGCATGCGCAGGCGCACTTGCCACCGCGTGCCGTCGGTGCGCGCGAGGATGGTGTCGGTGCCCAGCTGCGCGCGCACCCGCGAGGCGCTGCCGCGCCCCTCGAACGCCACCTCGCTGCCGGCGATGCCGGCGACCGACACCGGCTCCTCGATGGTGACCGCATTCCGGCCCGTATACGCGGGCGGCGTGACCGTCGCCACCAGCGGGGCCAGCACCGAGCGGCGGCCCCGCAGCGGGAGCGCGGCATCCAGGACGTCGCCCGGCCGCGGCCGCATCACGCGCACCACCGATGCGCCGGGCAACGCGGCCAGCACGGCGGCCGATAGGATCAGCAGCGCCCCGGGCGCGAGGAGCGCCCCGGCCGCGGCGCGCCGCACCGCGTGGGTCCACGAGACTTCACCAACGATGCGCTCCAGCTCCAGCGTCGCCGCCGAACGCTGGAGTCGGGCATCGGCCAGCGTCGCGAGCGCGTACCGCAGCGCGGGCACGCGCTCTTCGATCCAGAGCGCGACCTGCTCGCGCGATCGCGCGCCCCGGCCGTCCCGCCAGCCGCGCAGGCCCACCGCCACGGCCGCGACGAGCGCCAGCGGCAATGCCAGCAGGCGGATCAGGATCGGCAGACCCAGTGCGACATCGAAGGCGGCCAGCATCGCCAGCGCGGCGACCAGCACTCCCGCGGAAGCCATCGTCGCGCGCAGCAGCACCGCGAGCAGAAGGGCCTGGCCGGTGCGCTCGACGCGCGCCAGCGCCGGTATCGTGGTGTCGACGAGGGGCACCGCGGCGCTCATGGTCGCGACGACCTCGGCCGCAGCGCCATGTCGGCGAGCAGCAGCAGCGCCGCGAGCGCGAGCAGCCAGGCGGACGCGGCCGTGCGACGGGGCACCGGCGGCGCGAGATGGGCCGGCATCAGCGGGCCGTCGTGACGCATCGCCGCGAGCACCGTGGCGTCCGCCGGCGCCAGGCTCAGCCGGCCTCCACAGGGCCCGGTCAGCTCGTCCACCAGCCGCCGCATGCTGCCCCGGAGCGCGAGGTCGCCGACCGCCGGCACGCCGATCGCGACGTCACGAATGCAGCCGGATGCGAACGCTCGCTCGATGGCGGCGGGCACCCCGTCCACCCAGTGAGCGATAGGGAGCGTGGGAGCGTGGGAGGGTGGAAGCGTGGCGCTGCGAACGAAGGGCGCGACCACGACGGCCTCCCCTGCCATCACGGCGCCGACGGTGTCTGTGGTTCGCTCTGGCCACACGCTGCCGGGATCACGCGGCCAGGCCACCAGGACGCCGCCGCCCCGCGCGAACGCCGAGTCCCCTCCCGCGGGCAGGGCGCGCACGATGCGCGACTCCGCACCGGCGCGCCCGCCGAGCAGCGCGACGGTTGCCCGCAGCGGATCGTCCCCGGCGCCCGCCAGGGTGATGCGTGCCGGAGCCGCCTGCGTGGCGGCGCGCACCTGGACCAGCCGCGCGCGTCCCGGCCACAGGCGGCGGATGGAGTCGGTCGCGGCGTCGAACGATGCGTTGACGAAGGGCGAAACGATGACCAGCTCCAGGGAGTCGGCCCGATCGCGCATCACGGACGCCGCCCGGATGGCCGCGATGAGGCCCGATGACAGCGTGGGTACATGGGAACGCTCCCCCGCTCCCACGAGCGTATCCCCCGTCCCGACCCATGCCCGTGCGCTGTCCGTCGCCTCCGACGCGGACGCCACGGCCCGCGAACGGTCCAGGACCACGACGCGCCGGATCGGGCGGCGCGCCGGCGTGCGCGCCGGCCGCGCCAGGGCGAGGCCGATCGCGACTACCGCCGCCAGCCGAACCAGCAGCAGCAGCAGGTCGGTGGGCCGGGAGGCCATCGAGGGTGCGCGCGCGGCGATGTCGGGCACGAACCGCGCGGTGGGAAGCGGAGCCGGACGGGGCCGGCGGCGGGCGAAGAAGTGCACCAGCACCAGGCCGGCAGCCGCGGCCGCGCCGGCCGCGAGCCAGAGCGGCGCCAGGAAGGTCACGCCGATACTCCGGACGCCGACGGGGCCGGCCCGCAGATACGGCGCACCGCGCGCGCCGCCGGTTCGTCGGTCACCACCTCGGTGAAGACGGCGCCGCCCGCGCGCCACGTCCGCCCGGTCAGCCGCCGCCACTCGGCGAAGGCGCGCTGGTACACGGGAAGCGTTTCGGCGATGAGTGGCCGCCGCACCTCCGGTGATTCGGGGTCGGTCGCCAGGGTCGGGGCGCGCGGCTCGAGCTCCTCGCGCGCCACCAGGTGGACGGCATGGACTTCGGTGCCGCCGGCGATCAACTCCCGGGCACGACGGAGCGTCTCGTCGGCGTCGCCAAGAAAATCGCTCAACACCGCGACGCGCGGCGTTCCCCGCAGTGCGGCCAAGGCCGGCGCGAGGGCCTGGCCGCCGGCGGGATCGCCGGCGCCCAGGACGCGCGCGATCTCCGCCAGGACGCCCCGCCGGGTGCGCGGCTCGACCCGGCGCGGGCGCGGTGCGGCCGTCACGACGACCCCGACCGGATCACCGCTGCCGTGCGCGACCGCGGCGAGACCGACCGCGAGGCGGCAGGCCTGCGCCCACTTGGCGTGCGTGGTCTCGGGAAAAGCCATCGACAGCGACGCATCCACCACGATGACTGTCGTCAGCGTCGCGCGGTCGCTGGTGATACGCAGGTAGGCGCGGTCGGTCCGGGCCAGGAGCTTCCAGTCGAGCCGGCGAGGGTCGTCGCCTTGGCGGTAGGGTCGGTACTCGGTGAATTCGGCCGAGAGGCCGCGGAGCCGCGACCGGTGGGTGCCGGCGGTGCCGGCGAGGGCCGCGTGCCGGGCCGGCCACGTCACGCCCCGGAGCGAGTCGAGCAGGCGGCCGTAGTCCGTGCCGGAGTGCCTCGGTGCCACGTGCCTCGCCCCCTAGAGCCGGATGTCCGCGCGCGGCACCTGCACGCGCGCGAGCACCTCCTCGATCACCCGCTCGGCCGTAATCCCCTCGGCCTCGGCGGCGAAGTTCGGCAGGACGCGGTGGCGCATCACCGTGGGCGCCACGCGCCGCACGTCCTCGGGCGCCACCGCGAAGCGGCCGCCCAGCAACGCATGGGCCTTGGCCCCGAGGATCAGCGCCTGCGAGGCGCGCGGCCCCGCGCCCCACCGCACAAACTGCTTCACCAGCTCGGGGGCGCCCAGGTCGTCGGGCCGCGTCGCGCGCGCGAGGGAGGCCGCATAGCGCAACACCGGCTCGGCCGCCGGCACGTCACGCACCAGCCGTTGGAGCTCCAGCACGTCGGCCGCGTCGAGCACCGGCTTGAGCGGCGCCTCGGCGGCACCGGTCGTCGCCCGGAGAATCGCGATCTCCTCCGCTTCGTCGGGATAGCCGATCCGGATGTCGAACAGAAACCGGTCGAGCTGCGCTTCGGGGAGCGGGTAGGTGCCTTCCTGCTCGATGGGGTTCTGCGTCGCGAGCACGAAAAAGGGCTCGGGCAGCCGCATCGTCTCGCCGGCGGCCGTCACGCGGTGCTCCTGCATCGCCTCCAGCAGCGCGGCCTGGGTGCGGGGCGGCGTGCGGTTGATCTCGTCGGCGAGCACGATGTTGGCGAAGACCGGTCCGCGCACGAACCGGAAGGTACGGGCCCCGCTGGCGGGGTCCTCTTCCATGATTTCGGTCCCGGTGATGTCGCTGGGGACCAGGTCGGGAGTGAACTGGATCCGCCGGAAATCGAGCCGCATGGCGTCGGCGATCGAGCGGATGATCAGCGTCTTGGCGAGACCGGGGACGCCCACCAGCAGCGCGTGCCCGCCGGCCATGAGCGCCATGAGGATCTCCTCGATGACGCGCTCCTGGCCGACGATGCGGCGCCCCACCTCGGCCATGAGGCGGCGCGCCGCATCCGCGTTGGTCGCCGCGGCCCGGGGCGCGCTAGAGCTCAATGCGCTTCACGCTCAGACCGCCTCCGACAGGCTGGTGAAGTTGAACTCCCGCGCCTTGACGGCCGGCATCACGACGTCCCCGCCCGCCTCGGTGCCGGCAAGCCGCTGCGGCTGCCCGAGGGCATCGAGATTGTTGAGGAGGAAGAGCGGCGAGTCGTTGAACCGGAAATTCCGCACCGCCTTGCTGATTCGGCCATTCTCGATCAGGAAGGTCCCGTCGCGCGTGAGACCGGTGTACAGGATGGTGCGCGGGTCCACCTCGCGCAGGTACCAGAGCCGCGTCACCAGGACCCCGCGCTCGGTGGCGGCGACCAGCTGATCCACCGTCTGATCGGAGCCCGCCATCTTCACCGACGATGGGAAGCCGGTGGGCGGCTTGCTGGAGCGCTGGGCCCAGAAGCGCGTGTAGAAGAGCTGGTTGAGGACCCCGTCCTTCACCCACTCCTGGCGGCCCAGCGGCAGTCCCTGGCCGTCGAAGGGCTGGGCGAGGAGCTGCGGGTCGGCCGGATCCGAGTAGATGTTGACGCGCGGATCGACGATCCGCTCGCCGACCTTGTTCCCGCCTTCCTGCTTGACGAACGGGCTGCGCCCTTCGTCCGCCTCGCGGGCCCCCATGTAGAAGATCATCAGCTGCACCAGGTCGCCCACCGCCTGCGGCTCCAGGATGACGGTGTAGCGTCCCGGCTCGATCGCGGCGGGCGTGCGCGAAGCCCGCGCCTTCGCGATCGCACGCTGGGCGACGCCCCGGACGTCGAGCCGCGACCAGTCCTGGTCGTCGGCCGCGGCCCACCCCGAGCCGGTGCCGTCGGCGGTGCGCACCGTCAGCGTGTAGTTGGCCGACGTGTTGCGGTGGAAGGCGAAGAGCCCCGCCTTGTTGGCGACGCATCCCGAATTGGCCGAGGTGACGAGGAATCCCGCCGCGGCGATGTCGCCCGAGCGCCGGGTCTCCTCGAGCGCGATCAGCGCCGCGCGCGCGCGGTCTTCGGGGGCGAGGTTCGCCGTGGAATCGAAGAAGGCGTTCACCTCCTGGTACTGCTGCCGCGGCAGCGGCGGCATCGACTCGGGGTCGTCGGGCGCGAGGTGCGCCAGCCGCTCCGATTCCTGGACCACGCGCCGGACGGAGGCGTCCGACATGTCGTTGGTCGTGACCACGGCGTGCTTCGGGCCGAAGAAACTCTGCACCGCGAGCTGCGCATCCTCCACGCCGCCCGACGTCGAGAGCTGGTTGGCGGCAAAGCGGGTGTTCCCGGTGATGCTGCTGTTGACGCTCACCCCGCAGCCGTCGGCGCGGCTGAACGAGAGCGCCTTGTCCACGATGCGCTGGCATTCCTCACGCGAGAAGATGCCCGCGGCGGCCTGCTGCTGGCGGCGGCTCATGCCCGCCTCCCGGTGTTGATCACGTTGATGTTGCGGAACTGCGCCGGCACGGCGCCGTGGCTCACCGCGTTGATCTGTCCCGGCTGGCCCTTGCCGTCGAAGAACGAGCCGCCCATCCGGTAGTGGCTGCGCCCTCCGATCATCGTCATCGCGTTCCAGAAATCGGGGGTGCGCATCTGGTACGCGACGTCCTTCAGCATCCCGACCTTCTGGCCGCCGCGGATCTCGTAGAAGGTCTGGCCGCCGAACTGCGCGTTGAAGCGCTGCTGATCGATCGAGAACGAGCCCGCGCCGTAGATCGCGATGCCGCGGTCGGTGGCGGCGATGAGATCGTCCATGGAAAGGTCGCGCTCGCCGGGCTGCAGCGAGACGTTCGGCATCCGCTGGAACTGCACGTCGTTCCAGCTGTCGGCGTAGGCGCAACCGTGCGACCGCGTCGGCATGCTCTGGCGGTCGTAATACCACCGCAGCCACGGCGCCTGCTCGCGCGTGGTCTGATAGTCGTTGAAGACGCCGTTCTTGATGATGGCGAAGTCCTCGGGCCGCACGCCGTCGTCGTCGTAGCCGACGGTCGAGAGCCCGCCCTCCTGCGACCGGTCACCCTGGATGTTCATGAAGTCGGGACCGTATCGGAAGGTGCCGAGCATCCGCTCCGGCGGGGCGAGAAAGCTGGTCCCGGCGTAGTTGGCTTCGTAGCCCATCGCGCGATCGAGCTCGGTGGGGTGGCCGATGGACTCGTGGATGGTGAGCCACATGTTCCCCGGGTCGAGCACCAGGTCGTAACGCCCCACCTCGACCGGCCGGGCGGTCAGCTTCTGCGATGCTTCTTCGCCCCACCGCTCGGCGTTGTGCACCATGTCCTGCTCCAGCACGTACTCCCAGCCGCGCTGCATGGGCGCCATGGCCGAATCGCGGATCTGGAAGTCCGATCGGTCGGGGGCGACCGCCGTCGCCTGGAGCGTCGGCCACGATCGCACGATCGTCTGCGCGACCATGGTGCCGTCGCTGTTGGCGTAGTTCTTCTCTTCCTTCACGAAGAAGAGCGCGCTGTTCACGAAACGCACGTTGGCCGCCCGCATCGCGCCGGCATTGGCCTGGATGAGGACGTTGGCCTTGTCCTCGACCGAGACCGTCCAGGGATCCACCTGGCAGGGGCTGCGCCAGGTGGCGGCCGGATACGATTCGACCGGCAGCCATTCCACGGCGCGGTCGCGCGCGGTGCGGTTGGCGCGCGCGATACCGACCGCCTGGCGCGCCGCGCCCGCGACGGCGTCGCGCGTCATGCGGCGCGTCGCGGCGAAACCCCACGTCCCATCCACCAGCACCCGGACGCCGCACCCGATCGAGTCGGTATCCACGACGTTCTGGATCTGCTGCTCGCGCGTGAACACGAAGTTCTGCCGCTGGCGCGCGATGCGCGCATCAGCGAACGACGCGCCCGCCATGCGCGCCGCGTTGAGCGCCACCATCAACAGCTCGCGAGTCGCGGCGTCCATCGCCGGCTGCTGCGGCCCGGCCGCGGCGCCCAGTGGGCGGACCAGCCCGCCGGCCGCGGCGACCGCGGCGGCGGCGCCCGTGGTCTTGAGGAATTCCCTGCGATCCGTCACGTACGCCTCCATGGTACAGGCCATTCGGGGGACGAAGAAGGTACGGCGCGAGCCCGCACGCGGCTACCGCGCGGGCATGGTGCAAAGAGCATCGTTGACGGCGGATCGGCAGCAACGCTGCCTTCAGGTCGTACGACCCGTATCGGGCGAAAGTTGCAGCGACTACGGGTCGCCGGCGAGCGCCACCCGCAAAACACGAAAGGCCTCGGCGAGCGGCACGACGCCGCTGCGCGTCGCGACGCCGATCACCGTTCCGTCGGCCCGCGCGACGGCTTCCCCTCCCTGGCCCTGGCCGCGCCGGAACCGCCAGCTCAGCAGGCCGGCCCCGGTCCGGCGTACGAGCAGCTGCTGGCGGCCGTAGGCGATGCCCGTGCCGGTGGTCCCCAGCGTCGGCCGCGCGCCGACCCAGAGGACGTTGGCGCGGTCCCCCACCGTGGTGTCTGTGGCCCAGCGGACAGTCTCACAGGGATCCACGCACGACAGCTCGACCAGCGCGATCTCTCCCGCCGCGCGCAGCTGCCGGACGGCGCGATGGCGGCCGTCGGCCAGCCGCGCCCAGAGCCAGCGCTGCCGCGCCGCCGCGGCGCTGGTCAGGGCAAGGCCGTCCCGGGTCAGCACCACGGCCGACGTGCTGAAGCCCTGCGTTCCGCTGAGCGCGACGATGCCGCCCAGGATCCCCGTTTCGCCGGACATGTTCTGCGCGTCCGCGGCGATCACGATGGTATCGCCGGCCGCCGGCATGGCGCGGGCGAAGTTGGCGAAGAGGAGATCCTGCGCCACGACCGGGCGCGGCATGGCCAGGGCGCGCTGGAATCCCGAGTCGGCCAGGGCGTGCGCCAGCGCGAGGCCCAGGACCCGGTCGACCGCGGCGCCGAGCGAGTCGGCGCCATGGACCGCCGCGACCGTCGAGCCCTCGTAGACGACAGCACCCGCGGCCAGGTCGAGCAGCTCCCATTGCACCGCGGCATGGGCCTCGATCCGGTAGGGCTCGGCATACCCGATGGTCTTGAGCTGAAGACCGGTCACTCGCGCGGAGAGGCCGAACCGCACGCCGCGCAGCAGCTCGGCGTCGCTCGTCGTGGGGCTGCTGGTGCGGACGCGGAACCCCTGGTGGGTGAGGGCCGAATCGCCCGCGTCGCGTGCCGAGCGCATCCATCGCAGGCGCTGCCCCGCGGTCATCTCCAGCGATTCGACCTCGCGGTCGAACTGCACGCCTTCATAGTGGCCGCCGATCTTCGTCCCGGGGTCGGGCAGCTCGACGCTGAGCAGTGCGATCACGCCGGCGGCGTGTGGGTCGACGGCAGCCGGGCCCGCGTCCTGCGCGGGCTTCAGCTCACGCGCGGTGGGCATGGGTCGCGACCCGCCGCAGGCCAGCGCGGAGGCACAGGCGAGAACCACGACCGCGGACCGGGCCCCCGGTTGCGCGGCCCGCCCCTCGGCTCGCCGCACCGTCACCCGGGCCCGAGACGCCCGGTGGAGGGCGGGGGCGGAAGCGCCGACTCGGCGATCAGCGACGCGGCCATGGAGGCGAGCCGGTCGGCCAGCTGCTCCAGCTCCTTCTGCCGGCCGGTGGAGGCGTAGTGGTAGGCCGTGCGCGCGCCCGACAACACGCCGATCACCCAGAGCGGCCCGAGGATGGCAGCGAGCAGGGGCGCGTGCAGCCCGCCGGCGGTCGCGCCGATGATCGGTCCGAGCCCGCCGCCGCCCAGCCCGCCCCCGAAGCCGCCGAAGATGCCGCCCGCCAGCTGGCCCAGTCCCTCGCGGATGCTGATACGGGTCTGGCCACCCCGCATCGTGATGGACACCTGCACGTCGCGAGTCAGTCCCGAGTTCGATGAACGCTGCGCCACCCAGGTGACCGAGCGGCCCAGCGTGCTGGTGATGCCCGCCGAGCCGACGACGGCGCGCACCTCCTCGACGAGATAGGCGCAATCGCTTTCGGTGACCTCGCCCGTCACCACGCGCTCGATGCCGATGCGCGTCGGACCGCCGGCGACCCGCGACCAGAACTTCCGGGACGAGGTATCGATCGTCCGCCGCGAAGGGACATCCACCTGCACCGCGGCCCGCCGGACCATCGCCGGGTCGATGCCGGCTTCCGCGGCCACTTCCTGGATCCCGCCGATCGTCAGCGCACCCGTCAGCGTGGGCTGCGACACCTCCATCTCGGCCGCGCGCCGCACGATCTCCTGCACCTCGCCGTCACTGTAGCGACGCTTCGCCGGCGCCTCCGGCGCGGCCGGTTCCGCGGGGCGGGGACGCGCCGGCACGGCCGCGGTCATCTCGGCCACGAACGCCTCGGCGCTGGCGGTGCGCTGGTCGTGCCGGATCGCCATCGCGCGCACCAGCGCGGGTTCGAACGCCGGGGGCAGCGTATCCAGCAGCGCCCGGTGTTTCGCCGGCGCGTCGAGAAAGCGGCCGCTGCGCACCGCGTCCTCCGTCGGCCAGCGTCCGGGCACCTGCCCCACCAGCATCTCGTAGCAGACCACGGCGAGGCCATAGACATCGGTGCGGACGTCGAGGTCGGTGAGACCCGCCGCCTGCTCGGGGCTCATGTAGCCGGGCGTCCCGAGCGGGAAGCCGGTGCGGGTGAGCTGCTCGCCGCCGGCGGTGCTGATGGCCTTGGCGATGCCGAAATCGGCGACGATGGGCAGCCCCTGCGCGAAGAGGATGTTCTCGGGCTTGATGTCCCGGTGCACCACGTTCATCCGGTGGGCGTAGCCCAGCGCACCCGCGACGCTCCGGCTGATCGCGAGCGCGGCCGCCGGCTCCAGCGGGGCCGAGGCCTCGAGCCGGGTCCGCAGCGAACCGCCGTCGATGAACGGCATGACGTAGTACAGGAAGCCGTCGGCTTCGCCGGAATCGTGGAGCGCCAGGATGTGGGGATGCGTCAGTCGCGCGGCGATCTCGATCTCGATCAGGAACCGGTCGGCCCCGATGGAGGCGGCAAGATCGGGCCGCAGCACCTTGATGGCGACCTGGCGCCGGTGCTTCCGGTCGTCGGCGAGGTAGACGCTGGCCATCCCGCCGCGGCCCAGCACCCGCTGGAGATCATAGCGCCCGGCTAGCGCGGCGCGCAGGGCGTCGGGGATCTGCTCCATGGCGCGGAGAACATAGCACGCTGGCGCCTGCGTCGCCGCTTTGCGATAATGAGGGATGCACTTCGCAACGATACGGGACCGCCGGAGGCGATTCGTCCTCGCCGCCCTCCTGATTCCGGCGCTGCCCGCCGCGGCCACAGCCCAGCTGGCCGCCGGCGATTCCTCGCTGATCGCCTACGTGTCGCGGATGGCGCGCCAGCGAGCCGCCCAGCTCTCGACCGGCGCCCCGCCGACCAACGCCGCCAGCCTGGCCCAGTACCGCGAGGCACTGGCCGACATGGAGCGCGGGAACCTGACCATCGCCGCCGCCGAACTAACCGCCGCGCTCCAGCGCGCGCCGCAGAACGCGCTCTTTCGCGGCGATCGCGCCTACGTCTACGCGCTGATGGGCCACCTCGACGAGGCCGCGACCGAGTACACCGGCGCCTACCAGGTCCAGCAGCAGAACGCCTGGTACCTGGCGGGCGTGGCCGTGACGCGCGGCGCGCAGCATCAGTGGGCCCAGGCCGCGGGCACCATCCAGCTCGCCGTCCAGACCGACAGTACCGTCGCCGACAGCGTGATCGCGGGGGCGGCCGCGGCCTGGTTCGAGCAGGCGGTAGATCGCACCGCGGCGCTCACCTGGGCCAGGATGGCCGTGGAGAAAAACCCCCTGGACGCCCCGAACTGGCTGCGCATCTCGATGGTCCTGCGCGCGCGCCAGGACTCGACGCCGGAAGGAGAGCAGGCGGTGCGCCGCTATCTCTCCTTGAGCGGGGAGCACGCCGACACCGTCGCGTATGCGCTGCTCGCCGACCACCTCTACAACCGCGGCCAGATCGACTCGGCGCTCGCGCTGGTCGCCGTCGCCGCCCAGGATTCGGCCTACCGCGAGTTCGCGAGCCAACTCTACCTGCAGGCGGGACGGGACGCCTTTCAGCACCGGGACATCGACCGCACCATGGCCCTGCTCGCCCGGGGCCGGACGTGGTCGACGCCGGCGCAGCAGCCGGCTTTCAGCAACATCACCGGCCGGGCCCAACTGCTGAAACTGTCGTCGATGCTGGCGGGACTGGAACAGAGCCACAGCTGCGAGGCCGCGCACGCGGCCGACTCGCTGGCGACGAGGACGGAACAGAGCCTGCAGGAAGGCGTGCCCTTCGACAGCGCGCGCACCGTGATGATGCTGACGAGCGTGATGCCCGGCATTCGTCAGGGTGTGCAGAGCGCGATCGCCAACTGCCGGCCCGCCGGACAGGCGGCGCCGCCGCCGCCGAGGCGGCGTCCGGCTGCGGCGCCGGCGCCTCGGCGGCCGTAACAGCGGCCTAGGTCCGCCGCACTTTCAGCGCGCCGAGGACCTCCGAGAGCAGCACCGCCGTCCGGCGCCCGGGGCGCGACGACACCAGCGCGAAGACGCGCCCCGACGCCGTTCTTGCCACCGGCTCTCCGCCGGCCACGCTTCCGTCGGGCACCTCCAGCGTCACCCCGCTCGCCATCCCCCACCGCCCGCCGACCCGGCCGAAGGCGATGCCGATGCTGTCCTGGTCGGTCAGCGGCGCCCCGATCACAACGATGTTCGTGAAGACCGCGACGCCGGCCGGCATCTCCCAGTCCACCGTCTCGCAATCGCCGTCGCAGGCAATCTGGATCAGGGCCACGTCGAGCCCGCGGCTGGTCCGCAGCACGCGGACCGGCCGCTCCACACCGTTAGGCATCCGGGCGCGCAGCCGGCGGGGGTTGCGCACCGAGCGCGCCGACGTGAGCGCCAGGCCGTCGCGCGTCAGGATGAACGCCGTGCCGAAGACATGGTCGGGGCTGCGCAGGGCCACGACCCCGGCCGCGATCCGGAGCAGCACGGTCGACTCGGTGGCCGGGTTGAGCTCGGCGGTGGCGATCTCGATCGCGGTGCCGGGCGCCGGCAGTTCGCGGGCGAAGCGCAGGCGCGCGCCGGCGTCGGGGTCGGAGCGGGTCTGCGCGAGAGCATAGCGGAACGACGGATCGGACAAGAGCCGCAACAGCGTCCCGTCGATGGCCACGCCCACGATGGAGTCGACGGTGCCGGTCTCGCGCAGCACCTGGCGCATGCTGCGGCCGAAGACCGCCGTGCCGCTGCCGAGGTCGAGCAGCTCCCACGCCACCTCGACCTGCGCCTCGACACGGTAGGGCTCGGCGGGACCGGTCGACTGGACCGCCAGCTCGGTCACCCGGCCGCTCAAGCCGTACTGGACGCCGAACAACGGCTGGGCGCTCGACGAGGCCTCGGATCGGCGCACCTGGAAACCGGCGCCGCGCAGCAGCACTTCGCCCCGCATGGCAGCCTGGATCCGCCAACGCTCCCGCACCGCGTCGGTCAGTTGGTAGCCGAACTGCCGGACATCGAAGACACCGCCCGCGTAGTGGCCGCCGAACACGGTGCCCGCATCCGGCATGTCCAGACCCATGAGCAGGATCACACCCGAGGACCGAGGCAGTGCGCGCTCGGACGGCGCGGCCTCGGGTCGCGCAGGCGCCGCCGCTTGTCGGTGTCGCAGGGAGCCGCACGCCGTCAACGTGGCCAGACCAGCAATGATGGCGGCCAGGGATCGCATGGAAGGTGAATATAGGGTCAAAGAACGGCCCGGATAGACTACATCGCCGCATCCACAACCAGGCGTTGCAAATCGCTGCGTAGCCGCGACCGGACCCGCAGAAACAGAATCGCGCCGACCACGATCAGCCCCAGCGTTAGGCCCCACCAGACCCCGGCCGGACCCCGCTGGAGACGCACTCCCAACCACCAGCTGACGGGCAGGCCCATGAGCCAGAAACCGAGGATGTTGACGAGCATCGGCGTCCGGGTGTCGCCGGTGCCACGCAGAATCCCGATCGAGACGACCTGGATGCCGTCGAACACCTGGAAGACGCCGGCAATGGGGATGAGCGTCGCCGCCACCGCCGCGACGGCCACATCACTGGTGTAGAGGCGGGCGAAGAAGCCGGGCACCGCCAGCATGGTGGCAGCGCTGGCGACCATGAAGGAGACACCGCACGTCAGGGCCGCCGCCGCCGCTCGCCGCGCCTCCGGGCTGTCGCCCCGGCCGATCGCGCCCCCCACCAGCACCGCGGCCGCGGCCGACACGCCGAGCGGCACCATGAAGGTGAGCGAGGCGAGATTGAGCGCCACCTGGTGGCCGGCGAGGGGGACCGTGCCGATCCATCCCATCATGAGTCCGGCGACGGCGAACACGCCGTACTCGAGCGCCATCTGCGTCCCGATCGGCGCGCCGATCGCGAGCATGCGGCCGATGGCACCGCGCTGGAGAACGTCACCGCGCCAGGGCACGACGTACCGCTTCACCTCCCGCCAGGCGAAGAGGGCCAGGGTGAGCGGCATGGACCACCGGGCGATGGCCGTGGCGACCCCCGAGCCGACGACGCCGTGGGCGGCGAAACCGAAATGCCCGAAGACGAAGACCCAGTTGAGCACCGCGTTCACGATGTTGGCGAGCACGATGGAGGTGACGATCGGGGCGACGCGATGGTGCGCCTGGAGCGTCTGGCGGAGAACCACGAAGACGTAGAAAGGCAGCATCCCGGGGATGATCGCCCGCGTGTACGCCGCGGCCACCGGCACCACGTCGGGCGGCTGGCGCAGCATCCGCAGCACCGGGGCGGCGGCAAGCAGGAGTACCGAGGACCCGATCGCCAGGCCGACCGCGATCAGCAGGCCGCGCTGGATGCCGCGCGCCACGGCGGGCTCGTCCCCCGCCCCCACGGCCTGGGCGATGATCGGGTCGAGAGCCAGCAGGACGCCGACCCCGAAGATGGACGTCGTGAAGAAGTAGAGGTTCCCCATGGCGGCAGCCGCGATCGCCTCGGCCGACACCCGCCCGACCATCAGCGTGTCGACCACCCCCATGAACATCAGTCCGACCTGTACCGTGACCACCGGCACGGCCAGCCGCGCCATGGCGGCAAGCTCCTGGGTGAAGCCGTGCGGTGCCGGAGCATCGTCCGTCGGGCGCATTTTCACGGGTTAGATCTAATCTCCCCGTGGAAGCGCTGCCGACGACGCGTACGCGCGCCGCTGGCGCGCGGCCCGAAGCGCGCTGCCTAGGTCAGCGGCTCACGAACTCGTAGACCCGCTGCGTCTCCGGCGGCGACGGCCCGTCACGGCTGCCCTCGTAGCGCTCGCGCACCGTCAGCTTCGACAAGTCCTTGCTCCGCTCGTACACGTCGACGATCGTGCCTCGCTCGGGGAGCGTGCGCCGGACCTCGAATCGCCTCTTCTTCCAGCGTCCGTTGACCTCGATGCTCGGACCGACCATCGTCGGCCGACCGTCGAAATAGACGGTCAGCCCGCGGCCCGATGGGTCGCCAAAGGTCAGCGTGCTGTCGGTCTGCCCGATCACCAGTCGCCGCGGCGCCAGGAAAATGCTCCGCAGGCTGTCCTGCTCGCGGCCGCGACCCTCCCCGGGATACCCACCGCCGCCACGCGGAGTCCCGCCTCCACCCGGAAAACCTCCACCACCGCCCGGAAAGCCGCCACCACCCGGAAAGCCGCCGCCGCGAGGGAACCCGCCGCCTCGCCCTCCCCGGCCACCGGGCATGCCACCGCCTCGTCCGCCCGCGCCGGATTGGCCCCGCCCGGCCGCGTCTGGATTGAGCTCCCAGGTTCCCGCAAACGAGAGATCCACGGGGGCCAACTGCGTTTCACTTGCGTGCGAATGGGAGCAGGCGGCCAGAGCGAGGGGCGACAGAGAGAGCAGGAAGGCGGCGCTGGTGTTCAGAGAGAAACGTGTTTGCATGTGCACCTGGGCCGGCAAGGGTCGAACCGCGTGACTTCTGTCACTGAGTACGACTGAACGATCGAAGCGTTGGTAACGCGCTCACGTCACCCTCGCGCCAAGCAGGGTGGCAGCCGCGCAAGCTTCTGCGCGGTGGCGCGCGTACCAGAAATTTCTTGCGTCCTGTCGCCCAAGCGACTCTATTTGGGGGGTATCGAGCGCTACCAGACTAAGGAAAGCCCCAAACCCGAGGACCCCTTCGGCGTGCGCCGTGCGCTGTCCGTCAAGCTGAGTACGGTGACGCCCGCTGCCAAACGACTGGCAGTGGGCGTGTTGGTGTTCTGCCTCGCCGTCGGCGTGAGTACCTGCCGGATCGCCGACCTCATCAGCCCCGGCCATCCCGGCCGGCTCTCCGTCAACCCGCTGCTGTTCACGGATTCCGCGCCGGTGGGCAGCACCGCGTTGCACACCTTCTCCGTGTCGCTCACCGCCGGGGACAGCGCCGATCCGATTCCCTGGTCGGTGCGAGTCGCCCAAACGAGCGCCTGGATCAAGCTCCCCGCCACCTCCGGTACCGCGCCAGGCAGCTTCTCAGTGAGCTTCGACCCCTCCGGGCTCACGATCGGCTCCTACGACGATACGCTGATCTTCTCGGTCGCCGGGCCCACCGCCACGCCGGTGGCGGTGCCGGTGCGGCTGCGCATCACCGGCTGCGTCGTGAAGGACGTTACGCCGAGCGTGTCGACCCCCGATTCGCTCACCGCCGCGGATTGCGCCGCGCCCAGCCGCACCGGGCGCTACGCGCGGCTCTACCGCTTCAGCGGCAACGCCGGCGACTCGATCTCGGTCCAGATGACGTCGTCGGCCTTCGATGCCTACTTCTTCGTCGACACCGTTCCGGGCGCGCCGCCCATCGCGCAGAACGACGCCTGTGCAGCCGGGTTCCCGGATGCCTGCCTGCGCTACATCCGGCTTCCTCTCACCGGCGGCTACACCGTCGAGGCGACGAGCGAGCCCGCCGGTGCGACCGGCGCGTTCCGGCTGGACATCACCCGCCCGCGGCCGCCGACGCCGCCCGACACGCTGCGGCAATCGCTGAGCAACCTGACGCCGGTTGCGGTGGGCGGCGCGGTTGACGTCGCGGCCATCACGCTGCGCACCAGCATGGGCGACCCCGATGGTGATTCGGTGCGCTTCCAGGTCGAAGTGCAGCCCGTCGGCACCGCCTTCACCAACGCGCCGACCTCGAGCAGCGCCTTGATCCCCGCGGGGACCGCGACGATCGCGGTTGCCGGGCTGGTTGACGACATCGGCTATCACTGGCAGGGCCGCTCGCTGGACCGCACCGGCCGCACCAGCGCCTGGTTCAGCTTCGGCGCCAATGCCGAAACGGCGGCTGACTTCCGCGTGGCGATCCCCGAGGTTCCCGCGCTGCCGGGCAGTGCCGCGCAAGTCAAGAGCGACGGCACCACCGCGATCGCGACCGGCGGCACGACCGACGAAGCGACGGTGCTCTTCCAGGCGACCCTGAACGACCCGGACCCCGGCGATCTGCTGCGTCTCGAGGTCGAGGTCCAGCCCGTCGGCACGGCGTTCACGAACGCGGCGTCGGGCTCGAGCACCGCGGTGGCGCGCGGGACCGTGGCCACGGCCACCATCGGCGGCCTGGCCGACAACGTGGTGTACCACTGGCAGATGCGGACCGTGGACCAGACGGGACGCATCAGCGCGTGGACTTCGTTCGGCGGCAACGCCGAGACGGCGACCGACTTCCGCGTCGCCCTCGCGCCGGCTCGGCTCACCGTGACGGTGCAGCCCACCAACGTCGCCGCCGGGGCGGCGATCACACCCGCCGTGGTGGTCGCGGCGCAGGACGCCGCCGGCAACACGTTGTCGAGCTTCACGGGCAACATCACCATCGCGCTCGGCGCCAACCCCGGCGGCGGGACGCTCTCCGGCACGACCACCGCCGCCGCGGCCCTCGGCCTGGCGACGTTCAACGGCCTGAGCATCGACCGGGCCGCGACGGGCTATTCGCTTCAGGCCGCGGCCGGTGCGCTCTCCGTCACCTCGAACGCCTTCGCCGTGGTCGCGGGCCCGGCGAAGCTGCTTGCCGTGACCGCCGCCCCGGCGTCCGCGATCGCCGGCGTGGCGTTCACCCCCACGGTGCAGGTCACCGCGCGCGACGCTCTGGGCAACGTGGCGACGGGATTCACCGGAACCGTGACGGTCGCGCTCGGCGCGAATCCCGGCGGCGCGACGCTGGCCGGCACCACGGCCGTCGCCGCGGCCGGCGGCGTGGCGCAGTTCCCGGGACTTTCCCTCAACCGCACCGGCATCGGCTACACCCTCGCGGCCAGCGCGACCGGACTCACCGGCGCCGCCAGCGCGGCGTTCGCCGTGACGGCGGGCGCGACGTCGCAGCTGGCCATCGTCACCCAGCCGCCGGCCGGCGCCACGAGCGGCGTGGCCCTGGTGCCGCAGCCAGCGGTCCAGCTCCAGGACGGACTCGGCAACGCGGTGGCCCAGGCAAACGCCACCGTGACCGCGAGCATCGCGACCGGGCCGGCCGGTGCGACGCTCGCCAATCCGACGGCGAACACCAATGCATCGGGCCTCGCCACCTTCTCCGGCCTCACCCTCACGGCGGCCAGCGGCACCTACACACTGCGCTTCGCCTCGACGGGACTCGGCCCCGTGACCTCCGGGTCGGTGACCATCGGCGCGGGCACGGCGACGCGGCTCGCGCTCCTCACGCCGCCGTCGGGGACGGTCCAGAACGGCGCGGCGCTCGCGCAGCAGCCGGCGATCCAGCTGATCGACGGGGCCGGCAACCCCGTGAGCCAGGCCGGCGTCGCCGTCGACGTCGCGATCGCCACGGGCGGCGGCACGCTTGGGGGCACGACCACCGCGATCACCATCGCGTCGGGCGTCGCCACCTTCACCGGCCTGTCGATCACCGGCCTCGCCGGCGATCGCACGCTCGCCTTCAGCGCCAGCGGGCTCACCGGCGTGACATCGGGCACTGTGACGGTGAGCGCGGGAACGGCGACCCAGATCGCGGTGCAGGCGGGCAACAACCAGACGGCCGTCGCGGGCAGCGTCGTGACCACACCGCCCGCCGTGCTCGCGACCGACGTGAGCGGCAACCCGGTCGCGGGGGTGGGCGTGACGTTCGCGGTCACCGGTGGCGGCGGCAGCGTGCTGCCGGCGACCGCGGTGCCGACCGGTACCAACGGCATCGCCGCGGCCACGCAGTGGACGCTGGGGACGGTGGCCGGAGCGAACACCCTCCACGCCACCTCCGGCACGCTCTCGGGAAGCCCCGTGTCCTTCTCCGCGACCGGCATTGCCGGCGCCGCGGCGCATCTCACCAAGACCGGCGGCGACTTGCTCACCGGGCCGGTTGGTACGCAGCTCGCGACCCCACTCGAGGTCACGGTCACCGACCCGAACGGCAACCCGGTCGCCGGCGTCCAGGTGCAGTGGGTCGCGGCGACGGGCGGCGGCACAGTGAGCCCCGGGGCGCCGACGACCGATGCGAGCGGCAAGGCGACGGCGTTGCGGACGTTGAGCAACGTGGCCGGTCCGCACACCACGACGGCGACGGCGACCATCGGCGGCACGAGCACGACGGTGACGTTCACCGCAACGGCGACGGTGGGCGGCGCATCACACATGGCGTCCAACGGCGGGAACAACCAGGCGGGGACCGTCGGCGCGGCGCTGCCGACGCCGCTCGCGGTGCTCGTGACCGACGACCTGAGCAACCCGGTGTCCAACGTCACCATCACCTGGGCGGTCACCGGCGGCGGCGGCTCGGTGAACCCCACTACCTCGCTCACCGGCCCGAACGGCATCGCGACGACGACGTGGACCCTCGGAACGACGACCACCACCCAGTTGGCGAATGCGAGCGGCGTCAGCGCACCAGTCATATTCCTCGCCACCGCCAATCCCGGCCCGGTGAGCGCGTCGCAGACGACGGTCAGCGTCACACCGGCCACCATCACGGCTTCGACCGGCGGCGTAACCGCCACCGTCACCGTGACGGCGCGCGATGGCTTCGGCAACGCGGTACCGGGGAAGGCCGTCGTGCTCGCGGCCACCGGCGGCGCGAGCAACACCCTGGTCCAGCCCGCCTCGGTCACCGGCTCGAACGGCGTCGCCGCCGGCACCTTCGCGAGCACGCTCGCCGGCGACCACACCATTTCCGCGACGGCCGACGGCGTGGGCGCGACCCAGCAGCCCGTGGTCACCGTGGGCGCCGCGGCGCCGGCGAGCCTCCTGTTCCTGGGCTCGCCCAGCGGGGCGACGGCGGCGGGCGCGACGCTGGCGGCGGCGCAGGTCGAGGTGCGGGACGCCTTCGGCAACCGGGCCGCCGCGTCGACCATTCCCGTTACCGTCGCACTGACGAACCCCGCCGGCGCCACGCTGGGCGGCACGCTGACGGTCAACGCCGTGGCCGGCGTCGCGACCTTCACGGACCTGAGCGTGAACCGCGCGGCGACGGGGTATACTCTCACCGCGACCTCGGGCGCGCTGACGGGCCCGGCGAGCGGCGCCTTCGACATCGTGCCCGGCGCGGCGTCCGTCACAACCTCCACCGTGAACGTCTCGCCGGCGAGCATCGCGTCGGGCAGCAACGCGACCGTCACTCTCCAGGCGAAGGATGCGTCGGGCAACAACCTGACGGTGGGCGGACTGACGACCGTCGCCTTCACGCGCTCGGGCGGGACGAGCACGGGGACCTTCGGGCCCGTGGTCGATCACCTCGACGGCACCTACACGGCCACGTTCACCGGTGTCCTCGCCGGCACGGCGACCACCATCGGCGCGACCATCGGCAGCAGCCCGGTCACCACGACGCCGCCGACCCTGAGCGTGACGCCCGGACCCGCATCGACGTCGACCTCTTCGGCGACGGCGGCACCGACGGGCATTCCGTCGGGCGGGACCTCCACCGTCACGCTCCAGGCCAGGGACGCGGCCGGCAACACCATCCTGACGGGCGGCCTGGCGGTGGCGTTCACGCCGGCGCCCGCGGCGGGCACCAGCACCGTCACGCCGGCCGGGGCGACTCCCGCGACCGACCACGGCAACGGCACCTACAGCGCGACGTTCACCGGCGTGAGCGTCGGAACGCCGCTCACGATCGGCGCGACCATCGGCATCGCCGCGGTCACCTCGACGTTGCCGACGATCACGGTTTCGCCGGGCCTCGCCTCCGCCGCGACCTCGGTCGTCACCGCGGCGGCCAACGCGGTGGTGTCGGGCAGCGGGATCACCGTCACGCTCCAGGCGAAGGACGCCGCCGGCAACAACCGTACGACCGGCGGCGAGACGGTGCTCTTCTCGTTCTCGGGCGGGACGAGCACGGGGACGTTCGGTGCCACCAACGATCCCAACGATGGAACCTATACGGCGACGCTGACGGGCGTGATCGCGGGCACAGCGAGTCAGGTGCACGCGACGATCAACGGGAACACGGTCACGACCGCGGCCCCCAGTGTGACCGTGACGCCCCTCGCGCAGACGATCAACTTCGCGCCGCCCGCGACACCGGCGGTGTACGGCAGCTCGTTCGCCGTCGCGCCGACGGCGACCTCGGGTCTCCTGGTCACGTTGATCGCGACGGGCGGCTGCTCGATCAGCGGCGGCACGGTGACGATGACCAGCGGCACGAGCGACTGTGTGCTGACTGCGTCACAAGCGGGCAATGGCAGCTTCGCGCCGGCACCCGACGTGGCGCACACCGTGGCGGCGTCGCGCCTGGCAGCGTCGGTGACGCCGAACGCGGCCGCGAAGACGTTCGGCGGCGCGGATCCCACGCTGACCGGCACGCTCAGCGGCTTCCTGGCCGGCGACAACGTGACGGCGACGTACTCCCGCACCGTCGGCGAGACGGTGGGCACCTACCTGATCAGCGCAACGCTGAGCCCGGCCGGCGTCCTCGGCAACTACAGCATCACGTCCAACACCGCCGTGTTTACGATCAACCAGGCGTCGCAGACGATCACGTTCACGGCCCCTGCCAGCCCGGCCGTCTTCAACAGCACCTTCGCCGTCACACCGACGGCGACCTCGGGCTTGACCGTGACCGTCCTGGCGACCGGCGGCTGCTCGATCCTGGGCGCCACGGTCACCATGACCAGCGGCACCGCGGACTGCGTGCTGACGGCATCCCAGGCGGGCAATGCGAACTTCAGCGCGGCCAGCGACGTGGTGCGCACCGTGGCGGCCAGCCAGGCGGCGCAGACCATCACCTTCACGCAGCCCGCCTCGCCCGCGGTCTTCAACACCACCTTTGGCGTGACGCCGACGGCGAGCTCGGGCCTGACGGTGACCGTGGTTGCCACTGGTGGCTGCACGATCACCAGCGGCACGGTCACCATGACCAGTGGCACAACCACCTGCACCCTGACCGCGTCACAAGGCGGCGACGCCAACTACAGTGCCGCGCCGGATGTGGTGCAGATCGTCGCCGCCAGCCTGGCATCGCAGACCATCGCCTTCGCGGCCCCTGCCAGCCCGGCCGTGTTCAACAGCACCTTCACCGTCACCCCGACGGCAAGCTCGAACCTGGGCGTGACGGTGACGCCCTCGGGTGGCTGCTCGACCCTGGGCAGCACGGTCACCATGACCAGTGGCACCACCGCCTGCACCCTGACCGCGTCACAAGGCGGCGACGCCAACTACAGTGCCGCGCCGGACGTGGTGCAGATCGTCGCCGCCAGCCTGGCATC